>NZ_QOLB01000085.1 GCF_003333265.1 Candidatus Halocynthiibacter alkanivorans
TACGCCTCTTTCCTCCCAGTGTGAGGCGGACAAAGGCGGTGGTGCTTCTCCTCCCTGGCACCGCCGCTTTCAAAATTCCCCGGGACCGGGCACCTGCCCTCTCCCGACACAGATACGCCTCTATCCTCCCTGTGTGAGGCGGACAAAGGCGGTGGTGCTTCTCCTCCCTGGTGCCACCGCTTTCAATAATGGCCAGGATCGGTCTCGTGGGCCTTTCCTGAGCAGTGCGCCCCTTTACCGGGGCGTGAAAAAGCGGTGGCGCCTCTCCCCCCTGGCGCCGCCGCTTTTGTTCTCTGATCTGCGCTTGTTCCCATCCCCCCCTTGGTGAGCGCGCGGATAAACGGCGGCACCCTTCGCGGGCGCCGCCGTTTTTTTATGGGTGGGTTTTAGTGGGAAATCAGGGCGCGCCGGTGCGACGACGGCACCGGTACGCAGACGGGCAAGATATTACAGGCGAAGTGAACGGCCGTGTGTGATCTCTCCCCGGCTGTTGCGGCGCTGACGCCGGGCATTCCCGGCCCCCATCCGCAGCGTTCAGTCCGACAGCGGGGCAGCAATCGGCTCAAAGGGCCGGACCTGCCGCACTGAGATCAAAGCGCGGCGACGTCAAAACACGAAGAGCATCACCCCGGCCTGCCGCAAAACCAGCGGCGGCGGCACCAAACCGCGGCCAGAGCAAAGGCACTTCGTTGAGAATCGCTGGTGAAGCGCCCGGTCAGACACCGGCCAAAAAGCCGTCACCCCGGCCAGCCGATACCAGGGACAGGCAGGATCTAAAACGGCACGTCATCTGCCTGATCGGCGGGCACAATGAAGCCGGCGACCACGTTTTTGGAGCCGGCGCGCTCAAATTCGATGTCCAGCTTGTCGCCATCCACCGCCATCACCGAGCCATAACCGAACTTTTTGTGAAAGACGCGGTCCCCCTCGGCAAAGGCCGGCAGCGCTTTGGCGTTGATCACCATGCTCTGAGCGGCGGAAGGCTTGCCGCCAGATGCTCCGCCAGCGGTGCGGGTGCTACTGCCGTGTCGGGTCTGGCTGCGCGCCTGCAGCCGTTTCCAGCCGGGGGAATTGTAACCGCCGCCATCCTCGAGGCTCTGATCGAGACTGCTGGCCATGTCCCCAGCGCCGGTGCCACCACCATAAAGCCCGGTCTGCGTCAGCACATCGACGTGATCGGCGGGCAGTTCGTCAATGAACCGTGACGGCAACGCCGATTGCCACTGGCCAAACACACGCCGGTTGGCGGCAAAGGAGATGGTGCAGAGTTTTTCGGCACGGGTGATGCCGACATAGGCCAGCCGGCGCTCTTCTTCGAGGCCTTTCAGGCCACTTTCATCCATCGAGCGTTGCGAGGGAAACAGACCGTCTTCCCAGCCCGGCAGGAACACCGCAGGGAATTCGAGCCCTTTGGCGGCGTGCAGGGTCATGATCGAGACCTTTTCATCCGAATCACCGGCGGCATTGTCCATGATCAGCGACACGTGTTCGAGGAATCCGCCGAGGTTTTCGAACTGCTCCAGCGCTTTTACCAGTTCTTTCAGGTTTTCAAGCCGGCCCGGGGCTTCGGGGGTTTTGTCGTTTTGCCACATAGCGGTGTAGCCCGATTCGTCGAGAATCTGCTCCGCGATCTCAATGTGATTGTCGCCGTCGCGCTGCCGCGACATCCAGATATCAAGATTGACCATAAGTTTGGCCAGTTCAGACTTGGCCTTGCCCTTCAGATCGCCGTTGGCAAGCGCAATGCGGGCGCCCTCCGTCAGCGACACACCGTTCTCGCGGGCACAAAGCTGCATGGTCTGCATCGCCTTGTCACCGATGCCACGTTTGGGCGTGTTCACAATACGTTCAAAGGCCAGATCGTTGTCCGGGCTGGTCACCACCCGGAAATAAGCCATGGCGTCGCGGATCTCGAGCCGTTCATAAAAACGCGGACCACCAATGACACGATACGGCAAGCCGATGGTCAGGAACCGGTCCTCAAAGGCGCGCATCTGATGGCTGGCGCGCACCAGAATCGCCATGTCTTCCGGCGACACCGGGTCTTTGCCGCGGGTGCCGCGCTGCACGGCTTCGATCTCTTCGCCGATCCAGCGCGCCTCTTCTTCGCCGTCCCAGTGGCCGATCAGCCGCACCTTGTCGCCACCCTCTGCGGCGGTCCACAGCTGCTTGCCCAGGCGGCCTTCATTGCCGGCAATCACGCCGCTGGCCGCAGCCAGGATATGGGCGGTGGAGCGGTAGTTCTGCTCCAGACGCACCACGGTGGCACCGGGAAAATCCTTCTCAAAACGCAGGATATTGCCGACCTCAGCGCCGCGCCAGCCATAGATCGACTGATCGTCATCGCCGACACAACAGATGTTGTGATGGCCGGCGGCAAGCAGGCGCAGCCACATATATTGCGCCACGTTGGTATCCTGATATTCGTCCACCAGGATGAATTTGAACCAGCGCTGGTATTGCTCAAGAACATCTTGATTTTGCTGAAAAATAACCACCACATGCATCAGCAAATCGCCAAAGTCACAGGCGTTCAGAGCCCGCAGCCGGGCCTGGTACTCTGCGTAAAGTTTCGGGCCCTGACCGTTGAAAGCGCTGGCCTCGGATGCCGGCACCCGCTCCGGGGTCCATGCGTGGTTTTTCCAGCTGTCGATGATATTGGCAAGCTGGCGCGCGGGCCAGCGTTTGTCATCAATGCCCGCAGCCCGGATCTGTTGTTTCAACAGCCGGATCTGGTCATCGGTATCCAGGATGGTGAAATTCGATTTCAGCCCGACCAGTTCGCCGTGACGGCGCAGCAGTTTCACACAGATGGCATGAAAAGTGCCAAGCCAGGGCATGCCCTCGACCGTCTGCCCCAACAGGGTGGCGACCCGTTCTTTCATCTCGCGCGCGGCCTTGTTGGTGAAGGTCACCGACAGGATTTCATTGGGGCGGGCGCGGCCGGTGTTGAGCAGATGTGCAATGCGCGCGGTCAGCGCTTTGGTTTTGCCGGTGCCAGCGCCGGCCAGCATCAGAACCGGGCCGTCCAGCGCTTCGACCGCCTCGCGCTGCGCCGGGTTCAGCCCGTCCAGATAGGGCTTTGGGCGCGCCGCCATCGCCATCTGGCTCAGCGGGGTGCGGCCAGCGGCGGCGGCAGGGACACCGGGGGCGGCGGGCGGACGCGCGGCGGCGTCAAAATCATCATATTCATCAAAGCTGCTCATGGCGCAAACTTAGCGGCAATGTTCGCAGAGGGAAAGGTGCGTTCTACTAATGTTCCGCATTTTCAACCAGAGCAGCACCACCGTCCCGGCCCCACTGTTGCTGACGGCAATTCCCGGTGCGCTCCACCTGACGCTGACGGAACCGGATACAATTTTAGGTTTTGTGCAGACCTTAATTAACACGCGAGAAACCCAGGCTGTCCAGACTGTCTGAGTAGTGTCCTTTTATCTGGTTCCCGTATGAAAACCTCTGTTCACACCCTGATAACGTCCCGCCTTAAATCTGCAACGCTGGTGCTGGTCTTTATGGCCGTGGCCGCCAGCTCCTGGTGGGTGGTCAACTTTGTGCCGGAAGAGCTGACAGACCGGATGCTGGCCACCGATATTCGACTGCGTTCCGAACAGTGGAAGCGCCGGGTTCTGGTCCAGATTGCTTCTGGCAGTGAGGCGTTTGTGAACGGCGAGTTGAGCGAACGTGACATCAGCTTTCTGACTGACATCACCTCGACCTCCGATATCTACCGGTACAAATTATACCGCGCGGACGGCCAGGTGTTCTGGTCCAGCCGCGCCTCTGACATTGGCCAGATCAACACGAAGGATTATTTTGTGAACATGGTCGCCACCGGGCGGGTCTATCAAAAACACGTCGACTTGCCGATGTCTGAAATCGACGGAATGAATTTCCACGATGCCTCCATGATGGCTGACATGGAGCACGCGGTGTTTGAAATATATGAACCGGTGATGCAAGACGGTCAATTTGTTGGGGCCATTGAATTTTACACCGATGTCACCCGGCTGCATGAAACCTTTGTCGACCGGCTGCAGACCGGGCTGTTTATCATCGCCACTGTGGTTCTGACCCTGCTGGGGCTGTTTACCGTGATCACCCTCCAATCCGGTCGCTGGCAGGTAAACCAATTAAAGCAGCGCGCGCTAAAAGACCGTGTCTGGCGGGCAAAAGAGGCACGTATCGCGCGCGAGGTGAAACTGCTGGGCGAGCTGAACGAATGGCTGCAGTCCAGCCGCTCGCTGACGGAGCTGTTTGATATGGTGTCCCGCTTTATGGCCCATATTCTGCCGGGAATCGAAGGCACCATCTATGTCTATTCCAATTCGCGTGATGTGCTGGATGGCTGCGCCAGCTGGAATGGCGGCGTGCATCTCGACCATATCCACCCCGAAAGCTGTTGGGGGCTGCGCCGTGGCCGCTCCTATGTTTTTGGCCTGAGTGAGGTGGACTTCACCTGCGAGCACGCCGAGCCACACGATCAGAACCCCTATTTCTGTTTTCCGATCCTGGCCCATGGCGAAGCAGTGGGGCTGATGCATTTGAAAGCCGGGCGCATGATCACCGACGATGAGTTTCAGCAGACGCGCAAACTGGCACAGATGTGTGCCGAACAGATCTCGATGGCCATTGCCAATGTGCAGATGCGCGACCAGTTACAGGATCAGTCGGTGCGCGATTCTCTGACCGGGCTGTTCAACCGCCGCCACCTGACAGATTCCATGCGCAAGTTGATTCTGCGCGCGCAGAAGGATGCCCGGCCGCTTTCTGTGGTCGCGGTGGACGTGGATCATTTCAAGAAATTCAACGACAATCATGGCCATGATGCCGGCGATATGGTGCTGCGCGCGGTCGGTGCGGCGCTGGAGGCGGCGTGCGACGGCGATGAGGTGGCTTGTCGTTCCGGCGGCGAAGAGTTCATGTTACTGCTGCCGGATCTGAGCCCGGATGAGGCCTTTGAGCGCGCTGAGGCCCTGCGTCTGGCTGTGGAAAATATCACCGTGCGCTACGGCGACAAAACCCTGCCGCGCATCACCATTTCAGCCGGCCTGTCCAGTTATCCGCAGCACGGCACCATGCCGCAGGATCTGATGCGGTCTGCGGATGATGCGCTTTATGCCGCCAAGGGCAAAGGGCGCAACCAGGTGGCATGGGCCAACAACCAGCCACCGGAGCCCCCGATAACGGAGCCGGAGATGACGACGCCCAAGATGGCGGACACCACAGAAACCAGTGGCATCGCGCTGCACGGGTTGGAGCCGGATCCGTTCCGCCAGGGCCCGACGGCGCCGGAAACAGACGACCGGGAGGCCGGGTAAACGGGCCGGGGCGCAGCAATTGCGCTCCTTTGTCGTTTTAAGACATAAAAAGGGCGATCCCACACCACAGCCGGAGAAAGCAATTTCCTACCCCTTTAGGGGATTGTCTTGGCTGCTTAAGCTGTGCAAGACTGCGCTCGCTGCAATGCAGCATCTTCGCGTGGCCACCGCCCTGGTCTCCTGCCCTGGCGGTCAAACGTGTGTACCTTTTGGACCAACTTGGGGAGGTTGAACGTCCGACTATGGCAGATTTCAACAAGATTCTGATCGCCAACCGTGGCGAAATCGCGATCCGCATTATGCGCGCCGCCAATGAAATGGGCAAACGCACCGTCGCGGTCTATGCCGAAGAGGACAAACTGTCCCTGCACCGGTTCAAAGCCGATGAAGCCTATAAGATCGGCGAAGATCTCGGCCCGGTTGCCGCCTATCTGTCGATCGAAGAGATCATCCGGGTTGCCAAAATGTGTGGCGCCGATGCGATCCACCCCGGTTATGGTCTGCTGTCGGAAAACCCCCAATTTGTTGATGCCTGCGACGCCAATGGCATCGCGTTTATCGGCCCCAAAGCCGCCACCATGCGCGCCCTTGGCGACAAGGCCAGCGCCCGTAAAGTGGCGGTGACCGCCGGTGTGCCAGTGATCCCCGCCACCGAAGTGCTCGGCGACGACATGGACGCCATCCGGCTTGAGGCCGCTGAAGTGGGCTATCCGCTGATGCTGAAAGCCTCCTGGGGTGGTGGCGGACGCGGCATGCGTGCAATCATGGACGAGTCCGAGCTTGAGGAAAAAATCCGCGAAGGCCGCCGTGAAGCTGAAGCCGCCTTTGGCAATGGCGAAGGTTTCCTGGAAAAGATGATCATGCGCGCCCGCCATGTGGAAGTGCAGATCCTCGGCGATCAGCATGGTGAAGTGTACCACCTGTGGGAACGCGACTGTTCCGTGCAGCGGCGCAATCAAAAAGTGGTGGAACGTGCCCCGGCGCCCTACCTGTCGCAGGAACAACGTGAATCCCTCTGTGCGCTGGGCAAAAAGATCTGCCAGCATGTGAATTACGAATGCGCCGGCACGGTCGAATTTCTGATGGATATGGACAGCGATAAGTTCTATTTTATCGAAGTGAATCCGCGGGTTCAGGTTGAGCATACCGTCACCGAAGAAGTCACCGGCATTGACATCGTGCGCGCCCAGATCCTGATCGCCGAAGGCAAAACGCTGGCCGAAGCCACCGGCACCGCCAGCCAGGCCGATGTAAAACTGCACGGCCACGCGCTGCAGTGCCGCATCACGACAGAAGATCCGCTGAACAACTTCATCCCTGACTACGGCCGCATCACCGCTTATCGCGGCGCCACTGGTATGGGCATTCGTCTGGATGGCGGCACCGCTTATTCCGGCGCAGTGATCACCCGTTATTACGACAGCCTGCTGGAAAAAGTCACCGCCCGGGCGCCGACGCCGGAAATGGCGATTGCACGCATGGACCGGGCGCTGCGCGAATTCCGCATCCGCGGCGTGTCGACCAACATCGCCTTTGTGGAAAACCTGCTGAAACACCCGGTGTTTCTGAACAATGAATATCACACCAAATTCATTGACCAGACGCCCGATCTGTTTGACTTCAAACCCCGCCGGGACCGTGCCACGCGCATCCTGAACTATATTGCTGACATCACCGTCAACGGTCATCCTGAAACCGAAGGCCGCGCCAAACCCCATGCGGAAGCAAAACCACCTCAGGCACCCGTCACCCTGGTGGATACACCGGCGCCCGGCACCCGTCAGATTCTGGACAGCCAGGGTCCCGCGGCTGTCGCGGACTGGATGCTGGCGCAGAAACAGCTGCTGATCACCGATACCACCATGCGCGACGGGCATCAGTCGCTGCTGGCGACGCGGATGCGTTCGATCGATATGATCAAGGCCGCACCCGCCTATTCCGCCAATCTGCCACAGCTGTTCTCGGTCGAATGCTGGGGCGGCGCCACCTTTGATGTGGCCTATCGTTTCCTGCAGGAATGCCCCTGGCAGCGACTGCGCGATCTGCGCGAACGCATGCCCAACCTGATGACTCAGATGTTGCTGCGCGCCTCCAACGGCGTGGGCTATACCAACTACCCCGACAATGTGGTGCAGAGCTTTGTTGCCCAGGCAGCGAAATCGGGCGTCGATGTGTTCCGGGTGTTTGACAGCCTGAACTGGGTCGAAAACATGCGGGTGGCGATGGACGCGGTGATTGAAGCCGATAAGGTCTGCGAAGGCACCATCTGTTACACCGGCGATCTGTTTGACCCGGCGCGGAGCAAATATGACCTGAAATACTATGTGAATATGGGTCAGGAACTGCGCGACGCCGGCGCCCATGTGCTGGGTCTGAAAGACATGGCCGGGCTGCTCAAACCCGCCCAGGCCAGCGCCCTGGTCAAAGCGCTGAAAGAAGAGGTCGGCCTGCCGGTCCATTTCCACACCCATGACACTTCCGGCATTGCTGCGGCGACGATTCTTGCCGCTGCAGATGCGGGTGTCGACGCGGTGGATTGCGCCATGGATGCGTTTTCCGGCGGCACCAGCCAACCCTGCATGGGCTCAATTGTCGAAGCGTTGCGCCATTCTGAGCGCGACACCGGGCTGGATATCGGCGCCATTCGCACCCTGTCCAACTACTGGGAAGGCGTGCGCCATCAATACGCCGCCTTTGAAAGCGGCCTTGAGGCGCCGGCCTCAGAGGTCTATCTGCACGAGATGCCCGGCGGTCAGTTCACCAATCTGAAAGGCCAGGCCCGCAGCCTTGGCCTGGAAGATCGCTGGCATGAGGTGGCGCAGACCTACGCCGATGTGAACCAGATGTTTGGTGACATTGTCAAAGTGACTCCGAGCTCGAAAGTGGTGGGTGACATGGCCTTGATGATGGTCAGCCAGGGGCTCACCCGTGATCAGGTTGAAGACCCGAAATCAGACGTCGCCTTCCCGGATTCGGTGATCGATATGATGCGCGGCAATCTGGGCCAGCCTCCGGGTGGCTTCCCTGCCGGTATCGTTGCCAAGGTGCTTAAGGGCGAAAAACCGTCCATTGAGCGCCCGGGCAAAAACCTGGCTCCGGTGGATTTGGACGCGATACGTGGCGAGGCCACAGCGGCGCTTGGCTGTGATCTGGATGACGAGGATCTGAACGGTTACCTGATGTATCCAAAGGTCTTTTCCGATTATATCACCCGCCACGATACCTATGGGCCGGTGCGTACATTGCCAACGCCAACCTTCTTTTATGGCATGAAAGCCGGTGAAGAAATTTCGGCCGAGATTGACCCGGGCAAGACACTGGAAATCCGCTGTCTGGTGGTAGGGCAGACCAATGACGAAGGTCAGGCCAAAGTGTTCTTTGAACTGAACGGGCAACCCCGCACCGTGCGGGTCACCGACCGCAAGGCCGCCGCCACCACAACCGTGCGCCCCAAAGCCGAAGCCGGCAACGTCAACCACATCGGCGCGCCGATGCCCGGCGTCGTTGCCACGGTTGCGGTGCAGCCTGGCCAGCAGGTGAAAGAGGGTGATCTGTTGCTGACCATCGAGGCGATGAAAATGGAGACTGGCATCCATGCGGAACGTGACGCGGTGATCTCTGCGCTCCATGTCAGCCCCGGATCGCAAATCGACGCCAAGGATCTTCTGGTCGAACTGAGCTGACTGAGATGCCCTGACATCTAAACTGACCAGTTCAGAAAAAGTGAACGGCTCGCCCCTAGGCGAGTCGTTTTTTATTTGGCAGGGTCACAGGAATGTGAAAACTCCGGAGACACCAATGCGCCAGATTACGACCATTACCGCAGCCGTTACCGCTGCCTTTATTGGCCTCACCTCCCCGCTGAGCGCGGAAGTGAACCCGGCAAGTTTCAACCCGGAGCCCCTGCAACAGACCAGCCAGGGCGACCCGGTTCAACGATTCCAGAGCAATGATCCGGAGATGGCAGCGGCGGTGGCTGAGGCCTGCGCCAGGCTCGACCGTTTTTTCGGTGCGGTGCTGAATGAGGCCGGTGTCTCTGGCAAAAGCGCTTATGTCAAAGTCTTGTTTCCGGTCGGTCTGGACGGCGAATCCGAAATGATCTGGGTCGGGCCGTTCATCCGCTATGACGACGGTGGTTTTGGCGGTTTGCTGCTGAACAACCCCAATTATATGGGCGCCCTGAAAGCCGGCGACCAGGTCTATTTTGACCAGGCGATGATCACCGACTGGTCGGTCACCGGCAAGGACGGGCGGCAATACGGCAATTACACCGCCCGGGTGATGCTGTCGCGGCTGCCAGAAGCAGAGGCGGCGCCGGTTCTGGCCGCCTTTACCGAGAACCCGCTTCCCAAAAGCTGGCGTTGAGCAAGCGGAGCCAGGCCCTGGTATGACGCCAGGGCACTGACTTCGGCGGATGACGCGCGGGAACGCCGCGGCGCCGCTTTTCAATTGTTCTGATCTCTGCAAGCCTCGCGCGACATAATTCACGCGGGGCGACATGCAATGCAACTGACCACACCACTCTATGCCGGAATTCTGGCGCTGATTTTCATCGCGCTGAGCATGCGGGTGGTGAACAGCCGCCACCGGGAAAAAGTGTCGCTTGGGGATGGCGACAATCACATGCTGAACCGCCAGATCCGGGTGCATGGCAATTTCGCCGAATACACACCGATGACGCTTTTGCTGATCCTGATGGCGGAACTGCAGGGCCTGCCGCTGTTTCTGGTGCATATGCTCGGCATTGCACTGGTTGCAGGGCGCGTGATTCATGCGCTCTCAATCGCCGGAGAACGCACCAGCTTCGGACAGCGAAAAACCGGCATGCTGCTGACCTTCTTCGCTGTTGCAGCGGCCGGCGTCGCCAATATCGGCCTGGCGCTGTTCTGACCCGGCCCCGCCGGAAC
>NZ_QOLB01000102.1 GCF_003333265.1 Candidatus Halocynthiibacter alkanivorans
CGCCGCTGGGGTCTTGCTTGATAAAACTTCTACCCCCGGAAATTGCAAGCTCTGCCCCGGCATCCAGTACCACCTTGGCACCGGCCCTGTGATGCACTTCGGTGCCCGCTTCCGAGGCCATGGCGCCGGCGGCTGCCTGCGGGTAGGTGCCGCCCACGGTCTGGCTGCAATCTGCGCCAACGGACAGCCGGTTTTCGCCGTCGGTGGCGTAATGGTTCGCCGGCTGGATGTGGCTGAACTCGCCCGTCTGTCAGCACCCGCGCGCCCGCCCGCCCTGCCGCTCATGGCACGTCTCGCCGCCGCGCTGGCCGTGCTGGCGCTGGGGCTCAGCCTCGGCTGGTACTCCCGCGGTGAACTGGCCAGCCCCGGCAATAGTGGCGACAGCATGGTGCAACAGGCCCTCGCCGCCCATGCCGTCTTTGCCTCTGATGCCAACCGCCCGGTGGAAATCCGCGGCACGGAAGAAGCGCTGCTGTTGCGCTGGTTGTCCAAACGGCTGGGTGAAAGCCTCGCGGCACCTGACCTGCGCAGCCAGGGTTATGACCTGGTCGGCGGCCGCCTGCTGTCCGTGCCCGACGGCCCGGCGGCGCTGTTCATGTATGAAGATGCCACCGGCAGCCGTATCACCCTGTTCGCCACCCGCCGAAGCAGCGATCAGATGGCCGAATTCCGCTTTGAAAACAGCGACAGCGCGCGCGGCTTTTACTGGCAGGATTCGCGCCTCGCCTATGCGGTGATCGGGGACATGTCGCGCAAATCGCTCTCCACGCTCGCCACAATGATCTACAAGCAACTCTCCTGAGCGCCGCTCCGGTTGCCCTTTGCGCCCACATTCGCTAAGGCAGACCAGACCGGAATTTGACAAGCGGACTGCCCTCATGGCCATGGAAAAGACATTCGACTCACACGAAGCAGAAGCACGGCTGTATCAGGCCTGGGAAGAGGCGGGCTGTTTTAAGGCCGGCGCCAATGCGTCGCGCTCTGAAACCTTCTCAATCATGATCCCGCCGCCCAATGTCACCGGCTCGCTGCACATGGGGCATGCGTTCAACAATACGCTGCAGGATATCCTGGTGCGCTGGCACCGGATGCGCGGCTTTGACACGCTGTGGCAGCCAGGCCAGGACCATGCCGGCATCGCCACCCAAATGGTGGTGGAACGCAAACTGGCCGCCGAAAAACTTCCGACCCGCGCCGAAATGGGCCGCGACAAGTTCCTTGAAAAAGTCTGGGAATGGAAAGAAGAATCCGGCGACACCATCATCCATCAGCTCAAACGCCTCGGCGCCACCTGTGACTGGTCGCGCAACGCTTTCACCATGGACGACAATTTCCAGCAGGCGGTGATCAAAGTCTTCGTCGACATGTATCACAAAGGCCTGATCTACCGCGGCAAACGCCTGGTCAACTGGGACCCGCATTTTGAAACCGCGATCTCTGATCTCGAAGTCGAGAACATTGAGGTCAACGGCCATATGTGGCATTTCAAATACCCGCTGGCCGGTGGCGCCACCTACACCTACGAGGAAAAAGACGCGGACGGCAACGTCACCCTCTCTGAGGAACGCGACTACATCTCCATCGCCACCACCCGGCCTGAAACCATGCTGGGCGATGGCGCAGTTGCGGTGCATCCCGATGACGCGCGTTATGCCCCTATCGTTGGCATGCTCTGTGAAATCCCGGTCGGCCCAAAAGACCAGCGCCGCCTGATCCCGATCATCACCGATGAATATCCCGACATGGACTTCGGCTCCGGTGCGGTGAAAATCACCGGCGCCCATGATTTCAACGACTACCAGGTCGCCAAACGCGGCAACATCCCGATGTACGGGCTGATGGACACCAAAGGTGCGATGCGTTCTGATGGCCGCCCCTACGCGGAAGAAGCCGCCACCGCCCAGGCCATCGCCAACGGCGCAGAAGGTTTTGACGTGGCCAAAATCGCCGCGATGAACCTGGTGCCGGAACAATATCGCGGTCTCGACCGGTTTGAAGCGCGCAAAGCCGTGGTCGCTGACATCACCGCTGAGGGTCTCGCGGTGATGCATGACGTCACCCGCAAGGACAAAGAAAGCGGCGAAGAAATCACCACCTCTGAACCCTTTGTTGAGGCAAAAAAGGTAATGCAGCCCTTTGGCGACCGCTCCAAGGTTGTCATCGAGCCGATGCTGACGGATCAGTGGTTTGTCGACACCGCCGAGATCGTTGAGCCGGCGCTGGACGCCGTGCGCACAGGCGAAACCAAAATCCTGCCGGAATCTGATCGCAAGGTCTATTTCCACTGGCTGGAAAATATCGAGCCCTGGTGTATCTCGCGCCAGCTCTGGTGGGGCCACCAGATCCCGGTCTGGTACGGACCTAACAAAGACGATCCAAACGGTATTAAAAAAGAATTCTGCTGTTTTTCTGAAGAAGAGGCATTGAAAACAGCCAAGAATTACTACGGTGCCGATGTAGACGTCGAAGTTATTCATCGCTCAAGTTCGGAAAGCGACGGAACATGGAGCTTCAATGTCCAAAGAAGGTCCGGCGACGACGAATTCATTAAGTTTACAAGTGTAGCGCTTGAGCGAGATACTGACGTGCTCGACACCTGGTTTTCCTCCGGCCTCTGGCCGATCGGCACGCTGGGCTGGACCGGCGACGAAACACTCGATCAGCAAAACGAAATGCTGCAAAAGTATTTCCCAACGGACGTACTGATCACCGGCTTTGACATCATCTTCTTCTGGGTCGCCCGCATGATGATGATGCAACTGGCCGTGGTTGATCAAAAACCCTTCTCCACTGTCTATGTGCATGCGCTGGTGCGTGACGAGAAGGGCAAAAAGATGTCCAAATCGGTCGGCAATGTGATTGATCCGCTCGACCTGATCGACGAATTTGGCGCCGACGCGGTGCGTTTCACCATGTCCGCCATGGCCGCCATGGGGCGCGACCTGAAACTGTCCAAACAGCGGGTCGCAGGCTATCGTAACTTTGGCACCAAAATCTGGAACGCGGCGCGCTTCGCCGAAATGAACGAGGTGTTTGACCACTACACCCCGGGTGAAATGCCAACACCGACCGCAACCCTGAACAAATGGATCATCGGCGAGGTCGCCAAGACCCGGGAAGAAGTCGACGCCGCGCTCGACAACTTCCGCTTTAACGACGCCGCCAACGCGCTCTACAGCTTTGTCTGGGGCACGTTCTGCGACTGGTATGTGGAGTTCTCCAAACCGCTGCTGAACGCAGATGACGCCGCCGTCATTGCCGAAACCCGCCAGACCATGGGCTGGGCGCTGGACCAGTGCCTCACCCTGCTGCACCCGATCATGCCGTTCGTGACCGAGGAACTCTGGGCCACTACCGGGAGCCACAAAAAGCCGCTGATCCACGCCGACTGGCCGACCTACACCTCAGTCGATCTTGTGGATGCGGACGCGGACCGGGAAATGAACTGGGTGATCGCGCTTATTGAGGAAATCCGTTCTGTGCGGTCCCAGATGCATGTGCCCGCCGGGCTGAAAATCCCGATGGTTCAGATCGCTCTGGACGATGCCGGCAAACTGGCCTGGTCGCGTAATGAGGCGCTGATCATGCGCCTGGCGCGACTGGACACGATCAGCGTTGAGACCACCATGCCCAAAGGCGCAGTGACCATCGCGGTTGAAGGTGGCACTTTTGGCCTGCCACTGGCCGACATCATTGATCTCGACGCCGAAATCGCCCGGCTGCAAAAAACACTCGACAAGCTGGCCAAAGAAATGGGCGCGCTGCGCGGCCGGCTCAACAACCCCAAATTTGTCGCCTCAGCTCCGGCGCAGGTGGTGGAAGAAAGCCGCGGCGTTCTGGTGCAGAAAGAAGCGGAACAAAAGACGCTGAACGCGGCTCTCACCCGCCTGAAAGAAATGGGCTGACACGCCTGACTATCGGGGGCATCTGGCCACGGCTGCCCCCGGCCTTACTCCGCATCAAGCCACCGGCGTTTGCTTCTTTTTGGTGACAAATATCCCCGCCGGAGGCCCTGTTTCCTAAGCGCTCCATTTGCGGTTGGTGTCGCGCCATGGATATTTTAACCAAAAAGAAACCATATGGGCACAGCCTGTTGGCGCGGTACAGGCGGGGACGCCGATGACCGCCCAAAGAGAAGCCGCCCCACCTGCGCAAAACGCAGTGGGGCGCACCTTTTTTAGGCACTGCGCTTCACTTATACTCTGCCGTTGTTATTACTGACGCCTGCGTGGCGAGCGTGCCGCTGCCGGGATCAATCCCTTTGTAAATCCACGTTTTATTACGAAAAGGACAATTTAGTGACTTTGGCTCACGCGCCGGGTAAATGGGCGTATCTGTTTTGGGCAACATTCTATGGACTCTTGCACTTATCACTAAACCTAAATTTGGTCGCTTCCGATCTGGAATTTGGGTCTGCAGAATATACCTAGCTTTCGGGCGCAATTATTCTGCGCCCACTCGTCTATTGGATCGACCTCTATTTTCGATTCATGGCAAAGGCGGCGCTTTTGCACGGAATGGTTATTTCAGTGCGCCAGGTTTTAGGTTTTTGGGCCGGTTTTGCTGCGCTGGCATCTATGGTTCTTATCTGGCCAGACGAGTTTGCAGATAAAAGATTGTTCCCACTTAGTGTGCTCTTGGTGATGGTAGCGCCGCTGGCACAGGGGCTGTGGTTTTTTTGGAAGTATTTTATGAATGAGAAATTCGACGGCTGACAGGGCCTTGTCAGCGTCATTGGCAGAACGACGTTCGGTATCGCGATAAAACCACCGGTCCGGCGCAAAGAACCAGACATCGGACAGCCCCACCCAAAACCTGTTTGCATTCCGCGCTGTCTGACGCCCATGCTGTCGCAACAAGTTTCAGGAGACCGCGCCATGATGCCCAAAGACGTAAAACCCGCCACCCTGGCCGCCCAGGCCGGTGGTGCAATTGATACCCAGTCCGGCGGTGTGGTACCGCCGATCCAGCCGGCAACCACCTATGCGCGTGACCGGGATTATCAACTGCTCAACGCCGACAACGTCTATGCGCGCGACCACAACGACACCACGCGTCTCGCCGAGTCTGTGCTGGCCGGGCTGGAGCAAGGCGCGGCGGCGCTGCTGTTCCCCACCGGCATGGCGGCGATTGCGGCGGTGTTCCGCACCATCCCCACCGGCGGCTGCGCCATCGTGCAAAGCGGTATTTACTGGGGCACCACCAAATGGATCCGCGATTTTGCCGCGCGCCGCGCCATCACCGTGATTGAAGTCGATACCAGCAACGCGGAAGCACTGGAACTGGCCTGCCGCGACCACCCCGCCAACCTGGTGTTTGTTGAAATCCCCTCTAACCCCTGGCTGAAGGTCACTGACATTGCTGCCGCGGTGCGCTGCAGCCACGACATCGGCGCTACGCTCGTGGTGGACAGCACTGCCGCCACACCGCTGTTGAGCCAGCCGCTGGCCCTTGGCGCCGACATCGTGATGCATTCGACCACCAAAGCGATCAACGGCCATTCTGACGTGCTCGGTGGTGTGCTGGTCACCCGCGCGGAAAACGCATTGTGGCAAGAGATCGCCACCGACCGCCACGACGCCGGCGCCACCATCGGTCCGTTTGAATCCTGGCTGTTGCTGCGTGGCATGCGCACGCTTCCTTTACGGGTGGAACGCATGTGTGAGAACGCGATGAAAGTGGCGCGGTTCCTGCAGGGCCATCCCAAAGTCACCGACGTGTATTATCCGGGTCTGGAAAGCCATCCGGGGCACGACATCGCCAAACAGCAAATGGCGGGCGGCTACGGCTTCCTGCTGTCTTTTCTGGTGGCCGGGGATCAGCAAGACGCGCTGCGGGTGGCCGGGGCGCTGAACCTGTTCCACCGCGCCACATCAATTGGTGGTGTTGAGAGCCTGGTCGAGCACCGCTACACCATTGAACCCCACACCGGCATTCCCGAAACGCTGCTGCGTATTTCCATCGGCATTGAAGACGCAGATGACCTGATCGCCGATCTGGCCCAGGCCCTGGGGTAAGCGCCAGGGGGCAAGCGCTCAGCGATAAGCGCCCGGGATAAGCGTGCAGCCATCACGAGCCAGGTGCCGGGACATGCCCCCGGCACCTGGCAGGGCGCAGCGTCACAGCACCGGCGCCTGCCCGGAGCGCAGCAGTGTCGCTCATGGCGCAGAGGTCGCACCAGACCCCAGCGCCGCCGCCGGGGGCATGTCCCGCTGGCGGCCTCACCTCAGCGAAACACCGGATCGCGTTTCTGGAACCGCGCCTGGACCACTTCGATCTGCTCAGGCGCCCCGATCAGCCCGGCCTGTTCCCGGCTTTCCGCCAGCAGCACTTCTGCGCGCTCTGCAGTTTCCGCCACCCCGATCAACCGTTTGGCCGCCCGCACCGCTGCCGGGCTGTTGCTGGCAATGTTCTGCGCCAGCAACAACGCCGCCGCCCGGGGATCTTCCGCAAGTTCAGTGACCAGACCCCAGCGTTGCATCTGAGCCGCATCAAATTCATCTGCCGTATAGGTCAGCCGCCGGATCACGTCTGATCCGGTCAGCGCCGGCATCAGCACCATGCCGCCCATATCCGGCACCAGCCCCCAGCGCATCTCCATCACCGACATGCGTGTGTCAGGTGCCGCGATGCGGATGTCCGCGCCCAGCGCCAGCTGAAACCCGGCACCAAAACACACACCATCCAGCGCTGCGATCACCGGCATGGGCAGCGCCCGCAGTCCCAGCGCGACCTGCTGGAACATATTGGCGTCCCCATGGGTGCGTGGCATCAGCAGCTCATTGGGATCCTGCTGCAGAAGGGCACCAAAGGCTGAAGTATCCAGCCCGGAGCAGAAACCCTGCCCCGCGCCCGACAGCACAACCACCCGCGCATCGCTGCCCATCAGGACCTCGCAGGCGAGGACAAACTCACTGATCATCTCCAGACTGACCGCATTGCGCTTTTCCGGCCGGTTCAGGGTCAGATGCGCGATGTGGTCGTCGACCGTCAGTGTCACCGTGCTGAACGTCTCTGTGTTGCTCATCTCTGTGCTCATCATAGGACCTTTCTTTGTCAGAGCCGTCATTGCCACTTGCCCCAGCCTAAACCGCCCGTCCCCGCGGCCAAAGCGCGGCTGAACCCGGGTGACGCCACGAAACAGGCTTGCACCCACCGCGCAACCCGGCGAAAATCCCGCCATGGATAAATGGAACCTTACCGACCTCGCCGCCGCACTGCCGGCCTCCGTGCCTTTTGTCGGGCCGGAAACCCAGGAACGCGCCCGCGGCCGCGCCTTTGACGCCCGTCTTGGCGCCAATGAAAACGGCTTTGGCCCCAGCCCGCGCGCCACGGCCGCAATGGCAGAGGCCGCTACTGGTGCCTGGATGTACGGTGACCCGGAAAGCTATGATCTGCGCCAGGCGCTGTCCGCGCATCACGGCATCCCGCCAGAAAATATCATGGTTGGCGAAGGTATTGACGGCTTGCTCGGCTATCTTGTGCGCCTGTTCATCGCGCCTGGCGACCGCGTTGTTACTTCGGACGGCGGTTATCCGACGTTCAACTATCATGTTGCCGGCTTTGGCGGAGAGATCCACAAAGTGCCCTATAAGGGCGACGAGGAAGACCCTGTAGCCCTGCTGCAAAAGGGCTCTGACGTCGGGGCAAAACTGATCTACCTCGCCAATCCGGACAATCCGATGGGCAGCTGGCATGACGCCGCCACCATCCAGGCGGCAATCGACGCGGTGCCGGCAGGCAGCCTGCTGGTGCTGGACGAGGCCTATATGGAGTTTGCCCCGGAAGACACCGCGCCACCCTTTAATGTTTCTGACCCTAAACTGATCCGGTTTCGCACCTTTTCAAAGGCCTACGGGCTGGCTGGTGCCCGTGTTGGTTATGCGATTGCCCATGCGGATCTGATCACCGCATTCAACAAAGTGCGCAATCACTTCGGCATGGCGCGCCCGTCTCAGGCAGCAGCACTGGCAGCGCTGGTCGATCAGCCCCACCTGCAGCAAACCCGCGACCGCGTCAGCCGCGCCCGCGCCCACATCACACAGATCGCGGCCGATAACGGGCTGACAGCGCTGCCCTCTGCGACCAATTTTGTCGCGGTGGACTGCGGTGAGGATGGTGATTTTGCCCGCCGGGTGCTGACGGAGTTGACGGCGCTGAACCTGTTTGTGCGCATGCCTTTTGTGGCGCCTCAGGACCGCTGCATCCGGATTTCGGCCGCGCCGGAAGCGGAGCTGGACCTGTTTGCCGCCGCGCTGCCCAAAGCGCTGCAGGCGGCCCGTCAGGCCTGATACGCCAGTCCCGGTGCTCCGGGCCAGAAGCGGCGGTGTCTGAAGCGGCGGCGTCAGAAGCGGCGGCGTCAGAAGCGGCGGCGTCAGAAGCGGCGGCGTCAGAAGCGGCGGCGTCAGAAGCGGCGGCGTCAGAAGCGGCGGCGTCAGCATAGCGGACGTGACACACTGCCACCGAAAATCCGCCCCCGAAACACATGTTCCGAAACGCCGGGCTGAACAGCCTGGCGCGCCGCACAACCAGGGGCACGGCGCGGAGTGCGTGAGAAAACACACAAGCCCCTGTCCCACAGGTCCCGTGCCCTCTGCATGCCGCCACCGGCGCGGCCTGCGACGGCGCGCTCCGGGGGCAATGGTCAGCACCAGGGCGGAGGGGCAAAGCCGGCCGCCCGCCCGCAGCCAGGCCTGGCCGCTCAACCAGGCGGCAGGGCGGCGTGGCGCAGCCGCCCGCCCGCTTTTGGCCATCGTATCCCTTCAGGACCCCGCCATCACCTGAGCGGCGGCGGAGACCGCACCCTCCCCATGAGCAATGCCCAGCGCTTTAAAGCCCGCATCCATCGTGCCCAGAACCCCCATCACCATATGGGCATTGATATGGCCCATGTGGCCGACCCGGAAATAGCCGTGCCAGGCCGGATCATCCATCGGCACCAGCCCCAGCGAAATACCCAGAGTCACCCCGGCGGTGTCTTCCATCCAGCGGCGCAACTCGCTTGCCAGCGGCGCAGGAAGGCTCAGCGCCGTCACCGCCCGGCTGCGCTTGTCAGGGTCCGCGATATGCATGCGCAGATCGCCCCCCGCGCCCCAGGCCTCAAACGCCGCCCAATAGGCCCGCGCCAGATGGTCATGGCGCGCCCAGATCGCCGCCATGCCTTCTTCCATCATCATATCCAGCGCCGCGCGCAGCGCATAAAGATGCTGGGTCGGCGCGGTGCCGTCAAAATAGTTGTAAAGCGCCGCCGCCTCCGCCCGCACCCGCCAGTCCCAATAGGGGCTGCACAGCTCGCCAATCTGGGCGGCTTTGGCCTTGTCGGAGAAAAACACAAAACCCATGCCCGCCGGCGTCATCAGCCCTTTCTGACTGGCAGTGATCGCCACATCGACGCCCCAGTCCTGCATCAGGAACGGATCACAGCCCATCGAGGCGATGCAATCCACCATGAACAACGCCGGATGCGCCGCCGCATCGATTGCCTTGCGCACGCCGGCAATATCATTGCGCCCGGAGGTGGAAGTGTCCGCATGCACACAGATCACCGCCTTGAACTCATGGGAGCTGTCGGCACGCAGCGCCGCTTCCACCTGGTCAAAATCGATCTCTGCCTGGCTGCCAAAATCCAACACTTCCGCATCCAGGCCCAGCCCGCGCGCCACATTGACCCAACCGGCGCCAAAATAGCCGGTCACCAGGCACAACACCCGGTCGCCGCGCGTGGCAATATTGCTCAATGAGGCTTCCCACACACCATGGCCGTTACAGATATACATCGCCACATTATCGGCGCCGCCGGCCACCGTTTTCAGGTCCGGCACCAGGCTGTCGGTCAGATCCACCAGCGCGCCGGTATAGATATTGGGTGCCGGGCGTTGCATGGCGCGCAGCACCGGGGCTGGCAGCACCGAAGGGCCCGGAATAGCAAGATAATGGCGGCCGTTTGAGAGTGTCATAATGCTGTCCTGTGTTCTGAATATGCAAGCGTTAGCGCCCGCTGTGGCCCAGGTCAATCCAGCGTCCAATCCAGTGCTCAATCCGGCACCCTGCCCTGCCCCGGTCTTGCGTGCCCGGGCCCGACCAGAAAGATGGCATTAAAGCCTT
>NZ_QOLB01000159.1 GCF_003333265.1 Candidatus Halocynthiibacter alkanivorans
GCGGCGCGCAGCATTTGTGAGCCTTTCAGCGCGTCGCGGGCATCACGCAGGTTTTGCGGAATAAAGCCCGTGTCGCCCTCATAGGCATCGCCAACGGTGGGCGCGGCGAGTTTCTCAGCATCTTCAATGCCCTTGATCCCCGCGGCGAGCTGCGCCGCCATGGCCAGGTAGGGGTTCATATCAGAGCCGGGAATGCGGCATTCAACGCGCACGGCCTTGCTGCCGGCGGCACAAAGACGGAAACCTGCGGTGCGGTTGTCAACGGACCAGATGGTGCGGGTTGGCGCAAACGAGCCCTTTTGGAAACGCTTGTAACTGTTGATATAGGGGGCAAGGAAGTACATGTAATCAGGCGCATATTTCAGCAGCCCGCCCATATAGTTCCGCATCAGCTCTGACATGCCGAGATCATCGGTGGGATCAAAAAACGCGTTTTTTCCGTCGCGCCACATCGACTGATGCACATGAGACGAGGAGCCAACGCGGTTTTCATCCCATTTCGGCAGAAAGCTCACCGCATGGCCCTGCTGCCAGGCGATTTCTTTGATCGCGTTTTTGGAAATCGTGTGATGATCAGCCGTACTCATCGCATCGGCGTATTTGATGTTAAGCTCTTCCTGCCCGGCCTCGGCTTCACCTTTGCTGCCTTCAACGGGGATCCCGGCGGCGTAAAGGTGATTGCGGATCGGCCGCATGATGTGCTCTTCTTTGGTGGTCTGGAAGATGTGGTAATCTTCATTATAACCAGAGATTGGCGCCAGATCACGGAAGCCGGATTTGCGGATCTCATCAAAGCTCTTCTCAAAGAGAAAGAATTCAAGCTCGGTGGCCATCACCGGCGACAGCCCCATCGCCTCAAGGCGCTGGATTTGCTTTTTCAGCATCGCGCGCGGCGAATGAGGCACCTCAGCGTGAGTTTTGTGGTCAAGCACATCGCAGAGCACCATGGCGGTGCCTTCCAGCCAGGGCACCGGGCGCAAAGTCTCAAGATCCGGCTTCATGATATAGTCGCCGTAGCCGCTTTCCCAGCTTGTGGAGGCGTACCCGTCGGGGGTGGCCATTTCAAAATCGGTGGCCAGAAGATAGTTGCAACAATGGCTCTCTTCAAAACCACCATTTACGAAATGCTGCGCGACAAAGCGCTTGCCCATCAGGCGGCCCTGCATATCGATGAGGCACACCAGCACGGTGTCTACATCGCCGGAAGCGACCTGTGTCTTCAGATCATCAAAACTCAGAATGCCGGTCATTTGGGCGCGTCCTGTTCTTCATAAAGGGAGGGATGCCCCGGCGCGGATATCACGCCGGGACAGGTTCGTTTAGCCGTAACGGTATGGGCGGCCCGCTTTCACCATGTCGTTGTTGTAGCGTTTGATAATTTCTACAACTTTGGCTTTGGTGGGGGATTCCGCGGCGATTTCATCCCAGAATTCGACAGCTGCATTTTCGACAGTTGCCCATTCTTCGTCCGGGATGGTGGTCAGTTTCATCTTGTCGCCATTGACACGCAGGTTGGCTTCGCCACCCCAGTACCACCACTGACGATAATAATGCGACTGGTCCATGCAAACTTTCAGCAGTTCCTGAAGGTTCGCCGGCAGTTCATTGTAACGGTCCATATTGGCAAAGAACGACCCCGCCCAGGCACCGGAAATATTGTTGGTCAGGAAGTAGTTGGTCACATCGGCCCAACCCACTGTGTAGTCCTCAGTGATGCCCGACCATGCAATGCCGTCAAGCTCGCCGGTCTGCATCGCAACTTCGATGTCTTCCCATGGCAGGGTTACCGGAACGACGCCAAACTGGGTCAGGAAACGGCCCGCGGTCGGGAAGGTAAAGATGCGCTTGCCCTTCAGGTCTGCCAGGCTGTTGATTGGATCTTTGGTGGCAAAATGGCACGGATCCCAGGCGCCGGCAGAGATGTGTTTTACGCCGACTTTGGCATATTCTTCGCCCCAGATCTCGTTCAGACCATATTGGTTGAACAGCACCGGCACATCCAGCGAGTAACGGGAGGCGAACGGGAAATAGCCGCCAAACACAGTGACTTCGGTCGGAGACGCCATCGAGTCATCATCCGACTGAACCGCATCAATCGTGCCGCGCTGCATCGCCCGGAACAATTCACCGGTCGGGACCAGCTGATCGGCGAAAAAGAGTTCAATTTCCATCTGGTCGCCAGCAATCTTATTAAAGCTGTCGATCGCAGGTTTGATCACATGTTCGGCCAGTGCTGCGCCAGCATAGGTCTGCATCCGCCATTTGATTTTGGACTGAGCGATGGCAGGTGCGGCCAGGCCGGCAGCTGCGGCACCCACACTTGCGGTGGTCAGAAACTTACGTCTTGTTGTCATTGTTACTCTCCTTGCTTAAATGTCCGGCCCCTTTTTGAGGCTCTCTGTGTGATTAATTTCCGTAAACGTAATTGGGCAGCCACATCGCGATCTGGGGGAAGACCATGACAAGGGTCAGGGCCAGGACCATGATAAAGGCAAAGGGGATGATTGAGCGGTAAATGTCGCGCAGTCCGATTTCCGGCGGCGCCATCGCCCGCATCAAAAACAGGTTATAGCCAAAAGGCGGCGTCATATATGCAATCTGGGTGGTGATGGTGTAGAGCACGCCATACCAGATCAGATCAAAGCCAAGTTCCCCGACCAGCGGCACATAAAGCGGCGCGACAATCACCAGCATGGCGGTGTCATCGAGGAAAGTTCCCATCAAAAGGAAGGAAAGCTGCATCAGGATCAGGATCATCCAGGGGTCGAGCCCCAGCTGCTCGGTGAACAGGCTTTCGATCGCCTTGACCGCACCAAGACCGTCAAAGATTGCACCAAATCCCAGCGCCGCAAGAATAATCCACATGAACATGCAGGAAATCGCCAAGGTGGAGCGGACCGAGACTTCGAACACTTCCCGCGTCATCCGCCCCTTCAGAATTGCGGCGAGAAAGGCCGCCATCGCGCCAATGGCGGAACTTTCCACCAGCGAGGTCCAGCCATTGAGGAACGGCACCATCATCGAGGCAAATATACCAAGCGGCAGCAGGCCAGCATTCAGAAGGCGCAGCTTTTCTTTCAGCGGCACATTGCGTTCTTCCTCAGACAGCACCGGGCCAAGCTCGGGCTGTATCCGGCAGCGGATATAGATGTAGATAATGAACATCGCCGCCATCATCAGACCTGGGATAATACCGGCCAGCCACAGCTGACCCACCGGCTGGCGCGCGATCATCGCATAGAGCACCAGCACCACCGAGGGCGGCACAAGAATGCCAAGCGAAGACCCGGCCTGGATCACGCCCGTCACCATGATCTTGTCATAGCCACGGCGCAAAAGCTCCGGCAGTGCAATGGTAGCGCCGATCGCCATCCCGGCAACAGACAGGCCGTTCATCGCTGAAATCAACACCATAAGACCAATGGTCCCGATGGCCAGGCCACCCCGTACCGGGCCCATCCAGACATGGAACATTTTGTAGAGATCGTCGGCGATTTTGGACTCTGACAGCACATAACCCATGAAAATGAACATCGGCAGTGTCAGCAGCGGATACCATTTCATCAGTTTCATCGCAGCGGAAAACGGCATGTCAACACCGCCGGTTCCCCACAAAAGCACGCCGGCAAACGCGCCGACAAATCCGATGGCGCCAAAGACCCGCTGCCCGGTCAGCAGCATGATCATCATCAGCGAAAACATCAGAATAGCGATCATTTCATAGGGCATCAGAACTCTTCTCCACGAAGGCGGCCGATATCCTTAAAGAACTCAGCAAGGGCTTGCAAAAGCATCAGAAAGACGCCGACGCTCATGATTGATTTGACCGGCCACATCTGCGGACGCCAGGCGGTAGAGCTGCGCTCAATATATCCGGTCACCTCTGCAGCAGCAGTGGTGCCACCGGTGACAAAGGCCAGAAACAGATCCCAGAAGAATGAAACTGGTTCATTGCCAAAATAACCGAGCGAATAGGCGGTGGACCCGATCGCGCCATAAAACAGCACCCCGAGATAAAACATCAGGAACAGAACCGTTACCGCATCAATCCAGGCCTTGGTCCGGGGCGACCAACCGCCGTAAAACAAGTCCATCCGCACGTTGGACCCAAGCTGAATCGAATAAGGACCGCCCAGAACATAATAGGCAACCATAACAAACTGGGCCGTTTCCAGCGTCCAGATGGTGGGCAGGAAAAAGGTCTTAGATATCGATGACCACAACAGGACACCGACCAGAACAAAAATCAGATACATGGCGAAACGCCCGATCCAGTAGTTGATCCGGTCAGTGAAGCGGATGAAGGTCAGTATCGCTCCAGGCATTTCAAGTATCCTTATTATCCGGTTCCAGCGCCTTCAAAGCAGGCTTTATCAACGCCAGCAGCTCTTTTGCCATCAAGGCTTCATCATCGCTGGAACGCAGCAGATCGTTGCGTACTTCCAGCATAACATTGGCGATCCCGTGGCGAAGCCCATGCAGTTGCAACGAGTGAGTGACACCGTCTTCCGGCCCGTAGGGCGCATTGCGTTCGACTACACGATGGGGCAGGTGCTGCGCCTGCGCCAGCATTGCGTCTGCCATCCGCGTGTCCGTGTCATGCAGCACGCCAATTTCCACCGCGCGCAGTTTGCCGTAATAAACCGGGGTGAAACTGTGGATCGTGATGAGCACTGTATTGTTATCGCGCACGGTCAGAATGTCGGACACGGCCTGAACAAGAGGGTTATAGACCTCTTCAACGCGCTCTTTTTGGGCGGCAGAACTCAGGTTTTTGTTGCCCGGCACTTCAACCAGCTCAGATTTTTCTGGCATGGCACCTGCCGCTTCTGGCGGCCGGTTGCAGTCATAAACCAGGCGCGAGACTTTGCTGGCCACAAGAGGGGCGTCCAGGGCTGCAGACAGATGCCGCGCAATTTCCAGCGCGCCCGGATCCCACACCGCGTGGCTCAGACGATGCTCAAGCGCAATGCCAAGATCATCATATTTCGCCGGGATATGTGAGGATGCATGTTCGCACAGCAAAACCACGCGCCCCTTTCCGTCGGGGTTAATGATCTCAGTCACATTTTCAGATAGGGTGTTCATCGAGTCAGCCGGTTCGTTTTATATCATTGCTGGATAATTCCTTTCAAAGTACGATAGCTCTGTCAATATATTTTCACACACTGGCAAATATTCTGTTTTCCTGTATGACTAAAAAAAATTGGTGAGGTCTAAACGTGCCACAATCGGCTAAATCTGTTCGGGATGTGATCCGCGATCACTATGATTCGTTAACCCAGTCAGAGCGCAAACTGGCCAATTCTATCCTGGAGAATTACCCGGCAGCAGGCCTGGCCTCCATTACCATTGTCGCGGCAAACGCCGAGGTTTCTTCGCCGACCGTGGCCAGGATGGTGCAAAAACTGGGGTATAAAGGCTACCCGCAGTTTCATCAGGCACTGCTGAGCGAGCTGAAAGCAAAGTTTTCAGGCCCGATTGAAAAACGCGAAGTCTGGGCCCGGGAAGCGCCGGAAGGCCATATTCTCAACCGGTTCAGTGAGTCGTTGGTTCAGAACCTGTCAAACACCATGGCCCATGTGGACACTGACCGCTTTGACGCCGCAGTTAAGGCGATGGCGAACCCGGATGCCGCGCTTTACCTGGTCGGTGGCCGCATCACCCGGGCGCTGGCGGATTACACATTTACCCATATGCAGGCGATCCGGCCCAAAGTGACGCATATGACCGCCTCTTCGGCGACCTGGCCGCATTATGTGCTGGATATGGTCGAAGGCGACACCCTGGTTCTGTTTGACATCCGGCGCTATGAAACCAACCTGCTGCGCCTGGCCGAACTGGCGTCCAAACGCGGAATTCGCACCATTCTGATCACCGATCAATGGGGCTCACCGATCTGCAAGGTCGCCGATTATGTATTTAATTGCTGGGTTGAAATCCCCTCGGCCTGGGATTCAAATGTCGCAACAATGATGCTGCTGGAGGCGCTGATCGCGTCGGTCCAAGAAGCGCGCTGGCCGGAAACACGCGAAAGATTTGCCCAGTTGGACGAACTTTTTGACACCACCCGTTTGTTCCGGAAATTCAGCTGAGCCAGCCCGCGCGACGCCGGAGGTCCTGAACCAGAGGCAAACCCGATGAGCGACGTCCATGACCGCGAGACCCGGAGCCGTAATATGGCGGCGATCCGCAGCAGTGGCACCCGGCCGGAAATGATGGTGCGCCAGGGGCTGCACCGTGCTGGCTACCGGTTCCGGCTGCAGGACCGCCGACTGCCGGGCAGACCGGATCTGGTGCTGCGCAAATACAATGCGGTGATTTTTGTGCACGGCTGTTTCTGGCATCGCCACGCCTGTCCGATGTTCCACTGGCCGCGCACCCGGCAAGCCTTCTGGCAAGACAAACTGACCAAAAACGCTGAACGCGACCAGAAAGCCGTGACCCGGTTGACCGAAGCTGGCTGGCGCTGTGCCGTGGTTTGGGAATGCGCATTAAAAGGGCGCAACAAAAAAGCGCCCGGACTGGTGATTGAAATACTGTCCGACTGGCTGACATCGGATCTGCCGCGGCTGGAAATTCAGGGCGAGTCTGGCGCTGCAGATTGACCCTGTCGGCTGTATTGCTGCGAAATTGTCGCAAAGGCGCAGGGATATCCCAAAGGTTTGGAAATCAATTTAACCTATCTTTGCCGGTGACATTCATTGCACAGGCAGAACACTTATGGGACGCGTGCAGCCAGGACCTGCGGTAAAGGACGAGATCTGCGTATTGCTGGCGCTGTACAATGGCGCCGGTTATCTGCGCGATCAGCTGAACAGCTTTGACAGCCAGAGCCACAAAAACTGGACGCTGCTGGTGTCTGATGACGGCTCCGCTGATGCAGGCCCCGGGATCATAAACAGCTTCGCCCTTAGCCACCGGCCCGGACAGGTCCGGCTTGTTTCCGGACCGCGCCGGGGATTTGTACAAAATTTCTTTCACCTGTTGCGCAGCACGCCCGGGGATGCGTCGATGGTGGCGCTTTCTGATCAGGACGATGTCTGGTTTCCACAAAAACTGACCCGTGCCAAAGCCGCCCTGGACCGTGTGGGCAAGGACCTGCCAGCGCTGTATTGCGCCCGTACAACGGTTTGTGACGCAACCCTTACACCTACAGGAGAGTCCAGCCGGTTTCAGGCGCCGCCGTCCTTTCAGAACGCCCTGGTCCAGAATCTGGGCGGCGGCAATACCATGGTGCTGAACCGGGCAGCACTTGAAATTGTGCAGCATGCTCTGGCCGGTGCCGGTGATGCCGTGTCTCATGACTGGTGGTTGTATCAGCTGATGACCGGCTGTGGTGCAACAGTGATTTATGACCCGGAGCCGGTGCTTTTCTACCGGCAGCACCGTCACAATGTGAGCGGCGCCAACTGTAGCATCAAAGCCAAAGTAAAACGCCTGAACGACCTGATGAACGGGCGGTTTCGCCGCTGGAACAATCTGAACCAGCAAGCGCTGATGCGCTCCGCTAACCAGTTTAACAGTGAGGCCAGACGCAGCCTGATGAATTATTCCCAAGCCCGCAACGGAGGGCTGATTTCCCGCCTGCATCACCTCTACACATCCGGTGTCCGCCGCCAGGACCGGCTTGGAACGGCGGCACTTTATGCAGCCTGTCTGATTGGAAAACTGTAATTGCCTACGGAAACAAGGATTGTGATCTATGCAGCCGACAGATCCCCGCTATAGCAGCCAGTGGCAGTTCACCCTTCTGGGCGATATTGAAACGCTCTGGGATGAATACAGCGGTGAGGGCGTCGCCGTGGCCGTCTATGACACCGGAATCGACTACAGCCATCCGGATCTCGACGACAATTACGATGCCAGCCAGCAGTATAACCGGCGTTTTGCTGACGACGGGCTGCCCGACAGCGGCAGCGACCCGCACGGGACTGCCGTGGCCGGCATCATTGCCGCGGAAAACAACGGGTCCGGTATCATTGGCGTGGCCTGGGGCAGCAGCCTGACCAGTGTGGATTACCTGAATCTGGTGCAATACAAACCTGCTTCTGACTATGCAGATGCCATGCGCTACATGTCGAATTTTGACGTGGTCAACAACAGTTGGGGCAGTTTTGGCAACTATTCCGCCTCTGTCGACGTCACCCGCGCGGGCAGCCGCTCGCAGGCCGACCATATTGCGCTGCAATATGCGGTTCAGACCGGGCGCGGCGGCCTCGGAACGGTGGTAACAAAAGCGGCGGGAAATGATGCCAACGACAGCGCCCTGCTGCGCAGCGACGGCATTATTGGCAACGCGCAGGGCGAAGGTCTGAACACCGTGCGCGAAATCATCACCGTTGCGGCAACCGATTCCAGCGGCGAGGCGAAGAGCTATTCCAACTGGGGCAGCAACATTCTGCTCACCGCGCCGGCAGCCTCTTTCACCACCGACATGACCGGTGCGTCGGGCTACGCCAGCGGCAGTTATACCTCCGGATTTGGCGGCACCTCAGCGGCAACGCCGGTGGTAACAGGGGTCGCTGCGCTGATGCTGGACACTAACCCACAACTGGGCTGGCGCGACGTTCAGAACATTCTGGCAACATCTGCAGCACATACCGGCTCCGCCTATGGCGACACGGCGCGCGGCTACGAGGTCGAGGCCTGGTTTGTGAATGATGCGGCGAACTGGAACGGCGGTGGCATGAGTTTTAATTCCTCCTATGGCTTTGGCATGGTGGACGCCTTTGCGGCGGTGAGGATGGCGGAAGTCTGGGGTGTGATCACTCCGGGCGCCGCCACCAGCAGCAACCAGCTCACTGTGTCGGCAAATTCAGGTGGTGCCAGCAAAGCGATCCCCTCAACGGGCATCGCAGATCTGATGATCAACATGAGCGCAAACATTGAAATCGAACATATCTATGTCAGTGTCGAACTGTCTCATGCCCGCATCAGTGATCTGCGGCTAGAACTGATCTCCCCTGACGGCCAGACATTTGTTTTGCGCGATAAGGAAGGTCTCGGCGCCTATGACGGCAGCTGGACCTTTGGTATCACTGCGGCGCTGGGGCAGAAAAGCCAGGGCAGCTGGACCCTGCGCGCCACTGACATGCTGTCAGGCAAAAGCGGAACGTTGCAGGCGGCCAGCATTGAATTCCTCGGCAAATCTGTCAGCGCCGACACGGTCTACAGCTATACCGATGATTTTCTGACAATGCGCGGTGTTGATGCGGCCCGCGCCACCCTGTCGGACACCGACGGCGGCAGCGACTGGATCAACATGGCGGCCATCGCGGGCGATATCACAGCGGATCTGAACCCGGCTGGGCGTATTACTGTCTCCGGACAAGACTGGTTCACCCTGTCAGCGGACCGCAGCCAACCGATTGAGAACATCGTGACTGGCGACGGGGATGACGTTCTGGCCGGCAATGCAGCGGATAATTATCTGATGGGCATGCGCGGCGACGACTGGCTGAGCGGGCAGGGTGGTGCCGACACGCTGAATGGCGGTGCCGGATTTGACACCGCCGATTATGCCAGCGCGGATGCTGCCGTGACCGCAGATCTTCTGCTTGCCGCGCGCAATCTGGGCGCGGCTGAGGGCGATATATTCATCGCCATCGAGGGCCTGCGCGGCAGCGCTTATGACGATGATCTGCGCGGCAGTCACAATGACAATATGCTGAACGGCAGCTTTGGGGATGATTTCATCATGGGGCGCGGCGGCGCCGATATTCTGATCGGGGGGGAGGGCGACGACATCCTGTCCGGCGGCGACGGGGATGATGTTTTGTCTGGCGGCGATGGCAACGACCGCCTGATCGGTGGTGCCGGCGATGACCGGCTGACAGGCGGCGCTGGCGCGGATGTACTGATTGGGAATGCCGGGAACAATACTTTGGTTTCGGGGGCAGGCAATGACACAATATATGACGGGGCCGGGGATGGGGTCTTATACGGCGGCACCGGCGCAGACCGTCTGATCGGGTCCGGTGGAAATGACCGCATCTATGGCGCCTGGGGCAATGACCGGCTGTCGGGTGGCAACGGCAACGACCGGCTGTCAGGAGACCAGGGCAATGATTATCTGGTGGGCGGAGGCGGCGGCGACATTTTCATCTTCCGCGTGGGCGGAGATGCCGACCGGATCGAGGATTATGATATCACGCTGGACCGGCTGTTTATTGAGGCGGCTCTCACTTCAGGGGAAACCTACGCCGTCAATGTAGTCAGCGATTACGCCAGTCTTTCAGGTGCGGATACGGTCTTTGATTTTGGCGGCGGAGATGTGTTGACCCTGCTGGGGTTTGACGATCTGACCGCTCTTTCGGACACGCTGGTTTTCATCTGAACCGCCTGGCTCAAAATGCGCGGTTCAGGTGATCAGAATATCATCCACCAGCGCCGCCAGGTCGGTCATTCCAACCAGGGTGATCTGGTCGCCCGCACCGAAATCCAACACCGCATTATTGCCCGACAGGCGGCCATAATCACGGACCAGGTCCCCGGCATCACTTTCCCCGCCGACAAGCGCAGCATCGATAAACAGACGGTCCAGCCCGAGAGTGAAATCTTCCACCGTGTCGCTGCCGCTGTTGTTCTGAAAGACAAAAATATCAGCGCCGTTGCCCCCCACCATATAATCATTGCCGGTGCCGCCCGACAGACGGTCGTTGCCGTTGCCACCCGACAGCCGGTCATTGCCACCATCGCCCAGAATACGGTCATTGCCGGAATTGCCGATCAGCCGGTCAGCGCCGTCGCCGCCGCTCAGAGTGCTGGAACCGGTGCCGTCATATATCGTATCATCGCCCGCCCCGGCGATCAGACTGTTGTTGCCAGAACTGCCAATCAACGTGTCATCGCCCTGCGCGCCGACTAGCCGGTCATTGCCCGCCCCGGCCACAAGCCGGTCATTGCCAATGCCACCGTTGAGCACATCAGCCCCGTTGCCACCACTCAGAATGTCGTTGCCGCGGCTGCCGATCAGATTGTCGTCCCCGTCGCGCCCCATAATAAAGTCATTGCCGAGCCCGCCAACGATCATATTGGCACCGCCGTCCCCACGCAGATCATCAGCGCCAGCACTGCCGCGCAAGTTTTCTATAAATATGAAAGTGTCGCCCACGGCGTCCGGACCGCTGTTCACCCCGCTCAGCAGCAAATCGGCATAGATGGGGTCTGAGGACTGGTCATAACTGACAATGTCCACCCCCGCGCCGCCGTCAATCATATCGCTGCCGGCAGAGCCCTCAAATGTGTCATCGCCACCAAAGCCAAACATAGTGTCGGCGCCACTGGTGCCGCTCAGGATATTGTTCCCTTCGTCCCCCGATATGTCAGGGCCGGAACCGGATTGTGGCGTCGACAGAACCACATGATCTGCGTTGAACACCATCTGGTCAGTGAAATCCTCCAGACGGATCGGGCTTCCGTCGGCGCTTAACAAGATCAGGGTATCATCCTGAAGTGTCAGTTGCGCTCCGGTATTGGTGGTGACAAAATCAATCGCACTTAGTGAATGCGCCAACCCGTAGGCAGAGAGATCGATACGGTCGCGTGACAGATCAAAATCAGCAACAGTATCGGTGTTCCCGTCCGGATGGAAAATGAAACTGTCCGCCCCGTTGCCGCCCCAGAATACATCCACCCCGGTGCCGTCGCTGAATATGTCATCCCCGTTTCCGCCGCTCAGAGTGCCGCCGGAAGCGACCGCCATGATGACGTCATCCGATCCGCCACCCGACTCGCCGCGAAAGGTCTGGCCAACCGATGATAAATCCAGCAACAACCGGGTAATTCCAGCACCGTCTCCCGTCGCGGTCACAAATAATTCGACGCGCCCGCCAGCACCCGCAAATTCCAGGCCGGTGACATTCCAAAGTGCTGTACCGGCGCTGTCTGTGATCGTTTCGCGCAGGAACAGGCTGCCATCCGGCAGCAGTTGAAACAGCGAGATACCGCCATCGGTGCCAGCTGCCGCAACAAATGTCTGATCCCCGACCACCACGTAATCAAGCGCCCGCGCACCGCCAAAGCGGCTGTTCAGATCATCATTGACCTGATCGGTCACGGTAAGCGCCCCGTCCGCTTCCAGCTTCAGCACCGTCAGCGAAGAACTGACGCGGGAGGTCAGCAGCACAAAGACCCCTTCACTGTTTGTCAGCGTGGTGATAGCGGAAGGCTGCGCTACCGGCAGATTGTCAGCAAGCCCCAGATTGTTCAGCACCGACAGGCTGCCCCCGGGTCCCAGTTCCAGCACGCTCAGGCCGTTTTCCGCAGCCGACGCCGCTAGTACCAGGGTTTTGCCGTCGATATCCACCGCCGCCATTGCGGAGATACCGGACAGCAGGTCCACCGCCGTGTCCGCAATCGTGTCGTTCGGCGACAGGGAAAGTGCCCCGGAGATGTCATAGGCTGCAATTCCGGCGCCGTTCTCTTGCGCCAGCAACAGAGTGTCTCCGCTACCACCGGATACCACCATCGCTGAAACCTCGTCTCTGGCCAGTCCGCTGCGGCCCAAAAATATCTGTTCGCTCACTGGCTGATCTGCCAGGCCCTGCATTTGCGCCAGAAGCGTCGTGTCGATCGAGGTCAGCCGATTGTCAAAAATCAGCGGCGCCAGATTTTCGCCCGCTGCAAAAAACTGATGGCTGATGTCACCGGAGCCGATCAGTCCTGCATCCAGCGACACGCTGCTCACCGCCTGGTTCACCGGATCATGCAGCCAGATCTGCCCGCCATCTGCGGCGCTTATCACCCGCGTCGATTGTGTGACCGTGGCCACATCCGTTGACCACAACGTCTGAATTACGGAAAAAATACCCATCACCCGGCCACCTGATTACACACACCCGTAACCGAGAATGCAGGCTGCACGTTAACGGGGCCTTGCGGAACAAAGGCAGAACCGTGACTCTTATTTACAATTGGCGGTGCTGAATTAGCAGTGCCGGCGCTGGTAAATTGCCGAGGCAATATTGCCCCAGTGCCGCAGGCTCAGATCCTCGCGGAATTTCAACGCGCTGCTGTCGGGTATATTTCCAGTGCTGAAGCCAGGCTGGGTCTGCTGCAGCCTGCGGTCAAGCGCGTGATTCAGTGGGGTAAAAATGCGCGCGACCTGAACATATTCCGCTCTGGAATACAGTGTCACCGGCGCGGGGGCACCGGAATTTATTGCCTCGGATATGGAAGACACGCCCGCTGCAGGCAGCGGCACCGGGCCAAAAATGTTCCAGGCGATCCAGGCCGCAAGCGGATTCGGAGAAATATTCGCGCCACCGTCCGGCACCTTTGACAACTGTTCCGGCAACAGGGAACAGCCCATCTGCGCCAGAAATCCAGCCAAAACACCGCCAGGCGCGGCGCACAGGGCCTCATAACTGAGGAAGGTGATCTGCTCCGGCGAGAACCCCAGACGCAGATGGGAATAGAGCTGCCCGTGATCCAGCCAGATCCCGGAGGCCAGATGGCTTTCCAGCGCATGGTTCAGAAACTGCTCAAAGGGCGGGGCTTTGCCTGACCTGGCCCGCTGCAGCCAGACCGACTGTAACAAAGCTGGCTGCAGCCGGGTGGTATAGAGGATGCGCACCTGCTCAAACGGGGCAAGCCGGTCACGCAATTGCGCCATATCCACCCGCTGCAACTCCGCCCGCGAGAATACTTCCGCCGACAGAAAGACGGTGCCGGGACGGTGGCAATAGTCGCGGGTCAGCCGGTCCCATATGCCGTCTGCCCCGCCCTGCGCAAACCAGCTGGCCGGCACTTCAGGCAAATCGATCCAGGGCGCGGCCAGGATATGATGCGCCGGATTGGGCCCGATGTCCGGGTAATAGATCTGATGGTGCTCGAGCAGCGCCCGGTTTTGAAACAGGCACCGTTGCAAAAAGCTGGTGCCGGTTTTATGGGCTCCGATATGCAGGATTACCCTGGCCAAATCCGCCTCCTCACCCCGGTGCCAAAGCCAGATCGCGGCACAGATCCATCCAGAACTGCGTCTCCAGCCGGCCGCGGAAAATACGGGGACCAGGACCTGGCATCGGCCCGAACTCAAACCCGTCTGACACCCGCGCATGCAGCCTTCGGTTCCACGGCCGCACAGTCCGGCGCAGCTGTGCCAGTTCTGCCCGGCTGAACAGCGTCGCGGACCCGGCCTCCGGCACACTCTGTTCAATCTGGCGGAGAACCCGTGCAACCAGCGCCGGCTGTGCCACCCCAGGGGCGGCAATCACATTGGCCACCAGCGACGCCAGCGGCGGCGGCGATACATTGGCCCGGTCAGGGCCACAGGCCACCAGTTCTGTGCTCTGCACCGGCAGATCAAGCGTCTCGATCAGGTTCTGCACGATGCCACCAGCAGAACTCCGCGCAAGGTCATAGCTCACCAGCTGAATTTCCCCCGGCGCAAAGCCGGTACGCAAATGATCATAAAGCAGGTTGTAGTCAAGGCTCAGCCCGTCGACCACACGCCGCTCCAGCGCCTGGTTTAAAAACTGCGGCCAGCGCCCCGGATTGCGCTCATCCGAAATTTGTTGATAGACCGATTGCAGAAACCCCGCCTGATTGCGCAGGCAACACAACACGGTAATGTCGTCAAATCCGCTCACGATATCGCGCAGCTGCGCCATGTTCACCCGGGCAGGGTACAGGCGGGAAAATTCTTCGCTGGATATAAAGATCGTTTTGTCCGTTGCCGCCCAGGTTTTTACAATACGGGTCCAGGCGCCCTGCGGATTGCGCAACCGATAGCGCTCCGGCAGTTTGATCCAGCCGCTGGCCAGCCCGTGATGTGCGCGCATGACCCCGATTCTCGGGTAGATGATACCGTGGCGCGCCAGCAGTTTCCGGTTGTGAAAAAACAGATCCTGAATGTGGGTTGTCGCGGTTTTATGGGTGCCGATATGCAGAATGATCCGGGACATTTATGGCCCCTCCTGCCGCAAAGGCTGGTGCAAAATGTTCGCGTCGCTGCTGTGCTGGCCGCCGTCTCGCCCACCGCGATCCGCGCCGCCGGTAAATTTGGCAAGACTGCGCAGATTGGCATCGCCATATTGCAGACAGGGTTCCAGCATCGCCTTTTCAGCCCATTCATTCCAGGCGTTCACAAACAGCTCGCCACGATAGGACGCCGGCAGACGCCCGGCACAAAGCTCTCCCAGCCAGCGGCGAAACTGCGCCGGGTTGCCGCCCCAGGCGATATGCGCCGACGTGTCCCGCCGGGCGCTGTTGTCCCAGCCGGGCATGATACCAGCGATGGTGTTTTGGGGCAGGCCAGCGACATAACCGGGCCGGAGGCTGTTTTTTGCCACCGCCCTGTAATCATAGATCACCCCGTCAAACCCTGGCGTAACCGCCAGGCCGGCGCGGTTTCCCGCAGATCCTCCGACAAGATAATCGTCTGCCCCGACCAGGCCGTGTGGCGGCATTTCGACATAAAAGTCGAACAGATCCTCTGCGAATTTTTCGGGTCCTGATATGTGAAACAACACCGCGCCAAGCTCCACTTCGCCGATGCCCGCGTCCCGCCAGTGCTGGCGCATCTCCGCAACAGCGCTGGCCGGGTCGGGCATGTCTTCCGGGCGGTAAATCACAAATCGCGGGCGTGTCCCGTCCGGACGCTGATAGCGCGGATCGCGGAAATAGCGCAGCACATCCTGCGCCAGATCCCGGGCAAATCCTGGACGGTAACTTTGGGAAATCAGCACTTCGCCAGACAGGCCATCCCAGTTCCGTCGCCAGGATTCATTGGCCCAGCACAGGTAAAACGGGAACTCCAGCTCCGCATTGCCCAGCACCACATCAAGCGGCTGCTGCAACATGCGTTTGCCGTCAAACCAATAGTGATAGACACAAAAAGCGTCAATTCCTGCACGTCGGGCCAGTACGCGCTGCGCCGCCAGGTTTTCACTCAGCCGCAAGTCATAAAACCCCAGATCCGCCGGCAAGGCCGGTTGCCCGTGCCCAGGATAGACCGGCCGAGCCTGGCTTACCCCACGCCATTCGGTAAAGCCTTTGCCCCACCAGCGGTCGTTTTCAGCCGTCGGATGAAACTGGGGCAGGTAAAAGGCCGTGGTATAGGTCGGGCGCGCCGGCCTGGCGGCGGTCCTGCGCTGATCCAGCGTGCTGGCCTGAACGATACGCTGACCCGCCGCGTACGCCAGGGCGCCAGTGGCGCGCTCAATCGCATGGGCGCTGGTGCCGTCCGTCTGCCCCTGTTCCGGCTGAAAATCAACCTCCGACAGGCGCATACCCCGCAGCATGTCCAGCATCAGCGGTTTCATCCAGTACATTGAGCCCGCCGCAAATTGCAGCGGATCTGTCTCGCCCTCAATTTCAACCCGGCGCAGAAATGCCCGGGTCTGATCACGGTTTGTTCCCCACCAGTGCTGCCCCCGGTAGATCTGACCATCGGCAACCCAGAACGCCGCCCGGGCATCGGCCAGGAAATGTTCCAGCCGCGCCCGTGTCTGTGCTCCGGGTCCAAGCAGCCCGCGAATCAGGTGCCGGCGCCACAGCTCCCCGTCGCTGCGATGCGGTGATTTTTTACTGTGCAGTTTACACACGGCTTCATAGCCGTTCAGCACTCCGGAATTCACCACATGAAGGAAGGGCAGAATATCACGCCCCCGGTTGGGCACTTTCCAGACCCGGGCCTGCGGAAACGCCGCCAGAATGTCGTGTTGCAGCCCGGAGGCCCCCTCTGAGCCCCCAACAATCGTCACGAAAAGATCAAAGCCGATCTCCTGGTCCCGCAACCGGCTGGCAAACTCCGACCACAGCTCCGGGTAGTAGATATGGACCACCACCGCAAATCGCGCCTGTGGTGACGGGCGGTCACCGGGTCTGATCCTGGGTACGGGCGTATTGGTTTCGCAAGCAGCAGGGAGATCAAGCGTCAGCCGCTGCTCAAGCCGGCCACTGCGGATAAAATGAGAAAACGGCGCGCTCACTTTGCCATGCAGGTCCGGATTGTGACGCAGATAGGCCGCTGGGGAGAACCCTGCGTTCGGCCACAGGCCTGTCGCCTCACCGCGCAGGACAAAATGGCGGATCGGCAACCACTGAACAATCGGATGCAGCGCCGGATTACTGGTCACGTAAAACCGCCGGTCAAACAGCCCGCTGTCGCGGATCTGACGGGCATAACCGCGATGCGCGCGCGACGGGAACAACAACGAAAGCGCGGTCTTCAGGCGTTGGACTGATGGCAAATTCAAAGACCCGGCCTCCCTGTTGGCAGCGCGACACCTGTCCTGGCGCCCTTTGTTTCAAAATAAGAAACAATCATTGAAAAATGATTTCTTTGCGGCGCGAATTCAGGCCAATCAGACCCAGGAGAAACAGCACTAAAGCCAGGCCAAGCACATATCCGGGCCGGACCAACACTGCGTCATAGCCCGGGTAGAACCCTTGCCGCATCAGGCTGGTAATATGGGACAGCGGGTTGATCATTATATAGCCGCGATAGGCGCCAGGCAGGGCCTCGGGCAGGTACAGGATCGCGGACACTAAAAACAACGGCCGGTTGGCCACCGCCCAGACCCGCTCCCAGACCGGAAACCGCGTCATCAGAAAACAATTCAGCACCCCCACAGCCAGCCCCAGGGCAAGGGCGAGAACAAACGACTGCGCCACTGCAGCCCAGTGCAGCACCGGGTTCAGCTCATAAATCAGGATGATGCCCAGAAGAACTGTGGCGGCAACGATGCTCTGCGTCAGCGCCGCCAGCAAAAACCTGGCGCATAACGCGTCAAGCACACAGACCGCCGGGTATTCAAGCAAGGGTCTGGAAAACCGCAGCGCGCTGGCGACCTGCTGGCTGACCGCCATATATGCAGCAAATGGCAAAAAGCCTGTGGCATAGAAAAACGCGAAATTCGTGCCAAGCGCCGGGCTGCGCAAGACCAGCGAGAACAGTGTGCTGAGCAGGGCGACGGCGGCAACCGGCTCCAGCACCGCCCAGAGATAGCCGCCGTGAGAGCGCCCATAGCTTGTGGCCATTTCGCGCAGGATCAAGGCGCCGGGGGTGCGGGCAAATGCGAAATTCCGGCGCGGGGTCAACGGGGCGGCGAGGGACATAAGGGAGGCCTTATTTTTGCCAATATGATTAACGACTGCGAAACCAATGCGTGTGAAAACTGTCTCCTATCATAGTTAAGAGGCGGTTTACCGTGTCGGAGATTTTGAACAAACCACGAACAAAAAATCAAATCCCCCAGGTCGTGCTGCGGCGAAGGCGGCGTCTGGCGCGGCTTCGACAGCAGAAATTGCTTGAGGTTCAGGACTATTTTCCTGTGCTCACCCCCGTCGCGGGCAGCGCCGTCGCCACCCCTGAACCTGCAGCCGCAAAATCGCGCAACCGGGCGCAGCTCTGTTCGTTTTTGCTGCTGGTGGCATTGCCGCTGCTGATCAGCGCCACCTATCTCTACGCCCGGGCCGCAGATCAATTTGTCTCCACCGTTGCTTTCACTGTCCGCCGCGAGGAGATCTCTGCCCCGGTGGATATGCTTGGCAGCCTTGGCCAGTTCTCCGGGCTCTCTTCGTCTGACAGCGACATCCTTTATGAATTCATCCAGTCCCAGGCGCTGGTAGCCGGGCTCGACCGCCAGATCGGCCTGCGGCAACTCTATGGCAAGGCGCAGAATGACCCGGTATTCTCCCTGGCCCAGGGCAGCCCGATCGAGGAGCTGATGCTGCACTGGTCCCGCATGACGCGGCTGTCTTATGACTCTGCCACCGGACTGATTGAGCTGCAGGCGCGTGCCTTCACCGCCAGTGACGCGCGGACAATCACCACCGCAGTGCTGGAACAATCAGATGCAATGATCAACGCGCTGTCGCTTGCGGCACAGCAGGACAGCACCCGGTTTGCCTCTGAGGAACTGGACCAGGCGGCGCAAACAATGCGCACCGCGCGCAACCGGCTGCAGCAATATCGCCGGGAACAGCGCATCATCGATCCCATTGCCGATCTGCAGGGGCAGATGGGGCTTCTGAACCGGTTGCAATCACAGCTGGCCACGGCGCTGATAGATCTGGATCTGCTGACGGAAACAACCCGGCAGAGTGATCCGCGGCTGCGGCAGGGGCGGCGCAAAATCGTCGTGATCAAAGCGCGCATTGACGCCGAACGTCAGAGCCTGGGCACCGGTTCCGGCCCGCAACAAACCTCCTATGCCGATATTGTCGGTCAGTTTGAAGCCCTGCAGGCCGATCTGGATTTTTCCGAGCGGGCCTGGATCACCGCCCGCGCAGCTTATGATCTGGCTCAGGCCGAAGCCCGCCGGCAAAGCCGTTATCTGGCGGCCTATATTCAACCAACCCTGGCCGAAACTGCCCAATACCCCCGCCGCGCGACCACACTGCTGGTGATGGCGTTCTTTCTTGCCGGCCTCTGGAGCTGCGGTGTCCTGATCTTTTACAGCCTGAGAGACCGGCGATGAACATGCTGCGCTTTGAAAACGTCAGCAAATCTTTCGCCCTGCCTGTGGGGCGCAAGCTGATTGCAGACCGCATCACGCTCGGAATCCCGCGCGGGCGCTCCATGGCGCTGCTGGGCCGCAACGGCGCCGGAAAATCCAGCCTGCTGCGGTTGATTGCCGGCACGCTGCGTCCGGATCAGGGCCGCATTCATGTCGCCGGGCAGGTGTCCTGGCCGGTGGGGTTTATGGGCAGTTTTCACCCGGATCTGACCGGGGCGCAGAACGTACGTTTTGTGGCGCGGATCTACGGGGTCGAAACCGCTGCTCTGGTGGACTTTGCCCGCGACTTTTCTGAACTGGAGGCGCAGTTTGAGCAGCCGGTCCGGCAATATTCCTCCGGTATGAAATCCCGGCTGGCCTTTGCCATGTCGATGGGCATCCGCTTTGACACTTATCTGGTTGATGAAATCACCTCGGTCGGCGACCTGGCTTTCCGGCGCAAAAGTGAAACCCTGCTCCGCCAGCGCCTGGAGCACAGCGGCGCGGTTGTTGTCAGCCATTCCATGGGCCTGCTGCGGCGGATCTGCGACTGCGGCGCGGTGCTGGAAGATGGCCGGCTGCACTTCTTTGAAAACATTGAGGCCGCGCTCAACCACTACGAAAATACCCTGCTGCCCCCGCAGAGGACCGGCGCGTTGCCACAGTGAGTCGCGGGGCCTGCGCCCTGAAATCTGCAGCCCAGCGACGCGTGCCTTTCCGTTACAAGCGGATTTTCACATCAGGGTTACACGCACTTACAGGATATGTTCCCGGTTTGCCCCTGCCTAAACCGTTTGGTAAACTATTTGGTGTTTTATGGATAACAATTGGTAAATGTACATTTGTACTGACGGTCGGCATGGCAGCCCACAGGGCCATCCGCCGCTTTGTTTCAGCGTTGTCGGGAGGTTTGTTATGGGCTCCAGAAAAGGCATCATTCTGGCCGGAGGCACCGGGCGCCGGCTGCTTCCCAATACAATCGCAGTGTCAAAACAACTGCTGCCGGTGTTTGACAAACCGATGATCTACTACCCTCTGTCGGTGCTTTTGCTCGCGGGCATCCGCGACATTGCCCTCATCACCACGCCGCGGGACCAGCCGCAGTTCCGGCGTCTGCTTGGCGATGGCAGCCAATGGGGGATCCGGCTGGCTTATATCGTCCAGCCTGCACCAGAAGGCGTCGCCCAGGGGTATATTCTGGCCGAACGGTTTCTGGCCGGCGCGGCTTCCGCCCTGATCCTGGGGGACAATATATTTCACGGCGCCGGTATGCAGAACTTGCTGGCGCAGGCTGATGAACACAAACACGGTGCCACAGTCTTTGCCTGCCATGTTCCCGATCCGCAACGCTATGGTGTGGTCCAGAATGACGCCTGGGGACAGGTCACCGGCATCATAGAAAAACCAGCGAAGCCCCCCTCTGACCTGGCGGTGACCGGGCTTTATTTCCTGGATGAAACCGCGCCAGCCCGGGCGCGCAACCTGCGCCCTTCCGCCCGCGGTGAACTCGAAATCTCTACGCTTTTAAACAGCTATCTGCCGCAGCAGCATCTGCGGGTGGAGACACTGGACGCCAGTTGTGCCTGGTTTGACGCCGGCACGCCCGCCAGCCTGCTGGAGGCAGCGAATTTTGTCCGCCGGCAACAGAAAATTCAGGGCGCTCCGGTCTGCAACCCGGATGACATCGTTGCCGGCCTGAACCGGGTCACCGCTGGCGCAGCGAACGGCAGGGCTGCGCCGGTTTCCGACGGGGCCTCTGCAGGAGAAGTGTGGTCCCCTGACCCGCGGTTGGCGCGGCAGGTGCCAGCACCGTGGAAATCCGTTTCCCAGGTCTATCGTGACGCGCTGAAAATCGTCTGATCCGGGGCAGATCCTGGCGCAGAACCGCCGCCGCACCATGGCTCCGGGCAAACTATCTATAATAGTTTGACAAGCCCCGCCTCTCCCCTTTATTTAATCTATAAAATGGCGGGCTGTCACTGGCCCGTTTCTTGCTGCCGCCCAGACAGAAGGACGCCACCGATGGAAAACGGTCAGACCATACGCACCGACTGGACCCGCGAAGAGGCCGATGCGCTCTACCGCCAGCCTCTGAACGATCTGCTGTTCCAGGCCCATACGGTGCACCGCCAGTATTTTGACCCCAATCAGGTGCAGCGCAGCAAATTGCTCAGCATCAAAACCGGCGGCTGTGCCGAGGATTGCGCCTATTGCAGCCAGTCCGCCCGCAACGGCGCCAAACTTTCGGCCAGCAAACTGATCGAAGTGGAACGGGTGCTCGCAGAGGCTCGCAAAGCCAAAGAGGCCGGTGCCACCCGTTATTGCATGGGCGCGGCCTGGCGCTCGCCCAAAGACCGCGACATGGTTGCGCTGGAAGCCATGGTCGAGGGCGTCAAAGAGCTCGGCATGGAAACCTGCATGACACTCGGCATGCTGGAAGACGACCAGGTGCTGCGGCTCAAAACCGCCGGGCTCGACTATTACAACCACAATATCGACACCTCCGAGCGCTATTATTCCGAGATCATCACCACCCGTACATTTGCCGACCGGATCGACACGCTGGAGCGGGTGCGCAATGCCGGCATCAAAGTCTGCGCCGGTGGCATTGTTGGCATGGGCGAGCAACAGATGGACCGGGTCGATATGCTGCTGACGCTCGCCACACTGTCCAGCCATCCTGAAAGCGTGCCGGTGAATATGCTGATCCCGATGGCCGATACCCCGCTGGCCAAAGTTGAACCGCTGGATCCGATCGAATTTGTCCGCACCATCGCTCTGGCGCGCATCCTGATGCCCAAGACCCATGTCCGCCTGTCGGCCGGCCGCACCGGGATGAGCGATGAAATGCAGGCGATGTGTTTCTTTGCCGGTGCCAATTCGATTTTTGTCGGCGACACGCTTCTGACCGCAGACAACCCCGAAGAGGACCAGGACGCCGCCCTGTTTAAACGCCTCGGCATCACCGCTATGGCTGTGGGATGTGACGGCAGCAGATGAGCGGTTTTGCGGCGCATAATGCAGCGCTGAACGCGTTGCAGGCCCGCGGCCGTTACCGCAGCCTGGCGCCACGCGCCGGGCTCGATTTTGCTTCCAACGATTACCTTGGCCTCGCCGGGTCTGATCTGCTGCGCCAGGCCGCCCACGCCGCACTGGAACGTGGCGTGGCGCCCGGGGCAGGGGCCTCGCGGCTGCTGCGCGGCAATGATCCGGAGCATGAAGCGCTGGAGCTTGAGGCCGCCGCCTTTTTTAGCACCGAAAAAGCGCTGTTCTTTGGCGGCGGTTTTGTCGCCAATACCGCGATTTTCGCCAGCCTGCCGCGACACGGCGACCTGGTGCTGCATGATGCGCTTATTCACGCCAGCGCCCATGACGGCATGCGGCTGGGGCGCGCCGAGATCGCCGCTTTCGCCCATAATGATGTCACCCACGCCGAAAAGCTGGTCCGCGACTGGCGCGCGCAGGGCGGCACTGGCCGGATCTGGCTGGCGTTTGAAACGGTCTACAGCATGGACGGCGACCTGGCGCCCGTTGCCGATCTGGTGGCGCTGGCACAACGCCATGACGCTATCCTGGTCGGCGATGAAGCCCATGCCACCGGCGTCTTTGGCACCCACGGGCGCGGACTATTGCACGCGTATGAAGACCAGGCCGATATCCTGACTCTGCACACTTGCGGCAAGGCGCTTGGTGTTTCCGGCGCGCTGGTCTGTGGTGCCGCCCCGCTGATTGAGACGCTGATCAACCGGGCGCGCGGCTTTATTTTTGCCACCGCGCCGTCACCACTGAACGCCGCCCTGGTGCGCACCGCGCTCAACACGCTGCAACAGGCTCCGTCGCCGAGCGCCGCGCTCGCACAACATCTGGCCCATGCCGCCCGTGAAGCGGTGGAAACCTGTGGCCTGCCCAGGCCACAGTCCCAGATCATCCCGATGATCATCGGCGCGGACAAACTCACCATGGCGATTGCCACGCGCCTGCAACAGCGCGGCTTTGACATTCGCGGCATCCGCCCGCCCACCGTGCCACGCAAAACCGCCCGGCTGCGCATTTCAATCACCCTGAACACCTCGCCTGAGCAGGTCAGCCAGATGTTCGCTGCCCTGTCTGAGGAACTGGAAAATCACCAAAATGGCTGATGCATTCATCGTCACCGGCACCGACACCGGCATTGGAAAAACCATTTTTGCCGCCGGGTTGACCCAGGCGCTGGGTGCCCATTATTGGAAACCGGTCCAGGCCGGGCTTGCCGAGGAAACCGACAGCGAGGTGGTGGCGCGTCTCTCGGGCCAGCCGGTGCTGCCTGAGACTTACAGGCTGCACATGCCGGCCTCGCCGCACATATCCGCCGCAGCTGAGGGGCGCGAAATCGACGCCGCGACTATGGATATTCCGCCGCATGACGGCCCGCTGGTGGTTGAAGGTGCAGGCGGCGTGATGGTGCCGCTCAGCGATAACAGCCTGTTCCTGGACGTTTTCGCCCGCTGGCAGGTGCCGGTCATCCTCTGCGCCCGCACCCAGCTGGGCACCATCAATCACACGCTTCTCTCGCTGCAGGCTTTGCGCCATGCCGGCTGCCCGGTGCTGGGCGTAGCCTTCATTGGCGATGCGGAACCCGAGGTCGAACGCAGCATCTGCCACATGGGTCAGACCCGTCACCTCGGGCGGTTGCCGCTCATCAACACCCTGACCCCCGAAACACTGCGCCGCGCATTTGCCGCCGGTTTTGACCTGGAGGCGCTGCAATGACCCCCGAAGAGTTTGACGCCAATCACCTGTGGCACCCCTATACCAGCGTCACCAAACCGGGCCCCACCTACCGGGTGGCCTCTGCTGACGGCATCACCCTGACGCTGGAGGACGGCAGCCAGATGATTGACGCGATGTCGTCCTGGTGGAGCACCATCCACGGCTACGGCCAGCCCAAAATCATCCAGGCGATCAAAGATCAGGCCGACCGCATGTCACATGTGATGTTTGGCGGGCTGACCCATGACCCGGCCATTGCGCTGGGGCAAAAGCTGCTGGCGATCACACCACCCTCAATGCAACGCATTTTTTACTGCGATTCCGGCTCGGTTGCGGTGGAAGTGGCGATGAAAATGGCGGTGCAATATCAACACTCTGTGGGCCGCCCTGACAAAACCCAGTTTGTCACCGTGCGCTCCGGCTATCACGGCGACACCTGGAAAGCGATGAGCGTCTGTGACCCGGTCACCGGCATGCACCACCTGTTCCAGAACGCGCTCAGCATCCAGCATTTTGCCCCAAAACCACCGCTGCGCCTCAGCGATACCTGGTCTGATGATGCCGACGAAAACGGCCTCGGTGATCTGCAACAGATCCTTGAGAAACACCATAAAACCATCGCCGCCTTTATTCTGGAACCGTTGGTGCAGGGCGCCGGTGGTATGTATTTTTACCACCCGGAATACCTGAACCAGGCGCGCGAAATGTGCGACGCGTATGGCGTGCTGCTGATCTTTGATGAGATCGCCACCGGTCTGGGCCGCACCGGCAAGATGTTTGCCACCGACCACTGCCGGATTGAGCCTGACATCATGTGCCTCGGCAAAGCCATCACTGGCGGCACCATGTCTTTTGCCGCCACCCTGACCTCAGACAAGGTCGCCCGTGCCATTGGGGACGGTAGTCCGGGCGTGTTCATGCACGGCCCGACGTTTATGGGCAACCCGCTGGCCTGCGCCGCCGCCTGCGCCAGTCTTGACCTGCTGGCCACCACCCCATGGCAGCAAAATGTGCAGGCGATCGAGACACAACTGAGTGCAGAACTCGCCCCGTTGCGCGACCTGCCGCAGGTGCATGACGTGCGGGTGCTGGGCGCCATCGGCGTTATTGAGATGAATCACCAGGTCAGCGCCGATCAGGCCCACCCCCTGTGCAAAGAGCTCGGCGTTTGGCTGCGCCCCTTTGGCCGCCATATCTATTGCATGCCGCCCTTCGTCACCACGCCGGAACAGCTCACAAAAATCACCGGTGCCATGCGCCACCTCGCCGGGGAGCTTTGAGGTGCAACAGCGCTGGTTAAAGCGCCAGAGCGGCGCGACGGAACTGATTGTGGTTTTTGGCGGCTGGGCCATCGGCCCCGAAGTGTTTTCGCATCTCACTACCAGCGCCGACCTGCTGTATCTGAGCGATTACAGCACCCTTGAGTATGATCTGCCCGACATCAGCGCCTATGACAGTCGCAGCCTTGTGGCCTGGTCCTTTGGCGTCGCCGCTTATGGCCACTGGCAGCAGGATCACCACGACCCGTTTACCCGCAAGGTCGCGCTTAACGGCAGCATGACACCCGTCGACCGCCTGACCGGCATCGCCCCCAAAATCCTGCAAAAAACCATCGACACCCTGTCGCAGGACAGTTTTCAGACCTTCCTGGCGCGCTGCTTTAACGCGCCACAGTCGCCGCACCCTATCGACTTGCCCGCCCGTCGCGCCGAACTGATTGCGATCCAGGCGCGCGGCAGCGCCAATAGCAATATAAGCTGGGACAGGGTCTGGATCAGCGGTCAGGACCGCATTTTTTCCGCCGCCAATATGCACCGCGCCTGGCCCAATGCAACCCTGCTGCCAGACGCCGCACATGTTCCGTTTTCAACCTGGTCCGGCTGGCACGAGGTGCTGGCATGAGCGCGGCGCAACAGACCCATCCCGACACCCAAAGCCGCATTCAGCAAAGCTTTTGCCGCGGTTTTCAAAGTTACAATGACAACGCCCATGTCCAGGCCCGGATCGCCACGGATCTTGCTGCAAAGTTCAAGTCACTTGTGGGCGAGACCCGTTTCCGGCGTGCCTTTGAATTCGGCTGCGGCACCGGCTTTCTGACCCGTGAGCTGACCCGGCAGTTTTCTGTGGAGCACTGGACGCTGAATGATCTGGTGGCGGAATGCGAACCCCATGTGGCGCCGTATTTTAATACCAGCAACGGCGCCTGGACCTTTTTGCCCGGCGCCGTAGAAACCGTGGATCTGCCCCAAAACTGCGACCTGATCGCTTCGGCCTCTGCCATTCAATGGGTCAGTGACACACCCGCCCTGCTCAATCGCCTCAGCGAACATCTGGCGCCCGGCGGCTGGCTGGTGCTCAGCAGTTTTGGACCCGGTCAGTTTTACGAGTTGCAAGATTTTGGCTCTGATCCCGCCCAAATGAGCTATTTTAACGCCGACACCTGGCGCGACATGCTGCCAGAGGGTCTGGAGCCCCGCCATATCGCCCTGACCCGGCAGAGCGCCCGCTTTGCCACTGTGCGCGACATGCTGGTGCATCTGCGCAATACCGGCGTCAACGGCAACAGCCAGCAAAACTGGACCCGCAGCACACTGACCGCTTTTGAAGCTGAATACGCCCGCCGCTTCACCGGTCCGGATCAGAAAATTCACCTGACTTACGCGCCGGTATACATCATCGCCCAGAAAACGACGTCATAACGCGCTTAATGCAGACGCTGTAAATGCCGCTTTAACACCGCCACCGCAGTGTCGCTGTCTTTGCGCGCAATCGCATTCACAATGGCGCTGTGGTCCCGGTCGGTGCGCCCTTCCCAGTCAGAGCGCCAGGTCGCCAGCAAATGGCGCGCACCCAGGTTCTGCAGGTTTTCAATCGACGCCAGCAAATGTCCCATGCCACAGGGCGCCACAATCGCAGTATGAAACCGGCGGTTGGCCCGTTCCCATGCATGCAGATCGCCGGCCTGGTCACAGGCCGCCTGCGCCTCGCGGGCCCGTTGCAGATCGCCGGCACTGGTCAGCGGGATGGCATGCAGCAGCGCCACCGGCTCCAGTGCCAGCCGCATGGTTTTGATCTCAAAAATGTCACCCGGATCAAACGGCGCCACCCGCACGCCCCGGCGCGGCAGGCTGATCGCAAGGCCGCGGGCCTCCAGCCGCAGCAAAGCCTCCCGCACCGGCACATGGCTGGTGTGAAACGCGCGCGCGATATGGTCCTGGCGCAGCTTTTCCTCCGGCGGCAACTGACCACTGATGATCTGGTCGGTCAGGCTCTGCAGGATCTGGTCCGAGATGGTGCTGGTTGCTTTTGCGGTCATAATTATAGATAATTTTTCAGCCCCCCGGGCGCAACTGGTAATATGCGTCCCGGGCGCTAAAAACCTGCCGGACCAGGCGCCTGGCCACTGCCACCTTCATTCAACTGGCGCCGTAGCACCCAATACATCGGTTGCGGGCGACAAGGCGCGATCATGCCGGACCATTTGGAGCCGAAACTCGTACAAATCGGCCACTTGCCTGGTTGCTTAGCCGGAGATCCAGCCACAACAGTATTCAGAGGTGGACAGGTGGACAGGTGGAAATCATTACATAACTATCATTATAAGCCCAAACGCAGCCCTCTTCAGGACCATTCAATTTTGACAACCAAACGGGCCCCGCCACACGACAGAAGCCAAACTATTGCACCTGGTCTTTCTGAAAAACCATGTCCAGTACTTGCCTGGGCTCTGACTGATCCTCAGCGCTCACGGTCTCGCTCAGTGCAAACATCGCCAGCCCCTCAAACCGGATATCCAACTGAGATTTCAACGAAATCCCATTTTCCACCCGATCCGCGTCCGAATTCAGCTGCAGGCCCTGTGGCACCAGCCGGCCGCTGTAGTTGCGATAAAGCCCCTGTTTGGGCAGCGCCACCTGCGCTGCCAGGCTGCCGTCTTTCCTGCGGCCAATACGGATCAACAGCCGGGTGCCGCCCCGCGCCGAGGCACAGCGCCCCTCGAGCTGGATATCCTCTCCCGCCACCAGCGTGCGCACTTTGAGGCGGCAACTGCCGCGCTCTTTCGCACTGTCATACGAGCGCGCAATCCAGCCACGCCCCTTCCAGGTGCCGTCAATATCAAAAAAGGAAATCTGTTGCGCCCGGGCCTGCGGCGCTACCAGCATCAACGCACTCAGCAACACCACGGTCCGTAAAAATACCCCTCTCATCGCGGGCCCCCTTCCCTGCCCCGGGCGTGCCGCGCCTGCTGCCACGAGGCCAGCACCGACAGGCAGGCCGGCAGAACCAGCATATCCGCCACCAGCGCCAGCACAAAAACTGCGATGCTCAGCATGCCAAAATAGGCCACCGAGGGCAGCACCGCGAACAATGTGCCACTCATGCCCAGCGTCATCACTGCCGAACTGATGGTCAGCGCCGGCGCCACCTCCCGCATCGAGCGGTCGATCAGGGCGGCGCGCAGCCGGATGCGCACGCCATTGTTCAGCCGGATCCGGTTCAGCACATGCACCGTGTCATCAATCGCCAGGCCAAAGGCCACCGTCATCGCGATGCCACTGGAAAATTCAAGCCCGCGCCCCGACAGCGCCAGCCAGGCCCCGACCAGCGCCACTGGCAACACATTGGGGATCAATGCCACCACGCCGATCAGCGGTGAGCGTAGCCAGAGCGCGATCAGAATGCCCGAGGCGCCCAGAGCCATCAAAAAACTGCGGTTGAGGCTTAACAGCATCTCTTTACTGATGAATGCCGACACGGTTTCGATGCCGGTGAGCGGCCCGACCCCGGCCGCAACTAACATCGGATCAGCGGCAATGCGCTGCTCCAGCCGGCTCACAAACGCTCGCGTCAGCACTGCATTCTGATAGTTATACGGGATGGTCAGGATCGCATGCTTCGCATCCTCTGATATCAGTTTCGCCCGCAGCGCCTCCGGCATCTGACTAAGGCTCTGTTCCAGCCCAACTTGCGCCCCCTGCCCCGCCGCCGCCTCCGCCGCCAGCCGGTCCGAAAGGGTGGCCAGCGAAAACACCTGCCGCTCTGCCAACTGGCCGATACGTTCGTGCAGCTTTTTCAGCTCCGCCACGCTCTCTGCCCCCAGTCCCGACAGCGGCAGCGCCATTTTTAGGGATCCGAACGGGCCCAGCTTGTCTTCAATCTGCGCGATCGCAACCATCACCGAATCGTCTTCGGACATATTGTCATAGATCGAATGGCGCGGCGTTATCGTGCTGTAGCCCGCCACCGCCAGCAGCAGTACCAGTACACCCGCAGAAGCCACCGCGCGGGGCGCAAAACGTGCCAGATCCGGCAGCACAGCCAGGCGGGTAAACCGCCCGGGCTTGCCGCGATTGTCGCCAAAAATACGCTCCAGCCCGAACAGGTGGTCCAAGGTCACAAAAAACAGCGGATGCACCAGAAGCACCACCACCACCGCCACCAGCACCGACAGCGTCCCCGCCATCCCCATACCGGTGATCAGTTCCGAGGGCGACAGCATCAGGCTGGCAAAAGCAATCATCGTGGTGACTGACGCCAGAAGACAGGCCGGCCCCACCCGCCGCACCGCCGTGAGACCCGGATTGGGCACGCCGTCTTTGTGCAGCCGCCGCACCTCCAGTGTCAGATGCAGGGAATCGGCAAAAGACAGCACCAGGATCAGCACCGGCAGCGCCACGGTGATCAGGTTGATGGTCAGCCCGGCCGCGCCCAGCAGCCCCAGCACCCAGAGCAGCGCCGTGGCCGACACCAGCGAAGTGGTCAGGGCGAGCCGCAGGCTGCGCAGTGTCAGCGCCGCCACCAGAAAGCCGACCACAGCGCCGACAACATTCAGCAGGGTGAAATCGCTGAACAGTTTGGCCACCACCCGTTCGCGCAGCACCGGATATCCGGTCAGATTGACAGCAATGCCCTGCCCCGCTGTCAGCTCGCGGGCCAGCGCCTCAATCTCCCTGGTTTGGGCGCCGCGCACTTCAGCGCTCAGATGGCCGCCCGACAATGCCACGATCACCAGCATCAACTGGCGGTCCGGTGACACCAGCCGGCGCAGTTCCGGAGAATCGCGGCGCGCGTCCTGCAGTGTTTTGGCAATATCCGGCTGAGTCAGAGACTTAATGTCCTGCGCGAACGGCGGCAGCAGCGAAAACGGCGACACGATATTGTCGATGTTGTCCAGAAACTGCGCCTCGATCAGAAACGACTCGATACTGGCCAGCGCCGCCGGTTCCGCCAGATCCTGCCCTTCAAAGGTCAGGAAAATTTCGCCGTCACCGCTGGCAAACAGAGTGCGGAAATCCACCAGGTCCAGGTAGCGTCGGGTGCTGCTGGCAAAAACGCGGTCCACCCCGTCATCAAAATTCAGCCGCAACGCCGCAAACCCCGCCAGAATATCGAGACCGATCAACAAGACCCACAGCAGGATCAGCCTTGCACGCAGCGGGCTTTGCGTCTTGCCGGTGGCAAGGGGGGACCCGGCTCTCTCAACCATAGAAGCGTGCCCCTCTGCCCTGCCAGACCGAAGGCCGGAACGGCGGTGCGGAACACTCACATGATATAGGCCGGGTCAAAAGCAATCTCTTTCCTGAATCAACACCGAAACCCTATCAGCAGAGACACCTGACCGCCAAGGGCCCTGCTGCCGCAGCGCCGGTCAACACGCTGATCGGGAACCGGCGGTCAATTCTGGCCGCGTCGCCCCCTGCCCTTCAGGTACCCGTCTGCAGGACGCAGGTTGACGCCATCCCGCAAGCAACCGCCGCCAGCGCCATCCCGTAAACAGGTGCCTTTGAGGCCCGTTCGCAGGATTGTCTCCAGAGTCAGCTGTCCCGCAACATATTTTGGACCGTATCCATCACCTGGTGCATGACGTCGCGGTCCACTGCATTGCCCCGGAACTGCAGGGCGAAGCCGCGTGCATCCGAAGTCAGCTGCATGGTCGCCCCTTTGGGCAGGTTTACAATGTCGCCAGCAGTCGCCGCCACGGTGTTGCCTGGCCGCCCGCCCCGGCTGCCTTGTCGTGGTTGTGCTTCAAACTGGCGCAGCACCGGATCCAGCACCGCCCATTCGGCCGGGGCACTGATGGCATGCGCCTGCGCCAGCGCGTCGCGGAATTTCGTCCCTAACCCGGCCCGCAGAGCCGCAGACAGGCGCAACCCAGCTTTTTCCGACAGGCTGGTCGGGTAACTCAGCAGATCGCCCAGTTCTTCATGCACCAGCGCAAAAGACCGGATCTTGGAGCGTTTGGCTTTTGACGCGGTGGCAAAAATATCCGCTACGGCCGCTTCCACTGTGGCATAAGCCCCCTGCGCTGTGGCGATCACCGCAATGCGGCCGCGCTCATAGGGGGTCAGCTGGCTGCGCACCTCGTTTTCTTCCACCATCGCCACATAAGAGGGCGCCGCCTCCCTGCCCGGCCGCACCATCGCCGGCACCGTCTCCATGCCCGCATGGCCCTCGCCGCGCAACGCCCGCACCGCCGCCAGCCGCCGCCAGCCTGAAATCAGCCCAAAGCCGCTTTCAGTGACCACCACCTCCACCGGCAGCCGCACCCCATGGGCCAGTACCGAGGCTTTCAGCTCGTCCATCTCCTCAGCGGACACACCGATGCGGTCGCGCACCAGGTGTTCAGCGTCAATCTGCTCCAGGGCCAAAAGCTGCACCAGCCGCCCCTCATCGCCGGCGCTGCGCCAGGCCAGCGCATCACTGGCGTCGCGCGCCTGCTGTGCCCGGGTCTCAGCATCGGCCACCGGCGCCGCCTGGGCGATTTCCGCCGCCACCTGGGCGATCGGAGGTGTGGCGCCAAAGCGGTCCAGCGCCGGTTTCGCCGCGAAACCCTCTTCCAGTTTTGCAAGTTCCGCCGCATCGGGCGCGGTCAGCCGTTTCCGTCGTGCCATCAGTTTTGCCCCTCATTCATTTGTGCATCCCGCCACCAGGTGCCCAGCAGCAACTCCTTGAACTCTGCATAGGTGCGGTCGAATGCTTCGCGCCCGCGCAGATAGGTTTCCCGGTTAAACTCGCGGTAATCCGCCTCATAAATCCCGTTCACCTGCTCCCCGGCCTGGCCCACCAGCGCGGTGAATTCCTGGCGATAGGCGTTCATGAAATCGCCAAAATAGGCCTGGATCACATTGGCCAGATCCTGTTGCTGGCCAGCATCAAACCGGGTGATGATGGCACGCACCACGTCCCATTCAAATTTTATCTCCGGCAATCCGGCCCGCCGCAACGCCGCGTTTTCCCCCTCTTCAATGGAAGCGAAGGTGGAATAGAGCATGTCAAAGAAACGACCGGTGGAATCAAACTCCAGAAATGAGGCGCCCAGCGGCACCAGCAGGATATCGGCGGCGGCCAATGAGTTGATCGTCAGATAGCCAAGTGCGGGCGGCGTATCCAGAAAGACAATATCATATTGATCCAGAATGCCCTCGTCTTCGAGAAAATTGCCGAGCGCATCCCACAACGGCCAGGTGCGCAGCCCCATGCGCCAGACCGGGATCTGAAATTCGGCCCAGTACAGGTTCAGCTGCGCACCGATCAGATCAATGTTGGGCCAGTGGGTGGTTTGAATCAGATCGGTGGCACTGACCTTTAATGCCTCACGCATAGTTTCATCCAGTGGCAGCTCCGCCTGCCCCGCCGCGTCACGCACCTGGTTCTCCGCCATCACGGCGCGGGCGTAATCCTTGGCGATCAGCGGAAACACCGTTTTCCATTCATCTTCGACCTTCCCGCCGAGGATCGATGTCATTGAGGCCTGGCTGTCGAGATCAATCACCAGCACTTTATAGCCGTCCAGCGCCGCCGACATCGCCAGATGGGCGCAGGTGGTGGTTTTGCCGGAGCCACCCTTGAAATTGGACAGCGCGACGATCTTGGCTTTGGCGCCCTCAGGCCGCCATGGCCGGTATTCTTTGGCGCTGGACCCCTCTTTGTCGAAATGCTCCCGCAGTTGCAGCACCTCTTCCAGCGTGAACCATTTTGAGCCGCTTTCCCCGTCGCCCTGGGGCAGGTCGGGATTGGCTTTTAACACCCGGCGCAGATGTGCAGCGGCGACCGGGATCATATAACGGGTGATTTCCCAGATCGAAAACTTGCGCAGTCGTTTCTGCCCGTCCGGCGCATAGCCGCGTTTGGCCAGATCATCCCGGCCGCGGGCACAAAACGCCGCCGCCTTGGCGAATCGCGCGGTGTCGACCGGCTCGCCCAAACGGGCTGCGGCTTCTTGCGGATTGATGTTAAAATACGGGGGCAGGGGGGATTCGGGTTTTTTGCTCATTGTGCCTCGTCTCATGCCATATGCGGTATTTTCGCTATTATGCGTATTGTTATCGCACATCCTGCAAAAAATGGAATTCCCTAGATGCGTTTCACCGAAATATCCTCCGGACAGCTGGTTTCGCGGCGAAACCTTGTGAATAATTTGGAAAACAACAACAAATGCGGCTGGGAAAGGTTGTAGATTCTTTCAGATCTATAGAGTCTTTGTGCGGTAGAAACTATGCAACCTCAATATGTTAAGGTGGTTTGGGGACCTGAATACATGATGAAAGGTACCTGTATCCGGGATCAAAGGCACCCGGATACAGGGGCGAAGGGACCCGAGTCCGGGGGCGAGGGGACCTGAGTCCGGGATTGCTGTTTTAGCCGTATCAGAGCCTGTTTGGCACACAAAAACCCGGTTTGGTACCGCGTCGGCGTGCTGTATCTGTTGGTCAGAAGTGGCGCAGCCGCTTCAGGGACCCGGATACAGGACGGCGGAGCCCAGCAATCCGTCCCGTATTCAGGCACCCCGGAGAGGCTTGAAGCCAGGTTCCTTTTCAGCATAATGGACCCAGGGGCCGCAAGTGCCCATCCGAGGCAGATTCGCAGGTTCAGGCAGGAGGGCGGGATGCGCCAGTCGACCATTGCGCAGGATGTTCCGCGCGACAAGCTGACCGGACCGCTGCGGCGGGACACGGTGAAAAAACACGTGGCGGCGATCCATGTCTCCGGCAAGCTGACGCTGCTGCAGCGCAAGCTGTCCAATGTGCTTTTGCTCAATGCTTATGATGCGCTGACCCGGGGCCAGACCCATTCTATTGATGCGCGCACACTCTGCCTGATGATCGGCTATAATTCCAATGATATGGAGACGCTGAAACATTCTCTGCGCGGGCTGGCGGAAACCATCGCCGAATGGGACATGCTCGACGGTTCTGGCCAGCAGGAATGGGGGGTGTCCGCTCTGCTGTCTTTCGCCCGGCTGAAAGGCGGTGTCTGTGAATATGCCTATTCACCGGCGCTGGCAGAAAAACTGCATGACCCTAAAGTTTTTGCCCTGATCAACCTGAACATTCAGCGCCGCTTTACCTCGGGCCACGGGCTGGCGCTTTATGAGAACTGTTACCGGTTTGTGCGCACCGGCTCTACCGGCTGGTGGCCGCTGGAGCTGTTTCGCCGCCTGATGGGGGTGGAGGGCAGCGCCTATTACGAGAGTTTCAAACATCTGAACGCCAAGATCATCAAACCGGCAGTGGCGGAAGTGAACAAGACCTCTAATATTCAGATCAGCCCGGAGTTTGCCAAAAAGGGCCGCTCAGTGACCGAAGTGCGGTTTCTGATCAAAGAGAACCCGCAGTTGGCAATGTTTGAAATTGACGATGGCGAGGCGTTGCGCGCCTCCGGCGTCTATAGCCGGCTGCGTGATCAGGGAGTCAGCGACCGGCTGGCGCGCCAGTGGATCCAGCAGCATGGCGAAGACTATGTCGCAACCAAACTGGATTACGTGGCGGGGCAGGGCGATGTGAAATCGCCGGCGCGCTACCTCTCCGCGGCGATCCGCGGCGATTTTGAAGAGGCCGGCGCCGCCCCCCCCGCGACGCCCGAAGCCAGTGCAGCGGCGCTGGCGGCATTGGACAGCCGCCGGCGTGCAACTGCGGCCGATGAACAGGCCGAAGCGGCCCGGATACAGCAGGGCCAGCAACGGGCGGCAAATTTCCGCGCGGTAGAGGCGGCGGTTTCGCGGCGAAACCCCACACAGCGGGACAGTGACAAACAGTTGTTTGTCTCCCGCCTGGACAGCGACCTGGAACGCGAGGACTTCCGCCGCCACGGCTGGGCCAGCGCCTTAAACGCCCGCGCGATTTTCGAGTTCTGGGACCAGCTGACACCGGGGCTGTTTGACCCGGACTAGTCGGGCGTCACCCGCCCCGGTCGGCTCAGCTCTGGTGGATCACGGTGCCCCAGTCGGTACAACTGGCCGCAAGGGCAGGGGGCAGCGCCATGTCGGTGAACATCGCATCGATATTGCGGATGGAACCGATGCGTGCCGGAGCGCTGCGCTGAAACTTTGAATGATCCGCCACCAGGTAGGACTGGCGCGCTTGTTTCAGGATGGCGCGCGACACCCCCACCTCCTGGATGTCAAAATCAAGCATGTCGCCGTCTTCATCCAGCGCCGAACAGCCAATCACCGCCAGGTCAAATTTGAATAATTCGATCGCGGTGGTGGTCAGGGCGCCAATCAGCCCGCCATCAGTACGCCGCAGCGAGCCGCCGGCCACCACGATATCGCAATCGGGGTTGGCGACCAGGATATTGGCCACATTCATGTTGTTGGTGACCACCATCAGATTGCGGTGATGCAGCAATTCGCGCGCCACCGCCTCCGTCGAGGTGCCGATATTGAGAAACACCGATGCATTGTTTGGAATCGCGGCGGCACAGGCGCGGGCAATGCGGGATTTTGCGGCCTCGTTCAGCCGCCGCCGGTCCTCATAGCCGATGTTGGAGACGCCCGAGGGCAGGATGGCGCCGCCATGCACCCGTTCCAGGCGGCCGGCATCGGCCAGTTCGGTCAGATCGCGGCGGATGGTTTGCACTGTCACATCAAAGCGCCGGGCGAGGTCTTCAACCGTGACCTTGCCCTCGCTGCGGGCGATTTCGAGAATATCGGGCTGGCGGAAAGTCTGGGACATGGGAGGCCTTTGTTCGCTTTTTTCCAACTATGTTCGTTTTTCGCATTGATACAAGCCGCGCGGTCGATTTTTCGAAAAAAGTGAACGGTTCTGAGGCATATATTGCTGAATGTTCGGTTCGGCGGGGCCACGCGGGGAATATTTCGATCCACGATCAGAAGGAATATGAACATAAACGAACAAAAACTATTGACCGTTTGTGTGCGTTTGTGGTTGGTTTGAACTCTAGCAACCTTCAGGCCAATGGAATCATCTGTGTCAGAGCAACCCGAAAACGAAATTGTTGATCTGTTTGTGATCGGCGGCGGTATCAACGGCTGTGGCATTGCCCGCGATGCAGCAGGGCGCGGCCTGAGTGTTGAGCTGGCGGAAATGAACGACCTGGCCTCGGCTACCTCTTCTGCCTCCACCAAACTGTTTCACGGCGGTCTGCGCTATCTGGAGTATTTCGAATTTCGCCTGGTGCGCGAAGCGCTGATCGAACGCGAAACCCTGCTGCGGGCGATGCCCCATATCAGCTGGCCGATGCGCTTTGTGCTGCCTTACCACGAAGACATGCGCTTTGAAGGCGAAACGCCGACCTCCAATATCCTGAAATATGTGATGCCCTGGATGAAGGGCCGCAGGCCGGCCTGGCTGATCCGCCTGGGTTTGTTTCTCTATGATCACCTCGGCGGCCGTAAAATCCTGCCGGCGACCCGCACAGTGGATCTGCAACAGGATCCGGCCGGTCAGCCGCTGCGCGACAAGTTCGCCAAAGCCTATGAATATTCCGATTGTTGGATTGAAGACAGCCGTCTGGTGGTGCTGAATGCACGTGATGCTGAGGCTCGCGGTGCCAGGATTCACACTCAGACCAAGGTGGTGATGGCCGAAAGGGTGGGCCAACTCTGGCATATCACCACCGAAGATCGTGCCACGGGCCAGACCAGCGTGACCCAGGCGCGTATGCTGGTCAACGCCGGTGGCCCCTGGGTCGAAAACGTGATCCGCAACACAGTAAATATCACCCCGCGCGAAAGGGTGCGCCTGGTTCGCGGCTCCCATATCGTCACCCGCAAACTGTTTGACCACGGCAAATGTTACTTTTTCCAGGGCGAAGACGGGCGCATCATTTTCGCTATCCCTTATGAAACCGACTTCACCCTGATTGGCACCACAGACGCGGAACACGCTGATCCGTCAGAAAAACCGGTCTGCACTGACGCCGAGGCCGATTATCTTTGCGCCTTCGCGTCGAAGTATTTAAAAGAACCGGTCACGCGCGAAGATGTGGTCTGGAGCTATTCCGGGGTGCGGCCGCTGTACGATGACGGCGCCAGTTCGGCAACCGCCGCGACGCGGGATTATGTGCTGAAAGTGGACGAAGAGGGCGGCGCGCCGCTGCTCAATGTCTTTGGCGGCAAAATCACCACCTACCGCAAGCTGGCCGAACATGCGCTGGCGAAAATTGCACCCTTCTTCAAAGGTGCGGATCAGGGCTGGACCGCCGGGGTGGCGCTGCCGGGTGGTGACTTTCCGGTCGATGGGGTGCAGGATCTTGTTGAGCAGTTGCATCAAAGCCACCCGTTCCTGAGCGCGCCCTGGGCGCTGCGGCTGGTGCGGGCCTATGGCACTGATGCACTTAAGATACTCGGAGACGCGCAGAGCGCGGCGGATCTTGGCGAGAATTTTGGCGCCACGCTGACCGAATCAGAACTGCGCTGGCTGTTTGAAAAAGAATATGCGCGCTGCGCCGAAGATGTGATCTGGCGGCGCTCAAAACTTGGCCTGCGTCTTGATGCGGACCAGGTGACACGAATCGAAACATGGATGCAGGCGGCACTGGCCGGAAACGGCCGCACAGACCAGACGGTCTGAACGCTACTGGGAGGAATGATATGGCTCTTGAGTTTCAGGGAGTCTCAAAAGTTGTGAACGGCCAGGTGCACATACACCCGACCGACCTGATGCTTCACAGCGGGACAATGAACGTTTTACTGGGCCCGACACTTTCGGGCAAAACCTCGCTGATGCGGTTGATGGCCGGGCTGGACGTGCCCAATACCGGCCGCATCCTCTGGCAGGGCAAGGACGTCACCGGCATGCGGGTGCAGGACCGCAAAGTGGCAATGGTCTATCAGCAGTTCATCAACTACCCGTCGATGAGCGTCTACGACAATATTGCCAGCCCGATGCGGCTGATGGGAAAATCTGCCACTGAGGTGGACAAAGCGGTGCACAAAGCCGCAGATCTGATGCGGTTAAGCCCGTTTCTGGACCGCAAACCGCTGGAACTCTCCGGCGGCCAGCAACAGCGCTGTGCGCTTGCACGCGCGCTGGTCAAAGACGCCGGCCTGGTGCTGCTGGATGAACCGCTGGCCAACCTGGATTACAAACTGCGGGAAGAGCTGCGTTCAGAGATCCCGAAAATCTTTGAAGAAGCCGGATCCATCTTTGTCTATGCCACCACCGAGCCGGAAGAGGCACTGCTGCTGGGCGGCAATACCGCCACCGTGTGGCAGGGCAGGGTGATCCAGTTTGGCCTGACACCGGATGTCTACCGCCACCCGCTGAATGCCACCTCGGCGCGGGTGTTTTCTGATCCGCCGATGAACTTTCTCGAAGTGCGCAAATCCGGCGGCCGGCTGGAGTTCGGCGACGGTCAGTCCGTGGCGGTGACCGGGCCCGCGGCGGCGCTCACCGACGGCATCTACCGCGCCGGTTTCCGCCCCAACCATCTGGAGCTGAACCAGCACGTCAAAGACGCGATGCAGTTCAACACGCGGTTGCATGTGACCGAGATCACCGGCTCTGAGACCTTTGTGCATCTGGAACACCACGGCGAACGCTGGGTCGGTCTGATGCACGGGGTGCAGGACCTGACACTCGGCGCCGATCTGCCGGTCTGGCTGGATCCGGCACATGTTTATCTTTTTGCACAGGACGGCAGCCTTGCGGCACCGGCGTCCTATGCGGTCGCGGCATAAGGGCAGGGACATGGCTAAAATCACACTTGATAACCTGGCACATTCTTATCTGCCCAACCCGGCAAGCGAAGATGACTATGCGCTGAAAGAGCTGAATCACGACTGGACCGATGGTGAAGCCTATGCGCTTCTGGGCGCGTCCGGCTGTGGCAAATCAACGTTGCTCAACATCATTTCGGGTCTGTTACAGCCCAGTCAGGGCCGCATCCTGTTCAACGACAAGGATGTGACACAGGCACCGACAACTGAACGCAACATCGCCCAGGTGTTCCAGTTCCCGGTGGTCTATGACACGATGACCGTGCACGACAACCTGGCGTTCCCGCTGCGCAACCGCGGTGACAGCGCTGATTATATCCGCCAGCGGGTACAGCAGATCGCGACGATGATTGGCATGGAATCTGAGCTCAACCGCAAGGCCCGCGGGCTGACGGCGGATGCCAAACAAAAGATCTCGCTCGGCCGTGGCATGGTGCGCGAAGACGTCAACGCGTTGCTGTTCGATGAACCGCTGACGGTGATTGACCCCCATATGAAATGGGAGCTGCGCACCCAGCTGAAATCGCTGCATCACGAGTTTGGCCACACCATGATCTATGTGACCCATGATCAGACCGAAGCGCTGACCTTCGCCGATAAAGTGGTGGTGATGTATGACGGGCGTGTGGTGCAGATCGGCACGCCGCAGCAACTGTTTGAAACCCCGGAACATACGTTTGTCGGTTATTTCATCGGTTCTCCGGGCATGAATGTTCTGCCCGCCGAGATCAGTGGCACCACTGCACGCATTGGCGATCATACCCTCGAGCTGACGACAGGGTACGGGCCGCTGACCGGCAAGACTGAAATCGGCATCCGGCCCGAATTTGTCACCCTGACCTCGGGGCCGGGGCTGGAGATCCGTATCAAACGGGTGGAGGACGTGGGCCGCCACAAAATCGTGCGCGCGGAGCTGCAGGGCAGGGCGTTCAATATCATTGCCGGCGAAGGCGAAGAAATCAGTGCCGACATGACCCGCGTCCGCTTTGAGACCAAAGCAATCAACGTCTACCAGAACGACTGGCGCGTGACCGGAGATGCCGCATGAGCGCGCTTTTTCTGACCCAGGTGGCCGTCCCGATGACCATCCCGGTGACTTACGCCGACCCCGCCCCGCAGCAGGAGAGCACAGACAATGGATAAAACCGTCAATCAAAAAGCCTGGTTTCTGATCCTGCCGGTGTTGATCCTGGTGGCATTTTCGGCGGTGGTGCCGCTGATGACCGTGGTGAATTATTCGATCCAGGACACCTTTGGCAACAATCAGTTCTTCTGGGTCGGGCTGGAGTGGTTTGAGGACATCCTGTCGTCAGAGCGGATGTGGAATGCGCTTGGCCGCCAGTTGTCCTATTCGGCGATTATCCTGATGATCGAAGTGCCGCTGGGCATTTATGTTGCGCTGCATATGCCCAAGAAAAAGGGTTTCAGCGCCTCGATCTGTCTCGTGCTGATGTCGCTGCCCCTGCTGATCCCGTGGAACGTGGTTGGCACCATCTGGCAGATTTTCGGCCGCGTCGATATCGGCCTGCTGGGCTACACACTCGAAAAGCTCGGCATTTCTTACAACTACACCCAGAACTTCTATGCGGCCTGGTTCACATTGATCATAATGGATGTCTGGCACTGGACCTCACTGGTGGCGCTGCTGGCCTATGCGGGTCTGCAATCCATCCCTGATGCCTATTACCAGGCGGCAAAAATCGATCAGGCCAGCCGCTGGAACGTGTTCCGCTATATCGAGCTGCCGAAAATGCAGGGTGTGCTGATGATCGCCATCCTGCTGCGGTTCATGGACAGTTTCATGATCTATACCGAACCGTTTGTGGTCACCGGCGGCGGGCCGGGCAATGCCACCACCTTCCTGTCGATTGACCTGGTGAAAATGGCGCTGGGACAGTTTGACCTCGGTCCGGCAGCGGCATTCTCGATCATGTACTTCCTGGTGATCCTGCTGATTTCCTGGGTGTTTTACACCGTGATGACAACTCTGGACAAAAGGGATGGCGTATAATGGCTTCGATACCTGCGCAACGCACCCGCCCCCGTTTCAACATCGTGATGGTGCTGTATATTCTGTTCATGTTGCTGCCGATCTACTGGCTGATCAACATGAGCCTGAAAACCAATGCAGAAATCATCTCAACCTTCAGCCTCTGGCCGCAAAACCTGACGTTTGCCAATTATGCCACCATCCTGACCGATTCCAGCTGGTACCTGGGATATGTCAACTCGATGATCTATGTGAGCATCAACATGGTGATCAGCCTCGTGGTGGCGCTGCCGGCAGCCTACGCCTTCAGCCGCTACAGTTTTATGGGCGACAAACACCTGTTTTTCTGGCTGCTGACCAACCGGATGTCACCACCTGCAGTATTCGCGCTGCCATTCTTTCAGCTCTATTCTTCGGTCGGGCTGTTTGACACCCATATTGCGGTGGCACTGGCGCATACCCTGTTCAACGTGCCGCTGGCGGTGTGGATCCTCGAAGGCTTCATGCGCGGCGTGCCAAAAGAGATCGACGAAACCGCCTATATCGACGGCTATTCCTTTCCGCGGTTTTTCGTCCGCATCTTCACCCCGCTGATCTCAAGCGGCATCGGTGTGGCGGCGTTTTTCATCTTCATGTTCTCATGGGTGGAACTGCTGCTGTCGCGCACGCTGACCTCGGTGAATGCCAAACCCATCGCTGCGGTAATGACCCGCACGGTATCGGCTTCTGGCATGGACTGGGGCGTGCTGGCGGCGGCCGGGGTGCTGACCATCCTGCCCGGCGCGCTGGTGATCTATTTCGTGCGCAACCACATTGCCAAGGGCTTTGCCCTCGGCCGGGTTTAAGGAGACACAACATGGCATGGATGGCCTGGACCAACCCGACAATAATTTTCTTTGTCGTCATCGCCTCGCTGATCGGTGGCTTCACCCTGATAGCGATTAAATTTCCTGAAACACCACGTGTCGGTGTTTTGCGGATCGAGACCACACGGGGAGACCGTTTGTTCATCTCCCTGCTCGGCTCGGCTTTTATCAACCTGGCCTGGATCGGGCTGACGGAGGGTATCAGCCAGTGGGGCGCGCTTGTGGTCTGCCTGATTTACGCCACAGCGGTATTTCGCTGGGTGTGAAAACGACCCGGGGAGCTGGCCAACCGGCCCCCGGAAATCTTACAACGGGAGAAAGTAATGAGACTCAATTTTAAATCTACCACAGCGATTGCTTTGGCGCTTATGGCGGCTCCGGCATTTGCGGGTATCGAGGAAGCCAAAGAATTCCTTGATGCTGAAATCGGCGACCTTTCAGTCCTCGACCGCAGCGCCCAGGAAGCCGAAATGCAGTTCTTTATTGACGCTGCTAAACCGTTTGCCGGTATGGATATCCGGGTGGTGTCAGAAACCATCGCCACGCACGAATACGAATCCAAAGTGCTGGCCCCGGCCTTTACTGCCATCACTGGCATCAAGATCACCCATGATCTGATCGGCGAAGGTGATGTGGTTGAAAAACTGCAGACCCAGATGCAGACCGGTGAAAATATCTATGACGCCTATGTCAACGACTCCGACCTGATCGGCACCCACTGGCGTTATCAGCAGGTGCGCAACCTGACCGACTGGATGGCAGGCGAAGGCGCCGACGTCACCCTGGCAACACTGGATGTCGAAGATTTCATCGGCACTTCTTTCACCACTGGTCCGGACGGCAAACTCTACCAGCTGCCAACCCAGCAGTTTGCCAACCTCTACTGGTTCCGTCTCGACTGGTTCACCGATCCGGTTCTGATGGAAGAATTCAAAGCCAAATATGGCTATGATCTCGGTGTGCCGGTGAACTGGTCCGCTTATGAAGATATCGCGGAATTCTTCACCGGTCGTGAGCTGGACGGCCAAACCGTCTATGGCAACATGGACTATGGTAAAAAAGATCCATCCCTTGGCTGGCGCTTTACTGATGCGTGGATGTCGATGGCCGGCATGGGCTCCAAAGGCGAACCCAATGGACTGCCTGTGGATGAATGGGGCATTCGTGTAAACGAAGGTTCCCAGCCAACCGGTTCCTGTGTGGCCCGTGGTGGTGCGACCAACTCGCCTGCGGCTGTCTATGCGATCGAAAAATACACCAGCTGGCTGAACAAATACTCGCCGCCCGCCGCGGCCGGTATGACCTTTGGCGAAGCCGGGCCTGTTCCGGCTCAGGGTGCGATCGCACAGCAAATGTTCTGGTACACCGCCTTTACCGCCAGCATGGTCGGCGAAGGTGCAGAAGCAGTGCTGAATGAGGACGGAACTCCGAAATGGCGCATGGCTCCAAGCCCGCACGGCGCCTATTGGGAAGAAGGCATGAAAATCGGTTATCAGGACGCTGGTTCCTGGACACTGATGAAATCCACCCCGGTGGACCGTGCCAAAGCGGCCTGGCTCTATGCTCAGTTCGTTGTTTCCAAAACGGTTGATCTGAAAAAGTCGCACACTGGTCTGACTTTCATTCGTGAATCGACCATCAACGATGCAAGCTTCACTGAACGTGCCGACAAACTTGGTGGTCTGGTCGAGTTCTACCGCTCACCAGCTCGTGTTCAGTGGTCGCCAACCGGTACCAATGTGCCTGATTACCCCAAGCTGGCTCAGCTGTGGTGGCAGAACATCGGTGACGCTTCCTCAGGTGCAAAAACCGCTCAGCAGGCGCTGGACAGCCTCTGCGCCGAGCAGGAAAAAGTGCTTGCCCGTCTGGAACGCGCCGGCATCCAGGGTGACCTGGGTCCAAAGCTGAATGACGAGATGGACGCTTCCTTCTGGCTGGACCAGCCTGGTTCGCCCAAAGCGAAACTGGCGAACGAAAATCCAGCTCCGCTGACCGTCAGCTACGAAGAACTGCTGGCTTCCTGGAAGTAAGCAGCTGAACGGGGCGCGCCTTTTCTCTCCCTGAGCGCGCCCCGTTTTCATTTGGACATTCTGCCCCGTTTGGCGGAGATTAAGTCCGGAACCAAAGCAGAGCCCGGGGGCCTATGACCTATATTCTTGCCATTGATCAGGGCACCACTTCCAGCCGTGCCATCCTGTTTGACGCCTCCATGCAGATTGCCGCCTCTGCGCAGGAGGAATTCCCCCAGCATTTCCCGCAGCCCGGATGGGTGGAACATGATCCCTCTGATCTCTGGGCCACCACCGCCGGCACCTGTCGCGAAGCGATGGAACGCGCCGGGGTGACGGCCAGTGACATCGCCGGCATCGGCATCACCAATCAACGTGAAACCACTCTGGTCTGGGACCGTCATACCGGCGAGCCCATTCACTATGCCATCGTCTGGCAGGACCGGCGCACCTCTGCGCTGTGCCAACACCTGAAGGCCGGCGGCCATGAGCCGCTGGTGACCGAAAAAACCGGCCTGCTGCTGGACCCGTATTTCTCCGGCACCAAACTGAAATGGCTGCTCGACAATGTGGAAGGCGCCCGTGCCCGCGCCGAGGCCGGCGACTTGCTGTTTGGCACGGTCGACACGTTCCTGATCTGGAAACTGACCGGCGGTGCCGCCCATGTGACAGATGCCACCAACGCGGCACGCACGTTGCTGTATGACATCCGCCTGGGCCGCTGGTCGTCAACCATGTGCAAACTGCTCGACATCCCGATGCAGATGCTGCCCGAAGTCAAAGATTGTGCCGCCGATTTTGGCCACAGCCGCGCCGATCTGTTCGGCGGCGAAATCCCCATTCTTGGCGTCGCCGGCGATCAGCAGGCCGCCACTGTCGGCCAGGCCTGTTTTGCTCCGGGCATGATGAAATCGACCTATGGCACCGGCTGTTTTGCCCTGCTCAACACCGGTGACACTCCGGTGCAATCTGACAACCGGCTGCTGACCACCATCGCCTACCAGCTCGACGGCAAACCGACTTACGCGCTGGAGGGTTCGATCTTTGTCGCCGGCGCGGCGGTGCAATGGCTGCGCGACGGGCTGAAAATCATCCGCGACGCCAGCGAGACCCAGCCGCTGGCACAAGCCTCTGACCCGGCACAACCGGTGATCATGGTGCCGGCCTTTACCGGGTTGGGCGCGCCTTACTGGAATGCCGACTGCCGCGGTGCGGTGTTTGGGCTGACGCGCGGCACCGGGCCGGAAGAATTTGCCCGCGCAGCGCTGGAAAGTGTCGGGTATCAGACCCGCGATCTGCTGGAAGCGATGCAGGCCGACTGGGCCGGGCAGGGTGAAGCGACGCTGCGGGTCGACGGCGGCATGTCTGCCTCTGACTGGGCGATGCAGTTTCTGGCCGATATTATCGGCGCGCCGGTCGACCGGCCCGAAGTTCTGGAAACCACCGCGCTCGGTGTGGCCTGGCTTGCGGGCATGCGCGCGGGGATCTATCCTGACCAGGCAGAATTTTCCCGTACCTGGGCGCTGGAACGCACCTTCACCCCGGACATGGAACCTGGCACACGGGATAATAAATACGCCGCCTGGAAACGCGCGGTAAAAGCAACACTGGACGTATAATGATCGCACCTTTCGGCTTCTCCGCCCCCGCGCGCATCCTGTTTGGCCGTGGCCAGGCAGAGGCGGCCCCCGCGCTTATCAAAACCCTCGGAACCTCAGTGCTGCTGGTGCATGGTGCCAGCCCGCGCCACGGCGCCCCCCTTACCGCCGCGCTGCGTGATCTTGGCTGTATCGTGACCTGCCTTTCCTGCGCCTCAGAGCCGGACCTGGCCATGTTAGAGACCGCAATCGCTGCTGCCGGCCAGCCCGACGTGGTGGTTGCCATCGGTGGTGGCGCGGTGCTCGACATGGGCAAGGCGCTCGCCGCGCTGATCCCGGCGCCCGGCCCGGTGATGCGCTATCTCGAAGTGGTGGGCGAAGGGCGGCGGCTGGAAGTCGCGCCCTTGCCTTTTGTCGCCATGGCCACCACGTCGGGCACCGGCGCCGAAGTTACCAAAAACGCCGTCATCGGCGTGCCCGAAGCCGGGCGCAAAGTCAGCCTGCGCGACAACCGCATGCTGGCGGATCTGGCCATTACCGATCCTGCGCTGACCGACGGCTGCCCCAAATCTGTGACGCTCGCCAGCGGTCTGGACGCGGTGACCCAGGTGATCGAGCCCTATATCTCCAGCAAGTCCAACCCGATGACGGACGCGCTCTGCCGGACCGCCATCCCGATGGGTCTCAGCGCGCTGCGTCAGCTAATGCAGGGCGAAGACCGTACTGCGCGCGATCAGATGTCCTATGTCTCGCTCTGCGGTGGCCTCGCTCTGGCCAATTCAGGCCTGGGCGCGGTGCATGGTCTGGCCGGGGTGATTGGCGGCCAATGTGGCGCCGCCCATGGCGCGGTCTGCGGTGTGCTGCTGCCCCATGTGCTGCGGACCAATGAGCAGGCGGATCCGGACAATGGCCGCATTAAAGAGGTGCGCGGCTGGATCGCCGCCGCCTTTGACGTCGCCCCGGATCAGGCCCTTGACGCCCTGGCCGCGTTTTCCGCTCAAAACGGGTTGCTAAAACTCTCGCAAATGGGGCTGGCAACCGCGGACCATCAAACCGTGGCCGAAGCCGCCGGTGCCTCTTCGTCGATGCGCGGCAACCCGGTACCGCTGTCGGTGGTTCAGTTGATCAACGTGCTTGTTCAGGCGGGTTAGAGCCTGATCACACCCCTTCCAGGATCCAGCGCGCCGCTTTTTCCGCGATCATCAATGTCGGCGCGTTGGTATTGCCGCTGGTGATATTTGGCATGACGGAAGCATCCACCACCCGCAGACCGGCGACACCGCGCACCCGGCAATGGCTGTCACAGACCGCCATCGGATCATCCTCGCGGCCCATTTTGGCGGTGCCGACCGGGTGGAAGATTGTGGTGGCAATGTCGCCCGCCAACCGCGTCAGCTCTTCATCGCTCTGGTATTGCACCCCAGGTTTGAACTCTTCCGGCGCATATTGTGCCAGCGCCGGCTGCGCCACGATCTCGCGCACCTGACGCAGGCTGTCGGCGGCGATTTTACGGTCCGCGTCTGTCGACAGGTAATTGGGTGCAATAAGCGGCGCGTCTGCCGGGTCAGACGAGGCAATCTTTACCGTGCCGCGCGAAGTGGGGTTCAGGTTGCAGACAGAGACGGTAAAGGCCGGAAAAGAATGCAGCGGCTGACCAAAGGCCTCCAGACTCAGCGGCTGCACATGGTATTCCAGATTGGGGTGGGCCTGCCCCGGGTCTGAGCGGGTAAAGGCGCCAAGCTGACTCGGTGCCATCGACATTGGCCCCGACCGCTTCAGCGCATATTCCAGCCCGATTTTGGCTTTGCCCCAGAGCGAACCCGCCATTGTGTTCAGGCTTTTGGCGCCTTTGAACTTATAGACCGCGCGGATCTGCAGATGGTCCTGCAGGTTGGCGCCAACACCGGGCAGATCCTGTTTCACCTCAACGCCCACCGCGTGCAGGTGCGCGGCCGGGCCAATGCCGGAGAGCTGCAGTATCTTGGGTGAATTGATTGCGCCGGCAGCCAGGATCACCTCGCCTGCACTCAGGGAGATCCGTTGCTCTCCCTCGCGTATTTCGACCCCAACACAGCTTAAACTGTCGGCGTTCTCAAGCAACAGCCGGGTGACTTCGACGCCGGTCCGCACGGTCAGATTGCGCCGCGATTTTATGCCGCGCAAAAACGCTTTGGAACTGTTCCAGCGCCAGCCACTGCGTTGATTGACCTCGAAATAGCCGATGCCCAGGTTGTCACCGCTGTTGAAATCCGCGGTTTTTGGCACTCCGGACTGAACCGCGGCCTCTGAGAACGCGTCCAGAATTTGCCAGCGGAGCCGTTGTTTTTCGATGCGCCATTCACCGCCATGCCCATGCAGATCGGAAAAACGGCTATTGCCCTGAGCCGGATCGCTGTCATCCAGCCGGTAATGATCCTCATGGGCTTTGAAATCTTCCAGCACCTGGTCCCAGCCCCAGGACTTATCTGCCAGCGTCCCGGCCCAGCCGTCATAATCGCGGGCCTGGCCGCGCATATAGATCATGCCGTTGATCGAGGAACAGCCGCCCAGCGTCTTGCCACGCGGATAAAGCAACGCGCGGCCGTTCAACCCTGCCGTCGCCTGGGTTTTATACATCCAGTCGGTGCGCTTGTTGCCGATGCAATAAAGATAACCCACCGGGATGTGGATCCAGGGATAGCTGTCACGCGGCCCGGCTTCGATCAGCAACACGGATTTCGAGGGGTCTGCTGACAGGCGGTTGGCCAGCAAACAGCCCGCGGTTCCGGCGCCGACGATGATGTAATCAAATCGTTTTTTATGCATAATCCCCTCCGCACCGCAGGTTAGGATGGCGGTGCGAAAAACGCCATCACTGAATGCAGCCCGCTTGACAGCCTGGCGCCAGGTTGCAACATCTGGGGCGAAAGCGAGGGGCAATGATCTGGATAGCGGTGTTTTTTGGCGGGGCGCTCGGCACCTGGCTGCGGCTGAACCTTGTGGTGCTAAGCGCCGGTGCCGGGGTGTTCAGCGCCACGTTTGTGGTGAATATACTCGCTTGTTTGCTGCTCGGCTGGCTCTTTGGCAAACGCGAAAACATGTCGCCCAATATGCTGGGGTTTGCCCTCGTTGGGTTTTGCGGCGGGCTGTCGACGTTTTCCTCCTTTGCAGCCGGATTAGTCTCTTATTCTGCCAGCGCAGGCACCGCGCTCGCGCTGGTCAGCGCCGGGGTGGAGATCGCCGCCGGACTGTTTGCGGCCATGGCCGGCGGCTGGCTGGCGCAGCAAAGGGCGCGGCTGTGATGTTGCAGCTCCTATTTGCCCTGGGCGGCGGGCTCGGGGCTGTGGCGCGGTTTGGCGCCGGCCATCTGTTGCCGCAGCGCTGGCCACTGGCCACTCTGGTTGTCAATGTGACCGGCTCGTTTCTGCTGGGTGCGCTGTTGGCAGAGGTCGCGGCGCAACCGGGCTACCTCCGGCAGTTGCTGATCGGATTTACCGGCGGTTTCACCACGTTTTCCACTTTTGCCACCCAGACGCTGAACCTGGGCCAGGACCACGCGCTGCGCTACAGGCTGCCTCTGGCTTTGGCCAATGTGGTGCTGAATCTTGCTGGCAGTGTCGCGGCGTTCCGGCTCGGTATGGCGTTGTCCTGATGCGGGCAGGGCGCGCACAGGGCGCCGGTGTCAGGCGGTGCCGAACACTTTACGCGCCAGCAACACCCGGTTGATGCCGGTGACAAAACACAACACCGCGAAAATCCAGGCCAGCGGCACAAACCAGGCCGGAAACAGGCAGATCAGCACAAAAAAGCCGATGGTCTCGGCGCCTTCCAGCAGCCCTCTGCTGAAATAGAGCGACTTGCTTTCTGCGACCCTGGATTTATGTTTTTCCGCCAGAATTGCATAGCCCACATTGCTGGTGCCATTGGCGTAGAAACTGGTCAGCAGGAAGGCGCCGGCGGCGCCATTGCTCGCGGGGTCAAACCAGACAAATGCCATCGGAATGGCGCCATAAAACAGAAAATCACAGGTGACATCGAGGTAGCTGCCAAAGTCGGTGGGCCGGGTGGCACGGGCGACTGCGCCGTCCAGCCCGTCGGCCACGCGCGACAGCAGCAGAATAATCAGTCCGGCGCCGAATTGACCATTGGCAATGAATCCCGCGGACACCAGCCCCAGCGCCAGACCGGCCAGGGTTATGCCGTCGGCCGTCGCGCCCATTGCGGCCAGTTTGCGGCCCTGCCAGTCAAGCGCCGGGTCAATGAGTTTTCGGATCTGAGTGTCAAACATGGCCGGACATTGCGCTGATCCGGCAGCGAATGTCACGGCACAACTTCACAGCATTACGCCATCTGACCGCTTTGTGAGCCCGCGTGTTCAGCGGCGCAGATTAAACAGAGCCAGCAAACGGGCCTGACGCTGAAACGGCGGGCGGTCTGAGGGTGTTTCATTTTGCTTCATCAGCCGCAGCGCCAGCAGCGTGGAGCCGAGGCCAAAAATCAAACCGCCGCTATAGGCGCCGATCAACACCCCCGGCGCGCCAAACCAGGCCGCCCCCAGCAGAGCAAAGGGAATGGTGCCCAGGGTGTGCCGGCCCCAGTTGATCCAGGTGGAATAAAATGGATGGCCCAGGTTGTTATAGGCCGCATTAGAGACGAACATCAGCCCGTTGAAGAAAAATGCCAGCGCCAGCGGGCCGCAGAACAGGTAGATCAGCGTCAGGGTCATGCCTTCGGCGTTGAACAGACCGGCGATCGGGTCGCGCAGCAGGAACAAAAGCAGCGACATGCCAACGACAAACAGCGCCGCAAACAGCGCCGCCGAAGCAAAAGCAGTGCGCACCCGGTCATGGCGTCCGGCGCCAAAATTCTGCCCGATGATCGGCCCGACCGCACCAGAAAGCGCAAACAGTGCGCCAAAGGATATTGGCACCAGCCGGCCGATGATCGCCATGCCGGCGATGGCCTCTTCGCCAAACTGGGCCATAGTGCGGGTGATAAAGGCCTGGCCGACCGGCGTGGCCAGCTGGGTCAGGATCGCCGGGATCGCGATGGCGGCAATGGCAGGGAAATCGACGCCGAATTCTTCCCGGCTTGGTTTTGCAAAACCGCCGTGGTAGCGCAGGATCGGCAGCACCGACATCACCGCAATCGCCACGCGCGAGGCCACTGAAGCCAGCGCTGCGCCGGTCAGATCAAGCCCGAATCCAAAGATCAGCACCGGATCCAGCGCCGCATTCACCGCCCCGGCCGCAAGTGTGGCAAACATCGCGCGCTTGGCATCACCATGGGCGCGCAGGATCGCGCCCCCCACCATTCCGATCAGCAACAAGGGCAGCGAGGGCACAATGATGCGCAGATAAGAGACCGCCAGATCCAGTGTTTCGCCACTGGCGCCCAAAAATGCGGTCAATGGGCGGATATAGACCCAGACCAGCGCCGCAAACACAGCGCCAAAGATCACCCCGTAGAGCAGCGAAGTGGCGGCGCGGCGTTGTGCCATCTGCACGTCTCCCGCGCCCAGGGCGCGCGCCACCAGAGAGCCGGCCGCGATCGCCATGCCTATGCCAAAAGACGTGGTGAAAAACAGGATCGCCCCGGCATAGCCCACTGCTGCCGCCAGTTCGGACTTGCCCAGCATTGAGATAAAAATCATGTCGACAAAATCGACCAGGAACAGCGACATCAGCCCGACCGAGGCGGTCAGTGACATCACCGAAACATGGCGGAACAAATTGCCCTCCAGAAATTTTGCCTGTTCAGCCGCCATGATGCGCCCCTTTCTTAATCCGTCGCTATCTGAACAGAGATGCGCCGTGCCGCCAAGCCGTGATCGCTGCAGGGGCTTCTGTGCAGGGACGCACAACCCGGCGCGCTCGCGCGCGGCGCTGAAGGATCTCCGGCTGGTGCGGCTGTATTGGCAGCGGGAGCTGATGGCGGACAGTGCGCCGCCGGACGTGGAAAAGCTGCAGCGCCACTTGCAGCATCTTGCCGGTGTGAGACAGGATTAAATACCCGATTACACTTCCGCCCCCGGGCGGGCCGGTTCGGGCTGGCACCTGCCGTTCCCGCCTTCCAATTTATTCTGCCTAATTCTATAAGTATTAAAACCAGGGCGGTATCAGGGTCATATGATCATTTCTATTCATATCGGCATGCATTGCTGCCACGAGAGCCTGCTGCTGCAATCTCTGAAAAAGAACCGCGGTCTGTTTGAGCGCGAAAACGTGGCTTTTCCCGCGCCATGGTCTTACCGCAGCTTGTTGGACAATGTGGTGAAACGTCTGGAGGGCGCCGCCGCCGGGGATGCGGCACAGGACCTCGTCTTTGATACGTTGCTGCAACGGGACGATGTGGGGCGGCTGATCCTGACCGATCCCAATTTTGCCTGTGTGCCCGATTATATATTCCGTAGCAGTATGCTGTATGACCGGGTCGGGGAAAAAACTGCAGCGTTGCGCAATCTGTTTCCCGGTCACCCGGTGGAATTGTTCATGTCGATCCGCAATCCGGCGACCTTTATCCCGGATGCGATGAAGGTGAACAACAAGCAGCGCGATTATGGCACGTTCATGCGTAACACCGATCCGGCGTCGCTGCTGTGGTCCGATGTGGTTACACGTATCCGCGACGCGGTGCCCGACGCGCCGCTGACGGTGTGGAGTGATGAAGACACCCCGTTTGTCTGGGGCCAGGTGATCCGCGAGATCGCCGGTCTGGACCCCAAAACCGAGGTGGGCGGTGGCTTTGATGTGCTGGAAGAAGTGTTGCTGCCCGAAGGGCTGACGCGGCTGCAATCCTATCTGAAACAGCATCAGCCGCAGAACGAAATGCAGTTGCGGCGCATCATCGCGGCCTTTCTGGACAAATATGTCCGCGAGGAGGCGCTGGAGACCGAGATCGAACTTCCGGGCTGGACGGTGAAACTGGTGGAGCAGATGACCGAGCGCTATGAAGACGACCTCTTTGCGATCCAGCGCATTCCCGGGGTCAATTTCCTGGCGCCATAAGCCGAAGTCGGGTCTGATCAGAGCGCCTGAAATACCAGGGCAGGGGCTCCGGTTGAGCATGGGCCGTGCCCATTCAGTGTTGAAAATATCAATCCAGACCATGCCGGCGTTACAGCCCGCAGCCCATAAAGGGCCGCAATTTACGGCCCTTTTGTTCGCTTAAATCAGGCCCCTCCGGGCGACGTCAGATCTGATAAATAAAGACGCGGCCCATACCGGCTTCCGCGTGATAGAGATTGTGGCAATGGAAAATCCAGCGCCCCGGGTTGTCGGCGATAAACTCAAAACTCAGCGTCTCTTTTGGCGCCACATTGACCGTATGTTTCAGCGGGATCAGATCCGCATCCGCCCCGGGCGCCAGAACCCGGAAAAAATGCCCGTGCAGGTGCATCGGGTGCCACATGCCGGTCTCATTGCGCATGGTGACCCGCACCCGTTCGCCTTCTTTGATGAAATAGTTCTCGCCCTCACCATAGGGTTTGCCGTCGATCCCCCAGGCGTACTTGCTCATATCCCCGGTCAGGGTCATGTCGATCTGATGCAGCGGACCCTCAGGCAGCACTGTTGAGGTCAGGCTGCGCATGTCACTGTAGGCCAGGCTTTTGGGCCCCCAGACCGGCAGTTCCAGATCGGCCACCGCAGCGGCGCCGGCGGTGTGCAGGACACCCACCGCCTGGCCGGACCCGTCCTGGGCCATCGCATGCAGGGTAAAGGCGCCGGGTTTCTGAATGGTGACGATGACATCATAGGTCTCGCCCATGCCGATCAGCAGATTGTCGATCTCCAGCAGTTCCACTGGCAGCCCGTCCACGTGGGACAGCATCATCTTGTGATCGGCGAGCATGACCTTGAACAGGGTCGAGGCGCCGGCGCCGATGATGCGCAACCGGATCTTTTCGCCCACGGAAACCTCACCGCTCCAGGGTGCATTATTGCCTTTGCCGTTCATCAGGAAACTGGGGTATTTCACATCCGACAGATCGGGCTTTTCCGCCATACCCATACCGGACATCATGTCTTCGCCTTCTTTCAGCTCTTCCATGACGCTTTCAACGTCTTCATGCAGCCAGTCCGACAGGAAAATGACAAAGTCACGGTCATAATCGTGCACCTCATTTTCCGCCTCAATGATAAAGGGGCCGGCGCTGCCAACCTGTTCCTGCAGCCCGGAGTGGGAATGGTACCAGTAGGTGCCGCTTTGCAGCAGCGGGAATTCAGAGACGAGGATCTCTTTGGGCGCAATCGCGGTATGGGATACACCGGGCACGCCGTCCATCACCGCCGGCAACAGCAGACCGTGCCAGTGAATGCTGGTCTCTTCCCCGTCCAGATGGTTCTCGACCTGGGCGCGGAACATCTCGCCTTCGCGCATGCGGATTTCCGGTCCGGGGAAGGTGCCGTTCACCGTCAGGGCCTTCATAGATTTTTCACCGTCAGGATTGAGATCGGTGTCCAAAATTTTCAGCAGGTAATTCACTTTGCGCGGCTTGGGAATGAGCGAAGAAACGGCGCTGGAGGAGGCCAGCGACGTGCGAGCCGCTGCGGTCTGTGCCTGCACGGCCTGACCGGCGCCGATCACGCCGGCTCCCAGACCGGCGGCGCCGGCAAAAAGTACGTTTCTACGATTGATCATTGTCATTGTTGTGGTCCTTCATTGTCTTCCCGCTACAAGAAAGGAACCCAGGCGATCACAAACAACCTGTTGTTTCATCACCTTTTTTTGACAAGTCGTGACAGGGCTTCGCCGCGCTCCAATACAGGCGCGCCCGCAGCACCTCAGGTGCCCGGACCAGGGTCGAGCGACCGGAACAAAACGACAATTAGTGTCGCGCCGCCGCCTGAGCCGGGGTATGAATCCGTCAGGGTTTTGTTGGCGGGCGGCGTTCAGATCTGCCTGACTGATGCCTGTGACTTGCATGCAAATGCCGCCATCAGGATTTTACACCACGTAGGTCTTAGCAGCCTGGCGCATCAAGTCCCCCAGCGGCCCCTCAGGCAGCTGGTCGGTGACAATACTGTCTACGTCAGAGACCGAGCCGAGTGTCACCAGCCCAGTGCGGAAGAATTTAGAGGAATGCACCGCCATGATGGTGGTGGTAGAGCGTTCCATTGCTGTGCGCACATTGGAGACTTCCCAGGGATCATCATCGCCCATTTCACCGTTGGAATCGATGGCGCTGGCGGAAATGACCGAGACATCAAAGCGAAACTTTTTGATGAATTCTGACGAGGGCTCGCCCATCACTGAGCCGTCAATATGGCGCAGAAACCCGCCCGGAATAGCGACGGTAAAATCGGTGCGGTCTTTCAGCAGATAGGCGACACCCACACTATAGGTGACCACTTTCAGATCCTTGCGCTCAAGCAGGGCGGTGGCGACCGCCTCAATTGTGGTGCCGGCATCCAGAAACACCGAATCGCCGTCCCGGACCAGCTCGGCCACTTTCCGGGCAATGCGCAGTTTGACATTGGTCGCCACGCTGCGGCGCCGGACCAGATCGGTGGCCTCCAACTCACCGCTGTAGGCGGCACCGCCATGGGTGCGCCGCAGCAGGTTATTCTGATCCAGCTCCACAATATCGCGCCGGATGGTCTGCTCCGAGACCGACAGATTATGCGCCAAATTCTCGATCGTGTCATAACCCAGGGACCGGATGATCTCCATAATCCGCGACTGCCGTGTACTTTTTTTGCTCACTGACATAGTGTCTCTCTAACCGATTTTCTGTGCCCACAGCATGTAATACATTGGCTTAAACGCTCATTTTCCACTTGATCCGAACCAAATATTGCAGCGCCCGGAAATAATTGTCTGCTTGAAGTGTAATTTTATTGACATGTTCCCGTCAACACTGTGTCATGAAATGTAATAAATATTACAAAACTGACTAGTTCAGTCACGTAACGATAAAAAAAACGCCCGTCGGGCGATAACACGATCTGCAAGGAGGACACTATGTCTCGCACCACCAACAAACCCACTGGTCTGTCACGCCGCGGTTTCATGGGCCGCGCCAGCGCGCTTGGCCTGATGGCCGGCATGACCAGCATCGCCCCCCTGTTCGCAGCCGAGCCTGTTAAGGGCGGCCATTTCGTTCTTGGTCTCAAAGGCGGCGAAAGCACCAACTCCCTGGACCCGGCCCTGTCGCTCAGCCAGGTTATTTTCTCGGTTCTGCGCGGCTGGGGTGAAACCCTTCTGAACGTGGCCCCTGATGGTGGGCTGCACTATCGCCTTGCCGAAAGTGTTGAAGCGTCAAATGGTGGTCAGTCCTGGCACTTTACCATCCGCCAGGGTGTGAAATTCCACAACGGCGAAACCCTGACCGCACAGGATGTGCTGAAAACCATGGAACGTCATTCCAATGATGATTCCAAATCCGGCGCGCTTGGCATCATGCGTGGCATCGAAAGCATGTCCGTTGACGGTGACGTCTTTACCGTCAACCTGACCACCGCCAGCTCGGATCTGCCTTATCTTCTGGCCGATTACCACCTGGTAATTCAGCCCAACGGCGGCATCGACGACCCGACCGCTGGTATCGGTACAGGCCCTTACAGAATCACTGAAAACGAGCCTGGCGTCCGTCACGCATTCGAAAAATTCGCCGATTACTGGGATGACAGCCGCGGTCACTATGACAGCTACGAAATCCTGGTCATCAACGATGACACCGCCCGCGCCGCTGCGCTGCAGTCCGGTCAGGTCCATGCGATCAACATGGTTTCGCCAAAAACCGCGAACCTGTTTGGCCGCGCCCCGGGTATCAGCATTGAGCCAACCTCCGGCCGTGGACATTATGTCTTCGTCATGCACACCGACACAGCGCCCTTTGACAACAAAGACCTTCGTCTGGCGCTGAAATACGCGATCAACCGCGAAGAAATGGTCGAAAAAGTTCTCAATGGTTATGGCGCTGTTGGCAACGATACACCGATCAACGATGCGTATCCGCTGTTTGATGAAACCATCCCACAGCGTGCGTTCGATCTGGACAAGGCGCGTGAACATTACGCTGCTTCCGGCCATGATGGTTCGCCGATCATTCTGCGCGTATCTGAAGCGGCCTTCGCCGGGGCGCTGGACGCCGCTGCGTTGTTCCAGCAAAGCGCACGTGCTGCCGGCATCCCGCTGGAGATCAAACGTGAGCCTGCAGATGGTTACTGGTCCGAAGTCTGGAACAAACAGCCGTTCGCTGCGTCTTACTGGGGTGGTCGTGCGGTGCAGGATCAGATGTATACCACAGCCTATCTGTCCACCGCTGACTGGAACGACACTCGTTTCAAAAACGCCGAATTTGACGCCATGCTGCTGCAGGCACGCGCCGAACTGGACGTGGGCAAACGCAAGGATATCTACGGCCAGATGGGGCGTATGCTCAACGAAGAGGGCGGCCTGATCAACCCGATGTTCAACCAGTTCATCGACGGGCTTCAGTCGAAAGTTACCGGTTGGGAAGCCAACCCCAACGGTGAACAGATGGACGGGTTCACCGCCATCAAGACCTGGTTCGAATAAGCGGGATCTGAACCATGTCCCCCATTGTCCTTAAACTTGTGTCCCAGCGTATCGCGCTGGGACTTATGCTGCTGCTCGCAGCCTCTGCTCTGATATTCGCCGGGACGCAGATTTTGCCCGGCGATGTCGCCCAGTCTATTCTGGGACAGTCAGCCACTCCCGAAGCGCTGGAAAACCTGCGCCGCGATCTGGGGCTGAATGAACCGGCGCTCACCCGGTATTTCAACTGGTTGAGTGATGCGCTGCGCGGTGATCTTGGCACGGCTCTGACCAATGGCAAGGACATTGCGGACTCCATGTCTGGTCGCCTTCAAAACACGCTGTTCCTGGCGGCCAGCGCGGCGGCGGTCTCGGTGCCGCTCGCCATCTTCCTTGGGCTTCTGGCGGTGCAGTTTCGCAACCGCTGGCCCGACAAACTGATTTCTGCGGTGACTCTGGCCACCATTTCGGTGCCGGAATTCATCCTCGGATATGTGATCATGTATGTGGTCGCGGTAAAACTGCGCTGGCTGCCTTCGGTCTCTATCCTGCGCCCTGGCATGGATTTCGGTGACAAGCTTGAAGCCATCGCCATGCCGGTGATCGTGCTGACCTTTGTGGTGTTGGCACATATGATGCGCATGACCCGCGCGGCGATCCTGAACGTGATGGAATCCGCCTATATCGAAACCGCAGAGCTCAAGGGCCTGTCGGCGTTCCAGACCATTTTCCGCCATGCGATGCCCAACGCAATCTCGCCAATCGTCAACGTGGTGATGCTGAACATGGCCTATCTGGTGGTCGGTGTCGTCGTGGTTGAAGTGGTGTTTGTCTATCCCGGCATGGGGCAATACCTGGTTGACCACGTGGCCAAACGCGATGTGCCGGTGGTTCAGGCCAGCGGTCTGGTCTTTGCATCCGTCTATATCGTGCTCAACACGCTGGCCGATATCATTGCCATCCTGGCCAACCCAAGACTGAGGCACCCAAAATGATGCGCATCCCAACAAGTGCTCTGATCGGGCTCATTCTGACCTCCGCCTTTTTTCTGATGGCGCTGTTTGCCCCCTGGCTGGCCCCCTACGGGGTCGGCGAAGTGGTCGGCGACGTCTGGGAACCGGCCTCGTGGGAATTCCTCTTTGGCACCGACGGCATCGGCCGTGATCTGCTGTCGCGGATGATTTACGGCGGCCGCACCACGATTTTTGTCGCCTCGGCGGCCACGATCCTCTCCTTCACGCTCGGCACTACGCTGGCGCTCAGCGCGGTGGTGATCGGCGGCTGGACCGATATGCTGCTGTCGCGCTTTATTGATCTGATCATGTCGATCCCGACGCTGATTTTTGCCCTGGTGGTGCTCTCGGTCGTGCCGGTGACCCTGCCGGTGCTGATCCTGGTGATGGGTCTGCTCGATACTACACGGGTCTATCGCCTGGCGCGCGCTGTGGCGGCCGATGTCAATGTGATGGACTACGTCGAAGCCGCCCGCCTGCGTGGCGAAGGCACCCGCTGGATCGTATTCCGCGAAATCCTGCCCAACGTCTTGTCGCCGCTGGTGGCCGAACTGGGCATGCGGTTCATCTTTATGGTGCTGTTTGTTTCTACGCTCTCGTTCCTCGGCCTTGGCATTCAGCCGCCGGATGCGGACTGGGGTGGCATTGTGAAAGACAACAAAGAAGGTCTGGTTTACGGCGTTCCGGCCGCGCTGCTGCCCGCTGTTGCCATCGCCAGCCTGGCGATTTCCGTCAACCTCGTGGCTGACTGGGTGCTGTCGCGCACCACCAGCCTGAAAGGAGGCCGCTGATGTCTGAGTATTTGTTGAAGGTCAAAGACCTCAAAATCGGCGCCCATGTGATGCCGCCCAATGAAAAGCCCTTTGATATCGAGATCGTCCACGGCGTCAGTTTTGACCTCGAAAAAGGCAAGGTTTTGGGGCTGATCGGAGAATCCGGTGCTGGTAAATCCACCATCGGCCTCTCTGCGCTCGCTTATGGTCGCGGCAGTGTGTCGATCACCGGTGGCGAGGTCCATGTCAACGGCCGCGATATTCTCACCGGTGACAAGACTCTGCTGCGCAGCCTGCGCGGTCATGAGGTCACCTATGTGTCGCAATCTGCCGCCGCTTCTTTCAACCCGTCAAAAAAGATCCTCGAGCAGGTGATCGAGAGCTGTATACGCCACAAGCTTTGCTCTGATTCCGAGGCAAAATCGCGCGCCATCGCGCTGTTCGATCAGTTGGGCCTGCCCGATCCGGCGACATTTGGCGACCGCTACCCGCACCAGGTCTCCGGCGGCCAGTTGCAGCGCGCGATGACCGCGATGGCGCTTTGTCCTAAACCCGATCTGGTGATTTTTGACGAACCGACCACCGCGTTGGATGTGACCACTCAGATCGACGTGCTGGCGGCGATCAAACGGGCGATCCACCAGACCGGCGTCGCGGCGCTCTATATCACCCATGACCTCGCGGTCGTGGCCCAGGTTTCCGACCACATCATGGTGCTGCAACAGGGCAAAACCGTCGAATATGGCACGGTGGACCAGATCATCAACACCCCGAAAGAAGCCTATACCCAGGCGCTGGTGGCGGTGCGCTCCATTGAGCACGAGGAAAAACAACCGACCGCGACGCCGGTCCTGCTGGTTGAAGGCATTTCCGCCCGCTATCCAAGGGTCAAATCCGACGTGCTGTCTGACGTCTCTGTGGAACTGCACCCGGGCCAGACCCTGGCCGTGGTCGGGGAATCCGGTTCGGGCAAATCAACACTGGCGCGGGTGATCACCGGCCTGTTGCCGCCCCGCAGCGGCAAAGTGATTTTTGACGGGCGCGAGTTGTCATCGGCGCTGGCGGAGCGCAGCGGCGAAGACCTGCGCGAATTGCAGATGATCTATCAGATGGCCGACACCGCGATGAACCCGCGCCAGACCATCGCCAATATCATCGGCCGGCCGCTCGAGTTGTATTTCGGGCTGAAAGGTGCGGAAAAAGACAAACGTATCAACGAGTTGTTGGAAGAGATCGAAATGGGACAGGAGTTCCGCAACCGCTATCCGGCGGAACTCTCCGGCGGTCAGAAACAACGGGTCTGCATTGCCCGCGCGCTTGCAGCAAAACCGAAACTGATCATCTGTGATGAGGTCACCAGCGCGCTCGACCCGCTGGTTGCCGACGGCATTCTGAAACTGTTGCTCGACCTGCAGAAAATCGAAGGCGTCAGCTATCTCTTCATCACCCATGACCTTGCCACCGTGCGTGCCATCGCCGATTCCATCGCGGTGATGCACCAGGGCAAAGTGGTGCGCTACGGATCCAAATCCAAAGTACTGGCGCCGCCCTTTGACGACTATACCGACCTCTTGCTGTCTTCGGTGCCAGAAATGAAAATCGGCTGGCTCGAAAACGTGATCGCACATCGCAAAATGGAAAGCGCTGGCAACTGATGAACAACAAACTGCTGCTGATTATTCTGGACGGTGTGCCCTGGCGCAACTGGCGCTCAGTGTTTGGCAATCTCGAAGGCTGGGTCGACTCGGGCGACGCTCAGGTGTGGAAAATGCGGGCGGTGCTGCCGTCGATATCGGCCTCCTGTTATGCCTCGATCCACACCGGCGTGGCACCTGCGGTGCACGGCTCGACTGGCAATACCAACGTGTTCCGTATCAATATGCCCGACATCTTTTCCCAGGTGCGGCTGGCGGGCGGCACCACCGGTGCAGTCACCCATTCGTTCTGGTCGGAGTTTTTCAACCGTTCCCCGTTTGATCCGGTGCGCGACATTGAATATGACGAACCCGAAAGCACCTCAATCAACCACGGCCGCTTTCACACCATGGCGGGCTATGGCCATAACAATCAGATGACGCCGTCTGACGCCGATCTGTTTGCCACCCTGACCATGCTGTCGGAACGCTTTGACCTGAATTATGGCATCTTGCACACCTGCACCCTGGATTCGATGGGCCACCGGTTTGCCCATGAATGCACGCCGATGGATCACGCCTGTTTTGTGATGGATGAGATGCTGGCGCCTTATATCACCCGCTGGCGTGACGCCGGCTATGAGGTCATCGTCACCGCCGACCACGGCCAGAACGAGCGTGGCCACCACGGCGGCCGCGGCGAGACCCAGCAGGACTTCGCGCTGTATTATTTCGGCCCGGCCAAAGGTCCGGACAGCGGCACGTTGCTGGATCAGCGCCAACTCGCCCCCACCATCCTGTCGCGTCTCGGCGCGCCGGTGCCCGACTCGATGAAAGCCGGCTCTTTCCTGACAGAAGAATAACCATGAACAATCTCAGCAACTATAAAGCCGTCCTTTTTGACAAGGACGGCACCCTGTTTTCGTTTGACGCTGCCTGGTCAGTGTTTTGTGACCGTATGCTGGAGCATCTGGCCCCAGGAGATGAGACCCTGAAGGACAAGATGGCGCAGACGGTTGGCTATCAGCGCGCCAGTGGCAGTTTTATCGCCGGCTCTCTGATCGTGAACGCCAGTGCAGACGAGGTGAACGCCGCCTGGTCCGCGCTGGCCCCGGGCCATGATCTGGCACAGGTTGACGCGCTCGCCCGCGCGGAAACCAAAGCGCTGCCGGCGGTGCCACTGTTCGATCTCACCGATGTAATGGGGTCTTTGCGCCAGATGGGGCTGAAACTCGGCGTCGCCACCAATGATATTGAGGCCGGCGCCCTCAGCCAGCTCAACGCGGTCAACGCGCTGGCTTTGTTCGACTTTGTTTGCGGTTCTGACAGCGGTTACGGCCGCAAACCAGGCACCGGTATGGTCGACGCATTCTGTGCGCAAACCGGGATCAAAGCGGAAGAGGTGATCTTTGTCGGTGACAGCACCCATGACATCGACTGCGGCGTAAACGCCGGTGTTGGTCTCTGTGTCGGGGTTCTGACGGGCCCCGCCACTGCGGAACAGCTGGCAGAGACCGACGCGGTGGTGCTGCCCTCTGTCGCCAGCCTGCCCGGCTACCTGAACGAGGCCAACGGCGCCGCCGCTTAGCTGCAGGATTAACGTCCTGACTTCGGTATTAAGCCCCAGGCAGCGGTAAAAAGACAGGGTCGCGCCTGACCTCCCCTTTGGGGAAGTCAGGCGCGACCCGGCGGTGCCAGGGCAAAAATATTGCGATGTCAGTTATACCCGCCACAGAAAGTCAATCCGGTTTGCGGACATAACATTCTCAAGGCTGGACCGCGTTTTACCGGCCGGATCAACGGGTTTTGATTGTCCGGCTGAGGACCCATAAATCCAGCAGTTCTTACGCGAATGCTGCGCAGATTTTGCTACGCGGCGACCATCGTGACGCGCAGGCCAGGCGCAGTTGGGGCGCGGCGATGCAGCAGTAACCGGCCCTTTATGAAAAACCGGATTTCCGCAGGCATGCCGCCAGCCACAGCCCGGGAGCTGTTGGAATCCTGGCGTCCCGGGTGATTATATCCGGGACATTTAGCTGATCTGGTGCAGCGCCAGTGACGCGGGCATCCATCAAACACTCCGGTTTGCGCCTGTCAGCGGAACTCGTGTCTGAGCAGTCCTGCAGCGATGCTTCACGCGCGCGAATTGCTCCGGATCTCAGTCTTCAGGCTGGCCTCTTAGCGCAATAAGTTCTATTCGTGCGTACTTCTCATGTTGATAAGGTTTTCTGCTCATGCCCACCCTGAAACAGTTGCGCTATTTTGATGCGGTGGCCCGGCTCGGACATTTTGGCCGCGCCGCGGATCTTTGCTCGGTGACCCAGCCGGCGCTGTCGATGCAGATCAAGGAACTGGAAACTGAGCTGGGTGTGCGTCTGCTGGAACGGTTGCACGATGGGGCAAGGCTGACCGCCGCCGGCATTGAAATCGCCACCCGTGCCGCCGGAGTGTTAACGGCGATGCAGGACCTGGTCCAGACGGCGCACCAAAGCCGCGGCCCGCTGTCCGGCCCGCTGCGCCTGGGGGTGATCCCGTCGGTTGCGCCCTATCTTTTGCCCGGCCTGTTGCCGCTTCTGCGCCGGGATTTTCCTGAAATGTCGCTGCAGATCCGCGAGACCCAGACCGCACCGCTGCTGCAGGAACTCAAAGACGGCCGTCTTGATCTGCTGCTGCTGGCGCTGCCGATCGAGGAAAAGGGCGTGCAGACCCTGCACCTGTTTGACGATCCGTTCATGCTGGCGGTGCCCGTCGCCACCCCGGACCCGCGGCAGCCCGACACCCCGGCAGAACTGCTGCGGGATGAGCCGCTGCTGCTGCTGGAAGAGGGCCATTGTTTCCGCGACCAGGCGCTGGCATTTTGTCAGCTGCGCAATATTGGCCAGATCGACACCTTTGGCGCCTCAACGCTGGCAACAGTCATTCAGATGGTGGCCAATGGCATGGGGGTGACCTTTTTGCCGGAAATGGCGGTGCCAGTGGAATCCCACACCGAAAATATCCGCCTGCTGGCAATGGATGCGCCGGCCCCCAGCCGTGAAATTGGCCTGGCCTGGCGCAGTTCCGCCCCGGGTGCGGCCGGGTATGAGTTGCTGGGCCACACCATCCGCGAAGCTCATGACGCGCTGAAAATCAACTTGCCCGGCGCGGCGGCCTGATGGCCTGATTCTGGTGGTCTTTAGCTGCCAGTCATCCGGCAGTCCGGTATTTGGTATCTGGTAAGAGTGGCCGGATTCGAACCGGCGACGACGGCCCTTATAAGGGGACCCGCTCTGCCACTGAGCTACACTCCCTCAATCTAAAAGAATGAGGGTTGGTGTATTCGCCGGCACGCGGAGCGGCGCTGCAATGTGGCGTCCGATACTGTCATCCGGTCATAAAAGCGCGCGCCACTGTTTTCGTCAAGCGTTCTGGCATATTCCCTCTGGCCGCCTGGCCAAAAGGCGCGGCGCAGGTTAGCCCCTGATCTGACGGCCCTGCTGCCACACCGCCTGTAATTCCAGCTCATCACTCAGATGCACCATGTCAGCGACGGCGCCGCTGCGCAGATGCCCAACGGAGCGATTGCCAATGACAGCAGCCGGGATCGATGTCGCCATCTGCAACGCCATCTCCAGATCACAGCCCACGTCCTGCACCATCACCTTCAGCGCCGTTGCCAGATCCAGATCCGCGCCGGCCAGTGTCCCGTCTGCCAGCGTCAATTGCCCGTTTTTGCGACGAATTTCGCGCCCGTCGAGCATGAAACTGCGCTGATCTGTGCCGGCAGGCGCCATCGCGTCGGACACCAGAAAGATCTGCCCCGGACCCCGTTTTGCCCGCAGTGCCAGCCGCATCGCCACCGGGTGCACATGCAGCCCGTCAGCAATCAGCCCGCAGGACAGCTCGCCCAGATCAAGCGCTGCGCCGACCATCCCCGGCGCACGATGGCTCAGCGGGCTCATCGCGTTGAACAGATGAGTGACGCAGCGCGCACCCGCACGTACCAGAGCCAGGCAATCATCGTAATCCGCGCCGCTGTGCCCCAGCGATACCACCGCCCCGGCGGAGACCAGCGCCGCCACCTGATCTGGCGAAACACTTTCGGGCGCCAGTGTCAGCATCAGCGCCGGCAGCGCGCGCGCAGCGTTACAGAGCAGTGCCAGGTCTTGTGCATCCATCGCCCGGATCAGCGCCGCATCATGGGCGCCCTTGCGCCGTGGATCCAGATGCGGGCCTTCCAGATGCAGCCCGATCAGCCCCGGCATACTGGTGGCCACCGCGCCGTGCGCCGCAGCAATCGCCGCGCGCACATGTTCAAAACTGGCAGTGATCAGCGTCGGCAGGACCGACGTCGCGCCCAAAGCCGCATGGGCCTGACAAATCTTCAAAAGCGTGTTGCTGTCCTGGCGGTCATTGAACATCACCCCGCCGCCGCCATTGACCTGCAGATCAACAAATCCAGGGGCCAATATTCCGCCGCCCAGGTCGGCCACCGCGGCAGCTGCAGGCACATCCGTCGCAGCACAAGTGCCAAGCACGCGCCCGTCCTGCACCAGCAATACCACCGCCTTGTGCATCTGCGTGCCGTCAAACAGCCGGTCGCAGCGAAAAGCCGTCATCTGCTGGCCCATAGAGCTCTCCGTTTTGCTTCTGGCGCGACCTGCGATGCTGCTGCACCACTCCCCGGCCATAATAATCCTGGGCCCGCCCGGGCTGACAGTATCAGTCCGCAAATGCGGGTCAATGCCGGCTGTTACTCCCGGGATCATCAGCGGCTGACACCACGTCAGACTTGACCACTCCGCCCTTGTGTTCGAGCATCCGGCCAAAGGAGATCCGATGCAACGCCTGTCCCTGATGATGTCTCACTGGTCGATCCCGGCCATGATACTTGCAGTGCTTGCCGGCGGTCTCAGCCTGTCGCTGCAAGCCCCGGCCTGGCTCTGGTTTTTGGTGCCTTTGGGCATCCTGGCGCAGATGCTGAACGAATACTCGATGCATCGCTACATCTTTCACCTCGCGCCGCCGCGGCGTCAGTGGCAGTTCAACCTGCTCTATATGGCCCATTACGGCCACCATGATTTCCCCACCCACCCCAGGCTGTTTTTTGCGCCGGGTTGGGTGACACTGCCGGTGCTGGCGATCAATTACGCGGCGCTCTTTGGCCTGCTGCGCCTCGCCGGTCTGGATCAGGCGTTTAACATCGCCACCGCCGTGGTGCCGGTGGGTGGGGCACTGACGTTTCTGGGCTATGAATGGTTCCACATGACCGCGCATCTGCCGGTGGGCAAAACCCGGGTTGAGCGCCATGTCACCACCCTGCACAACCAACACCATTTTCGCGATTTTTCCCGCTGGTTTCATGTCTCCCCCGGAGGCGAGGTGATCGACCGGCTGATGGGCACCGCCATTGAGCGCGAGGCGCTGAAAAGCAAACAACGTATCGAATTCATCCGCACTCTGGGCATGACGCCGGATGACTCCAGGCTGGTTGCAGCGCGCCATCACTATGCGGAAAGATACGGGCTCAGCCCTGCGGACATCGCCCGCGCCGCCCGGGGCTGAGCGTCGGGAGTGCATCTGAACGGCCAGAGGGCGCGGTGGTCTGGTGCTGAAGCGGTTTTTACGATCTGGGCCAGCTCCCCCCGCCCCTGACCTCAGACGATCAACAGCCCTGTTCCGGCAGCACCGGCGCGCTTTTTTCCAGCGCCAGCTCCGCGTCGGAAAACTTCCACGGGCCACGCACGCCGGGCACACCCTCAGGTGTCACCACCATGCCGCGCGCGACGATCTGCGGATCGGCAAAGGCCGCTGCCACCGAATTGATCGGCCCCGCCGGCACCGTGGCCGCCTCCAGCGCCGACAACAGCGCGGCAGAGCCCCAAATCGCCAGCGATTCCGTCAGCGCGCGCGTCAGCGCCTCACGATGCGCCACCCGCTCATGGTTGCTGGCAAAGCGTGCATCTGAGCCGAGATCGCCGCGTTGCAACACGCCACAGAGACGCTGAAACTGGCCGTCATTGCCGACCGCCAGAATGATGTGCCCATCCGCGGTTGGCAGCACCTGATAGGGTGCAATATTGGGGTGATCATTGCCGCGCCGCGCCGGACTGTCGCCGGTGGCCAGATAATTCATCGCCTGATTGGCCAACAAAGCGGTGGCGCAATCCAGCAAAGACATATCCACCTGCTGGCCGCGGCCGGTGCGGTGGCGCTGCTCCACCGCAGCCATCACCCCGATGGTGCCATAGAGCCCGGTGACTATATCGGTGACTGCGACGCCGACTTTTTGCGGCTGACCCTCTGGTTCACCAGTGATCGACATCAGCCCGGACATGCCCTGGATCAGAAAGTCATAACCGGCACGGTTGGCATAAGGCCCGTCCTGACCAAACCCGGTGATGGAACAATAGATCAGTCGCGGATGGTCCGCCCTGAGACTGTCATAATCGAGACCGTATTTCGCCAACCCGCCAACTTTGAAATTCTCGATCACAATATCGGCGTCCCGGAGCAACCTGCGCACGATCTGTTGGCCCTCTTCGGTGCGGAAATCAGCAACCACCGACGTTTTGCCCCGGTTGGCCGCATAAAAATACGCCGCCGTCCTGTCGCCGTCCCGTTCAATGAACGGAGGCCCCCAGCGGCGGGTGTCGTCCCCTTGCGGGCTTTCGACCTTAATCACTTCAGCCCCGAGGTCGGCAAGCGCCTGACCAATCCAGGGACCGGCCAGTATCCGGGCAAGTTCAACGACCTTCAGGCCTTCAAGCGGTTTCATATTTATGTCCTGAACAAAGGGGCTGCGCCGGAATTCCATATCGCCCGTTCAGTGCCGGGGTCTGAACAGCCAATTGGCGGCACAGTGCGCAATTTACTGCCCCTGTGCCAGCGCAGAATCCGCCACGGTTTTTTTTGTCCCCGGAAGCACACATGTACTGCCGAGCGTATGAACGGGTTCATTGCGTCCCAAAACCAGGCCTGTCCGGCACCTGGTTCAGAACGATGTTCGCCTTTCGTATCTGTAATTGCATAAGTCTGGTGCCAAAATGTGCAATTTTCATATAAGTTCGCAGTTGTTATCGATACCACTGGTGTCTCCTGCCGCGCTGTGGTTGAAGGAAGCAATGTGACTTTCCCAAAGGAGACACCGATGACAGCGGAAATCGGCTTGATTGGCCTCGGTACAATGGGCGCAGCTCTGGCGCTTAACATTGTCGAAAACGGTTTTGAAACGGCGGTTTACAACCGGACCTGGTCCCGGACCGAGGAGTTCATGGGGTCTGCCGGTGATTTGGCTTCGCGCCTTCAACCGTCTGAAACATTGAAGGATTTCGTCTCCTCTCTGGCCAGCCCCCGCAACATCATTCTGATGGTTCCCGCCGGAAAACCAGTGGATGACATGATTGCACAATTGCAACCACTGCTGGATCAGGACGATCTGATTATCGATGCGGGCAACGCCAATTTCCGTGACAGCCGCCGGCGCGCGTTTGAAGCGAAAAACACCGGGCAACCCTTTCTGGGTATTGGAGTTTCCGGTGGCGAAGAAGGCGCGCGCAAAGGCCCGTCAATCATGGGTGGCGGTGAAAAATCCGCCTGGGACCGGGTTGCACATATCCTCACAGCAATCTCAGCGAAATTTGGCGACACCGCCTGTTCCACCTATATGGGTACGGACGGCGCGGGCCATTTTGTGAAGACCGTACATAACGGCATTGAATATGCCGATATGCAAATGATTGCAGAGGTTTACGGTATCATGCGCGATGGTCTCGGCATGGATTCTGCCGCCATTGCTGCCGTATTCGCGCGCTGGAATCAGGGCCCGCTGCAAAGCTATCTGATCGAAATTTCCGGACAGGTTGCCGCTGCGACGGATCCTGCAACCGGCAAACCGATGCTGGATGTCATTCTGGATGCGGCCGGTCAAAAAGGCACCGGGCGCTGGACGGCCATCGAAGCGCTGCATCTCGCGGCACCCGCGACCACCATCGAATCGGCGGTTGCAGCCCGGAACCTTTCCTCGCGCCTGAGCGAGCGGGCGCAGGGCGAGGCCATTTTTGGCGCAGCCCCTCAACCCGTTGATTTTGATGGCATTATTGACCTGCTGGAGCAGGCGCTTCTGGCCGGAAAAATCGCCTGTTACGCCCAGGGTTTCGGACTTCTTCGCGCTGCGTCCGATGAGTTTAGCTGGGATCTTCCGATGGCCGAAGTGGCCCGGGTCTGGCGCTCCGGCTGCATCATCCGTTCCGCGATGCTGGACGATATGGCCGATGCTCTGACAAAAACTCCGGACCTGAACCTGATGTTCGCCCCGGATTTTGCACACCGCCTGAAAGAAAGCCACCAAGGTCTGCGCCAGGTCATTGCAAAGGCAGCACTTTCCGGCGCTCCGGTGCCTGCGCTGTCTGCTGCCCTGTCCTATTTTGATACCATGCGCACTGCGCGCGGCACCGCCAATATGATCCAGGGCCAGCGCGACTTTTTTGGCGCCCATGGCTTCGTGCGTCTGGATGACGGCACGTCTGGAAATCACGGCCCCTGGGCGATGTAAGTCTTTAATTTAAAAGAATTCCCCGGCGGCGCTGGCCGCCGGGGAAAGCGTATCAGATACAGTCAATAAACAGCTGACGCAGGTTTTCCGAAGTCAGTTCAATCGGATTGCCACCACAGCTTGGGTCGCTCAGAGCCATTGCGGCCAGATCATCCAGCTTATCGGTGCCGACACCCATTTCAGACAGCTTCTGTGGGATCGCCATAGCGTTGTTCAGCTCCTGGACATAATCACAGAACCCGTTGAAACCACCGGAAATTCCCAGGTAACCCGCCGCAGTATCAAAACGATCTTTGATCACTGGCGCGTTAAACCGCAGCACTGCAGGCATGCAGACCGCATTGGTGGTGCCATGGTGTGTGTTGTAAACCGCACCAATCGGGTGGCTCAGCGCATGGATCGCGCCCAGTCCTTTTTGGAACGCGGTTGCCCCCATTGTCGCTGCCGACATCATATGCGCACGAGCCTCGAGATCAGTGCCGTCCTCATAGGCGCGCGGCAGGTAGTCTTTGACCAGGCGCATGCCTTCCAGTGCAATGCCCTGAGACATCGGGTGGTAAAACGGGCTGGAATAAGCTTCAACACAATGGGCAAAGGCGTCAAGTCCAGTGCCTGCGGTGATAAATTTAGGCATGCCCACGGTCAGTTCAGGGTCACAGATCACCACCGCCGGCAGAACCTTGGGGTGGAAAATGATCTTTTTGACATGGGTCACAGAATTGGTGATCACCGACGCACGCCCCACTTCTGAGCCGGTGCCGGCGGTGGTTGGCACCGCGATGATCGGCGCGATCACATCTGCGTCGGCCCGGGTCCACCAGTCGCCCACGTCTTCGAAATCCCAGACCGGACGGGTCTGACCCGCCATGAAAGCGACCATTTTGCCCAGATCAAGCCCGGAGCCGCCGCCAAAGGCGATCACGCCATCGTGGTTGCCGGCTTTATAGGCGGCAACACCATCGGCCAGGTTGAGCTCGTTCGGGTTGGGATCTACCTGGGAAAACAAACCGCGGCCAAGACCCGCTTCTTCCATAATGTCCAACGTCGCCAGGGTGATAGGCAGGGACGCGAGGCCCTTATCCGTCACCAGCAGCGGGTTTTTGATCCCGGCTGCTGCACAGGCTTCGGGCAGTTCTTTGATCCGGCCGGCGCCGAATTTCATCGTGGTCGGGTAGGACCAGTTGCCAACGAGGTTCATGACGTTACTTTCTTCAGGTGGTAGGATTTTGGACGGGTCAGGTTGTGATAGCCGATCATGCTCAGCGCCCCACCACGTCCGGTGTTTTTGCAGCCGGTCCAGCACAGGCCCGGATCGAGGTAATCAGCCCGGTTCATAAACACGGTGCCGGTTTCAAGCTCGGCGCCAATTTGTTCAGCACGATCAAGGTCCTGGGTCCAGAGCGAGGCGGTCAAACCAAACTCAGAATCGTTCATCAGAGCAATGGCTTCCGCGTCCGAGGACACTTTCATAATGCCAACAACAGGGCCAAAGCTCTCGTCCCGCATCACCCGCATTTCATGACTCACATTGGTCAGGATCTGCGGCGTCAGATAGGCGGCACCATCATCGGCCGCCATGGTGGCAATATGGGCCACAGCACCGGCGTCCACAGCTTCTGCGATCTGGGCGCGAACTTCTGCTGCAAAACGTACATTGGCCATCGGACCCATGGTGGTGTCGGCGTCCAGCGGATTGCCGAGCGTATATCCGTTCACGATATCAATGGCTTTGGCCAGGAACGCGTCATAGAGGCTTTCGTGCACATAGATGCGCTCAATGCCACAGCAACACTGACCGGCGTTGAACATGGCGCCATCAATCAGCGTATCAACCGCCGCGTCCAGGTTCGCGTCTTCCATCACATAACCCGGGTCTTTGCCGCCCAATTCGGTACCCACACCGGTAAATGTGCCAGCCGCAGCTTTTTCCATCGCCTGACCACCACCGACGGAGCCGGTGAAGTTCACGAAACCAAATGATTTTTCCGCGATCAGTTTCGATGTGGTGTCGTGATCCAGGAACAGGTTCTGGAATACGTCCGCAGGCACGCCGACCTCATGAAACGCGCGCGCCATACGTTCGCCGACCAGAAGCGTCTGGGTCGCGTGTTTCAGCATCACCGCATTGCCGGCGATCAGCGCGGGCGCAACGGTGTTAATCGCTGTCATATAAGGGTAATTCCACGGCGCAATCACCAGAACAACGCCATGGGCTTCGCGTTTGATGATACGGCGGAAGGTATCGCCGTCTTCCACTTCGACGGGTTTCAACGCCTCTTCAGCGATTACCGCCATGTGGGAGGCGCGCTCGTTAAAGCCACCAAATTCACCACCGTAACGGGTCGGGCGGCCCATCATATGCGCCAGTTCGGTGACAACTTCATCACCCATTTCGCCAACGCGGGCCACGCCGGCCATCACCAGATCAATCCGCTCCTGTAACGGGCGTTTGGCCCAGGCTTTCTGCGCGGATTTCGCTGCATAAACAGCGGCCTGCGCCTCGGTGAGGCTTAAACACGGCCGTTCAGCATATACTGAACCGTCGATGGGGGAGATACATTTGAGAACCTTAGTCATGGCATCCTCTTTAAAACCAGAACTGCCCCATACAGGGGCGAGGGGCCCGGGCAATACGCCCGGACAATTCAGGCGCCTCAGGCGCGTTCAAAACCGCGTGCGATTTCGTAATCGGTCACCACACGGTCAAATTCTTCAAGTTCCCACTCCGCCGCACGGCTGTAATGGTCTACCACATCGTCGCCAAATGCGGCGCGCAGCATTTGTGAGCCTTTCAGCGCGTCGCGGGCATCACGCAGGTTTTGCGGAATAAAGCCCGTGTCGCCCTCATAGGCATCGCCAACGGTGGGCGCGGCGAGTTTCTCAGCATCTTCAA
>NZ_QOLB01000134.1 GCF_003333265.1 Candidatus Halocynthiibacter alkanivorans
CTGACACAGACTCCGACACCGAGACCGACGCCGACACCGACACCGACACCGACACCGACACCGACACCGACACCGACACCGACACCGACACCGACACCGACACCGACACCGACACCGACTGTTATCATGCCGCGTGTCAATCGACTCTGAAGCCAACCAGCCCCGGGGCTGATTTTTATATGCCCCGGTCCTGGCACTGCCATGCAAAAGGGGCACAGTTTCCTGCGCCCCTTTGTGGTTTCAGCTGCTGCGGCCCGCAGGCCGCAGACGCTTTATTTAAGCAGGTTCGGGATGATCGTAACCACCTGAGGCACCCACCACAACAGCGCCAGCCCGGCCACCTGGATCAGCACAAAAGGCACGATCCCGCGGTAGATATGGCCTGTGGTCACGCTCGAGGGCGCCACCCCGCGCAGATAGAACAGCGCAAAGCCAAACGGCGGTGTCAGGAACGAGGTCTGCAGGTTCACCGCAATCATGATGGTGACCCATTTCGGATCCATCGTGCCGCCATAGATCACCGGCCCGACGATCGGCACGACGATGTAAATGATTTCAAGGAAATCAAGCACAAACCCCATGAAGAACAGCACCAGCATCACGATCAGGAACACTTTGGTTTCGTTGTCAAAGCTGCGCAGAAACTGCTGGATGTACTCTTCGCCACCAAAGGAAATCACCACAAGATTGAGCAGCTGAGAGCCGATCAGAATGGTGAAGACCATCGAGGTCACCTTGGCGGTTTCGCGCACCACAACACCCAGAACCTTGGTGCGGAACAGCACCCAGCAGGCATAGAGGATACCACCCACGGCCACATAGTAGGCGCCCTGAGCCACAAAGTAGGCGATCCAGTCTTCCACCGGCACATTGCTCCGGCTGACGCGCAGGTCAAAGTTCACCCCGACCAGGATCAGCAGCAGCACCGAGAAGGTTGCCACCAGGATTGGTTTGCCGGTGCCGCCCTCTTCCTGCAGCTTGCGGAACGCCGCCAGCATAATCGCACCACCGGCCCCAAGCGCCGCAGCCGGCGTTGGATTGGTGATACCACCCAGGATCGAACCCAGAACAGCAACGATCAGCACCAGCGGTGGGAACACCACCCGGATCAGCTCGTTTTTGCCCAGCCGGGCCGCGCCGATTTTGGCACCGTAAAGTGTCAGAACCAGCGACGGGATCAGCAACAGGAACGAGATCCCGGGTGAGGTCAGCGGCGAGATCAGCAGCGCATCGGTCAGCAGACCAAGCACAACGCCAGCGCCACCAATCAGCAGGGGACGCATATCCGCAGAGGGAGACACACCACGCGCTGTGGTCAGGATCAGACCCATCATCAGGAACCCAATGGCGATACCTTTGCCCAGCGGCGCGGCCGCAGCAACTTTTGCCGCTCGGCTGGCGTCGATCTCTTCGTCACTCAGTCGCACAGAAGCTGTGGCGCCTCCATCTGCGTCAATTTCTGCCTGCTGGGTAACAGCGAGATCCCATTTTTCCTGACCATGCAGAGAAATGATCGAGGCTTTACACTGATCACTGACATTGGTGCGCAGAACCGCTGATTCAGAGGCGTCCGAATAGCTGGAAACCACGGTGGACTGGTTGCCGATGATATTGATCTGGCCCAGCATAATGGCGCCGAAAATCAGACCCACCGGCACCGCGAGGAACCACAACAGACCTTCACGACGGGTGATCACTTCACCGGTCTTGTCTGCAAAGGTCACCGCGGGTGCTTTGTGCGGGTTCAGCATCGCATAACCGAATGCATAGGCGGCATAGAGGAAAGCCAGCATGATGCCCGGCAGGATCGCCGCCTGAAACAGAGTGCCGACCGAGACAACTGCAGATTCCCCAAGGAAAGTCAGCGCATCGGTACAGCCGGCCTCCAGTGCACGTGCCTCCTGGGCGGCGGCATAGAGATCACCGGCCAGCGTTCCAAGCAGAACGATCACAATCGAGGGCGGAATGATCTGCCCCAGCGTGCCCGAAGCTGCAATCACCCCGGTCGCCAGCTCTGGCGAATAGTTGTTGCGCAACATCGTAGGCAGCGACAGCAGCCCCATGGTCACCACGGTGGCACCCACAATCCCGGTCGAGGCGGCGAGGAAGGCCCCCACAACCACAACTGATACCGCAAGACCACCCGGAAGCGGCCCGAAGACCCGCGCCATTGTGGTCAGCAGATCATTGGCGATTTTGGAACGTTCCAGCGTGATACCCATCATCACGAACATCAGAACCGCCAGCAGCGTTTCGATCGATGCACCGGCAAACACACGTTCGTTCATCCGGTTGACGATGAACGACAGGTTCCGCGTCATCGCCGTTTCCCAGCCACCTTGCAGCAGCGGTTCAACCACCGTGGGCAGGTCCGGATAGCGGAATTTGGTTATGGAGGATTCTCGGATGCCGGCCTCTGCCAGCTCCTTGAATGCGGCGCTGCTCTCGTCAACCGCCAGATGAGTCAGGATGCCGGAACTGTCCAGCGCCGCAATGATCCCGAAGGAAATAATCCCGGCGCCACCGATGGCAAACGCCACCGGGAAGCCGGACAGAATACCTCCGAAGAGGCAAAGGAATACGATGATAAGGCTGACCTCAACACCATCAAGTCCGAATAACATGTGTTTGTCCCGCCTTAGTTAATGGGTGCCTTCGTAGGCTTCTTCGCCCGCACCCAGAGTATCTTTGTCCAGGTACTTACCATCTGACCCTTCGCCTTCCCGGAACTCCAGGTAGGAGCGGAAGAAGAATGCAATCGCCTGCAGAAAGACCATGGCGCAGAAAGTCACGATGAGGATTTTGAACAGGAAGTAGCCGTTAAAACCGTTCGGGCTGAAGCCGATGGTCTCCACGTTCCATTTCACGATCCGTGCCTTTTTCAGCATCAGTTCCAGCGTCTGGTTGGCCGACACTTTTGGCGTGATCAGATTACGCCACAGGAAGAACCAGCCGTACATCCAGGTCAGCACCGCCACTGGCATCATGAAGAACAGCGAGCCGAACATGTCGATGATGCGCTGTTTGCGGAAGCTGACCGCCGAATAGACCAGATCCACCCGCACGTGACCGCGCTGCACAAACGTGTATGTCGCGGCAAGCGCAACAATGAGGGCATTGTAGAACTTCAGCTCTTCCGCCCACCAGGAGACGTCAAACGTCACCGCAGAACCAAACCCAAAGGTCAGCTCCGCCTGGGCGAAAATGCGCTGCACCAGAACGATGATGATCTGTTGCAGCACCATCAGCAGACCGGCCCAGGCCGCCACCCGGCCGACACCGTTGGCAATGCCTTCAAAGATCCGCACCATGCGCCACATCAGCGAATGACGGAACATGCAGACGGCAGTCAGCACAAAGAATGCGGTGAGTACCACAAAGAAAAACTCTGACGATCCGCCATAGTAGATGAACCGGATCAGGCTTTGCTTATCAGCCCAGTCGAGCCAGAGGCCCGGGTTGAGAAGCGCATATCCGAAGTTGTAAAATGCCAGTGCTATGTTCTGAAAGAACCACAGAATTCCATCCATTCCGCGCACCCCCTTATAGTTCCCGTCACGCCGTTGGCCCGGCGCGAGGACTTAGATATCAGGACGCCCCGATACACGATCAGGGCGTCCTTTTACTTAGCAATACAGTGGCTTAGCCCAGAACGCGGTCACGCTGTGCGCGATAAGCACTTTCCGACTTGGTGATCCAGTCCGAAGACGAAACCATCGAAGTGGAATAGCTGTCAAACACTTTCGCATAGAACTCGTCACCCAGGTTCTCTGCATGAACTTCCGCAGAAGCGTCGCCCATAGCATCCCAGACCGAGTCAGGGAATTCCAGCACTTTAACACCGGAAGACGCCAGACGCTGCAGCGCGGTACCGTTGTTGGCCAGGAACTGTGCCAGATTCCACTGGTGAGTCTCAGCAGAAGCGATCTCGATAACCTTCTGGTGTGCAGGCGACAAGCTGTCGAACACATCACGGTTAGTGGCCAGCGACAGACCAGCACCCGGCTCGTGGAAACCAGCGGTGTAATAGATTTTGGTGATTTCCTGGAAACCGGCTTTTTCATCAGCCCATGGGCCGATCCACTCGGTGCCGTCAATCGCGCCAGACGCCAGCGCCTGGTACACTTCGCCGCCCGGAAGGTTCTGAACCGATGCGCCCAGTTTGCCAAGTGCTTTACCACCGAGGCCAGGCATACGGAATTTCAGACCTTTGAAGTCATCGGGGCTGGTGATTTCTTTGTTGAACCAACCGCCCGCCTGTGCGCCGGTGTTACCAGCCAGGAAGGATTTCAGACCAAAGATTTCGCCCAGCTCATCATGCAGCTGCATGCCGCCGGCGTGGTGATACCAGTTCATCAGTTCCTGTGCGGTCATACCAAACGGAACCGAGGTAAAGAACGCATAGGCCGGGTGCTGACCCACGAAATAATAGTCTGCAGCGTGGTACATATCAGCCTGACCAGCGGTCACAGCATCAAAGACTTCGAACGCGCCAACAAGCTCGCCGGCTGCTTTCAGCTCAATGGTCAATTCGCCATCGGTCATTGCAGTGATCGAATCAGCAACGCGCTGTGCCGCATCATGCACACCTGCAAGGCCACGGCCCCAGGTTGTGACCATCGTCAGGGTACGTTTGCCCTGTGCGTAGGCCGGAGCGGCCAGAGCAGATGCACCAGCAGCTGCAGCGCCACCAAGAGCAGTTTTAGTCAAAAAAGAACGACGATCCATAGTTTCCTCCCAAAGAATTTTGTCGTCGCCCCCAAATCAGAGGGCGGACGGATCTGTTCACGTTCGAAGACGTTAGCCAGACCGGGCACCCAAATAAATACCGGATACTACGTAGTCGCGGTAGTTTATTCTCAATCTGCTGTTTTTACGCGATAAAATCGGTAGACGCCGTGGCAATTGACCTTCGGCAGACAAACCACCATCCTGCGGAGCGAACCACAACGGCGATATCCGAACCCTCATGCACCTGATCCGCAACCTGATTGACCGCCTGCGCCCCAGCTATGGCCAGAAGCTGTTTGCCCTTGCCACCATTCCGCTGGTGCTGGCGGTGACGGCGATTGCGCTGCTGGTGGCCAATCAGTCCCGGGCGCTGGCGGAACGCGAAATTGCCGACCTGGAAAAGCAGCTTATCGCCGCCAAACGCGCCGAGCTGACCAACTATATGTCCCTCGCCCGCACCGCGATTTCTGCCGTCTATGGCAATGCTTTACCGGACGATGAAGAGGCCAAGACACGGGTCACCCAGATTCTCTCCTCCATGCTCTATGGTCAGGAGGGCTATTTCATGGTGTTTGACTATGACGGCAACAATCTGGTGGCTCCGCGCAACACCGCGCTGATCGAAAAAAACTGGGCCGGGATGACCGATATTATGGGCACGCCGGTGGTGGCACCGCTGATCGAAAAAGCCCGCTTTGGCGCCGGCTATCACAGTTTCCTCTGGCCCCGCCCCACCACCGGGCGCGACGGGCAGATGATGGCCTATGCCCTCGGGTTGCAGGATTGGAAATGGGCCATTGTCACCGGAGTGTTTATCGATGACGTGCTGCAATCTGTGGCGGCGGCGCGCGCCAATGTAGAGGAACGCAATACCCGCACCTTCCGCTCGATCGGCCTGATCACCCTCGCCGCCCTGCTGATGGTGTTTGGCAGCGGCCTGGTGATCAACATCCGCGAACGCCGGCTGGCCGATGCCAAGCTGAAAGCGCTGACCCAGCGGATTTTCGACACTCAGGAAGAAGAACGCGGCCGGGTCGCGCGCGAATTGCATGACAGTATCTCCCAGATCCTCATCGGCGTGCGCTACGCGCTGGATCTGACCCGGCGCCGCATCGCCAAAGGTGACCCACGCGCCGAAGACAATCTGAACACCGGCGCCGAACGGCTCTCCAGCGCGATCCAGGAAGTGCGCCGCATCAGCCGCGATCTGCGCCCCGGGGTGCTGGATGACCTCGGCCTCGGCCCGGCGCTGCATGCGCTGACCGAAGAATTCCAGAGCCGCACCGGCATCTTGGTTGATCTGGAAACCGTGGTGTTCCGCAACCGGCTTGATCAGGACAGCCGCATCGCGCTCTACCGCATTGCCCAGGAAGCGCTGACCAATATCGAACGCCACGCCGACGCGTCCAAAATCGCAGTGCATCTGTTCGGGCACAAGTCCGGCGCCACGCTGCGCATCTCGGACAATGGCACGGGTATCCCCTCGGTGCGCAACTCTCCTGGTATTGGCCTGCGCAATATGCAAGAACGCTGCGACCAGCTTGACGGCCACCTGACAATATCAAGTTCCTCCAGCGGAACGACTATAGAGGCGCAGGTGCCGCTGACCCATATCCTGCCACCCGAAAGCGTGACAGCCCCAAGGAGTTTGCCATGACCCAGACCCGTGTAATGATCGTCGATGACCACCCAATGGTCGCCGAAGGCATCGAAGCACTGCTGGAAACCTGGGACGACCTGCAGGTGGTGGCCACGGTCTCCTCCGGCCAGGAGGCGATTGACTGTGTATGCGAGGTTGCGCCCGACGTGGTGCTGCTGGACCTCAACATGCCGGGCATCGGCGGGCTCTCCACCACCGAAATTCTGCTGGAACGCCGCCCTGAAACCCGGATTCTGATCCTGTCGATGCATGACAGCCCGGAATATATCTCCACCGCGCTCAGCCATGGCGCGCAAGGGTATCTGCTCAAAGACGTGCCGACCGAAGAAATCAAAACTGCGATTGATGCGGTGATGACCGGCGCCACCTATCTGTGCACCGGCGCCAAAGCCTCGCTGGCACCAAAGACCAAAGACGGGCGCGAGGCGCTCACCGGCCGCGAGCAGACCATCCTGCTGGAACTGGCGCAGGGCAAATCCAACAAAGACGTCGCCCACGCGCTCGATATCTCGGTGCGCACGGTGGAAACCCACCGCAAAAACATCAAACGCAAACTGGGCATTTCGTCCACCGCCGGGCTAACCCGCTATGCGCTCGACCACGGGGTGCTGCAAGGCACCGGCGTCAACATCTGACACCCCAGTCCGCGCCCGGGGCCCGGCAGATACGGTCACACTGGTCCTGCAGCAGCGATTCAGCGGCTGATTTTTGCGAAAATTTCACAAACACCGGCGGATTGCGCAACTTTCGCAAAGATTTTTGCGCTTTCCAGTTCGAAAACATACGCTTTCGCTGTTGACGCCCCCGCAGCCCGCCCATAATGTCGCCTGCAAGCAAAGGAGCCCCCAAGAGATGGCACAGACTGTCGTACTAATTGGAAAGATGCGCATGGGCCGGTGACGGTTGACCATATTGGTTCCCATGCGCCCCCGGTGAAACGGGGGCTTTTTTATGACCTGTAACGTGTGAGACGGAGAGTGAAATGACACGTCAAATGACCGGCGCGGAGATGGTAGTTCAGGCCCTGACAGATCAGGGTGTGGACACGGTATTCGGATATCCCGGCGGCGCAGTGCTGCCGATTTATGACGCAATCTTTCAGCAGAACGGCATCCGTCACGTGCTGGTGCGTCACGAACAGGGCGCCGTTCACGCCGCCGAAGGTTATGCCCGCTCCACCGGCAAACCCGGTGTGGCGCTGGTCACCTCCGGCCCTGGTGCCACCAATGCGGTCACCGGCCTGACGGACGCGTTGCTGGACAGTATCCCGATCGTGGTTCTGACCGGCCAGGTGCCAACATTTATGATCGGCACCGACGGGTTTCAGGAAGCCGACACCATCGGCATCACCCGCCCCTGTACCAAACACAACTGGCTGGTCAAAGACACCGACAAGCTGGCGGAAACATTGCACCAGGCGTTCCACATTGCGACCAACGGCCGGCCCGGCCCGGTGCTGGTCGACATCCCGAAAGACGTGCAGTTCGCCACCGGCGCATACACCCCGGACAATCAGGCCCGCACCAGCCGCTATCAGCCGCGCCTCAAGGCGGATCTGAGTGAAATCAACGCGCTGGTGGATCTGATCGAACAGGCTGAACGCCCGGTGTTCTACACCGGCGGTGGTGTGATCAACTCGGGCCCTGCCGCTTCGCAATTGCTGCGCGAACTGGTGGACGCCACCGGTTTCCCGGTCACCTCGACCCTGATGGGTCTGGGCGCCTATCCGGCTTCGGGCAAAAACTGGCTCGGCATGCTGGGCATGCACGGTCTCTATGAAGCCAATATGGCGATGCACGACTGCGACCTGATGATCAACATCGGCGCCCGCTTTGACGACCGCATCACTGGCCGCCTGCAGGACTTTTCGCCCAATTCGAAAAAAGTGCACATCGACATCGACCCCAGTTCGCTCAACAAGGTCATCCGCGTCGATCTGCCGGTGATCGGCGACGTGGGTCATGTGCTGGAAGACGTGCTGAAGATCTGGAAGTCCCGTGGCCGCAAGACCCGCACTGACGCCCTGCCCAAATGGCAGGCGCAGATAGAGGAATGGCGCGCCATTGACTGCCTCAAGGTCAAAGCCAATGAAAACGGCGTGATCCGGCCACAATACGCGCTGCAGCGGCTTGAAGCGCTGACCAAAGACATGGACCGCTATATCACCACAGAAGTGGGCCAGCATCAGATGTGGGCAGCCCAGTATCTTGGTTTTGAATCTCCCAACCGTTGGATGACCTCCGGTGGCCTTGGCACCATGGGTTACGGCTTCCCGGCTTCTATCGGCGTGCAGATGGCGCATCCCGACAGCCTGGTGATCAATGTGGCTGGCGAAGCCTCCTGGCTGATGAATATGCAGGAACTTGGCACCGCAATGCAGTACCGCCTGCCGGTGAAACAGTTCATCCTCAACAATGAACGTCTGGGCATGGTGCGCCAGTGGCAGCAATTGCTGCATGGAGAGCGCTACAGCCAGTCCTGGTCCGAAGCCCTGCCCGATTTTGTCAAACTGGCCGAAGCCTTTGGTGCCAAGGGCATTCTGGTCTCAGATCCGGCGGATCTTGACGACGCGATCATGGAAATGCTCAACCATGACGGGCCGGTGCTGTTTGACTGCCTGGTTGAAAAACACGAAAACTGCTTCCCGATGATTCCCTCGGGTAAACCGCATAATGAAATGCTGCTCGGCGACGCCTCCACTAAGGATGCGATCAAGACCGACGGCGCGGTTCTGGTGTAAGAAAGGTTCTGACATGTCTGCATTGCGTATCAAAAAAGGCTCGTCCAGCCATTCTGCTTATGATCTCCGCGACCCCAACGCCGAGACCATCGAACGCCACACCCTGGCGGTTATCGTGGACAATGAAGCCGGCGTTCTGGCCCGGGTTATCGGCCTGTTTTCCGGCCGCGGTTATAATATCGAAAGCCTGACGGTCTCCGAGATTGACCATGAATGCCACCTGTCGCGCATCACAGTGGTGACCAGCGGCACCCCGGCGATCATTGAGCAGATCAACAAACAACTGAGCCGCATCATCCCGGTTCATGAAGTACATGACCTGACGGCCGAAGGCCCCTCTGTGGAACGCGAGCTTGGCCTGTTCAAAGTCTCCGGCACCGGCGACAAACGAGTCGAAGCGCTGCGCCTGGCCGATATTTTCCGCGCCGCAGTGGTGGACAGCACGCTGGAAAGCTTCACTTTCGAAATTACTGGCAAACCGGAAAAAATCGATGCGTTTGCCGATCTCATGCGGCCGCTGGGTCTCGATGAAATGGCACGCACAGGCGTCGCGGCCCTCGGTCGCGGCGGCGCATGAAGCAAATTCCGTATTAAAACCAAGGCGCCGGGTTGAAACACCTGGCGCCTCTTTTTCATTCCGCATCAACTCAGATCACCACGCCTGCTCCGACCCTGCCACGGCAACAGCGCGCCCCTTGCTGCAGCCACACGCATAATTGAGTGGCTTCAGGGAATATTCACCTTGGCAAGATA
>NZ_QOLB01000113.1 GCF_003333265.1 Candidatus Halocynthiibacter alkanivorans
GCGGGGCCACCGAGATAAATCCGGTGATTTCCGGGCGGCGCATCAAAAGCTGCATGCCGATCCAGGCGCCAAACGAAAAGCCGGCAACCCAGCAATGTTTGGAGTTGGTGTTCATTGACTGCAGGTAATCCAGTGCGGATGCCGCATCAGACAGCTCGCCGATACCCTGGTCGTATTCACCCTGGCTGCGCCCGACGCCACGGAAATTAAACCGCAGCACCGTAAAGCCCATTTTGTGAAACGCGTAGTGCAGATTGTAGACCACACGGTTGTTCATGGTGCCGCCAAACTGCGGGTGCGGATGCAGGATAATTGCGATCGGTGCGCCCCTATCCTTCTGTGGATGATAGCGTCCTTCCAGACGGCCCTCTGGGCCTGGGAAAATAACCTCGGGCATATGTGCCTGTCTCTCCTGTCCGTGTCGATCTATTCTTGACGAATTTGCTCAGTCATCTTAGAACAATTCTAAATCCCGCTCTGAATGCGGGAACTGGGTCCTATGGGAGTAGTGTCCAGGTCAGAGAAGGTCAATGAAATTGCGAAAGCAGAGCCATGAAACTCAGTACTAAAGGTCGCTACGCGATGGTTGCGCTTGCGGATCTGGCAATGCAACCGCCAGAGGCGTTGTTATCGCTGTCTGAGATTTCAAAGCGGCAGGATATATCATTGCCTTATCTGGAGCAGCTTTTTGTCAAGCTGCGCCGTGCAGAACTGGTTGAATCGGTGCGTGGTCCCGGCGGTGGTTATCGTCTGGCGCGTGCGGCGTCTGAGATCCGGGCGGTGGATATTCTGGCGGCTGTTGATGAAACGGTTTCGGCCCTGCACACCGGTGCCGGTGCGTCTGGCGGTATTTGCGGCAGCCGGGCCCAGTCGATGACCAACCGGTTGTGGGAAGGTCTTTCGGCGCAGGTCTATGTATTTTTGCACCAGACCAGACTATCTGATGTGGTGGGTAACGGGCTTGCGCCCTGTCCGGCGGTGCCAACCCTGTTTCAAGTGGTGGATCACGGGGTGGACGACGTATGAGCCGGGTCTATCTTGATCACAACGCCAGCACGCCGCTGCGCCCGGAGGCGCGCGCCGCGGTGATGGCGGCAATGGATGTGTCGGGCAACCCGTCCTCAGTACATGCGGAAGGGCGTTCGGCGAAAGCTCTGGTCGAAAAGGCACGCGCACAGATCGCTGCCGCGTTTGGCGCCGATGGTGCTGATGTGGTGTTCACGTCTTCTGCGACCGAGGCCGCAGCGCTGGCGATGGCGGGACGTGGCTTGCATTCTGCGGAAGTGGAACATGGTGCGGTCACCGCCTGGGCGGAAACGGATCTGCCGGTGGATGCCACTGGCCAGGTGGTTGTTGCTGAGCCGGGCAAAAGTGCGGTTCAGTATGCAAATTCGGAAACTGGTGTGGTGCAAAAGCTGCCTGAAGGGCTGGCTTTGTGTGATGCGACCCAGGCTTTTGGCAAGATGCCACTGGCGTTCAACTGGATCGGAGCTGATATGGCTTTGATTTCAGCGCATAAGCTTGGCGGGCCCAAAGGGGTTGGCGCGCTGGTGCTGAAACAGGGGCTTGATGTGCCGGCGCAAATCCGGGGCGGTGGTCAGGAAATGGGCCGGCGTTCGGGCACGGAAAACATTGTCGGCATTGCCGGTTTTGGTGCTGCTGCCGAGGCCGCGGCCCGGGATCTGGCCAACGGGGTTTGGGAACGGATTGCGGAACTGCGTGATCTGTTGGAAACAAGTATCGCTGACGCGGCGCCGGACACGATCTTTGTCGGCCAGGGTGTGGAGCGTTTGCCCAACACCTGCAACATGATTTCGCCCGGCTGGAAAGGCGAGACGCAGGTGATGCAGATGGATCTGTCCGGATTTGCGGTGTCTGCCGGTTCGGCCTGTTCCAGTGGCAAAGTCAACGCCAGCAAGGTGCTGCGCGCTATGGGCTATGATGACGCCGGGGCCAGCAGCGCCATCCGGGTGTCGCTTGGCCCGCTGACAACAAAAAATGACATTACCGGGTTTGCCGAGGCCTGGATCAAAGCACAGGCTCGTCACCGCGCACGGGCTGCATAAATACAGGCGCGTATCGCGCGCCAGAAATACCGGGCTTGCCCGGAGGTTGAAGGAAACGATCAGGATGAGTTCTGTGGAAAATCTGAAAGTCAAAGACGGCGTCGAAGTCGAAACTGTCGCAGCCGTGAGTGCGCTGGCCGGAAAATACAAATACGGCTGGGAAACCGAGATTGAAATGGAATACGCGCCCAAGGGTGTGAATACGGACATCGTGCGGCTGATCTCGGGCAAAAACGAAGAACCCGAATGGATGACCGAATGGCGTCTGTCGGCGTTTGAGCGCTGGGAGCAGATCGAAGAACCGACCTGGGCAATGGTCAGCTATCCGGAAATTGATTTCCAGGACATCTATTATTATGCCCGGCCCAAAAGCATGGAAGTCAAACCCAAGTCGCTGGACGAGGTTGATCCCAAGCTGCTGGAAACTTACAAGAAACTGGGTATCCCACTGAAAGAACAAGCGCTTTTGGCCGGCGTCGAAGCGCCTGAAGGCGAGCGCAAAGTTGCGGTGGATGCGGTGTTTGACTCCGTCTCTCTCGGCACAACGTTTCAGAAAGATCTTGAAAAAGTCGGTGTGATCTTCTGTTCAATTTCCGAGGCGATCAAAAAACATCCCGAACTGGTGAAAAAATATCTCGGTACCGTGGTGCCGGCGTCTGACAATTTTTATGCCACGCTGAATTCAGCGGTGTTTTCCGATGGGTCCTTTGTCTATATCCCGCCCGGTGTGCGCTGCCCGATGGAACTGTCGACTTATTTCCGCATCAATGCGGAAAACACCGGCCAGTTTGAACGCACGCTGATCATTGCCGACAAGGGCTCCTATGTGTCCTATCTGGAAGGCTGTACCGCGCCCAAACGCGACGTGGCGCAGCTGCATGCTGCGGTGGTGGAAATCATCATCGAAGAAGACGCCGAGGTAAAATATTCCACGGTGCAAAACTGGTATCCCGGAGATGAGAACGGCGTGGGTGGCATCTATAACTTCGTCACCAAACGTGCCGATTGTCGGGGCGATCGTGCCAAAATCATGTGGACCCAGGTTGAAACCGGCTCGGCTGTGACCTGGAAATACCCGTCCTGCATCCTGCGCGGCGATGAAAGTCAGGGCGAGTTTTATTCGATCGCCATCACCAATAATTACCAGCAGGCCGACACCGGCACCAAAATGGTGCATCTGGGCAAAAACACCAAAAGCCGCATTGTCTCCAAGGGCATTTCAGCCGGGAAAGCGCAGAACACCTATCGTGGTCTGGTCTCGATGCATCCAAGGGCGAAAAACAGCCGCAATTACACCCAGTGTGACAGCCTGTTGATCGGCGATAAATGCGGTGCCCATACGGTGCCTTATATCGAGGTGAAGAACAATTCATCCCGGGTTGAACACGAGGCCACCACGTCCAAGGTGGATGAGGATCAACTGTTTTACTGCCGTTCTCGCGGCATGAACGAAGAAGAAGCCGTGGCGCTGGTGGTGAACGGGTTCTGTAAGGAAGTGCTGCAGGCACTGCCGATGGAATTCGCCATGGAAGCCCAGGCGCTGGTCGCGATCTCGCTGGAAGGCTCGGTGGGCTGATCATGAACGGGGATGTGGCAGCACAGATCCGATCAGATGTCCGACAGATGCTAGCTGTGAGCGGCTCGTTTGTCGGGACCACTGCCGTGCTTTTAGCGCTGTCGGTGCAATATCTGGCGTTTTTGTCTGCTCCACTTATTGTATTGAGTAGTCTGCTGGGCGGTATGCTGGTTTCCGTTTTGTTGCGCAGACTTTTTATTCAGAAACGTCGAAAGCAGCGATTGCAGACCGAAAAAGAAATGCGAACCGCGCGTGAAGAAAAAACCCAGGCAAGGCTACGGGCAATGCGCCGTGGTTTTCAGACCAAGTGAGGACGAACAGATGATCATCACCACGACCAACTCTGTCGAGGGTTATCAGATTTCTGACTACAAAGGCATTGTGGTGGGCGAAGCCATCATGGGCGCCAATGTGGTGCGCGATCTGTTTGCTGCCGTCACCGACATCGTGGGGGGGCGTTCCGGGGCCTATGAAAACAAGCTTCAGGACGCGCGCGAAACTGCTTTGAAAGAACTGGAGCAACGCGCGGCAGAAGCCGGTGCCAATGCGGTTGTTGGTGTGGATCTCGATTATGAAGTCATCGGCAATTCGATGCTGATGGTGTCTGCCTCCGGAACTGCGGTGGTGATCAGCTGATGCATTTGACCGCTGGCATAATCGTAGCATCTGATCTTGTCGTGGAATGGGCAGGGCGCGCGCAGCGCTTGTCACATGTGTATGCGGGGCTGTGGGGGACGAAAAAAACGTCTGATCAGAAACTCTCCACCTTTGTCCCACATTTTTGCCAGATTTCCCTGCACAATTGTCGGTTGAATACGAGCAACTCAGGGGGCAGCGATGGCGCCGCATCAAGACATGTTTCTGGAGCGTCTCAGTCGGATAGAATCCGGGCGGGGCAACGTCACCGGCACTGTGCACATTGGCGCTTCGTCTTACGATGCGTCGCAAAACCGCGTTTTTCTGCAGGAGCGCGCGCCGTTTCTCACACGGGCTCTGCGCTGGTCGGGCCGGTTTTCACTGGCTCTGATCTCGGGCGCCGGAGCTGTTCTGATCGGACGGCAGCTGGCCTTTCAGTTTTTGCAGCCCGACGGACCGCTGGCAGAGCTGGTGGCGCAGGCCGGACCGCTTGCCGCCTACGGACCGTTTTTGCTGGCCGCACTGACCGGTCTGGTTCTGATGGTGATCCTGTCGCTTTATCGCGGATTTATGCCCTATGCGATGATGGCGGGTGCCGCCGCGGTGCTGCTGGGCGAGTCATCCGTGCTGGAACGGGCGCCCGGCCTGTTCACACCGCTTTACATCCCTGCTCAGACCGAGCAGGCCCTGCAGGCCATACTTCAGGCCCTGCCGGTTTAACTCACACAAAAATACTGTCAAATTTTCATGGGGACCGTGCAGCGCACGTGTCCTCCTGAATGCGTAAGGACGAAGAAAAAATGTTGGAAATCAAGAACCTCCACGTGAAACTTCAGGACGAAGACAAACAGATCCTCAAAGGTGTTGATCTGGTGGTAGAGCCTGGAACGGTGCATGCGATTATGGGGCCAAACGGGTCGGGGAAATCCACCACCTCCTATGTTCTGTCCGGCCGCAATGGCTATGAGGTCACTGAGGGCGGCGCGACGCTGGATGGCAAAGACCTGCTGGAAATGGATCCCGAAGAACGGGCGGCTGCCGGCCTGTTCCTCGCATTCCAGTACCCGGTGGAAATCCCCGGTGTTGGCAACATGACCTTCCTGCGCACCGCGGTGAACGCACAGCGCAAGGCGCGCGGTGAAGAAGAACTCAGCGCGGCTGCGTTTCTGAAAGAAGTGCGCGCCAAAGCCAAAGCGTTGAAAATCGACGCAGATATGCTGAAACGCCCGGTCAATGTTGGTTTTTCCGGCGGTGAGAAAAAACGTAACGAAATCCTGCAGATGGCGATGCTTGAGCCAAAAATGTGCATTCTGGATGAAACCGATTCCGGTCTGGATGTGGATGCGATGAAACTGGTGGCTGAAGGCGTGAATGCATTGCGCGATGGCAAACGGTCTTTCCTGGTGATCACCCATTACCAGCGTCTTCTGGACCATATCAAACCCGATGTTGTGCACATCATGGCCAATGGTCGTATCGTCAAATCCGGCGGGCCGGAGCTGGCGCTGGAAGTCGAAGAAAACGGCTACGCTGACATTCTGGCGGAGTTTGCGTAATGCCGGTTCTGCAAGCAAAACGCGACGCAGCTGTTGCGCGGATGGCGGTGCTGCCGGTGGTGCCAACATCCGGCTGGACTGCACTGGCCCGCGCGGCTGCGGCGGAACGCCTGTCGGTGATGGGGATGCCGGGACGGCGGGATGAATATTGGAAATATACTGATCCCACAAGTCTGAGCCAGGTCGATGTCAGGTCCGCAGCGGTGCTGCAAAGTGACGAATCCCCGGTCTTTGGCGATATTGACCGGTTGAAAATCGTATTTGTAGATGGTGTGTTTGACGCCTCTGCATCCGATGATCTTGCACTCGCGGGCATTGAAATCGAACGCCTGGAAACGGCTGCTTCTGAGGATGCCCACTGGGCCAGCGCCTTGTTTGGCGTGTTGGAAGCAAAAGGGCAGTCACCGGTTGAGCGCCCGCTTGCGGCCCTGAACACCGCCACAGTCGCAGACGGCATTTTGATCCGTGTTACCGGGAAAGTCGAAAAACCCGTAAGCCTGATCTATGTTCACAGCGCTGACAATTCCGACGCTGTGCTGCATCACGTCGTGCGGCTGGAAGAAGAGGCCGAACTGACCCTGCTGGAAAACGGCCCGGCAGCCGCGCGTTTCAACATGGTGCTGGAAGTCGATGTCGCAGATCGTGCTCGTTTCAGCCATATACGTGCTCAGGGACGGGACCATGAGCGTCGCGCCGCGACCCATATATTTGCCCGCCTTGCTACTGAAAGTCAGTTCAAAAGCTTCACTGTGACTGTGAATGGCGTTTTGACCCGCAACGAATGTGTGATTGAGCTGACCGGCGACAATGCCTCGGCCCATGTGGCCGGGGCTGCGCTTGGGGACGGCGATTTCCACCACGATGACACGGTGTTCATCACCCATGACAGCGTGAATTGTGAAAGCCGTCAGGTATTCAAAAAGGTGCTGCGCAACGGTGCCAAAGGCGTGTTCCAGGGCAAAATCCTGGTCAAAGCCGACGCGCAGAAAACCGATGGCTATCAGATCTCCCAGGCGCTGCTTCTGGACGATGATGCGCAGTTCCTGGCCAAACCGGAGCTGGAAATTTACGCCGATGATGTTGCCTGTTCGCACGGGTCCACCACCGGGGCAATTGACGAAAACGCACTGTTTTATCTGCGCTCGCGTGGAGTGCCGCTGGCCGATGCGCAGGACATGATGATCCTGTCATTCCTTGAGGATGCGATCGCCGAGATTGAAGACGCTTCGCTGGCCGATGATATACGTGGCCGCCTTGAGGGCTGGCTGACACGGCGGCGTGTATAATGGCTTTGATTGGCAACATCCTGAAGACTTATCGAGCGCCGCGCCAGGCCGTGCGCGGGGTGCTGGAGATGGGGCGGCGCGAAGATCTTATGGTGGTCTATCTGCTGCTGGCCTGCGCTTTGATCTTTGCATCTCAGTGGCCGGCTCTGGCGCGCCAGGCCTATCTGGATCCCGCGATCCCGCTGCAAGCGCTGCTGGCGATATCCGCTATGGTCTGGCTGATGGCGTTCCCGTTGATCGCCTATATCCTGGCGTTTGTGCTGTATCTTCTGACCCGCGTAGTCGGCATGGCTACCACCGGATATGGCAGCCGGGTTGCCCTGTTCTGGGCGATGTTGGCCGCAAGCCCTTTGTGGTTGTTTTGGGGGATGGTCAAAGGACTGGCCGCTCCTGGAGCTGCTGAAACCGCTTTGGCGGCGCTGACTCTTGGCGCTTTTCTGATTTTTCTGGTGGCCGGGCTTTTAGAAGCAGGCCGCGCCCGCGACGAGGTGAGCGATGTATGATGTAAGTGCAATCCGGGCAGATTTCCCGATCCTGAGCCGTGAGGTGAACGGCAAACCGCTGGTCTATCTGGACAATGGTGCTTCTGCGCAGAAACCCCAATGTGTAATAGACGCGGTAACACGCGCTTACGCAGAAGAATATTCTAATGTTCACAGAGGCTTGCATTACCTTTCTAATCTGTCGACGGAACGCTATGAATCTGTGCGTGGCACCATCGCACGCTTTTTGAACGCCGGGTCTGAAGACGAGATCGTTCTGAACTCGGGCACCACTGAAGGCATCAATATGGTGGCTTACGGCTGGGCGATGCCGCGGCTGGAACCTGGCGATGAGATCCTGTTGTCGGTGATGGAACACCACGCCAATATCGTGCCGTGGAACTTTCTGCGCGAACGCCAGGGTGTGGTGTTGAAATGGGTTGAGACCGCTGCTGACGGCTCGCTTGATCCACAGGCAGTGATCGACGCCATTGGCCCCAAAACCCGTCTGATAGCGATCACGCAGACCTCTAATGTTCTGGGCACCAGAGTAGACTTGAAAACCATCACAAAGGCGGCCCATGAACATGGGGTTCCGGTTCTCGTTGACGGATCTCAGGGCGCGGTGCACGGCCCGGTGGATGTGCAGGACATTGGCTGCGATTTCTACGCCATCACCGGCCACAAACTCTATGGCCCCTCCGCTTCGGGCGCGATTTACGTGCGCAAAGAACGGCTGGCAGAGATGCGGCCTTTCATGGGCGGCGGCGACATGATCCGCGAAGTGACCCGGGATCTGGTGACCTACAATGATCCGCCGATGAAGTTTGAGGCCGGTACGCCGGGCATCGTGCAGATCATCGGGCTTGGCGTTGCACTGGAATACCTGATGACGGTTGGTATGGATCGCATAGCTGCGCATGAACAGGAACTGGCCGCCTATGCCAGTCTGAGGTTCAGCGGGTTGAACTGGTTGAAAATCCAGGGCACTGCGGCGGACAAAGCTGCGATTTTCTCCTTCACTCTGGAGGGGGCGGCACACGCCCATGACATTTCCACCGTGCTGGATAAAAAAGGCGTTGCGGTCCGGGCCGGGCACCATTGTGCACAACCTCTGATGCAGCATCTTGGCGTCACCGCGACCTGTCGCGCGTCCTTTGGCATGTACAATACCACCGGTGAAATTGACACTCTGGTGGACGCTTTGGAACTCTGCCACGACCTGTTTGCATGATTTGTGCAATCAGGGTGTGAAAACCGATTGCAGGGGGGCGGGACATGTCTTATATCCCGCCTCAGGCACCCGTAGCTCAGCTGGATAGAGCGCTGCCCTCCGAAGGCAGAGGTCACAGGTTCGAATCCTGTCGGGTGCACCATTAATTTCAATGACTTACGTCACTTTCTCTCTCTTGAAAAAGCGGCCTAGTTTGGGGCGCGCCCCATTTCCAGGGCCTTGACAGCCGATTCCTGGTGGTTTGGGTGGTGGTGCCGTACACTCGCTCCAGTGTTTCCGCGCTCATTCCGAGGAAACCGGCCGCGTCCCATTTATTCGCAGATCCTTGCATGAGCCACGTTGCGCAGGTGTGACGCAGCGTGTGTGGTGTAACGCCGGTCAGATCGAGGGCAACGCCGTTTTGTTCGGCCATTTGCATGGCGATTTTCTTGCAGCGCGCCCAGCCTTTGCGAATCTCCGCGACCCGAATGCCCTGGTTGTTCTCGACAACAAAATTACAGCCGTTTCTGCTCCAGCGTTTGACGTGGCTCAAAAACTGGCGAGGAAGGCGCGCCGGAGGCTGACGCTTCTTTGTCTGCTGTCTGCCGGCAGGGGCGCGATACATCACCCCGTTGGTCTTGTCCCGATTTAGTTCCGGTCTCTTTCGAGCGATATTCGCAATGAAGGAGACAAGAAATGGCACCAAGATACAGCGAAGAATTCCAGCGTGACGCGGTTCGCATTGCAACGACCAGCGGCCTGACGCGACCCCGGATTGCGTCGGATTTGGGGGGTGGCGTTTCGACCCTGAACAAGTGGGTTCAACAACACCAGAACGACGACCTGATGTCTGGCCCACATG
>NZ_QOLB01000143.1 GCF_003333265.1 Candidatus Halocynthiibacter alkanivorans
GCTTCAGGCGCTCCCGTGGGCGCGGCGCTCCGCAGCGCATCCAGCGCTGCCTTGCCAGCATCCCCTGCAGGTGCCTCCTCCGGTGCGCGCGCGGCCAGCGCATCCAGCGCTGCCGCCTGATCATCTGAGACCGTAACGTCCTCCGTCGCGCTCTCGCGCAAAGCGTCCAGCGTGGCGTCCGGGCTGTCTTCTGTGGTAGGCTCAGGTGGAGCTGCTGCGCGCAGCGCCCCAAGAGTGGCGTCCGACGTCTCCTCTGCCGCTGCCGCGGCATCCGCCGGCGCGGCGGCGCGCAATGCGTCCAGAGCGACATCCGCGGGAACATCTTCAGTGGTCGCGGTAACAGTGTCGGGCCGTGTGGCGGCGCTGAGACTGCGCAGCAGGTCCGGGTTCTGCAGCACCGTTTCGATCAGGCTCTCCGCCCCCGTTTTGCCATCCATATAGGTCATCAGATCCGCCAGTTCTGTGCGGGCCTGCAGCAACCGGCGCAGCGGCTCCACCTTGTTTGCAATGGCGGCGGGTTCAAAATCGCTGATTTGTTCAAACGTCAGATCGACCGGAAGATTGCCTTCGCCGCTCAGCGTATTGGGCACAGAAAAGGCGGCGCGCGGCTGCATCGCTTTCATCCGCGCATCAAAGTTATCCACGTCAATTTCCAGAAAAGCGCGGTCCTGCACCGGCGGCTGTGGCACCGCAGACTTGCCCGCCAGATCAGACAGCACTCCCATTACAAACGGCAGTTGCACCTTTTTCTCCGCGCCATACAGCTCGACGTCATATTCGATCTGCACCCGTGGCGCGCGGTTGCGGGCGATGAATTTTTGCGAATTCCCGGCCATCACAGGGCCTTTCTGAGCGCAGTAAGCTCACTGCGCATCAATTTGATTTCCGCATGCATTTCAGCCACATGGCTGTCCACAATATCGGTTTCGGTGCGCACCAGATTGCGCAGCTCTTCCAGCTCCTTTTCGGTTTCGTCTTCCACCGCAGACTGCATCGTGTTGACCAGCAAGCCGATGAACAGGTTCAGCACCGAAAAGGCAGTGATGATGATGAAAGGCACAAAAAACGCCCAGGCATAGGGAAATTCCAGCATCACCGGGCGCACGATGCCCATCGACCAGCTTTCCAGCGTCATGATCTGAAACAGGGAATAGAGCGAACGCCCGAGCGTGCCGAACCAGTCGGGAAAGGCGTCGCCATACATGATCGTCGCCATCACTGCGAAGACATAATAGACGATGCTGAGCATGATGATCACCGCCCCCATACCAGGCAGCGCGTCCAGCAGCGCCTGGACCACGGCGCGCATTTGCGGCACCACCGAGAGCAGCCTCAGCGCCCGGATCACCCGCAGCCCGCGCAGCGCCGACAGACCGCTGGTTTGCGGCATCAGGCCGATGCTGACGACGAAGAAATCAAAGATGTTCCACGGGTCGCGCCAGAAGGACCAGCCAAACGCGTAGAGCTTCAGGCTGAGTTCCAGCACAAAGATCCCCAGCACCGCCCGGTCAATCAATGTCATCAACGGACCAAAATTGGCCATAACAGCGTCTGATGTCGACATGCCAAGGGTGATTGCGTTGAAGATGATCACGGCAAGAACGGTATTTTTTACCGCGTCACGGACCACAAACTTGCGCAGGTTTTCCCGGCTGAATCTGCCGGGTTTGCGGCTTTCATATGTTGAATTTTCACCCATGTTTCGGCCCCCCGGCTCTGCAGTCATTTTTTCAGATCACGGTCAACAGTCGCGAATGACTTGGCGAATTGTTTGACCAGTTTTTCCACTGCCGCGGCCGAGCTTTTGCGCCCCTTATTGGCGGTGCCGAACTGTTGCAGTTTCTTTTTAAACGCGGCGGCGCCATTGCCCTGGCTTTCTTCGCGTTTGGATTTGATAAAAGCGCAGATGCCGCTCACATCGGTGCCAAAGGCGGCCAGATCGCTTTCCAGTTTCACGATCAGGGAGCGGTTTTTCTCCATGTCGGCGGCGAGCACTTTCAGAAGATCATTGACGTCATCGTTCTTTTTGATGCCGCTGAGCATCTTGGCCAGCGCGGTGAGCGCGCCATCGGCGTCTTTTTTCGCTTTGTCGAAAGTCGCCTTGACCAGGTCCATGCGATTGGCGGCCGCGGCAAAGACCTTGTCGGCGGATTTTTCAGCGCGGCTGAGTATACGTTCGGCTTCGGCTTCGGCCTCTTTGTCACCTTTTTTCTCCGCCCGTTCCAGCGCGTCGTCGGCGATGGCCATGGTTTTTTCGATGCCGGTCAGCTCCTGCACCAGGTCTTTGAGCACCGCGCAACTGTCCTGAAACGGTTTCACAAACAGCGTGGCAGCGCTGATGTCTTTCAGATCCGAGAGCGTCGCTTTGCCCTCTTTCAGCGCCTTGGTATTGTCGCCCTTGTCCCCGGCGACCTCTTCCACCGCCAGCGAACATTTATCAGCCATGTCCTTGCTGGCCCGCGCGTGGATTTTCACCAGGGCTTTATAGGCACCATCGTCGGTTTCGGAGTTTTTCTGAACTTTTTTATGCACCTGGGCGACGCCGGTCGCCATCAGCTTCAACTCATAGCGCACCAGCCCCAGCAGCGCCTTGCTGAGCTTTTTTTCGCTCCATTTGCGGGTATCGAGTTCCGGATCAGGGTTCTCGCGCCAGGTGAATTTGCCAAACAATTTGGCGCGGTCCTTGTCCGCCACCACCCATTTTTTAACGGCGGCGTCCATTTCAGATGTCAGTTCAAGTACCAGCTGAGCTTTCATTTTCTTTTTGCTGACAACGGCCATTTTTAAACTCCAAGCAATTATTAACACATCGCGGGCGCCCGCGCCGGGGTTTAGCCAAACGCGTAGGTGAATTCCCCGTCTTTGGCGTCGATCGAAACACTGGCAATATCGATCCCCTCCATCATACGTTTGAGAAACTCAGCAGAAATATCGGGCAGCATGGTGTTGGTGACGATGGCGTCGATCATGCGGCCGCCGCTTTCCAGCTCCTGGCAGCGCTCGACAATCGTATCCACCACCGCATCGCTGTAGCTGAACCCGACCCCGTGGGAGTCCTGAATGCGTTTCTGGATGCGCTTGAGCTGCAGTTTGGTGATTTCAGCGATCATATAAGGCGACAGGGGATAAAACGGGATCGTCACCAGCCGGCCCAGCAGCGCGGCGGGGAAGATTTTCAGCAATGGCTCCCGCAGGGCGGTGGCCAGGCCTTCCGGTTCGGGCAGCAATTCCGGGTCGGAACACATGTCCATGATCAGCTCTGAGCCCGCGTTGGACGTCAGAAGGATCAGGGTGTTTTTAAAGTCGATCACCCGGCCTTCGCCATCCTCCATCACGCCCTTGTCAAACACCTGGAAGAAGATCTCATGCACATCCGGGTGGGCTTTTTCCACCTCATCCAGCAGCACAACGGAGTAGGGTTTGCGCCGCACTGCTTCGGTAAGCACCCCGCCTTCGCCATAACCGACATAGCCGGGAGGCGCACCTTTCAGGCTGCTGACGGTGTGGGCTTCCTGATATTCCGACATGTTGATGGTGATGACATTGTGCTCGCCGCCATACAGCACTTCGGCCAGCGCCAGCGCGGTTTCGGTTTTGCCGACGCCTGAGGTGCCCGCCAGCATAAAGACCCCGATCGGTTTGGACGGGTTGTCAAGGCCGGCGCGGCTGGTCTGGATGCGTTTGGCGATCATTTCCATCGCGTGGTCCTGGCCGATGACCCGTTTGGCCAGCCGTTTTTCCAGCTCCAGCACGGTTTTCAACTCGTCGCGCAACATGCGCCCCACCGGGATGCCGGTCCAGTCGCCAATGACGCTGGCCACGGCCTGGGCGTCAACGATGGGCAGGATCAGCGGGTCTTCGCCCTGCAGTGTCAGCAATTCGGCGTTTTTCGCCCGCAGCGTGTCCAGCAGATCGGCGCGTTCTTTGGCGCTCAGGGGGGAGGCCCCTGCCCCGGTCGGATCGATGGGCTCAGCACCTGCGGTTTCCTGCGCCTCGCCCGGAGCGTCACCGGCGGCGCCCGCGACCTCATCCATGGGTTCGTCGGTGGGCGTATCCACTGGAAGACCGCCCTCACGCAACTGCGCCCGGATATCGAGGATCTCCACCACCACCACTTTTTCCGCTTCCCAGCGGCTGTTCAGCTCCTCCAGCCGGGCTTCTTCGGTGGTTTTAGCGGTTAAAACCTCGTCACGTCGGGTGCCAATGTCATAGCCGGCGGTTTCATCGCGACCGATAATCTCCAACTCGGTCTCAAAAGCGCTGATGCGTTTGCGGCTGTCGTCCACCTCGGCGGGCACCGCGTGCTGGCTGACACCGACACGGGCGCAGGCGGTGTCCAGCACACTGACCGATTTGTCCGGCAGCTGGCGGGCGGGAATATAGCGCGCCGACAGTTTCACCGCCGCTTCAATGCCCTCATCCAGCACCTGAACCTTATGGTGGCTTTCCAGCATTGAGGCGATGCCGCGCATCATCAGCACAGCCTTGGTTACGTCAGGTTCGTCAATCTGAACCACCTGAAAGCGCCGGCTCAGCGCCGGGTCTTTTTCGATGTGTTTTTTATATTCCGCCCAGGTGGTGGCGCCGATGGTGCGCAGAGTGCCGCGCGCCAGAGCAGGTTTCAGCAGGTTGGCGGCGTCGCCGGTGCCTGCCGCACCCCCGGCCCCGACCAGCGTGTGGGTCTCGTCAATGAACATGATGATCGGCACCGGGCTGGCCTGCACCTCGTCAATCACCGAGCGCAGGCGGTTTTCAAATTCCCCCTTCATCGAGGCGCCGGCCTGGAGCAGTCCAATGTCCAGCGACAGCAGCCGCGCATCTTTCAAGGCCGGTGGCACGTCACCGCGCGCAATGCGGGAGGCAAAGCCTTCCACCACCGCGGTCTTGCCGACACCCGCTTCGCCGGTGAGGATCGGGTTGTTCTGGCGCCGCCGCATCAGCACGTCGACGATCTGACGGATCTCCTCGTCGCGGCCGACGATGCGGTCAATCTCGCCCTTGCGCGCCTGTTCGGTCATATCGGTGCAGAACTGCGCCAAAGCCTCTTCTTTGCCCATCTGCGCCGGGGCAATGGCGTCGGAAGCCTCGCCGGGCTGCGCGCCGCCGCCGGTGGAGGAGCCGTCCTGGGGCCGCAGCCCATCTTCGGGCGAACCTGAGGTGATGCTGGCAAACTCATCTGCCAGAGTGTCAGCGCTGACCTTTTTGAATTCGCCGGAAATATTATAAAGGATGTTGCGCAGCGGCGTTGTTTTCAGCATGCCCAGCATCAGATGGCCGGTGCGCACCTGGGGCGAGCTGTAGAGCAGGGATCCATAGACCCAGGCCCGCTCCATCGCGTCAGAGATATGTTCCGAGAGATCGGTGATGGTGCTGGCACCGCGCGGCAACTGGTCCAGCGCCCGGGTCATGTCGGCGGCTAGCCGCGCCGGTTCCAGCTCGAAATGGCCAATGATGCGGTGGATATCGCTGTCCTGGCCCTGGACGATCTGATGCAGCCAGTGCACCAGTTCCACATAAGGATTGCCACGCATCTTGCAAAAGACGGTGGCGCTTTCGACCGCCTGATATCCGGGCTTGTTCAGTTTTCCAAACAGGGCGACGCGGCTGATCTCACTCATCTGACTGACCTCTCACTGATGTAACCTGGGGAATATGTATGTCCGGGCCGGCACTTCTGGTGCTGACTGTGGCTGGGGGCGCGGCGGCGGGGCGGTGCACCGGTGCAAGATAGAGATCCACCGCGTCCCGCCCGTCTGCTGCCGGATCGCCAATCCAGCTGGTGTGACCGAGACGGGTGTCCTGGCCCAGCACCGCCGGCGGCACGTCGCGCGCCAGCAGAACAAGGTTCAGATCCCAGTCCAGCGTATCGCCCACATAATTGCGCACGATGGCGCTGAGCCGTTCCAGCGATGCCGCCGACGGCAGGAGCCGTTTATAGGCCTCAAGCGACAGCGGCCCGACACGAAGACGGAATTTGGCAGAGCGCGACCAGACCCGGTCGCCAATGCTGGTGGTCTGGCCCAGGCCGGCGGGCGCGCCAAGCTGCCAGCGGTCGCCGGGTTCAAGTTCAAGCCAGCTGCCGACAAATTGCTGCAGGCGAACGGGCGCGTTGAAAAACCCCGACAGAATGGAAATCAACCCCTCAGGGTGTTTGCTGCCCGACGCCAGATGCGCGGTGAAATGGCGCTTGGCCAGCTCCGGCATCGCGTCCCGTTCGCGCAGGTCCCGCCCGTGCAGCCCGGCAAAAGCGGCGATATGGTCCTGCACCTCGTCCTGGCCGGGCCGGTCAAACGAGGGCGCCGGCTGCCCGGCCCGCCAGGCCCGGTAAAACAGGCTGGTAAAGCGGTGCGTCAGCATGTCGGCAAAGGCGATAAAGGTGGAATCACGAAAGTTGCGTTTGCGGTCGCGGGCATATTCGGTCAGGTGCAGCGGCAACGGGCCCTGGGGGCCAAAAAAGCCAAAAAACCGGTTGGTCAGCACGCCGGGCGCGCCGGGGCGAGCGGGCGCATCGCCGGTGGCAGCCACCGCCGCCTGTGGCGGGTGGAACGCGGCAATCGAAGACGGCGGGAACTGCAGTTCCGCCTCCTGGCCAAAGCGCACCGGGTCCTGAGACGGGCGGCGCGACAGACCCAGACGCGGCGCGTCCTGATACTGTGCTTCAATCACCCGTAAGGCATGAAAGAAGTGGTGTTTTTCCGGCGCGTCGATCAGTCGCTTAAAATGCGTCAGATCGTCCGTGCGAGCCCGTTCTCTGGTCTCCATCTGGCAATCTCTCCGCGTTGTTCAGTAAAAAGTACGGTTTCAGTGAAACTGTTGATCGTCACATATTTCCGAAAAAACCGCTCTAAAACGGCACCGAGCAGATAGACGCTGGTGCCTTCAAAAAAGCTTTCATCAAAGGTCAGTTTTATCTCCAGCCCGCGCACGGCGGTGGACATCAGCTCGTCGCTCATCCGGCGCACGATCGGGCGGCTGGCCACGGCGGTCAGACCCTCCATCTGCTTTGCAATCACCCGGTCGCCGTCGGGCGCATAGATGCCGATCAGCTCGCGCAGCGCCGAGGCGCCGCCGCCCTGTTCGGTGTCCACAAGCGACAGGTAATTCAGGCTGAGATGGGAAATCAGCCGCCAGGCGCTGTCGCCCTGGGCCAGCGTCGGACGCGGTCTTGTCGGCGTCACCGGAGTGCGGATCGCCAGCACAGGGCCGCCGTCGGGCAGATGAAACACCCCGTCCCCGCCCGTGTTCATCAGCATCGGCAGATCGCGGTTGGAACAGAGCGCGCGCACCGCCAGCTGGCCCAGTTCGGCGCTGTAGGGCGCCTGTTTCTGATCCACCAGCGACAGGTAAAGCTCTGAGCCCAGATACGAGGTGCGCACCCCGTGCAGGCGTTCATTTTCACTGCGTTGGCGCATGCGGCGGCGCTGGGTGTAATAACAGCTGTAACTGTCGCCCGCCGGCGTGAAATCATCCGTGGAATAAAACGGCCGGAAGGCGACATCATCGGCGCCTTCGCCCGAAATCCCCACCACCGAGCGCAGAGCGTAGATCTCGTAATCCAGCGGCGCGGTGCGGTCGGGCACCACATGCTGTTCCACGTCTTTGCTGCTGACGTGCACCCGGTCACAGCGTTTTTCAAACAGGTTCACTGCCGGGGTGGCAAACAGGGTAAAGGCCGCCGGTGTGATGGTATCGGCCAGGCTGGCGCGCCCGTCGCGCAGCAGGATATAGATATCCACATCCGCATCCGTGGCGCGCGCTAAGGCCGGGGCAAGGCCGGACAGTTCCACAAAATGAAACCGTTCGGGCATCGCGAAATATTCTTGCAACAGCCGGTAGCCGTCAAAGGACTGGCGCGGCGTCGGCAGCAGGGATTCATCAGACGCAAAGCCAACCGGCGTCACCGCGCCATCGCGCAAAGGTTCGGCCCAGTCGGCGCGCCGGTCAGTGGAGCGGCCGCACAGGCCTGTGACGGCGGTGCTGAGCAATTCGTGCAACTGCCAGCTTTGGGCTGACTGGTTGTTGAGATAGAGCGTCAGATCCTGCAGCGGCAGTTTTGCGATCGGTGCCCCATCGGTGCGGTGCAGCCGCAGACGGATGGCGGCACGCGCCTCATGGCTGCCGGCCACTCCGGCGGCGACCAGTGGGCCGCGCCCGTCGATATATTCCGCCTCTGTTATTTCCAGCGGCCACAGTGTCACATCGCGCGCAGTTTCAAAGATACAGGCGGTTTGCTCGCCTTCGCCCGGGGTGCTGCGCAGCTGGCTGTGGCGCGGCAGCACATGGCCATCGCGCACCGCAGAATTTTCACGATCCGGTACAAATTCCGCGATCATCATTGAAGGCGTTGGCGCCAGGTAATGCGGATAGACGATTTCCAGCAGGTTGCTGGTCAGTTCGGGGAACTGCAGTTCAAGTTCCAACTGCACCCGGGCCGAAAGAAAGGCTGTGCCCTCCAGAATGCGTTCCACATAAGGATCAAGGACTTCAACGCCTTCCATGCCGAGACGAGCGGCGATCTTGGGGTACGACGCAGCGAATTCCGCGCCCATATCGCGCAGGAAAGCCAGTTCGCCTTCGTAATGTCTGAGCAGCCTTGTATCCATCCGCGTTACATCTTCCGCTCAAGTTTGAATTCGCCGGTGGTAATGTCGGTCTGAGAGCGCAGATACAGTTCCATCGGCAGCGGCTGCGCCCACATAAAGGCGCGGATATCAAAGGTCACCACCGATTCTCCATTGCCTTCACTGGCGCGGAATTCGACCTCACACGAGCCTTTTTCAAGCCGCGGTTCAAAGCGTTCAATGGCGCGCAGCACCGACAGGCGGATCTGTTCGGCTTTTTCAACCGAACTGAATTCGCCTGCGACTTCGCGCACGCCATAGTTCAGCACCGAATGTGCCACATTGGGATAGCGCACCGGGTCGAGCCCGCTTTCATTGTTGTTGGTGTTCAGAAGCCAGGACAGGTCGCGCTGAATAATGTCGCGCAGACGCCGGATGTCGATCACCCGGGAGTCGCGGGTTTCCTTGAGACTGTCCGGATCCTGATCGGTGAGACGATCCAGCAGAGAGGGCTGCAGCCGGTCTGTCAGAGTAATGTCAGCCATTGCCAACGCTATCCCCGCCCGAAGCATCCGCCCCGGTCAACGGATCCATTTTCAGGCTGCGCAGGTCCATAAGCGCGGTGTCGCCCGCATCCGTGGCCAGCAGACGTTGCCCGAGACCGGCAAACGTGTCCTCGCCCAGATCGCGCCAGTCGGTGGCACGTGCCAGTTTCAGCCCATCCTTGTCCTGACTGGCGGTACCGGCATACCGCGTCGGGATCAGCGCCACGATGTTGCCGCCGTTCTGAAGCGTGATCGTCACCGGCGTCCACACCGTGTCGCGCAGGTCTTCGGGCGGCTCGGCTTCAAGTAAGGAAATCACCGAGAAGGGCATCCAGAAATATTTGCCGTTGACCACCACCTCAAGCATCGGCCCGAGCCGCATATCCGCATCTGCAATCCAGTCAAAGCGGGTGCCGTTCAATTCACCGCCCAGCGCCGGCGCGGCTTCAAACGCCTGGGTGCGCAATGCCGCGGCCGCGGCGGTATTGCCGCCGGCCTGGAGCTTGAGCGCCTCCACCAGCAGCGCCGTCCACGCCTGGGGTTCCCCAAAGATCAGCGGCTCTTTTTCGCCAGAAAAGACTTTCTCGCGATAGACTTCGCAGATGATGCCTTCGCGGTAGGTCTGCGCCATCGGCACCGCCATCGCATCCAGTTCGCCGCAGAGTTTCAACTGGGTGATAGCGCGTTTCCAGTCGCCGAGAACACAAAGCAGCTGAAACAGGAAGATACGCAGTTTCGGGTCCGAAGCCCGCGCCCGGACCTGGGTCTGCAACGCGTCCAGCGTTGCGGCCAGATCGCCGGATTTCAGATGCTCTTCTGCAGTCATACATACCCCCCACCGGGTCCGGTTCACTCATAAATCCCGCGCAGGCATACCGCCCTGCGCGGGCTGGTCTGATCGCTCAGACGTCCATCGTTGCCTGGTTGGTGACGCGGCTCCACTGGGCCACTTTGGGCGCAGCCATTTCACCGGTGGCTTTTTGCTGGGAATATTCCACCCGGATGGCACCGTATTGAAAGATTACGGTTTCTTCGCAAATATCGTCGCCGTCAGACCCGGACCAGGAAATGTCCTGCACCATGACAAAGGCAAACTTGAAGATCAGGAAGGGTTTGCCCGAGGCGCTGGCTTCACCGCTGGAGCGGCGCAGGTGAATTTCCAGGTCAGTGAAATGTTTGCCTGTCACCAGGTTGTGGAACAATCCCGGCGAGGCGGTGTCGGTTTTTTTGGTCACGGTAAATTCTTTGAACGTCGCTTTGCCGGCGCCGCCCCCGGCCGAGATGGACCCGATATTGATGTTGTTTTCAGCGCCCAGCTCAAACGACAGGATTTCGAACGCTTTTTTATCTTTGTAAGTCGTGTCCTGGGTTTCGCCGGGTATCAGATCGCCCTGGCTTGGGGAGTAACAGAATGCATCGAATGACATGGTTCAGATCTCCAGTACTTGTAAAAACCGGCCCTATAGGCCGCGGTTGCAACAATAGACGCGCCGAGACAGCGCGCCTGCCTGATCACCCTTTTTCGGTGGGCAATTTGGACACCAGACGGAGGGACACCGAGAGGCCTTCGAGCTGGTAATGAGGTTTGAGGAAAAACTTAGAGGTGTAATAGCCCGGGTTTCCTTCGACCTCTTCCACGACCACTTCTGCGGCCGCGAGCGGTTTGCGCGCTTTTTCCGATTCCGGCGAGGTATCGGCGGTGAAATCAACATATTCGTTGATCCATTCCTGCAGCCAGTTCTGCATATCATCGCGCGATTTGTAGGAGCCGACTTTGTCGCGCACGATACATTTCAGGTAATGGGCAAAACGGCAGGTGGCGAAAAGATAGGGCAGCCGCGCCGCCAGATTGGCGTTGGAGGTGGCGTCCGGATCATTATATTCCGCCGGTTTATGCAGCGACTGCGCCCCGATAAACGCCGCAACATCCGAGTTTTTGCGGTGGATCAGAGGCATCATGCCGTTCTTGGCCAGCTCGGCTTCGCGCCGGTCTGAAATGGCAATTTCGGTGGGGCATTTCATATCGACACCGCCATCATCGGTCGGGAAAGTATGCGAGGGCAGATTTTCCACCGCACCGCCGGATTCCACCCCGCGGATGCGGGAGCACCAGCCATATTCCTTGAACGACTTGTTGATGTTCACTGCCATGCCGTACGCAGCATTGACCCAGCCGTACTTGGTGGCATCAGTCCCGTCGGTGTCCTCTTCAAAGGCAAACGCCTCCACCGGATCGGTTTTGGCACCGTAAGGCAGACGGCCAAGGAAACGCGGCATCGCCAGGCCGACGTATTTGGAATCTTCGCTTTCGCGCAGGCTGCGCCAGGCGGCATATTCCGGGGTCTGGAAGATCTTGGTCAAATCGCGCGGATTGGCCAGTTCTGACCAGCTGTCCATCTGGAACAATTCGGGCTTGGCACCGGTAATCAGCGGCGCATGGGCGGCGGCGGCGATTTTGGACATTTCGCCCAGCAGCTCCAGGTCGGGCGGAGAGTGGTCAAAATGGTAATCCGCCACCAGGGTGCCATAGGGTTCACCACCGAACTGGCCGAATTCCTCTTCATAGACTTTCTTGAAGATCGGCGACTGGTCCCAGGCGGTGCCTTTGAATTTGCGCAGGGTTTTGTGCATATCCTTTTTGGAGATGTTCAGCACCCGGATCTTCAGCATCTCGTCGGTCTCGGTGTTGTTCACCAGGTAATGCAGCCCGCGCCAGGCGCTTTCGAGCTGCTGGAACTCCGCATTGTGCAGGATCAGATTGACCTGTTCGGTCAGTTTCTGGTCGATCTGAGCCACAATGCTTTCAATCGAGCGCAGCGCGTCATCCGAGATCAGGTCGGTGTTGACCAGCGCCTGTTCGGCAAGCGTTTTCACCGCTTGTTCAACGGCGGTTTTGGCCTGGTCAGACTTGGGGCGGAATTCTTTTTGCAGCAGGCTTTCAAATTCAGAAGAACCAAAGGCGGTTGCACCTTCGGCAGCGGTTTGCAGGTCGTCTGTGTCGCTATCTGCCATGCTTATTCACCGTCCTTTTCAGTGTCCTGATCTGCGCCCGGGGCCGGTTGTGCCGCCAGGGTTTTCAACAGGGTGGGATCCTGGATGATCTTGCCGATCAGGTCTTCCGCCCCGGTTTTGCCGTCCATATAGGTCATCAGGTTGGACAGTTCGGTGCGCGCCTCCAGCAGTTTGCGCAGCGGCTCAACGTTTTTGGCGATCGCCGCGGGTGAGAAATCATCCATGCTTTCAAAGGTGATATCCACCGCCATATTGCCCTCCCCGGTCAGGGTGTTGGGCACGGTGAAAGCGGCACGCGGCTTCATCGATTTCATCCGGTCGTCGAAATTATCGACGTCGATTTCCAGAAATTTGCGATCCGCGACGGCGGGCTGAGGTTCTTCGGATTTGCCGGAAAGATCGGAGATCACCCCCATCACGAACGGCAGCTGAACCTTTTTCTCGGCGCCATAAAGTTCAACATCATATTCGATCTGAACACGGGGCGCGCGATTGCGCGCTATGAATTTTTGTGAACTACCGGCCATTTAGAACTCCTCGTCTGAACATAGATTTACAAATCGCAAGCCGCCGGAGAGCGGTTGCTAGAACTCTTCCCGAATGCCTCCGATGCGCCGGACACTGTCCAGCGCCTCTGGCGCCATATCTTTGATGATCGCCATGAAATCGGCGCCAACCAGGCGTTTGGCGCGCAGCAGCAGCACCGGAACCGGACTCGCCGGTTCTTCGCGCTCATAATAGGCGACGATGCGGTCAATGGCGTTGGAGACGTCATTGGTCGAATTGATCGCCCCCGGGACCGATGCCGCAGCCATTGCAACGGCTGGTGCCGCCCCTGCCGGGCTCCCGTCTTCTGCGGTGCCCTCCTCAACTTCGACCTCAAGCCCGCTGTGTTGCTGCAATTTTCCGGTGATCTGTTTCAGGGTCTTGACCAGTTCGTCCAGATCCGGCCCCTGGCCGGGCAGCTCCTCGTCAAACTTTGCCGAAATCGCCGCCGCGCTGGCCTGCGCCGCAACTGCAGCAGCCAGCCCCTGGCTCAGATACTCATCATCAGTGTCCTGAAACGCCGCCGAAACACTGGCGGTATCAGGCACGTTGTCCATTTTCGCCGGCGCGGCGATTTCGCCTTCGGCAATGTTGATATCGCGCAGGGACAGCTTGCCAAAGGTGCGGCTGTCGGTGAGCGGCGCCAGCCGCAGCGCCCGCAGGATGGTATCGCGGTCCGCCAGCGCCTGCACCGCGTTGACGCGCATCGTCGGGTCACCGTCATCTTCATCCAGCTGTGGATGGCAACTGTCCCAATACTGATCGAGACAGCCCTGAATATACTCCAGCACGCCGGCAAACCCGGTGAGCCCCTCAAGCCGCAGAGTGGCGCCGGCCAGGTAGACTGCCGCGCGCAGATCATTGCTACGCTCCAGCACCTCAACGGCCTTGGCGGAAATCTCGCGGAAATCAGGGTCTTCGGCCGCAAGGATCTCCTCCCCCGCCTGACGTTCTTCGCCAGGCTGGGCCACGATTTCAAGCTCGGTAAAAACCGGATCGTACTCAAGGTTTTCACCGCTTGGAGCATCGTCACTGTGGCTTTTCAGCAGCGACAGAATTTCCATTTGGCCCCCTAACAAATTCAGGCAATCTAATTGGATATCAGTAATTAAACCAACGGTAGCATATACGTTGCGCAAATCTATAAATCTTTTTTTAATGGTTTGATTTCCCGGAAAATTGAGGGCTTGACCCAATGCGGAACTTCTCGTTTTCTGGCAATATTGCCCGGGCCGCACCTGATGCGCCCCTGTTAGACCCGTTGAGATGCCGGCCTGAAGAACAGCCCCTGACTGTCCGCTTTCGTAAGTTCTGAATCGCGCACAGCCCTGGTTTTACTGTTCCGGACCGCAAAACAAGCAGATAAGGAGACACCTATGCGGCAGATGAGCAGAGGCGCGGTGGCGCTGATTTTGGCGCTGTTCAGCGCCGCCCCGGTACTTTCGGCAGAGGGCCGGCTGACGGTGGAGCTGAACAAGTTTGAGCAGGATGAAGGCGGCGGCTGCCGGGCATTTTTCCTGTTCCGCAATCAGACTGGCCTGACGCTGGAAGGATTTGAAATGTCCTTGGCAGTGCTAAACACTCAGGGGGTGATTGACCGGTTGTTATCCATTGATGCCGCGCCACTGCCGGCAGCGCGGACCACGTTGAAATTGTTTGAAATTCCAGAAACTGCCTGCGGTGACATTTCTGAAATTCTACTGCATGATATTCCCAGTTGCAGACCGCAGAATGAGGCCGAGACCGATTGTTTTGCGCTGATTGATCTGGACAGCAAAACCAGCGCCGCATTGGTGAAATAGATCATGTTGCGCAGTTATGCAGAGAGCCTTGGCACCGCCGGTCCGATCATCCTTATCCTGCTGCTCTTATCGCTTCTGTCCCTGGGGCTGATCGTGGCCAAGACCATGCAGCTCTGGTCCTGCCGCTCTGGAAAGGAGCTGCGCGAGTTGGCGCTGGACCAGTGGCGCGATGGCGAGCACGCCGCGGCGGTGGCGACGCTTCGGGCGGGAAAATCGCCGGCCGACCGGGTGGCCGCCTTTGCGGCACAGGGGCTGGTGGACGGCATTGAGCGCCAGGATCTCGAAGGCGAGCTGACCAGGCGCGGCAATGAGGAGCTTGATGAAATGAACCGGCATATCCGCCTGCTGGAGCTGGTGGCGATGATCAGCCCGCTTTTAGGCCTCCTCGGCACGGTTCTGGGGATGATTCAGTCGTTTCAGGAGCTGGAACTGGCCCAGGGCGCGGCCAATGCCTCGCTTCTGGCGGGCGGTATATGGCAGGCGCTGCTGACCACCGCCGCCGGCCTGGTCGTGGCGATCCCCGCCGCCATCGGCGCCACGTTGCTGTCTGCGCGAATTGAGGGCGCCGGACAAATGATTGAAAGCGCGGCGGGGCGGATGCTGATGAGCAAAAGCCGCTAAGTCCCGCGCGCCCCGCGTGGCCACGTCGCGCAACGGCGCCAGTCCGCAAGCAGAGGAGCAGATTCCGCTATGGAACTCAGACGATCCCGGCCGCAAAAGACGCTGATTTCGCTGGTGCCGATGATCGACGTCATGTTGATATTGCTGGTGTTTTTCATGGTGACCTCCACATACCTGGATCTGGACATCATCCCCACGGTTGAACAATCAGAGGAGCGCGCACCAGAGGATCCGGCGCCGCCGACTGCAGGGGCGCAAGCGGCCGTGAACACGTTGCTGGTGCGGATATCTCCTGCCGGCGATCCGGTGATCCGGGGCCAGAGCCTGTCCGTCGCCGGGCTGATCGCGCGCGTTGAGGAGGCTCAGACGCAACAGGCAGGACTGCAGGTTCTGGTACTGCCCTCGGGTCAGGCGACGCTGCAGGCACTGGTTTCGGTGGTGGATGCGCTGACCCGGGCCGGCGTGCAGCGCCTGCGGGTGATTCGCCTTGAGGTCGCGCCATGAAGCTGCGCCGCAACCGGCAAAGGGTCGTGCCCGAAACCATTGTGGCGCTGATCGACGTGGTGTTTTTCCTGCTGGTGTTTTTCATGCTGATCGGGCGGATGGACGCCTCATCGCCGTTTGAAGTGGCGCCGCCGCTGGCGCTCAGCGGTGCCGATATGCCTGCCGGCGGTGTCACCGTGTCGATTGGCCAGGACGGTGCCCTGGCGCTCGACGGGTTTGCGACAGACCGTGCCGCGGTGCTGGCCGGGATAAGCGCCCGGCTTGACGTCAGCCCACAGCTGCTGATCCGGATCAACGCCCATAAAGACACCGCTCTGAGGCGGGTGATGCCACTGATCAGCGCGATCGAAGCGCTGGGGGCACAAAACGTCGCCCTGGTGGTCACCCCGGCGCCGCTGCCATGACGCTGGCACCGCGCATATGGCTGAGCGCTGCCGGCGTCTCTGTCGCGGTACATGTGGCCGGGTTTTTCCTGCTGCCACTGTCCGTGACGCCAGAGCCGGTGCCGGATCAGGAGATGCCGGAGTCCCGCCTCGACATCAGCGCTTATCCGGTGGAGCAAAGCCAGGCCCAGGTGGCAGAGCCCGAGGTTGAAAGCAGCCAGCCGGGAGAGTTGCGCCCGGCAACAGCGGCACAGTACGGCGTGCCGCAATCCCGCTCTGAGGCGCTGAGCCCCGATGCGGAGACGCTGAACGCCAGTGCCGCGCCGGCGGAACAGACATCAGTGACACCTCCGTCGGGCACACGTTTGAGCAACAGGCCGGCCGCGGCAGAGGCGCTGACAGCAAGTGCCGCCCCGCTTGAAAACCTGACTGCATCCCGCGCGCGCCCACAGGTGCTGACAGCCACGGCAGCGACCGGGGCGGACGGCCAGGCGGCGCTGTCACTGGAGGCGGAGGAGGCACTGGCCAGCCCCCTGCCCGGCGGCGCCCAACTGCGTGACAGCGCGATGCAGTCTGAGCGACTGAGCGAAGGCGCCATGCTGCCCGAGCGATTGAATGACAGCGCAGTGCAGCCCGAGCGGCTGGCGGACAGCGCCGTGCAGCCCGAACGGCTGATGGACAGTACCGTACAGCCAGAGCGGCTGGCGGACAGCGCAGTTCAGCCCGAAATGTTGATGGACAGTACCGTGCAGACCGAACGGTTGATGGAGAGCGCCGCGCAGCCCGAGCGGTTGGCAAGCCAGGCCAGTCGCGCGGATGCTCTGATGGCGGAACAGGTCGCACCCGAGGCGCTGATGGCCGCAGCCGCCCGCGCGGAACGCCTGGCAGCGGCGGCAGTGCCCCGTCGCACCGCCGCGCCGGCAGCTTTGAACGCTTCGGCACTGCCTGCGGCGACGCAAAGCGGCAGCCGGCTGGACAGCCGTGCGCCCGCTGCAGAGCCGGCGCGCCGTCAGGATGCCAGCGGCGTGGCTGCTACCAACAGCGCCGCCGCCGTGACTGCGCGGCTGAGCGATCTGCCACCGCCGTCTGAGCGCGGCCGTGCCACCCTGGCCTGGAGTGGTGAGGACGGCACGGTCGACCCGGTGTCGCTTGCGGCGATCCAGTCCTTTATGCGCCCCGGCGATCTGGCCGGATCCGAGAGCAATGCCGGTTCAGTGCGGGACGGTATCGCGGCGTTTCTGCAATCGGTGCCCTGCGCCCGCATTCAGGCGGCGTTTATTCCGGAAACAGGGTCTCTGGAGCTGCGCGGCCATATCCCTGAGAACGGGCTGCGCGGCCCGGTTCTGAGCGCACTCCAAGAGCAGATCGGAGATGCGATCCCGGTGACCGACAATCTGTTGATCTTGCCGCGACCACAGTGCGGCGCGCTCAGCGGCATCGCCGGTGTCGGGCTGCCGCAATCCACTGACCAGGACAGCGACGAACGCCTGGTCGGGCCGGATGCCCATGCCCGCGCCTATGATTACAGCGAAGGCCAACGGCTGAGTTTCGATCTGTCGGCGCCGGATTATGACGCTTATCTCTATGTCGATTATTTTGACGCCGAGGGTCAGGTGCTGCATCTGGTGCCCAACGAGATTGTCGGGCTGGAAAAGCTGGACGCCAAAACCACCATCGGCATTGGTAAGGAACGTGTCGGATTTCCGTCGCTGTCGATCACGGTGGGGCCGCCCTTTGGCCAGGAAATCGCGGTGGCCTTTGCCGCCTCCACGCCGCTTTACGACGGGCTGCGGCCGATCCGCGAGCCGGCAGAACCCTATTTGACCTTCCTGAAAGACCGGGTGGCGCGGGCGCGGGCACTGGACAGTGAATTTAAGGGGGAATGGGTCTATTTTTTCATCACCACGGCGCCGGCGCCGCTGAACTGATCCGCTGAGCAGGTGAGCACGTGAACAGAGCCACAGGAGCGACGTGCAGAACCATGCCGCAGGAACGAAGCGCAGCACCTCGTCGCAGAGCCGCAGCGCGGGGCCTGGTCGCAGAACTGAACCAGGTAGCAGAGCCAGCAAACTGAACCGCAGAACGGGTCTGACAAGCAGCAGGCGAACTCAGTATCGCGCCGCGCCCCCGCTAACTGCAGCCGCCATCGGCCCAGCGTTTCAGGCTTTGCTTAAAGGTGCCACCCAGCGGGTGTTCTTTGCTCAGGGCGCGTTGATTGTTCATGCCGAGATAAAACTTGCCCTGGTCACAGAGCGCTTCGCGGGTCCAGGCATGGCAATTGGCGCAGGTTTTGGTTTTCCAGAAGGCTTCCGGCAAACCTTCGACCGGTGCGAACAGCGGCGTCAGCTTCACAACGTCCGCAATGGTTTTGCCAACGATTTCCGGAGCGCCAAATGTCAGAACGGTATCAAAGTTGATCACCTGCCCCGCACCCGGCCCGGCAGGAGCGGCGGGCGCGGTGGCGGTCTGCGTGCTGTCCGGCTCTGTCGCGACGGTCGACGGGGTGGCGGCAACAGCGGCGGCCTGGCTGGCGGCTTTTTGCTCGATCACGGAGATTTCAAACCTGGCAAGTTCGGCATATGCCCCGTCGGGAAAAGCGGCGAGGTAGGCCTGGTAGTCCACGATTTCACCAGAGGCCTGCGCCAGGCCGATCAGCTCGCGTTCACGGTCTGCGGGCGCGAGAATTGGTGGCGGCGCCGGAACGGCAACAACCGGGGCGGCTGCGGTCCCACTGCCAGCCCCGCCACTGAGTTCTTTCTGCATGATCTGCGCCAGAAGTGCGCGGGCTTCATCGACGAAAGCGCTGTCGGGATAGGCGCGCAGGAACAGCATGATCTGCACCGGGTCGCGGGTCTGGTTCAGCGACTGCCACAGCTGCGCGTCGGCGATTTCTGCCCCGGACTGCACTTCGGCCTGGACAAAATAGAAATCCGCTGTCAGCGAGGAGGCATCCCAGGGCGTCTGCATACCGTTGGTGGTTTTCAGCACTGCGTTGCGGACCTGTTTGAACATTTGCTCAATCGGCACGCCAGGGCTGGAGATCGCCGACGCCAGTGCGGCGCTGAACGGGCTGTTGCCGTCTAGCCCGTCAAGGGCCACGGCACCGGGTGCGGTGGAATAGGACAGGAAGGTGCCGGTCGGGGACTTCATCTCGGCCAGCCCGTTGTCATCCATGTCCTGCACGTTTTCAAACGGGTTGTTGCGGCAGGCGTCCAGGATCACAATATTGGTGCGGTTGCGGGCGGAATTCATCTGGCGCAGCACTGACTGCGCCTCGATTGCCACCAGATCGAGATCTGCCGCGTCGGTAAGTTCAACATCGACCGGGATCATATAATTGGTGCCAAACGACTGCACGCCGTGGCCGGCGTAATAAAACAGGCCGGTGGCCTCAGGGCCTGCGGCGCGCAAGTCGCGGCCAAATTGAGCAATCGCGCGTTTCAGCATGACCTGGCTGGTATCCGTCCTCAGCGTCACTTCAAAGCCGGACTGTTCGAGGCTGGCAGCGATCAGCGTGGCATCCGAGACCGGATTGTCCAGCTGCGGCACGCTGGCATAGGCGCCGTTGCCGACGACGAGGGCGATCCGGACCTGGGCGCTGGCAGCGCTGACGGCAGCTGCGGCCAGCCACAGGCTCAGCAAAAAAGTCACGATTTTGAAAATTGGCACGGCAGCTCCTGTAGTCGGGGCGTTCTGCGCCCCCGGTTATTGCAAAACGAGGCGTCCCGCCCGCTCTGTGGTTTCGATATGCGTTCCGGACCGCCACTCCATTTTGCACAGGGCCGGGTGGTATAAGGCGCGGTCCGGGTCGTGGATCGGAACTCAGTTGTTCAGCACCGAGAATTCAATGCGGCGGTTGCGGGCCTTGTTGGCACGGCTGTCATTGGGCGCCACCGGGCGGGTCTCTCCATACCCGGCGACCACAAAAGCGTCCGGTGACATGCCTTTGTGGGTGAGGAATTCGGCGACCGATGCGGCGCGGCGCACGGACAGGCGCTGATTGGTGGCGTCAGAGCCGTCACTGTCAGTATGGCCGGCAATTTCAATGCGCAGACCAGGGCAGCGCGAAACGATGTCAAACAGGGTTTCCAGCAGCGGCGTTGAATTTGCATTCAGCCGGGCGCTGGCGGGGCCAAAATTGATGTTGCCGGTGCGCGACAAGATTTCAAAACGACCGATACAGGCTTCAAGGCTGAAGTTACCGGTCGTTTCCAGTGCGGCCAGCGCCGGTTTGACGGGCTCAGCGGCGACCGGCGGCGCGGTGGTGGGCGCGGTTGTGGTCCCGGCGTCGGTGTTTTTGCCAAACAGCAGATCAAAGGTCACCGCGCCCGACGGCACCAGTTTCACATTGGCAGCCGCTTCCAGTTTCGCCACCCCTTCCATCAGGGCAAAATCCGCTGCGGCAATGGTCACCGGCGCCGAGGAGGACACCGCCACCAGATCGTCGGTGATCAGGGTCAGCGCCACTTCGGTGCTCAGTTCGCGTTTGACGCCGTGCAATTCGAGCGTGAAGGGCAAGGTCAGGATCTTGCGCCGCACCTGCGGCAGGTCCTCCACCATTTCGCGCGTCAGCTGCAACTTCAGCGTGGCTTCGGGATAGAGAAAGGTTTCAAAAAACAAAAACCGCATGCGCACGTTGCGCAGGTCAATTTTGGTATCGACGGAATCGAGCAGCACTTTCAGTTCGGCGCGGCCCAGACTGTCGATACTGCCGGAAAAACTGGCAAAGGAGCTGGATTCCACTTTTGTCTGGTTTTTCACCGACTGAAAGCGCAGCGCCGAACTGCCTGGCTGCAAGACCCAGCCACCGGCAAAAGGGTTTTCCTGCGCGCGCAGCGGCGCCACAGTCGCCAGGGCGGCGGCCAGGGTCAGCGCGGCGCCCAGGGTGAATTTACGCAAAAAAGACAGGGTTTTCCCGGGATACAGATCCATCATACCTTTTCGCTTTCTGCTTTGATCAGAGGTTGCAGTGTCTCAGCATTCACCCGCAGCACTTCGCGGCGCTGCAATGTCGCCCGCGCCACCAGGGTTTTGATATAGCTGTCCATTTCAGCATGTGCCTTGTTTTCCTCGTCCTTTGCTTTGTAGGGCTTGAGCGCTTTGATCAGCCCGGTGATCGCGTCCTCGGCGCTCTTGAGCACCGCCGGATCCGGCAGGGTCTTGTCCTTGCCGGCCGCCGCGACCGCCGCATCCCAGGTCGATTTGTTGCTGTCCCAACTGGCGAGATCCGCCTTGATGCGGCCAACGTCCGAGGCGGCAACAAGCGGGTCGGCTTTGCTGGTGGCTTTCAGGTAGAACAGGCAGAAACTGGCATAGGTGAGCTCGATGTCACCGGGGTGCCAGTCATTGTCGATGCCGACCGCATGCATGATCACCGGGTCCTGGTCGTACATCTGCTCCAGATAATCGACCACCTTGCTGACATTGGTGTCGGCCTGGGCGAGGGTGCGGTCGTTCAGCCCGCAGCGGTTCATCGCCATTTTCGCCATGGCGTTACCTTCGACCACCGCTCCGTAGGCCATGGCGTACTTGGACAGGGTCGGGTTTTTGCGCAGCGCCTGACGCGCCAGTTTGCGGTTTTGCGGGTTGGCCAGAGCGTCTTTGTAGATTTTCCAGGCCTCACGCGCCTGCACATTGTCGGCGATGGCGACGCCAAGATCGATGGCCGCCTCGGCGACATCGGCGCCGGCGGAAATCGCCAGACCGATCGGCGCGGCGGGTGACAGGGCGGTGGCCTGCCCCGCGACTTTCACCGCTTTCACCCCGACTTTGATATCGGCGATAATGTTTTGTTTTCCTTCCAGATTATAGCGGCTCATCATCGCGTCCAGCTGCACTGTGGCGGCTTTGCCGGTGGCTTCAACAATGCCCATCCATTTTAACATTTGCTGGGCGCGTTTCACCGCTTCGGCGATAGAAAAGGCCAGTTCGGCGCAGGCCTGGACCAGGCCCATACCGGGCACCAGATCGGCGATCAGCCCGGGGCCTTTGGTGGCGATTTTTTCCGCCAGAGCGAAGATCTTTTTGTCCCGCGCCATGATCGCAATCAGGTTTTCAATCGACTCCATACGCCGTTGTTCGGCCTCGGCAATGGCTTCGGCTTCGCTGGTCGGGGGCGGAAATCCGGTGGAGAGCACCTCGGCAAACATCGCGTCATCGCGTTCCATCATCACCCGCAAAGTCTCTTCCTGGGCGCGGGCGGCTTTGAAGTCCTCCGCCGCCTGCAGATCCTTCAGCTTTTGCAGGCTTTCCGCGGTGATCGGGGCACGGCGGTCCTTGTCGCCCTCGCGGATTTCATTGCCCTCTTCAGCGACTTCTTTGGCGAAGCTGAGGATTTCGATGGTTTTGTTCACCTCAGGCGAGTTGATTACCCCAGCGATTTCACCGATGGCGATTTCCAGCGCTTTGCCCGGCTGCGGCGGATCGGCCCGCAGCGCATCCAGCACTGCTTTGCCGGTGATGATCTTGCCAAAGATCGAATTGATCTCTTTACCGCTGTCGGCCAGCGCCTTGTCGCCGGTGCTGCCCAGCGCAGATTCGATGGCGTCGCCAAGGTTGGTGAACGCGCCCTCCAGATCGCCATCGGCGAGCGCTTTGCCCATGCCGGCGCTGCGGGCACTGGCGGTGACGATACCGGTGACCATGTCGGCGACATTCTGATCCACACCACCGGCCTTCAGCGCCGCGCCCAGCATGGTGTTGCAGATGTCGACAGCTTTAATCGCGTCGCGTTCTTTGACCACCGTTGGCACCAGGGCGCAGGTCGAGGTAAACACCACATTGACCAGCTCCAGCACCTCGCCAGCCTCTTTGGCGTTGGTCAGAACCTGGGCGTTTTTAGTGACCTCAGCGATGCTGCCGGCAAAGCCGGCTGATGACGCCGCCAGATTGATCACCTTACCGCCGATGTCCGCCACGATACCGAATTTGGCCAACAGTTTGTCAGTGCCATCCAGCCCGGCGGAATATTCCTGCAGCCGTTTGTCATATTCGTCAGAGGCGGCGTTAAAAGTCTGCACCACTTCGGAATAATCGTCGGGGATGAAGTTTTCCGGGATGATGCCTTCGCGCATCAGGGGCTGCCAGAGGTCACGGGCGATGCGGTCTTTGTACTCTTTCATCGCCTGTTCTTCCTCATAGCTGGGGAAGTCAGGGTCCTCCATTCCGGGCTTTTTATAAAAGTCCAGCGCCTCCATTTCGCGTTGAATATCCATGATTTTCTGCACTTGAGCTGTCAGCAACTTCAGCTTGGCCGGATCAATAGATTTGGCGTCTTGCAGATCAGCCCAGCTGTCCACTTCGCGCAGCGGATCGCCCTTGGCAAAATCCAGCAGCGGCATCGGCTTGCTGCCGTCGGTATATTCCACTGTGATCGCCCGGAATGCGTTTTGCATCTCCAGCAGAGCCGCCGGGTCGAGCTGTTGCTCAATCAGCGCCATGCCTTCCTCGCGACTGGCGAAGTCCGTGTCCGCCTGCGCCAGGCTGGCCTCGATATTGCCAACCGCATTGACCCAGGTCACTTGTTTGTCTGTTAAAGCCATGTCACCGCCTAAATACTGGTAAGAACGTCATATTCGATGGAATTCAGTGCCTGCACGACCGGTGTGGCGATGCCGTTCACCGAAAATGGATTGGTCGCGGCGCGTTTAACGCCGTCGTTATTTTTGAGAAAATCGCGGTAGAGGCGCACCGTTTTTAAGGCCTGTTCGCGGTTGCGTTTGCGCAGAGCAGCATCGTTGCCAGACACTTTGAGCACCTCCATCGACGCATCAAAGGCGGTTTTTTCCAGCTTGCCACTGATCAGGACCATCGCCGCAAGACCCTTGTTCAGTTTCGTCAGTTCGCCCGCAGGCAATTCGCTGGCGTCACTGCTGACCTTTGTCTGCAACTCCTGAAATTTGGCGGTGAAATTGTCGATCTGGCGCACCCAGTTGCCCGGAATATTGCCAAGATTTTCAAAACTGTCCTTGGCGCGTTCCTTAATCTTCAGTTCTTCATCCAGGCGGAACTTCACCCGCGACAGGATCGCCTCTGCGGCTTCAAATTCACCAGCTTTGGCCTGGGGGATGCCAGCTTTGTTGTAGTCCAGGATGCTTTGATATTCCTGGGTCTTCGCCTTGTCCTTGCTGTCGGAAATCAGCTTTTCCAGCATCTTGTCGGCCAGTTTGCTGGCCTGGGTATAGTGTTCCAGCTGACGTTCGGTGGCTTCACGCGCTTCCACCCCGGCCTTGTGATCGTTGAGCATGCCCATCACCGCACTCATGTCCCCGGACGTCGGCGCCTGGCCTGCATCGGCCGCGGCACGCAGCTTGTCGGCTGAGCCCAGCCAGTTGATAATCTTGGCCTGCAGCTGGTCCAGTTTTTTGTCCGCCGGGCTTTGATAACTGATGTCTTCAGTGCTGATCCAGCCGCGTATGGTGGTGAGATCTTCGCGCATGGAGCCCTCATATTTATCGCCGCCCATGCCGAATTTTTCCCGCATGAATGTGGCGAAACTGCCGTGATCATCCTTGCCAAAATCAAAGAGCGCTTTGGACAGGTCGTTGACCTTCTTCTCCAGTTCGTCGGCGCGTTTAGCGGCGATTTTGCGCCAGGCCACCTGGTCTGTGACCGTTTTGGCGAAGGTGTCACAGCGTTTTTTCAGACCCTCAAAGGCGCTGGCGGCCTTGTCTGGCGACAGGCTTAACCAGCTGTCATGCAGGGAATTGAATTCATTCTTCAGCTCGGTAAACTCGGCCGGGCGGGTTTGCGAATTCAGTTTATTGTTGGCGCCGCCGGGCTTGCCTAGCACCTCTGATATGGCATCGATACATCTGCTCGTGGTGGTATTTATGACCTCAAAATGCGCCAGTTCGTCCAAAAGCGTATTGGCCCGCGCCAGAAAGCCCTCCATCGGGGCAAGCGCGCCGATGTTTTTACCGCCAAGCAGGGTTTGTTTGGCGATATCAATCAGGTCCTGCAATTGTTCGCGCTGTTGCGGCGGCACCGATTTGTCGATGCCTGCCAGGCTGTTTTCGATTTTGAGCAGGGTGTTCTGGTGTTTGGTCGCCTCCAGATCAAAGGCATCAGCGATCGATTTGTGCTCCGCATCGACCTGCTTGCGCCAGTCCTCCAGCGCGGTGATGCCGGTGGTGTAATCTACCGCAGCAAACGCTGTGGTGGAGATTTTGAACAACTCCTTCTGCCTGGCGTCTGCCTCGGGATAGCCCCAGCGCTCCAGTTCAGCGAGGCGCAGCCGACAGTCTTCACTCAGGCGCAGGAATTCGGGTTTCTTCTCCAGGCTGGCGAACAGATCAACGGCGGAGTTTTTCACACCGCGCGATTCAATCAACAGCGTCTCGGCGGCGGCGGTGAAATCGTCATAAACTTTCTGCATTTGCGCGATCACCGCATCGGCATTGCCAACGCCATTGATTTCCAGCGTGCTGATATCCTCGACTGCCTGATTCAGAGCCGTATTATACTTGCCCTCGACGGCGTCTTTGGCGTCCTTGCCAAGGCCTTTTGCCGCAGCGATATCCTGGTCTGAGGCCAGCTTCATCAGCTCACCCAGGGTGCGTTCAAATTCGCCCGACGCTTCAAGCGCGCGGTTCTCAAGCTTGCCGTGGAGCCGTTCGCGGGCTTTGGTTTTAAGCCCTTTCTCGCTTTCGCTCAGCTTATTGTCGCGCAGTTGGGCATTGATGTCTTCAAGCAGGGTTGCGAGCACTTTGGCGCTCTGAATAAAATCACCTTTGGTTGAGGTCTCGGACTGAATTCCCTGCGCGCGGATATCATAAAGGTAGTGGCCCTGGCCGCCTTTGAGCGTGGCCAGGGCATTTTCCACGTCTTTGCTGAGGTTCAGATAGGCTTCATAGCCCTCAATCAGCGCCATATTGGCTTTTGATTTCCGCCTCTTACCGCTGAACATGCCGCGTTTTTCAAAGTAACTGTAGATAAATTTCTGCTGGTTATTATTCAGGTCTTCCCAAGGCATTGTGCGTAGTCCCTCTCAAAATATCAGGCCGCCAGAACGCTTTCGATCCTCTTCAGTGCATCGGTTGCGGTTGAAGTGATCGCAACATTTGCAAAGCCGTTGCCTGCATCGACATCGGCAAAGAAGGGCGCCTGCAACTCGGACTGATATTCAGTAAGCAATTTGCGCGCCTCGTCCTTCAGCTTGTCACGCGCACTGCCGGCCTCAGTGTTCACCACCTCATCCAACTTGTCTTCCAGACGCACATCCAGCGCCTTGATATAGTCAAACAGCGAATTGACGTTGTCGGCGACCTCCTGGAGTTCCTCATCGCCGGAACAGACGGAAAGAATTGCGGCTTTCAGCTTGTCCATTTCCGCGTTCATTTTGCCACGCGCACCGACCCAGTTCAGCCGGGAGGTGGCGATTGGTTGCACCTCGGGGGAAATGTCCTCGCCATGGGTGGATTTCCCCATCGCCTCGCCAGCCCGGATCATCTCTTTTATCTTGGCGACGAGCTCCCAGGCCTTGTCCAGCGCAAGGGGGCTGGGGATCTCGGTCAGCTGGTCCATGAAAAATTTAAAGCTGACGGCATTTTCGATCATGCCCGTGGAGCTTGCCCTGGCCGCCAGCGGCGACAGGCGATCGATCTCTCTCTGCAAGGCCGCACGGTCGCCACCCTCTTCTCCTGCCGGATCTGCCGGTGGTGGCGCTGGCGCGGTTTCTGCGCCGGTTTCGGCTGCGGTTTCTGCGGCGGGCGCAGCTTCAGGTGCGGCTTCTGCGGCGGGCGCGGATTCCGGGGCCGGCGCCGCCCGCAGTTCAGTGAGTTTGGCTTCGATCTTATCCACCGCCTGGGCGGCCCTGGCTGTGTCGCCGGCTTTGATCACATCGACGACGGATTTGATCGCTTTCATCAACTGTTGCGCAACCGCGTCCGGCAGCCCGCCGAGCTGCGCCTGGATTGCTTTCAGCCGGGTGGCGAGTTCACGGGCATCCGGCACTGCCGCGGCGGCAGGTTCTTTGGGCGTGTCCTCTGTGTCCGGCGCGGCGGCGGGCGCCGCCCGTGCCTCAAGCCCGTCCAGTGCGGCTTCGAGCTTTTGTATCAGCGCGGCGGCCTTGTCGAGGTCTTGCGCCTTGACCAGCTCCACGGCGGCTTTGAATGCGGGCGCGAGTTTTTCAACCGCGGCAGGTGGCGCGGCTTTGATCCGGGGTGCCAGCGCTTTCAGCTGCGCCGCGATCGCATTAACGTCGGGTTCTGCAGCGGCAGCTTCCGGTTCAGCGGCGGCAGGTGCCGCAGCTGGCGCGGCCGCGGCCTCGGGTGGTGGCGGTGGCGGAGGGGGCACCTCGGGCGCCGATCCGGCCGGTGGTGGCGGAGGGGGCGCCTCGGGCGCTGATCCGGCAGGTGGTGGCGGAGGCGGTGCTTCCGCGGCTTCGTCCTCTTCGTCCAGCTCGGGATCATAGGGCAGCTCTTCAATATCCTCTTCCAGAAGATTGCCATTGGCATCGAGGATCTGGATGTTTACCGCCACCTTTTCGGACTTGAGATATTTTTTGAGTTTGCGTGCCATCGCCGGCACTTCGCGTTCGCAGGTCAACGACAGGATTTTGCCCGTCAGCTGGCAGGTGCCAAAGGCGACCTTATTACCAACACCGTCTGCTTTGGTCGCTTTGGCGATGGTCTTGGGCTGTTTGATCCGGTGCATCGCGAACAGATGTTCGTCATTGTTGCTGCCGGGATTAAAAGCAAAAGGCATCGGCCCCTTGCGCGCCAGCTTGATCATTTTTTTAAGTTCAGGCCCTTCAACGCCAAATTCAGACATCTCATACCCCAAAAAATTACACGGAATAAATATGTTAACGTAATAAAGGTTAGCCGCTCTATCAAATTTAGGGAAGCCACTTTAACTACAGGCGAGTCCAAGAATGCAAACTCGCCTTTATTACAATCGATTTTCTCATATTTCAAACAAATCATACCTGACACGGTGAGATTCTTCGCCGGATCGCGACTCAGTACAATTTAGCTGAGCTAATAAATTCCACGCTAAACCACCGCGCAGCTCGGCGTTTTCGCGCTGGTCCGACGGACTGTTAAACAGGCCAGCGCCCGCCCCGGGCATCGTATCCGGCGATAAGGCAAGACACCAAGGTGCTGATAAACAGATCTAAATCTGAGCATTGCGGAAAAGGTTTGAGTTCCAGTTGCGGCAGGACCTGAGGCGCAACAAGCCCGCTGATCAGACACTTCAGCACCGGTGTCAGGCGCCAGCACATCCCCCGGCACTGCGGTCTGAAACCGGTGGAACCTTCATTTCTGATGCGGCCCGGTGACACTGAGCCCGGGCAGCGCCGGGACGGGCACGCCAGAGGCGCGAACGCCGGGCTGTTGTGTTAACCTTGGTAAATTCGGCGCCGGAATATTTCACCGGCACCTTCGGGTGAAACAGATTGGATTTATAATGCGATGTTTAGTACCTTCGTTTTCTGTTCTGATGGCGGCGTTGGCCGCGGGGACAGCACTCGCCGGCAGCAACGATGACCCATGGCAGAAAAACGTAACTTTACTGGCGATCCCTTCGGCGACGGTGGCCCCGTCCGGACTGGTGTTTACCTCCCTTTCCGCGCCGACCAATGGAGACAACGCGTCTGCCGCAATCGGGGTCGGTTTTGGCGATGCCACAGATGGCATCGGGCTGCAACTTACCAGCGTGGTGAGCGCCCCGGCCAACGGGCTCGACAGTTCCGGTTATTTCAGCCTGCGTGGTTCGGCCCGTATTGGCCAGGGTGCCACACCGGTCTACCTGGGTATTGGAGCCGACCACATCGGCATCTGGGGCGATACGCCTGACCGCGACGTAGGTTTAACAGCGATGCTGACTGCCTTCCCGGTACTCACAGCGGCAAACAGTGGCAATCGTTACCCGATGATGGTGACCCTTGGCGGCGGCACCCATGTGCGCAACGGCGACACGGATCCGGGCCTGTTTCTGGGCGCGGGCATCGGGCTGAGTGAAAGCATTGGCGTCAGCGCGGCCTGGAGCGGCGACAGCTTCGATATTGGCGCGTCTTTCCGGCCCGCAAACATTGACAATATGCGCATAAGCGCGGTGGTCACCGATGCGTTTGACAGCGACGACAATCAGCGGCTGACGCTGTCTTTCAGCTGGTTCTTCAACAATATGTTTGGCGGGTAGCGTGATGAAAACTTTCAGAAAAAAAATGGCGGTAATTTGCCTGACCGGCGCGGTGTCGCTGACGGGTTCAGAATTGGTGGCGCAGGAAGGCGGAGAGGGAGACACTTCGCCCCCACCAGTGATCCCTGTCAGCCCGGTTGAGCCGGTGTTTGTGCCGCCCTTTGTGCCGCCGGCACCGCCCCCCGGCACCCCGGGCGCGCCAACGGCAACCTTTGATGAAATCACCGACAGTATCGTCGCCAGCCTGGAACAGGCGAGTGCCTTCTGTAGCCGACTGAGCGAAAACGCCTATGTGGTTGATTGTCTGTCTGAACGGCTGGAGCAAGTGGCGGCGGCGATGCCGGACAGCGGTGAATTCGCTGAAGCGCGCGCCACGATCAAAGACACCGCCGCGAAGCTGAACCGGCTGGCACGGGCGCACCGCGACTTTGATCTGCCGCGCGGCCGGGCCCGGGTTGGTGGAGAAGGACCGCCGACTACGTCCCGCGCCCTGACCCCGGTTGAAAGTGCCTCACTTGCCGCTGTGAATACTGAGGCGCTGGCCATTCTGAACGAAGCGCAAACCCTGCTTCTGCGCTCGGCGGAAAGTTCGCAAGCGCGCCAGATCCAGTATCAGCGCATCGCTGAGGCGCTCGGCTCAAACAAGGTTCTGCTGCGCTCCTGAAGACGGCCTGTTCTGCGGCACTCCGGACCGGGGCGCCCTGCCCCCTTCCCTGACGGCGCGCTCCCAAAAGGCGGCGCGGCGCAAAACACGGAGTGGAAATGCGGAGTTTTCTCGCCATAGAGCTTCCGGAATCGCTCGTTTCCGAGCTGACAGAACTTCAGGCACGGCTGCCGGTCGGGCGCAAAATGCCGGAAGAAAACCTGCATCTGACGCTGGCCTTTCTTGGCGATCAATCCGGCGAGGCGCTGGAGGATCTGCATTTCCGCCTGCAGCGGCTGCAGGCGGCGCCGTTTGAGCTGACGCTCAGCGGGCTGGATTGCTTTGGCGGCCGCAATCCCAGGGGGCTGGCGATCATGGCGGATAAGAACCGTGCGATTGCGCAGTTGCACCACCAGATCCATAGCGCGCTTAATGCCTCCGGGCTGCAGCCACGCCGCGAGCGGTTCCGGCCGCATGTGACCCTGGCCCGCTTTGGCCGCAGCCTTTCAGAGGCAGAATTGCACAGGTTGCAGGGTTTTTTGGGCGAATGGCTGGATTACCGCGCCCGCCCGGTTCTGGTGCACAGCTTTTCCATGTTCCGCTCGACGCTTGGCCCTGGTGGAGCGGTGCACGACATACTGGGGCAGTATTCCCTGAATTGAGCGCGGGCTTCCTCCGCGCCGCAGCCCGTCAGCGGCGCTCTGATTGCCGGGTGGGGCCGGAATTTGTCACAACAGGATATTATCTGGTGCGTTGCAACTATAGGTTGGCAGCGGAACTGTTTTGATTCGGACCATAGATAAGAGACGTTATGACCATTACCCCCATTCTTCTCGCCGGTGGATCCGGTACCCGTTTGTGGCCATTGTCACGCAAAAGCTATCCCAAACAGTTTTCCACCCTGATTGGCGACGAGACCCTGTTTCAGGGCTCGGTCAAACGGCTGACCAGCGGCGCGTCGGTGTCCTTTGCGCCGCCGTTGGTGCTGACCAATTCGGACTTCCGTTTCATTGTCACCGAACAGCTGGCTGGCGTTGGCATCGATCCCGGCGCTGTTCTGATCGAGCCTCAGGGCCGCAACACGGCCCCTGCGGTGCTGGCAGCGGCGCTGCATCTGGCGGCGACGGACCCGGAGGCCATCATGCTGGTGGCGCCTTCCGATCATATCATCCCCGATACTGAAGCCTTTCACGCAGCGATTGCGGAGGGGCTGAAGGAGGTCGCCCGCGGGCAGCTGGTGACATTCGGCATCACCCCGGACCGTGCCGAGACCGGATACGGGTATCTGGAACTGGCGGCGGAACCCGCAGGACCGGAGGCCGTGCCGCTGAACTCGTTTGTCGAAAAACCTGACAGTGACCGCGCCGAAGAAATGCTCGCGGCGGGAAATTACCTGTGGAACGCCGGGATATTCCTGTTCTCGGTCCGTGACATCGTTGCCGCCTATCAGCGCCATGCCCGTACTTTGTTTGAACCGGTGAAAGCGGCGGTGGACAATGCCCGCGCTGATCTTGGTTTTCTGCGGCTGGCGCCAGAAGACTGGGACCGGGCGGTCGATATTTCCATCGACTATGCGGTGATGGAAAAGGCCGACAACCTGTCGGTGGTGCCGTTCAGCAGTGGCTGGTCTGACCTTGGGGGCTGGGACGCGGTCTGGCGCGAGGGGGACGCTGACAAAAACGGCGTGGTGCTGAGCGGGCCGGCAACGGCGATCGACTGCTCCGGCAGCCTGCTGCGCTCAGAAAGCGAAGGCCAGCAGATCGTCGGCATTGGCCTGGAGAACATCGTAGCGGTGGCACTGCCGGACGCGGTTCTGGTCGCCGATATGAGCCGGGCCCAGGATGTGAAACTGGCGGTGCAGGCGCTGAAGGACAAAGGCGCAGTCCAGGCCCAGTCCTTTCCCAAAGATCACCGGCCCTGGGGCTGGTTTGAAAGCCTTGTTGCGGGCGAGCGTTTTCAGGTGAAACGCATTCACGTACACCCGGGCGCGGCGCTGTCGCTGCAAAGCCATTTCCACCGCTCCGAGCACTGGATTGTGGTTGAGGGCACCGCCCGTGTGACGATCAGTGACGAGGTGAAGCTGGTGACCGAAAACCAGTCGGTCTATATCCCGCTCGGGGCGCAGCACCGGCTGGAAAACCCTGGCAAGCTGCCGATGGTGCTGATTGAAGTGCAGACCGGCGCCTATGTCGGCGAAGACGACATCGTGCGCTACGAGGATGTTTACGCACGCGACTGAGTGACCTGGTGACCGTTAAAGGGCATGTCGGTGACATGCCCTTCTGATCAGAGTTGGCAGGCGCAGGCGCGCACTCAGCTGTCGTCGGACCTTTTGCGGTTGATGGAATAGTTGCTGGCGGCACCGCGCAGCGGCTGGACCAGCATCCGGTCCAGCCAGAGATCCCGGCGGGTGCGGAATTGCTTGATGCCAATGGCCATGTCTTCATGCCCGTCACGTGGCTGCGCCAGATAGGTGCCCAGCAGCCGGTCCCACCAGGGCACATTAAAGCCAAAATTACTGTTGGTCTCTTTCGGGTGGATCGAGTGGTGCACCCGGTGCATGTCCGGCGTCACCACCAGCAGGCGCAGCACCCGGTCAACTCCAAACGGGATGCGGATGTTGGAATGGTTGAACAGCGCGGTGGCGTTGAGCACCACTTCAAACACCAGCACCGCAACCGCCGGCGGGCCCAGCGCAATGATGACCATGAATTTGATCCCCATAGAAAGCAGAATCTCAATGGGGTGGAACCGCAGCCCGGTGGTGACGTCGAAATCCAGATCGGTATGGTGCATCCGGTGCAGCCGCCAAAGGGCGGGCACCGCGTGGAACATCACGTGCTGCAGATAAATCGCCAGATCAAGCACCAGCATGGAGAGCAAAAAAGCGGCCCAGCCCGGCAGGTCAAACAGATTGAACAGGCCCCAGCCCTGCTGCTGCGCACTCAGTGCCAGCCCGACCGCCGCCACCGGAAAGGTCAGCCGCACAAAGATCGTGTCCACCACAACCAGAGCCAGATTGTTGCTCCAGCGCAAGAGCCGGGGGATTTCGTTGCGGCGCCGCGGTGCGGCCAGTTCCCAGAGCGCCATGGCGGCAAGGATGCCAAGAAAAAACGACAAACGGATCACCGGTTCATTGCCAAGCAGAAGCTCACTCATAATACTGGTCCTTCATGGTCCTGATCCTTGCTATTCAGCGGCCCGCCCGCTACAATCAATAAGTCGCTTGAATGTTATATTGTGAGGAAATGCTGAATGTCAACCGGACCCAAACAGGCTTTATTTGCCGAGTTCGCCACCATCGGCCGAGCCCTGGGCAATGCGCACCGGATTGAAATGCTGGAACATCTGGCCCAGGGCGAACGCGGGGTGGACGCGCTGGCGCAGCGGGTCGGCCTGTCGGTCGCCAACACCTCGCAACATCTGCAACACCTGCGGCGCGCCGGTCTGGTCACGTCCCGGCGCGACGGCAAGTTTATTCTGTACCGGCTGAGCGACGATTCTGTGACCGGGCTGCTACGCACATTGTTTGAGCTCGGCGAGCGCAATCTGACCGGCGTGGATTACGTCCTGCGCGGCTATTTTGAGGACCGCGACAATATGGAGCCGATCACCCGGGAGGCGCTGCTGGAGCGCAGCCGCAGTGGCCAGGTCACGGTTCTGGACCTGCGCCCGGAAGACGAATTTGCCGCCGGCCATCTGCCCGGTGCAGTCAATATACCGCTGGAGGAGCTGGAAGCCCGTTTGGCGGAGCTGCCGGACGGTTGCGAAGTGATTGCCTATTGCCGCGGTCGCTACTGCGTGTTGTCTTTTGAAGCGGTGGCCACATTGCGCGCCAAAGGTATCAAGGCCCGGCGGCTGGAAGAAGGCATGCCGGAATGGCGCGCGGCCGGGCTTCCGGTTGAATACGTCTGAGACACGGCAGACAGGCGGATAGCAAGCCTCACCCACCCACCGGCCGCAGCACCGTGACACCGCCCGCGCCACGCCCGGTACGCACGTTTGCAGCACAGACTGCCGCCGGCCCGGGCGCCGCCCCTGTGCCGGCACCAATGCCACCGGAGATCTGCATTTCCGCCAGGTCTGGCCGGATTTGACTCTGAGCACGCTCTCACTCTATTTTGACGGCGTTTTAACGACGTGCGTTTTTCCGCCCGAACAACTAAATAGATATTTGATCGCTCACATAGAACCGGCTTGGGGAGAAAATGGCCTTTCTGGAACATTCGCACAATCCATGGCTGGTTCTGGCCTCTCTTTGCATCGCGCTGATGGCTGGGTTTACCGGCTTGTCGCTGACAAAAGGGCTGTCAGAACAAAGTTTTGCCCAGCGCAAGATCAGCATTTCTTTCGCCTCCATCGCTTTGGGCGGCGGCATCTGGGCGATGCATTTTGTCGCCATGCTGGGGCTGCAACTGCCGGTGTTGTTCTATTATGACCTGCTGACCACGCTGGTCTCGGCGCTGGTGGCCATCCTGATGATGGGCTGTGCGCTGCTGCTTCTGCATTTTCGCCAGCGCACCCCGGCCTCGATCATCCTGGCGGGCGGGATCGTCGGCGCGGGCATCCTGGCAATGCATTTTATCGGCATGTCAGGGCTGGAGCCCTACCGCGCGGTCTATACCGCGCCTGGTATCGCAATAACGATTGTGGCCTCTGTCGCCCTGAGCATCGGCGCCTTTTGGGTGGCCTATGGTCATCGCACCCGGCGCAATATTGTGCTGGGCACCCTCTGTTTTGGCCTCGCGGTCTTTCTGGTCCATTTCATCGCCATTTCCGGCACCGGGTTTGCGGTGGCCGAAGACGGTGTCACCAGTGGCGCGCTGATCAGCAACGAAGTGCTGGCCATTGGGGTTGTGCTTGCCAGTTTTGTCATATGTGCCGGATTTCTGATGATGAGCGCGACGTTCCTGCCCACAGATGGCACTTTAGAGCCGCGCCCCGCCCCTGCGCCGGACGGTGCCGAGGACGCGCCCGGAAAAACAGCCGTTGTTCCTGCAACAGAAGTGCAGCCCCACATCCCCTATGAACACTCGGGGCGCACTTTGTTCATTGACCGCTCTGAAGTGGCAGCGGTGCGTGCCGAGGGGCGCTATACCGTGCTCTATACCCGCAAGGACAAGCTGTTCTGCATCTGGCCAATCTCAGAAGCAGAGTCGCGGCTCTCGGGCAGCCAGTTTGTAAAAGCCCACCGCTCCTATCTGATCAACCCGGCCCATGTCAGCGGTTTTGAGCGGCTCAAGGACAACGGCGTGTGTCACTTTGACGAGATCGAAACCCTGAGTAAGGTTCCGGTCAGCCGGTCCTGTCTGGTGGCCGTGCGCGAGTCCCTCGGGCTGTAGCCGGCCCTTCGCCTCCGCACCCCCGGTCCGTTTCCGTCCTGCGCGCCCGCGCCTTTTCTCCTGCGTCACCGGCCGCCTTACCTCTGCCGCCGCCCTCCCTCTGCCGCCGTCTTTCCCCAACAGCCGCATTCCTTCTGTGTCCCGATCTGCTGTCTGCCTGCGCCCGCCCTGGCGGCGCGCGCCGCGCCTGCCTTGCCTCCACGCCGCCGCCCCACTCATTCGCAACTCATTCGCAACTCATGCGGCAATGGCGCATTTCATGACTTTATCGGAGCGTTTTGTTCCGTAAGCACGGCTCCTCTCCAGATTGATGCCTAGGTTCCCTCAATAGTATTTGTGACGGATTTGGGAGGAACCAGAATGATACCGGGTGCATTTGAATATTATCGTCCGCGCGGCGTGGAAGATGCGATCGCCATTCTTCAGCAGCACGGGGACGATGCAAGGGTGATGGCCGGCGGCCACAGCCTGATCCCGATGATGAAACTGCGGATGGCAGATGTTCCGCATCTGATCGACCTGCAGGACATCGCATCGCTGAAAGGGATTACCGTGTCAGCCGGCCAGGTGACGCTCGGGGCAATGGTGACCCAGCACGAGCTGATCAACAGCGCTGAACTGCGCGAGGCCGCGCCGGTGCTGCGTGAGACCGCGCTGCAGATCGCCGACCCGCAGGTGCGCTATTGCGGCACCATCGGCGGCAATGTGGCCAATGGCGATCCGGGCAATGACATGCCGGCGCTGATGCAGTGCCTCGACGCGGAATTCACTCTGGTTGGCCCCAACGGAAGCCGGGCAATCAAAGCACGCGAATTCTATGAGGCGGCTTATATGACCGGACGCGAGGATGATGAAATTCTCACCGCGATCCGCTTTGACGTCAGCGGCGCCGGCTATGCCTATGAAAAGCAAAAACGCAAAATCGGTGATTATGCCACCGCTGCGGCGGCGGTCCTGCTGACGCGCGAAAACGGCATGTGCACCGGGGCCTCTGTGGCGCTGACAAATCTCAGCGATGTGCCGGTCTGGTCTCAGGCTGCGGGCGCCGCGCTTGAGGGCACAGACTGCAATGACGCGGCGATCAAAGCGGCGGTCAAAGCGGCGCTGGCGGAAGCGGATCCCACTGAGGACAACCGCGGCCCGGTCGCATTCAAGCTTCATGTTGCCGGTATCATTATTGAGCGCGCGATCAGAACCGCATGGCAGCGGGCATAGGGGGGAATACAATGTCAAAGATGCAAATAAAACTGACCGTGAACGGCCGCGAACGTGAACTGCTGGCTGAGCCGCGTGAGTTGCTCATCCACCTACTGCGCGAAGAGCTGAACCTCACCGGGCCCCATATTGGCTGCGACACCTCGCACTGCGGTGCCTGCACCGTGGAGATGGACGGCAAGTCAGTGAAATCCTGCACCGTTTTTGCCGCCCAGGCCAATGGCGCTGAGGTCACCACCATTGAGGGGCTGGCGGAGCCCGGCAGCCTGAATGTGCTGCAAAGCGCCTTTCGCGAACATCACGGGCTGCAATGTGGCTTCTGCACTCCGGGTATGATCACCCGCGCCCATCGCCTGCTGCAGGAAAACCCGGATCCGAGCGAAGAAGAGGTCCGCTTTGGCATGGCCGGCAATCTGTGCCGCTGCACCGGGTACCAAAATATCGTGAAATCAATTCTGGCCGCAGCGACTGAGCTCAACGCCGCCAAGGAGGCTGCAGAATGAACGATCTGACCCCTGACAGCGCCGCACGCGCTGCAAAACTCAAAGGTCTTGGCTGTTCGCGCAAACGCGTGGAAGACGTGCGTTTCACCCAGGGCAAAGGCAATTATGTCGATGACATCAAATTGCCGGACATGCTGTTTGGTGACTTTGTGCGTTCGCCCTATGCCCATGCCCGTATTAAATCGATCAACATTGACGCGGCGATGGCGCTGCCGGGTGTGATTGCGGTGCTGACCGCCAAGGATCTGGAGCCTTTAGGCCTGCACTGGATGCCGACACTTGCCGGCGACAAACAAATGGTTCTGGCAGATGGAAAAGTACTGTTCCAGGGCCAGGAGGTCGCTTTTGTCATCGCTGAGGACCGCTATATCAACGCGGATGCGATTGAGCTGGTTGAGGTAGAATACGAAGAACTGCCGGTGCTCACAGACGCCAACAAGGCGATGGATGCGGATGCGGTTGTGCTGCGCGAAGACCTTGCGGGTCAGACCAGCGGCGCGCATGGCGAACGCCGCCATCACAACCATATTTTCCGCTGGGAAGCCGGCGACGAGGCCGCCACCAATGAGGTGCTGGAAGCGGCCGACGTCGTGGTCGAAGAAACCGTCTATTACCACCGCACCCATCCCTGCCCGCTTGAAACCTGTGGCTCTGTCGCCTCAATGGACAAGACCACCGGCAAGCTGACGCTGTGGGGCACCTTCCAGGCGCCACATGTGGTGCGCACAGTGGCCTCGCTGATTTCCGGCATTGAAGAGCATAATATCCGGGTGATTTCACCCGATATCGGCGGTGGGTTTGGCAACAAGGTCGGGGTTTACCCGGGCTATGTTTGTTCCATCGTGGCCTCTATTGTCACTGGCCGGCCAGTGAAATGGGTTGAGGACCGGATGGACAATCTGATGGCCACAGCCTTTGCGCGCGACTATTGGATGAAGGGCAAGATCAGCGCCACCAAAGAGGGCAAAATCACCGGCTTGCATTGTCATGTGGTGGCCGATCACGGCGCCTTTGATGCCTGCGCCGATCCGACCAAATTCCCCGCCGGTTTCATGAGCATCTGCACCGGCTCCTATGATATTCCCACTGCGTGGCTGGGTGTGGACGGGGTCTATACCAACAAAGCACCGGGTGGTGTTTCCTACCGCTGCTCGTTCCGGGTGACGGAAGCGGCCTATTTCATTGAGCGTATGATTGAAGTGCTGGCGATTGAGCTGGGCATGGATGCGGCGGAATTGCGGGCCAAAAACTTTATCGCAAAAGACCAGTTCCCTTATGAATCCGCGCTGGGCTGGGAATATGATTCCGGCGATTACCACACTGCCTGGACCAAAGCGCTGAAGGCGGTTGGCTACGATGATCTGCGTGCGGAGCAGGCCGAACGGATTGAGGCGTTTAAACGCGGCGAGACCCGCAAGCTGCTGGGCATTGGCCTCAGCCATTTCACCGAAATCGTTGGCGCGGGTCCGGTGAAAAACTGCGACATTCTCGGTATGGGCATGTTTGACAGCTGCGAAATCCGCATCCACCCGACTGGATCGGCTGTAGCGCGGTTTGGCACTATCAGCCAGGGTCAGGGTCATGCCACCACTTTTGCCCAGATCCTTGCCAGCGAGATTGGCATTGCGGCTGACAGTATCACCGTGGAAGAAGGCGATACCGACACCGCGCCGTACGGTCTGGGCACCTACGGGTCACGCACCACACCGGTTGCAGGCGCTGCCGCCGCGATGGCCGGGCGCAAGATCAGGGCCAAGGCCCAGATGATCGCCGCCTATCTGCTGGAGGTGCATGACGGCGACCTGGAATGGGACGTCGACCGCTTTGTGGTGAAAGGCGCGCCGGAGCAGTTCAAAACCATGACCGAGATCGCCTATGCCTCTTACAACCAGGCGATCCCCGGGCTGGAACCTGGTCTTGAAGCGGTCAGCTATTATGATCCGCCGAACATGACCTACCCGTTTGGCGCTTATATCTGTGTGATGGAGATCGATGTCGACACCGGCACCCATGAGATCCGTCAGTTCTATGCGCTGGACGATTGTGGCACCCGGATCAACCCGATGATCATTGAAGGGCAGATTCATGGCGGGCTGACCGAAGCGCTGGCGATCGCGATGGGTCAGGAGATTGCCTATGATGACATCGGCAATGTCAAAACCGGCACGCTGATGGACTTCTTCCTGCCCACCGCCTGGGAAACGCCGACCTACACCACGGACTTTACCGAAACCCCAAGCCCGCATCACCCGATCGGGGCCAAAGGTGTCGGCGAAAGCCCCAATGTTGGTGGTGTGCCCGCCTTTTCCAACGCGGTGCATGACGCCTTCCGCCCCTTTGGGCTGAAACAGGCGCATATGCCCCACGACCACTGGCGGGTCTGGAAAATTGCCAATGATCTGGGCCTGCACACGCAGGGTTAAGCCGAACTGAGACGCAGCTGCCCCGCCCCCGGGGCAGCTGACCCAACACGACGGACATGACATGACCTGGACCACACTTAAAACGGACATGGCCGCCAAAGGCTATATCGCCTCTGATGACCTGGCGATGGCGATCCATATTGCGCTGACGCTGGAGAGGCCCCTGCTGGTGGAGGGCGCCGCAGGCGTAGGCAAAACCGAGATTGCAAAAGTGCTGTCTGACCTGCGCAATTGCGAGCTGATCCGGCTGCAATGTTATGAGGGGCTGGACGCGTCCCATGCGATTTATGAATGGAATTATCAGCGGCAATTGCTGGCGATCCGCGCCGCCGCCGAGGACGGCGAGACCGGGCGGGCAGTAGAGTCGCGCATTTTCTCGGAAGAATTTCTGCTGCAGCGGCCCTTGTTGCGGGCGATCCGGCAGAACACGCCGCCGGTATTGCTGATTGATGAGATTGACCGGGCGGATGAGGAATTTGAAGCCTATCTGCTGGAGATCCTGTCGGAGTTTCAAATCACCGTGCCGGAACTGGGGACCCTTAAAGCGATCAGCCGTCCGGTGGTCATCCTGACCGCCAATGGCACACGCGACCTGTCAGACGCTCTGCGCAGACGTTGTATCTACGCCCATGTGGACTATCCGGACCCGCAGGCCGAGCTGGCAATTCTGCAGGCGCGCTGCCCCGGGGTCGAAACAGCGCTGGCGCGGCAGATTATCGCATTTGTGCAATCTTTGCGCAAAGAAGAGCTGGAAAAGCCACCTGGCGTGGCGGAAATGTTGGATTTTGCAGCGGCGCTGGCGGGGTTGGGGCTGAATGATCTGACCCGGGACCCGGTGATCCTGCAGGCAACACTGGCCACTTTGCTGAAAACGCAGCTGGATCGTGCCTCCATTACCACCGAGGTGGCCCAGCGGCTGGCCGGGGTCGCGGCATGAGCCAGGTCACCCGTTTCAGCGCCCGTGACAGCGGACCTGCCGCGCGGGTTGCCGGTTTTCTCGCCCATCTGCGCGCCCATGGTCTGCGTCTGGGCGTGGCGGAAACCGAGACTGCGCTGCGGGCCCTCCTGGTGATCGACGCCTGTGACGCGGAGCAAACCCGGCTGGCGCTAAAAGCGGTCTGCGCCGGTTGTTCTGAGGATGCGGAGCGCTTTGATCAGCTGTTTGACAGCTATTGGCGCAACGGGGGGCGTGTGCGGCAGAAAGTCGTCGCCAGCGCACCGAAAGCCGCGCCCAAACATACAAGGACCTCCCGCGAGCAGAGCGGGTCATCTGTCGACGGGCGTGGCGAGATTGACAGCCCGGACAGCGGCAATGAGCGTGGCGAAGCCAATAACGATGGCGACGGCAAGCTGGTGGCCTCGCAAGTGCAGAACCTGATGAAAAAAGACCTGCGCGAGCTGGTATCACCACAAGACATTGCTGCCGCCGAACTGGTGGCACGGCGTCTGGGGCTGGCGTTTCGCGACCACAGATCGCGGCGGCGCAAAGCCGCAAGCAAGGGCGATCAGATCGATTTCCGCCGGGTCGTGCGCAAGAGCCTGGCCACCGGTGGCGAGCCATTAAGCCTGCCGCGCCGTCGCCGTCCGGCGCGTCCGGTGCGCCTGGTGACGCTCTGTGATGTGTCCGGATCTATGACGGTCTATGCGCGGGTGTTTCTGTCGTTTCTCGCTGGGTTACTGCGCGCCGATACGACCTCTGACGCCTGGCTGTTTCACACCCGGCTGGTGCGGATCAGCGATGCGCTGCGTGATCCCGATCCGCTGCGGGCGCTGAACCGGCTGACGCTGCTGGCGGACGGGTTTGGCGGTGGTTCAAAAATCGGTGCGGCGCTGGATCAGTTCTCAAAATCCGCCGCCAAAAAATACGTAAACGGGCGCACGGTGGTGGTCATCCTGTCCGATGGATACGACACCGATCCGCCAGCGCTGATGGCCAGCGCCTTGCAGCGGATCAAAAAACGCGGCTGCAAAGTGATCTGGCTGAACCCGCTGAAAGGCTGGAAAGACTATGCCCCGGTTGCGGCTGGCATGGCGGCGGCGCTGCCGTTTCTGGACCTGTTTGCGGCGGCCAATACGCTGGCGGATCTGTCAGCACTGGAGACAAAGGTGGCACGGCTATGAATACATCCGACATGCTGGAAGACGAGATCACTGGCTGCGCCCATGATCTGCGTAAAAAAGGCACTGCTTTTGCCATTGCGACAGTGGTGCGCACCGTGGATGCGACCTCGGTGAAGCCCGGTGCGAAAGCGCTGTTGCTGCAGGACGGCGAGGTTTTAGAAGGCTGGATCGGTGGCGGCTGTGTGCGCGGTGCGATTGCACGCGCGGCAGTTGAAGCGCTGCGCGAGGGCACGCCGCGGCTGATTTCGCTGCGCCCGGAGGAGGTATTGGAACGCGAGGGGCTGCGCGCGGGCGACCGGGTGGACGGGGTTGAATACGCCCGCAACGGCTGCCCCAGTAAAGGCTCGATGGATATTTTCATTGAGCCGGTCCTGCCAAAACCCGTGCTGATGGTGCTCGGCAACAGCCCGGTGGCGCTGGCGCTGGCGGAGCTGGCGGCGGCGTTTGAGTTTCAGGTCACAGTGGAGGCGGATCCGGGCACGCCTGAGGACGGTGCAGAGACGCCGGACACGGCTGGCTCTCCCGACACACCGGGTTTACCGCGGCGTTTTATTGTTGTCGCCTCCCAAGGCAAGGGCGACCAGGCCCATCTGAAACGGGCGCTGGACCTGCGTGCTGACTACATTGCTTTTGTGGGCAGCAAACGCAAATTTTCCACCCTGGTGGACAAGTTGGTGGGCCAGGGGGCCGACCGGGAGCCTCTGCAACAGATTGTGGCGCCCGCCGGGCTCGATATCCAGGCGGTCACCCCGAAAGAAATTGCTTTGTCCATTCTGGCCCAGGTGGTGCAGCGCCACCGCCAGGGGCACCGGCAGGGCCACCGTCCGGATACGCAACAAAACCCGCATTCTGAGGGCTGAATCCGCGCTCCCGCCCCCCTGCCCCACATCATTGCCGCCGCCAGAGCTTTTGCCTGGCCGGCCACATCAAACACCCTGCATCTGAAAGGCTACAGACATGGAACTGAGCGACGAAATCGAAATCAACGCACCACAGGAACTGGTATATCAGGCCCTGAATGACCCGGAGATCCTGCGCCAGTGCATTCCCGGCTGCGAAGAACTGATCAAACATTCAGATACCGAACTGGAAGCCATCGTGGTGCTCAAAATCGGTCCGGTGAAAGCCCGGTTCAGCGGCAATGTCACGCTCGATACCGCCGGTGCACCGGATGGGTTTTCCCTTAGCGGCCAGGGCAATGGCGGCAAAGCGGGCCATGCCAAAGGCGGCGCCGATGTCACGCTGGAAAACAAGGGCGATGTCACCGTGCTCAGATACACCGCCAAGGCGGAAATCGGCGGCAAGCTGGCGCAGCTGGGCAGCCGGCTGATTGCAGGCACCGCCAAACGGCTGGCGGCGAAGTTTTTCAAAAAATTCGCGGACATCGTCGGCACTGTTGACGCCTGAACGGAGGCCTGAACACACGCCTCAAAAGGGGCGCCGATCCGGAGCCGCGTGATGGTCGCAGCCAGCACAATTCCGCGCGGCCACCGGCGGCCACCGGCGGCCTCCAGGCTGATCTCCGGCGATCTCCAAGCCCCCCCTGTTTGCCGGCAACAGCGGCTGGCAAGCAGGCGGCCCCGGCCCCGGCGGCAGAAAAAACTGCTTTAACTCCGCCCCGCCCTGCCCCTATCTGTTACGGGCCTGACCGGCTTTCCGGCAAGGCCCATAGTCAGACGGCCAGATGAGCGGAGCGCATACAGTTATGGAACCTTTTAAGAACTGGCTTTCACCGGAATTGGTGGTTTGTATTGCCGATCATCTGCAAACGCATGTCGACGAGTTTGACCGGCCGTCGTTCGAGCAACCGGTGCTGGCGGCGCTGCCGGCGCTAGAACTGAAACAGCGAGCGCAATGTATCGCCGATCATATCCACGCGGCGCTTCCGGCTGATTTTGCCAGCCGCAACAAGATCCTGCGGGCGATGCTGCACCCGGACGCGGAAAACGGCTTTGAAGGCGGCAGTGATGGCGCCGGGCTGCGCGGCTGGGGTATTTATCCGCTCACCATAGTGGTGGGACAACATGGGCTGGCGGATTTTGACGCCTCGCTGGAGCTGCTCAAAGAGATGACCAAACGCGGCACCTCTGAATTTGACGTGCGCCCCTTTCTGATGGCGGATCAGGCGCGCGCCCTGGCGATCATCACAGACTGGACGGTTGACGCGAACCAGCATGTGCGTCGCTGCGCCTCGGAAGGCACCAGGCCAAGACTGCCATGGGGCATGCAATTAAGCGGTCTGGTGGCGGATCCCGCGCCGCTGTTGCCGCTGTTGCGCGCCCTGCGGGACGACCCGGAAGAATATGTGCGCCGTTCAGTTGCCAATAGTCTGAACGATATCGCCAAAGACCATCCCGACCTTGTGGCAGACCTGACGCATGACTGGATGAAAGACGCCTCTAAGCCGCGTGAACGCCTGTTGCGTCACGCCTGTCGCACCCTGATCAAACAGGGGCACAGCCATGCGCTTGCGGCGTTTGGCATTGCGCCGCCGCAGCTGGAATTCGGGCCGCTGACGGTGCTGAGCCCGGTGGTGGAATTTGGTGGCGCGGTGGAATTCAGCGCGTCCATTGCCTCGACAGTTGCACTGCCTCAGGCGCTGATCATCGACTATATCGTGCATTTCAAAAAGGCGAACGGCACGCAGGCAGGCAAAGTGTTCAAATGGAAAAAGCTGACGCTTGAGGCCGGACAATCGCTGAAGCTGTCGCGCAAACATCCGATCCGGGCGATCACCACGCGGAAGTATTATGCCGGGCAACAGGCGGTGTCGCTGCGGATCAATGGCACGGATTTTGGCCGCGCGGAATTTGAGCTGCGCATGCCGGAGTAGAGCTGCGACAGCTTGAGAAAATCTGTGGTGGCCGCGATCAGGGCGCCTTTGGCGACAACGCTGCTGAAACCGCGTCAGCGGCCGGGGGTGGCCACAGCGTCATTGCCATCCGGGACTGGTCTAAGACGCCGCGCCCGTGGTTGCATCCGCCAGCGCCTGGCGCACGTCGTCTTCGGTCATCAGACCTTCCAGCACGATATTATCGGCCAGCGAAATGCCTTTGACCACGGAAGATTTTGCCAGTTCAGAAACCCGCACATAGCCAAGCTTGTGCAACAGAACCGTTGAAATCGCGAAAGAGGAGGCAAGGTTGGCATAGGAGCGGTTTTCGTCAACCCGCAGGCCTTCGATGCATTTGGATCGGAAAATCGTGCAGCCGTTGATCAGCAGATCCATCGCGTTGAACAGAGAATGCGCCATGACCGGCTCGAAGTGGTTGATCTCCATCTGGCCGCTCAGCGCCGCGATCGAAACCGTTGCGTCATGGCCCTGCACCATAAACGCCACCTGCTGCACCATCATGCAGATCACCGGGTTGACCTTGCCGGCCATGATGGAAGAGCCGGGCTGAACCGAGGGCAGGATAATCTCGCCAATGCCGGAATTGCCGCCGCTGCCAAGGATGACCAGATCAGCGGCGATCTTGCCGATGGTTTCGGAGAGGATTTTCAATTCACCAGAGAAGCGCGAAAACCCGTCGGCCGCCTGCATCGCGTCGAAATAATCATCCGGCAGGGTGATCCCGGTGGCGAATTCTTCCGACAGAGTGGCGGCGATATGGTCGTGATACCCGGCGGCGGCCCCCAGCCCGGTGCCAATGGCAGTGCCGCCCATGGGCACGGCCTGCAGCCCGCATCTCGCTTCGTTCAGATGGGAGATGGCGCGCTCCAGCGTGGCGGCATAACCGTTAAACAGCTGACCATAGCTCATCGGTTGCGCCGCCTGCATACAGGTCCGTCCCAGGCGCAGGACATCGCGGTATTCATCTGCCTTGGCGCGGAAGGCCTGCACCAGATCGCCGGCCGCATCAATCAGAGGCACCGCGCCGGTGACGCAGGCCAGTTTGACCGCCGTTGGAATCACATCATTGGTGGACTGGCTCAGGTTGATATGATCGTTGGGATTGATCCGTTTGAACGAGCCTAGAGGATCGCCGAGGATCTGACCGGCCCGGTTGGCGATCACCTCGTTAAAATTCATGTTGATTGAGGTGCCGCCGGAGCCCTCGGCCAGTGCCACGATAAAGTTGTCGTGGTGCTGGCCTGCGATGATCTCGTCGCAGGCGGAGTTGATCGCGTCGGCCAGATCAGGCGGCAGCGCGCCGGCACGTTTATTTGCCTGCGCCGCTGCTTTCTTCACTTTGGCCATCGCGATCACGAAGTTCGGGTAGGCGCTGGTGGCGCGCCCGATCAGACGGAAATTCTCCGCCCCCCGAACCGTGTTTGAGCTGTAAAGTGCTCCATCGGGGATGCTGACCGTGCCAAGGCTGTCTTTGTCTTTACGCATTGTGTTACCTCAGCCGGTCAGATCGCCAACGGATTAATTTACAGAATTTGACCGAGGAACTCGACGGTTCTCGGGTCTTTGGCGGCGTCAAAGAAGACGTCCGGCGCGCCATGTTCGACGATCACGCCCCGGTCGGTAAAGTAGATATGGTCGGCCACTTCACGGGCAAACCCCATCTCGTGGGTCACCAGAATGCAGGTCATACCGTCCTTGGCCAGATCCTTGATCGTGGTCAGAACCTCGTTGACGGTTTCCGGATCCAGCGCCGCGGTCACCTCGTCAAACAGCATCACATCCGGGTTCATTGCCAATGAGCGGGCGATAGCAACACGTTGTTGCTGCCCCCCGGACAATTCACCGGGATAGCTGTCTTCTTTGCCTTCCAGACGCACTTTCTTAATCAGCCGGCGGGCCAGTTTTTCAACAGCGGCCTTGTCATCCTTCAACACCAGAAGCGGGGCCATCATGATGTTTTCAAGCGCAGTTTTATGCGGGAACAGGTTGTACTGCTGGAACACCATGCCCACTTTTTTGCGCAGCTCCAGCTTGTCCAGATCCGGGTCGTTCACCTCCTGGCCTTCGACCAGGATAGAGCCGCCCTGAATGTCGTTCAGCGCATTGATACAGCGGATCAGCGTCGATTTTCCAGAGCCTGACGGGCCGATGATACAGATCACCTCGCCCTTCATCACATCCAGTGAAACGCCTTTCAATACTTCCAGGGCACCGAAGGACTTACGCACGTCCTTCACCGAAACCATCGGTTGATCATCAGTCCAGGTCATAGCGGGTATCCTTTAGGTTTTAACTGCAAACTTCTTCTCCAGACGGAGAGTCAGTCGCGCAATGGGGTAACAATAGATGAAGAACATAAGCAGCACGGTCGAGTAGATCGGCAGCAGCAGATCGGTGCGCCCGCCTTCGGCCGCCAGCACCTGACCGGTCAGGGTCATCACTTCGGAGACCCCCACGATCGAGGCCAGAACAGTTGCCATGGTCAGGATGGAATACAGGTTCATCCATGGCGGCAGCATGCGTTTCACACATTGCGGCAGGATGATGCGCCACAGCACCTGAGTGCGTGTAAACGCAAGGCTTTCCGCCGCTTCCCACTGGCCGCTGGGCAGCGATACAACCGCGCCGCGCACGATCTCAGACACATTGGCCATCACCGGCAAAGACAGGCCGATAATCGCTTTCAGATAGTCGGGCAGCGGGATGATTATGCCGCCGATGCGCAGCTCAAACGGCAGCAGGAACATGGCAAAGAACAACAGCACCAGCCAGGGGGCGTTGCGGAAAAACTGGGTCACAAACCAGGAGGTCTTGCGCACCCAGCTGCTCAGCGAGATCTGCCCGAGACCAAGCGCCGCCCCGGCCAGGGTTCCGATCGCCATGGCGCTGATCGAAATGACCACATTAAAGATGAAGCCTTTCAGCAGCAGCGGCATCCATCGTGCCAGCGCGGTAAATACCGAATCTCTGGCACCGTCCGCCTGAGCGAAGGCCGGGATTGAAACCAGGACAACAAAGGCCGCCAGCGCAGCCCCGTGCCAGGCTTTGAGTCGGATCGGGTCAGTGGCGCGCGCACGTGGCGCCATCATCACCGGCATGATTTTAGGATTGGTTTTGTTCATATTCATATCCCCTCAAGCCCCGAAACCAGGAATTTTCAAAGCCCGCTCCCAACGGTTCATGCCCCAGACGAGCACACCGACAAGAACAAAATAGACCAGCAGCATGAACACCATCATCTCGGTCACATTCACGTTGTCGGACCAGATCTGATTGGCCTCATAAAGCATTTCCGGCACCGCAATTGCGTAGGCCAGGGTGGTGGTTTTCACGAGATTCACAAGGTTGTTGTTGAGCGCAGGCAACGCCACCCGGATTGCCAGAGGCAGGGTGATGTCCTTGTAAATGTGAAACCGGGAAAAGCCGAGCGCTTCGGCGGCCTCTACAGTGGAATCGGGAACCGCTTCCAGACCGGAGCGGAAAATCTCCACATTGTAAGCACCGGCAAAGAATGACAGTGAAATCACCGCCCAGGCAAAGCCGCCGAGGATGGGTTCCTGCCCGCCCCAGTCATTGGTGACCTTTGGCAGCATGGTGCCAATGGCAAAATAGAAGAAATACAGCTGCACCAGGGGTGGCGTATTGCGAAACAGCTGGATGTAGCCGTTGACGATGCGGCGGGTCCATTTCAGCGGCGAGTTTTGCAGCCAGGCCCCAGCCATACCGATGATCACCGAGAGGACCAGACACAGAACCGACAATTTCACTGTCATGAAAAAGCCGGAAATCATCCGGCCCCGGTCGTAACTGTCGTAAATAAATGGAAGATTAATCCCGGTATTGTCGTAGAGCAGACGAAACCACTCGTAGATTGCTTCCATTTTGCTTCCCCTTGCGATCGTTTTTGGTCAGTCGGACTATAAAGCGGCGGGCACAGTATATGTTCCCGCCGCTCCAAAGTTACTTCAGGTTACTGGTATTTGGCATTCATTGCGGTCGCAAACGGTGTGTTCTCGACACCCCATTTGGTTTCCAGCTCCAGAATGCGGCCAGATTTGTGCCACTCAACGATCATTTCAGACATCAGCGTGTTGAAACCTTCTTCCCCAAGTTTCACAGCCAGACCCCATGGTGCGTCATCAATGGTCGGCAGCGGCATTTCGTAGTCTGACCACTGTGGCTGAGCGAGGCTGGCGATGATGGAGGAGTCATCATACACAAACCCCACACAGTTGCCGGCCTGCAAAGCCGCATACGCTTCGGCGGTGCCTTTGAATGCTACGATATTCGCGCCAAAATCCCGGCCGGTTTTCTTGTTGTAGAACGCGCCCTGGATGCCACAAACAGGCTTGCCGCGCAGGTCTTCCCAGGCTGTAAAGCCGAACGATTTCGCCGCCAGGATATTGGTGCCAGAGGAATAGTAGTTAGGGTCCACAATCGAAACCACTTTGCGACGGTCAGGTTTGTCGGTCATGGTTGCGATCATCAGGTCAACTTTGCCCTGCTCAAGGAACTGCATCCGGTTGGAGCTGACCACGGGGATGAATTCGACCGCAACACCAAGCTTGTCAGCCACGTCCTGCGCCAGATCGGGCTCGATACCAATGATCGCACCGGAGGTATCGCGGAAACCGTAAGGTTTATAATCGGCTTTAACGCCAACCCGCAGCACGCCGCGCTCTTTGATGTCGTCAAGAACATCGGCCTGGGCCGGAACCGCGGCGAATGCAAATGCACCCAGGGCGACAGCGGTCGTCAGACCTTTCAGAAATTTGTTGATCATTTAGTTTCTCCTTGTTGAAACCGCCTGTTGTTGGGTTGATGGCGGAAATTTTTTTTGGGTTCATTAAGCAGTTTGTTCGAGTGTCACAAGCCTGTTACAAACCGAGTAGAGCATTGGTAAGTTTTATTTACCCTCCCCGTTGATTGCAAACAAATTGCCTGCCAGTTGTAAAATGTTATCCTGGTCTAAATCAAAGGCTTGACCATGAATTTCCGCAAATTTCAGACAGTTCCGAAACTTCGCTGAGAAGTCCACATCAGTCAATTTTCGATGGGGCATACCATAAGCTTCGCCACAAAATCCGCTTCGCCGGGAGCCGTCTTGAAGAATAATTATCGCCCGGGCGCTCTCAGGAAAGCGCGCGCGCATATCCTCGGCAGACAGATCGTCAGCCACAGAAATCTGTATTTTTTGTACCACAGATTGATGCAGTGCGGAATTTAATGTCTCTGCCGTCAGATCCGCCAGGCGTACGGCGCCATATCTGACTGCGCAGGCAGCGGCAAATGGCAGGCTGAACTGGGCTTCTGAGGGTGTCTGAGGATTGTCATGCACCAGGCTGATACGCACAAGCTCCGGGATTTCAAACCGGATGGCATTGATGTCTTCCGGTTTGATGCCCGCCTCAAATGTCAGCTCCGCAATCAGGTCAATCGCCGCTTGTGCAGCGGAGCAGACCGGATAACGTTTGACCAGCAGGCCGGGATCCACCAGCCGCCAGCGCTGCCCCAATGTTTCGATTTCGCTGATCTGTTCCACGCCGTTGTTCAACAGTTTAAGAAAGCCGGTGGCGCCGTGGAAACTGTTGGTCGGGGCCGACAGGCCGCTTTTGGCAAAACGGGCAAATGTGATTGCGCGCTGCGCCGTCTCCCCGCAGAGAAACGGTTTCGCGCAGGTGCCAAAAACCGATTTGGCGCCACCTGCCGCGCTTGCGGCCAGACCGATCGCCTGGGCGGTCTCGTCCTCATCGCAGCCTTGCAGAAAGGCGGTCGCCGCGGTGGCGCCGATCAGACCAAAGGTAGAGGTGCTCCACCAGCCTTCGAAATAATGTTGATGGGTACAGATATCGGCCAGCACATAGGCAATTTCCGAGCCGATGATAAACGCGGTGCGCACGTCCTCGTCGCTGGAGCCAAGCTCTTGCGCCATGGCGGCGACCGCCGGGAAAACCACCGCCGATCCATGCATGATACCGGTGTAGCTGGTATCATCAAAATCCCAGACATGCGCGGCGCTGCCGTTGATCAGCGCTGCGGTTTCTGCTGTGGATGTGCCGCCCGTCACCAGGCTGCAGACGCCCGTGCCCAGTGGCCAGCCGGCCGCCAGTTTGCGAATGTCGCCATGAGCGCCACCGGCGACAGTGACCGCCAGCGTGTCCAGCATCGCCCGGCGCGCGGTGGCCTGGACCGGCGCCGGTATGTCGGCGCTACGGAGCCCGCAGGCCCAGCGGGCAAAATGGAAGGCGATACCGCGCGGGTCCATCACGCGGCCTCCAGCACGTCATAGCCAAACGGCGCCGCATTCAGACCGATAAACTGCCAGAGTCCCCGGGCAAAAGTGACCGGCACCATGAGTTCAAACCGCGTTGCGGATGTGCGGTGGATCAGAACGCCGATGTGATGGATACCGGTTTGCACGAATGATCCGATTGGCATGGCGTTGAGGCGGAAATCGATCGGGGCGAGCTGCGCCATCAGCCCTTCAGCGTTGCGACCTTCCACATTGATCTGCAAGCGTGCATGGCTCAGGTCCAGCACCGCGAGTTCCGCATTGGCGCCCGCAATTTCCAAGACGTCACCAGCGGAGGCCCCGGTGATCAGCACCCGGTCCGGTGCAGTGCGGAACAGGGTTGCGTCGCCGCTCTGACGGCTGCAGCAGAAATCACCGGCATCACTGAAACCGAGCGTTTTCAGCGCCGGCTTAACGGCAGTTTCAAACCCGTCCCAGCCGGCAATCTGAACCAGGCCTGACAGCGGCGCGTCTGAAAGGGTGATGCCAGGCCCGGCATCAAAAGACGCGCCAAAGCGGCCAGGAGTACGCACGGCAGCAAGGGGGGATTGGATATCAGGCATTTTGGCGCTCCCCGGCAGGGTCATAGAAATGGGACGACACGATTTTTGCGCTCAGGGTCTGGTTTTCCAGATGATTGACCACCTGGACCTCCTCGCCGGTGCGGGATTTGCCACTCTGAACCAGAGCCAGCGCGATATACTTGCCCAGCGCCGGTGACCAGGTGGTGGAAGACACCCAGCCTTCGCCGTGGCCTTTGGCAGCCACGCCTTTGGCATAGATCAGAGATCCCGATTTGGCGCCCTGGGCACTGCCAAGTTCCAGCCCGACCAGGGTGGGGCGCGACGCTTCTGTCAGCACTTCACGCCCGCGCAGGACCGATCCGACAAACGGTTTTTTGGAGGAGGCAAACCCGTTCAGACCGAGGTCATTCAAGGTGGTGCGTCCTTCGATTTCCGGCCCGGCCACGTGGCCTTTTTCGATGCGCAATGCGCCCATCGCCTCGGTGCCATAGGGTTTCAGATTGAACGGGGTGCCGGCGGCATGCAGCGCGTTCCAGACCTGCTGGGCATAACCCGAGGCCACATAGACCTCATAGGCAAGTTCGCCGGAATAGCTCATCCGGTGGATGCGCACAGGGATGCCGTTGATCACCGCGTTCACAAAGTGGTTGTTGGGCATCGCTTCGCGGCTGAGATCGGCGCCGCTGACAACCGATTGTAGCAGATCGCGCGCTTTGGGACCGGCGACGGCAAAAGCGGCCCATTGGTCAGTGACGGTGGTGACATGCACTTTCATGTCTTTCCACGCCGTCTGCAGCAGATGTTCGGCAAAGGCCAGAACCCGGGCGGCATTGGCGGTGGTGGTGGACATGAAATAGTCGTTTTCACCAAGACAGGCGGTGGCGCCGTCATCCATCACATAGCCGTCTTCGCGCAGCATCACGCCATAGCGCAACCGCCCGCTTTTCAGGCTCTTCCAGCCGTTGATATAGACACGGTTCAGGAATTCAGCCGCGTCCGGTCCCTGCACTGCGATTTTTCCCAGCGTGGAAACGTCAACGATGCCAACATGCTGGCGCACATGCGCCGCTTCGCGCCGGTAAGCCTCTGACAGGGTTTCGCTGCCGTCCGGGTAATACCAGGGCCGCATCCAGGCGCCGGCCTCGGTCATTTTGGCACCCTGCGCCAGGTGCCAGTCATGGATTGGCGAATAGCGTGTTGCGGTGAAATGAAGGCCGTGTTCGTGGCCCACCAGGGCACCGATTGCTACCGGAGTATAGGGTGGTCTGAAGGTGGTGGTCCCGGTCTGGGGAATGGTTTTGCCGCTAAGTTCCGCCATACGCGCCAAGGCGATAATGTTGGAGGTCTTGCCCTGGTCGGTCGCCATGCCGGAGGTGGTATAGCGTTTCAGATGCTCGACCGAGACATAGCCTTCGCGATGGGCCTGATCGATGTCGGTCAGTTTCACGTCATGCTGGATATCGACAAAGGCTTTGCCAAGCGTCTTGCCTTTGGCGTCTGTAACGGACCAGACCGGCAGAATGTCGTCCGCCCAGCCGGTATCAAACGGCAGTGCCGGCGCGGCAGGAACCGATGTGTCCACGGCGTCCAGCGACAGGTCCGCCAGTGCCGCCTGCGCGGCGGTGACACCCGACGCGATGCGGTCCGCCAGAGTTTGCGCCGCCACCATGCGACCGGCACATTTCACTGTTTCGCGCCCGAGCTCCGCAGGGATGAATGAACCCGAATTATCGTCAAAGACCGGCTTTTTGAAGCGCTGGCTCCAGAGATGCACCACCGGCGACCAGCCACCGGACAGGCCGATGACATCACAAGTCACCTTCTGCGCAGCGCCAGTTGCCCGTCCAGCTGCATCCACGGGCACGATCAGCGCCGCGTTCACTTTGCGCCGGCCAATGGCTTTGATCACCAGTTTGCCCGTCAACAGCGTGACCCCGGCCGCAAGCAGTGGGTCTGAAAGTTCGGCGGGCAGTGTTGGCCTTGCATCACAAAGCGTGACATCCGCGCCGGCGCGCGCCAGATGAAGCGCCACCTGGGCCGCGCTGTTGTTGTTGCTGCTCAGCACGATGCGCTGCCCGGGCAAGACGCCAAAGCGGTTCACATATGTCTGCACCGCCCCGGCCAACATCACGCCTGGCAAGTCGTTGTTAGCAAAGACCAGCGGGCGCTCAATGGCACCGGTGGCCAGCACCGCTTGTTTGCTGCGCACCAGCCAGTAGCGCTGGCGCGGCTGATCGTTTTCAGGCGCCAGAAGGTGATCGCTGACATTCTCAATCAGACCGTAGACATCTTCGTCATAGGCGCCAAAGGCCGTTGTGCGGGTCAGAATGCGGACATTGGTCAGGCTTTTCAACTCCAGGAGCACGTCTTCGAGCCAGTCATCAGAGGCTTCGCCCACCGGCTGGGACAGCAGCGAACCACCCGGTTCAAAATCCTGATCTACCAGTATTACGTCGGCCCCGGCCCGTCCTGCGGTCAGCGCCGCGCTCAGCCCGGAGGCGCCACCCCCGACCACCAGCAGATCGCAAAACGCGTTGAGCTTGTCGTAATTATCGGGGTCGTTGATTTTCACCGCACGCCCCATGCCAGCAGCTTTGCGGATGAAGCTTTCGCAGAACATCCAGTAACGGGTGCCTTTGAACGGGCCGATGAAGGTTTTGTAGTAGAATCCTGCGCTCAGGAACGGTGACAGCAAACCAATGCCGGCGCTGGCATCAAAACGCACGTCCGGCCAGGAATTCTGGGCGAACGATTCCAGCCCGTCAAACACCTGGGTGGTGGTGGCGCGGGCATTGGGTTCATGCCGGGCGCCGGTGCGCAGATGCACCAGCGCATTGGGATCCTCAGAGCCTGCCGCATAAACGCCGCGGGCGCGATGATATTTGAAACCACGTGCCACGATCATTTCGCCAGACGCAATCAGCGCCGAGGCAAGTGTATCGCCCGGATGCGCCTGCAGTTTGCGCCCGTCAAAACGCACATTCAGGGTCTTGCGGCGGTCGATCCGCCCCCCCTGTTTCAACCGTTGACCAGCCATCAGCAGGCCTCCTTTGCCAGATGGCACTCGCCGACCTCATGGGTCAGCGTATTGCGTTCCATCACCAGCCATTGGCGGCACCCCTGCACGTGGTGCCAGTATTCGGTGTGCGGGCCGCGCGGATTGTCCCGGTTGAACACATAATCAAGCCAGAGCTGCGCCCGGGTCTCATCCATCGCTGGGCGCACCACGGTGGCGTCGCCGCCATAGGTGAATTCGGTTTCATCGCGGGTCCCGCAGACGGGACAGTTGATCCTCAGCATGTCATTTCCTCAATGCGCGTTCGGTTTCGGGCCGACACCCTTTTCGTCAATCTGATAACCCCGCTCAAAGCGGTTCAGCGTGAATTCGGCATTGTCCGGATGGGGCTCATCTTTGGCGATGGTCCAGGCGAAACACCAGCCCGCCGCTGGAGTGGCTTTGAAGCCGCCGTAACACCAGCCGCCGTTGAGATAGAGCCCGTCGACCGAGGTCTTGGTGATGAAGGGCGAGCCGTCCATAGACATGTCCATAACGCCCGCCCAGTGGCGCAGCAGCTTAAGGCGGGACAGCGACGGCATCAGCGCCTTGGCGCTGGCCAGCGTATGTTCGACGATCGGCAGGCCACCGCGCTGCGCATAGGAATTATAGCCGTCCAGATCGCCGCCCAGCACGAGGCCGCCCTTGTCTGACTGGCTGATATAGAAATGCGCCGCGCCAAAGGAGATCACCGGATCGACCATCGGTTTCAGCGGCTCGGTAACATAGGCCTGCAGCGCGTGGGTTTCGATTGGCAGCCGCAGCCCGGCCATATCGGCCAGATGGCCGGTGTGCCCCGCCACCGCGAGGCCCACTTTGCCAGCCCGGATCTCGCCTTTGGTGGTCTGGACACCGGTGATTTTACCCTTGTCCCAGATGTAGCCAGTGACTTCGCATTGTTGGATGATATCGACGCCAAGCCGGTCAGCGCCCCGCGCATAACCCCAGGCCACCGCGTCATGGCGGGCGGTGCCGGCACGGGACTGAAAAATGGCGCCATGGATCGGGAAGCGCGCAGTTGCCGAATAGTCCAGATAGGGCAAACGGCGTTTGACTTCGGCACGGTCAAACAAATCCGCGTCAATGCCATTGGCGCGCATGATGTTGCCACGGCGCCGCGCCGCATCCATCTGGGCCGGGGAATGGCACAGGTTATACTGGCCGCGCTGGGAAATCATCACATTGTAGTTGAGATCCTGGCTGAGATTTTCCCACAGCTTCATCGAGCGCTCATAGAACATCGTATTGCCGGGCATCATGTAGTTTGAGCGCACGATAGTGGTATTGCGCCCGGTGTTGCCGCCACCGAGCCAGCCTTTTTCGATCACCGCGATATTGCGGATGCCGTGTTCTTTGGCGAGGTAATAGGCCGTCGCCAACCCGTGCCCGCCGCCGCCAACTATAACCACGTCGTATTTCGGTTTTGGCGCCGGATCGCGCCAGGCGCGCTGCCAGTTCTGATTGCCTTTCAGTGCATTCAGAAAAACCGATAAGGCCGAATAATGTGACATCTGACTGGACGTCCTCCAAGAGATTCTTTCGAGGCAAAATGTATCATATGCTATTTTTTGTCAAAAGATATTTCATGTGCTACTTTATTCCGAGCTGGAATTTATCACCCGGTTTGTTATCACTCACGCCATTGAGATGGGGAATTGAATGTCGGACATCAAACAACGGCTGACTATGGCACTGCCGGACTTGCCCAAAAAGCTGGCGCATGCCGCGCGCTATGCGCTTGATAATCCACAATGCATTGCCTTTGATTCCATGCGCACGGTCGCGACCGCCTGTGGTGTGGCCTCGCCTACCATGCTGCGGCTGGCTCGGGCTCTGGACTTTGAAAGCTACGAGGATTTTCGGGGTGAATTTCAGCAAAGCGTCGCCTCCCGGGGCTTTGCCGACCGCGCCGCCGCCTTGCGGGATGTCTCCAGCACCAAGGGAAAAAGCACGGTTTCTGAACGCATTGCCCAGGCCGCTGAGGATAATATCGCCCTGACCATGCAAAGTCTTGACGCGACGGCGGTGGAGTATTTTGCCCAGAGCGTCAAAAATGCCGAGCGCACTTTCATTCTCGGCTCAGGTTCGATGCACTGGATGGCGGCTTTGATGGAATCAACCGGCCAGATGGCCATCCGCGGCCTGCGCACGGATCATTCCGGCAGTGCCACCCTGGTTGAAACCATTTCCTCAATTACGGAAAACGACACCATCCTGGTGCTGGCCTTCGCGCCCTACGCCAAAGAAACGGTGCATTCTGCATCCTATGCCAAATCACGTGGGGCAAAGGTGTTTGCCATCACGGACAAAGCCAGCTCACCGCTGGCGGAACATGCCGAGAAGGTCTTCATTGCCCCCACAGACAGCCCGCATTATTTTCCGTCGGTGGTCTCGGTGACCCTGATGATTGAAATATTACTGTCCGCTGCGGTAGCGGCGTCAGATACGCTGGACCGGATCAAACAGAGAGAACGGATCCGGCGCGACAGCGGCGCTTATATGTGACGGCCCGGGTGCCATTGTGCAGCCCGCCCCGTTTACCCTGCCCGCCCTGTTGTCGCACGGCCCTTCTGCCGCCCCGTCTGGTGAAGAACAAGACCAACGCTAAAAAAGGCGCGGCGGAAGCCATGCCTGCCCAGATGTAAAGTCAACCAGGGCGTGGCCTGCCGGCCGTGGCCATTGTCGGGCTGTTGGCAAACAGAAGCGGGTCATCGGTCAGCACCTGCTGCACCCCCGCCTCCAGCAACTGACGCGCCCGCAGCGGATCATTCACCGTCGCCACCCCGAATTCTACCGAGGAGGTCGCGATGGTCTCCAACGCCTCTGCATCAACGAAGGCGTCATTCACATGAATAATCTGTACCCCGGCTTCTGCGGCCAGTTGATCGGGATTGCGCGGCACACAGGCCAGCGCCAGCGCCAGCGGCATTTTGGGCATTCTTTCCCGCACCCGGCGCAGACAGCGTTCAGAAAAGCCGGAGATAAAAATTTTGGAGGCCGTGTCTGCCGGCCAATGGGCTTCCAGTTCATCACAGACCAGATCCACCAACTCGTGCTCATGGCCTTTGGTTTCTTTCAGCTCCAGCTGAAGATTGAGCCCAAGGTCGCAAATCGTGCCGATGAATTCCCGCAGTGTCGGCACCTGCAGCCCGGAAAATTCCGGCGCCATCCAGGAGCCGTAGTCGAGCTTGCGGATGGTGGCCAGGTCATTGAGCGCCACAAAACCGCTGCCGTTGCTCGTCCGGTCCAGCTCCATATCATGGAACATCACCAGATGGTTGTCGGCGGTGGCCTGCACATCGGTTTCGATCCAGAACACCCCCATCTCTGCAGCCGCTTTCACGGATTCAAGAGAATTTTCCGGCCAGTATTTCGACGCGCCGCGATGGGCGATCAAACCTGTTTGAACAAGGGGCGAAGACACTGTCATGGTCGTTGATTCCTGAATTCGGACTGACGCAGCAATACTACTTATCTCGTGACAAAACAGCTGAAATTAGCAACGGCAACGGACCTTCATCTGTTGCGGCCAGGTCGCTTTCCGGACGCAAGCGCTATAATCTTTCAACTCAGGCCGGCAAAAGCACCGTCGTGATCCTGGCGTTGAAACCGTCCATAAATTCCGGCCCCGGACTATCGCACCAGACATTGGGTGCAGGCCGTCGGGCGGGGCCGCTGACCATTTGTGGCCGCGAGGCGTCGCTCCAGAAAAAGCACCGCGCCGCACCTTCAGCCCGGCTCGAACAGAGTGTCCAGAATCGGGCATTCCGGCACATCGCCCCGGCTGCATTCGGCCGCCATTCCGGACAGTGCCCGTTCCAGTTTTTTCAAGTTGGCGATTTTTTCTTTCACTGAAGCAAGGTGGCCGATGGTCATTTCATGGACCTCTCCGCAGGTGAAATCCTTGCGGTCGGCCATTTCGAGCAGGGCTCGAATCTCCCCAAGGCTAAAGCCGAGCTCCCGGGAGCGACGGACAAAATGCAGCCGTTTCAACTGGTCATGATTGTATTGCCTGTTGCCACCAGCAGTGCGGTCAGGCGCAGGCATCACGCCAATGCGCTCATAATAGCGGATGGTCTCAATATTCACGCCGGTTCGTTTTGACATCTGGCCGATCGCATAGCCGCGCGTTTCCGTTAAGGTGCCCATCAAAAATACCTCTTGCATCTATAGTCGCTACAGATCGTATCTTAGTCTGAGATACGAAAAACGCGAGCATTTAAATGAGTGAGACAACCCCGTCATCCGGCCTGCAGCCGGACAGTGAAAGTAAAAAAACCAGGCTGGTGGCCGCCGGCGGCATTCTGGGCGCTCTTGGCGCTTCTGCCTGCTGTGTGGTGCCGCTGGTCCTGTTCAGCCTGGGCATCTCCGGCGCATGGATTGGCACTCTGACGGCGCTTTCGCCCTACAAGCCGGTATTCATCACCATCACGCTCGGTTTTCTTGGCTACGGGTTCTGGCTTGTCTACCGCGCACCGCGACCATGTGCTGACGGGGCGGCCTGCGCCCGCCCGCTGCCCGGCCGGCTGGTGAAGACCGCGCTCTGGGTCTCGACCTTCCTGATCCTGCTGGCGACGTTCTGGACCTGGATCGCGCCTGTACTGGCGCCAATTCTTCTGAACCTGTGAAAGGCTCTTATATGAAACACAAACTCTCAGCGCTGGCCCTGCTGGCGGCAGTCGTCGCCACCCCGGCGCTCGCGGCCGAGCAAACCATCAGACTGTCGGTGCCGGGCATGAGTTGCCCCAGCTGCCCCTTTATCATCCAGGCGGCCATCGGCGATGTTGACGGCGTGCGCAGTGTCGCGGTCAGTTTTGAAACCCGCAGCGCCGTGGTGGTCTTTGATGATGACATCACCACATCACGGGCGATCACCTCTTCGACGCTGTTTGTGGGCTACCCCTCGCAAGTCATCGAGAGTGGCGTGGGCTCATGAACGACAAAAAACTTTTAAAGACCGGCCTGATCGGCACGGCGGTGATGTCGGTCTGTTGTTTTACGCCGCTACTCGTCGTGATGTTTGGCCTCGCCGGTCTGACTGCTTTTGTCGGTTATCTTGATCCGGTGCTGTTGCCTGCACTCGGCGTGTTTATCCTTATGACTATTGTTGCCCTGATCCGCCGCAAGCGGCGCAGTCAGACCTGAATACGGACTTTTGAAAATGCCAGAACAATCAACCACCTCGACACTTCCAACCGAATTCGATGTCGCTGTTATCGGCGCCGGCTCAGCGGGGTTTTCCGCAGCGATCACGGCGGCGGATGCGGGCGCGAAAGTCGCTCTGATCGGCTACGGCACCATTGGCGGCACCTGCGTCAATGTGGGCTGCGTGCCCTCCAAAGCGATGATCCGGGCGGTGGAACCGCTGCATGTATCGCGTGCTGCTGAGCGTTTTGATGGCATCACAGCCAGCGCCAGTGTCACCGACTGGAAGGCGCTCGTGCGCCAGAAACAGGCACTGGTGGATGATCTGCGTCAGGCAAAATATCTCGATGTTCTGCCGAATTATGATGCGGTCTCTTACCTGGAAGGCAAAGCACAGTTTAAGGCCGACGGTACGCTGATGGTCGGTGACATGCAGATCGCCGCCACCAAAATCATCATTGCCACCGGATCGCGGCCGCATGTTCCCGATATAGACGGGCTGTCCGGGGTTGCATGGCTGGACAGCACCTCGGCGCTGGAGCTGGTGGAGTTGCCGGAGTCTTTGATGGTGATGGGAGGGGGCTATATCGGCGTTGAACTGGCGCAGATGTTCGCGCGGGCCGGATGCAAAGTCACCATTGTTACCCGCCGTGGTTTGTTGCCGGATGCCGAGCCCGAAATCAGTGAGGCTCTGCGTGGCTATTTTGCCGGGGAAGGCATCACCGTGCTGAGCGGTCTCAGCTACGATAGCCTGCGCGAAGCTGACGGCCAGGTGACGCTGAGCGCCGGGTATCAGGGACAGAGCATTGAGATCTCCGCACAAAACCTGCTGCTGGCAACCGGTCGGGTGCCAAACACCGAAGGCCTGGCGCTGGAGATGGCTGGGATTGCGACCGACGCCACCGGTGCGGTAATGGTGGATGCGATGATGCGCAGCAGCCGCGATGGCGTTTACGCGGCCGGCGACGTCACCGGACGGGACCAGTTTGTCTATATGGCCGCCTATGGCGCAAAACTGGCCGCCAAAAACGCCATGAACGGGGATACATTACCCTATGACAATGCGGCGATGCCCGGTGTGGTGTTTTCCGATCCTCAGGTCGCCAGCGTCGGACTTACAGAAGCCGCCGCCAGGGCCCGGGGTTTTGATGCGGCCACCTCGGTGCTGGGGCTGGAACATGTGCCACGGGCGCTGGCCGCCCGCGACACGCGCGGTCTGATCAAACTGGTGGCAGAGCGCGGCAGCAAGAAACTTCTGGGGGCGCATATCCTTGCCCCGGAAGGTGCGGATTCGATCCAGACTGCGGCGATGGCGATCAGCGCCGGCCTGACTTATGAGCAGCTGGGCGACATGATCTTTCCCTATCTGACCACGGTTGAAGGGCTAAAATTGGCAGCACAGACCTTTGAAAAGGACGTTTCAAAACTGTCCTGCTGCGCCGGTTAGGCGCCATACGCAGACCCGGGCCTGGGGCGCAAGACGTGCCGGGATGCGTAAACGCGCTGCAACAAGCCGGTGTCAAAGCCGGCTTGTTGTCTTAAGGGGGAGCCGAAAGTGGCCGTTTCACCCCAGTTCAATCGCGCGTCAGGAGAGTAAAAACCCTGGCGCGGCGGGGCGCGGGAACCGGATTTGTGCCACTTGCACAAGACCAGAGCGGAACCATCGAAAATGGAGCAGATCCGGGGATACGGGCCGCGTGGCGCCGGCTGGTGTGACAATACCCGCAGATTCTGCTCACAGTTCCTGACCAAAAAACGAATCAGCGTTTCAATGTCACTCAGCTCGCTCCTAAGGTGTCCTGCCGATATTGACGGTGTAATTTTTCGGAGAAAGATCGCGCCCACAGCAGGCCCGCGAAGCGTCCAGGGCCAAGCTCACACCGGTCGTTCTCCCAGGAGCTTCCACGCTGCAGACCGGAGTGACTGGCCATGTTCTCCGGGCAGTTTCAGCCAGCGGGATCACGCCAGCCGGGTCAGTTTCTGCAATTACATCAGGAAATCCAAAAGGTCGTCATCCAGTTCCGGAGCCTCTGCCACCAGACCGCCGCCATCGCCAAACAGCATCAGATGCAAAGCGCGTTCGGGTTCGGTGGTGTAGAACCCTGTGATCCACTGCACAGATCCGGCGGCAATACCCGTAGTATCGAAGCTTCCGAGTGTGCTCATCAGGCGTTCCAGATCCAGCTCCATTTTTTTGCTGTCCTCGATGGTCTGATGCGCGGCATGACAGGCTTCCAGAAGCGCACCAGCGCCCTCAGACAGGTATTGCCGCGCCTGGCGCAGCTCAAAGGTCAGAGATTGCGCCTGCTCCTGCTGGGCTTTGGCCATGTTCAGTTCACCGGCAAGTTGCCTGATCTTTTCCTCCATCCCGGACCGGTCGACCCGGGACAGCGAATCACTGACAACACACAGCACCGATGCGCCATCTGTCATTTGCCGTCCACATTGCAAGCCAACGCTCTGGACCTCGGCGGCCAAAGCATAAGAAACACTGTTCGTTCCCGATGAAGAACGCGACGCAAGCAGCGCACCGTTAAGGGCTGCGCAGTTCAACGACCGGACCAGAGGAACGAATTTGGAAATGATTTCATTCGCTTGCGCCATTGCGGTTTGCGCATCATCTATTTGCCGGAACGCGAACAACATCTCACCGCGCGAGGCTTCGATCACCATCCGGTTCAGCGCCACAGCTGATGCGTTTGCCTGTAACCAGGCCCCAAGCCCGTCATTGGCGTCATTTTCGGACAATAAGCGGACCGCGTGTTCCGTCGCGGTCAGCAGCGCCTCCAGCGCGGCGACGGACCCGTGCCGTTCTGCGCGGGTGTCCTCGTTCAGCGCTTTGACCTGTTGCGCCGCCACCGCCAGCACCTCTGCGGTTGAGGAGCCGGCGTGTGCGCCGGCATCATCGATGAACCGTTTGGTATTTTGCAGCCGCTGCACAAATGCATCCGCGAACTGAAGCCGCGGAATGAGCTGTGAAATCTGTTCTGCAGTGCTGCGCGAGACCTCACGGGCCTCCTGGCCCAGGGCCTGCATATGGGTGTCGCGCGCGCGCTGCAGCGCGTCGGCGTTCTCCCGTTCACCGGCGACCTCCGTGACCTGCTGTGTCAGGCTTTGAGCCGTGGCCTGCAGCGCCTGATCCGCCTCGCGGATCTTGCCCTGGACCGGCCCCACCCGTTCTATCGCTGCTGCGGTTGTGTTGTCGAGGATACTGACGATGTTCAGGAGATCGTTGACAAATGCGGTTGACTGCTCTGTGTGTTGCGACGGCAAGGACGCTTCGATTTTGATCATCATTGCGATGAACTCGAGCTCTTTCATGTGCCGTTTGGCGTATCTGAGATGTTCAGAAAGTTTATGGGTGTCCAGCTCTTCCAACGTGCTGGCCGAGAGTTGTGCCGACCGGGAGGCACTGGCCAGCAATCCCGCCGTTTCAGACTGAGAGTCTGTATTCTCGAACTGCCCCAACAGCCCGTGCAAACTGTCTGAAGCGGACGTGATTAATTCGGAGGCACCGCGCACCGAGCGCAGGCGCGACAAAATGCTCGCAGACTTCGCAACCGCAAATTCAATAGCCCCATCAACCTGGAGCCCAATGTCCGTTGTCTCGTAAACCATCTCACTACCCACACCATATAATACAACGTCTGCTTGTATCTTGACAGCCCTAACAAATCTGAAAATTGCCCCGGTACGCCGCACAAATTCTAGCAACACATTTAGTCAAATTCGGTATTTACTTTTACAAGCCCCAAATAGGCGCAACTAAATGTTGATGCTTTGCGTTTTATAAAAACCACACCAACTGATGGAGGTTCGATTGACCCAGAGTGATTTTGATACCCCGGCTTTTCATGTTTCCGCTGACCTGCGGCCAGGAGATGCGCACGCTGTGCGTGTGGATCTGGCAGAATGGCTTGCAGCGCAGACGTCCACCGCAACTGTCGAGCTGGGGCCGGAGTCATCCAGGCCGTCGGTCTCGGCTCTTCAGCTACTTCTTGCGGCGCGCCGCCGCACAAGTGGCCCCACTCCCGATTTAGGGGAGATCGCGACAGCGGCTCTCACCGATCTCGCGGACACCGGGCTGAAGGAGTGGGAAGCACAATGACCAAGACCGTACTTAGTGTAGATGATTCTCCCAGTATCCGGGAAATGATGGCCTTCGCGCTGGAGCCGCACGGCTACACCGTGGTGCAGGCCGAGGATGGAAATGACGGGCTTCGCCAGATGAGCGCCAATAATATCGACCTGGTGATCACCGATCTGAACATGCCCAATATGAACGGAATCGAAATGACCCGCGCCATTCGCGCCGATACCCGTTTTGATGGTGTGCCGATCGTTCTGCTGACCACCGAAGGGCAGCGGGAAAAGATGATCGAAGGTAAAGCTGCCGGCGCAGCGGGGTGGATCGTCAAACCGTTCGATGAACAGAAAATCTGCTCCATTGTGAAAAAAATGATCGGATAGAATTGTAAAATTAGTGATCGGATAGAGTATGAGTAGCCCAAAAAGTACATTTATCCAGGAAGCCAACGATCTCCTCCAGATGCTTGAGGAAGTGTTGCTTGAACTGGAAACCGCCCCGGAAAGCCCCGGGCAGATCGACGCCGCATTTCGCGCCCTCCATACACTCAAAGGCTCAGGTGGCATGTTCGGCTTTGGCGAGCTGGCGGCGTTCAGCCACCATTTTGAAGACGCCTTTGACCAGCTGCGGGAAGGCCGGGCCACAGTGTCGCCCGAGCTGATCGCCGTCTCTCTGGATTCGCGGGATCATCTGGCCGCCCTGCTGGCGCTCGGCCCCGACGAAGAGGCCGATGAAGACACCCGCATAATCGGCGACGCCCTGCTGGCGCGGTTGCGCAAACTGATGGACACCCCCGCAGATGTCTCCGACACCTTTGCCGGGCAGCCCCCGGCCCCCGACGCAGCATCGGCAGAGCCGGTTGTACCGCGCCGCTGGTCAATCTCGTTCTCAGCCGAACCCTCCGCGCTCAAGAACGGCTTCCGCCCGGAATTGCTTTGGGATGAGCTGGCTCTGCTGGGATCGCTGCGCCTGACCTGCCTCGGAGACAATGTTCCGGAGCTTGAAATCCTCGATCCGGGCGAATGTTACCTCAGATGGGAAATGGAGCTGGAAACCAGCGTTTCACGGGAGCGCATCGAGGATGTGTTCATTTTCTCCATGGATGCCGAGATCGAGATCAAAGCCCTGGATCCGGTCGAGGCCGGAGTTGCATCGGAGCCCGACCAGGATCCGGATTCGCCGGCGGAAACTGCCACGGTGACAGAAAATGGCCCGGTGGCCGCACCGAAATCTGAATCAGTGCGGGTCCAGGCGGACCGGCTGGACGATCTGATGGACCAGTTGGGCGAACTTGTGATCGCTCAGGCGCGGCTGAAAAGCATTTGCGAAAAATTTGACGATCCCCGGCTTGAAAGCACCGTAGAAGAAATCGAGGCGCTGGTCACCGGCCTGCGTGATACGACACTTTCGATCCGCATGTTGCCCGTCTCCAGGGTGTTTGGCAAATTCCGCCGCGTGATCCGGGACCTGTCCCTTGAACTGGAAAAACCTGCCCAGTTGATTACCGAAGGCGGCGATACCGAAGTCGACAAGAACATCATCGACAGCCTGACCGAACCGCTGGTGCACATGATCCGCAATTCGCTTGATCACGGGGTTGAGGATGTGGCGGCGCGTGAGGCCAGTGGCAAACCCGCCACCGCAACCGTCCGGCTCTCCGCCTGCCAGTCGGGCGGCGAAGTGCTGATCTCTATTTCTGACGATGGCGCCGGGCTGAATGCCGAGGCGATCCGGGAGCGCGCCGTTGAGCGCGGGCTGATTGCCGCGGATCAGTACATCAGCACCGAGGCGCTGTACCAGCTTATATTTGAGCCGGGCTTTTCCACCGCCAAAAACCTGTCCAGCGTGTCCGGGCGCGGCGTCGGCATGGATGCGGTCCGCCGTGTTGTCGACGATCTGCGTGGCACGATCGATGTGAAATCGGTGGCCGGGCAAGGCACCAAAGTGACCCTGCGCCTGCCGCTGACGCTCGCCATCATTGACGGGTTGCTGGTGGAGGTTGATGGCGACAAATTTGTCATTCCCCTGTCCAGTGTCGAAGAATGTGTCGAACTTCCTGACATCGAAACGGCGCGCGACGACGGGCGGACAATCCTGCGGATCCGCGATCAGCTGGTCTCTTATCTCAGCCTGGACAAGCTGTTTGGATATAACATCAGCACCCGGTCACACCGGCGCGTCGCCATCGTCAATGCCGACGGGCAGCGCATCGGACTGGTGGTGGATGATGTACTGGGCCAGTTGCAAACGGTGATCAAACCGCTGAGCCCCTTTCATCACATGGTTGAAGAACTGGCCGGCGCCACCATTCTCGGGGACGGTTCAATCGCCTTAATTCTCGACGTCAACGCCCTGGTGCGCCGCGCCACCACCGTCATGATTGCAGCCTGAGGAACAGTGCTATGCCCCAATCAACACAAACTGTCGCCAGCGCCGGTGCCAAAGTACATCAGCTGACCCCGGCGAAATCCGAAACCGAAACCTTGTTAATATTCAAGCTTTCAGAACAGACATTCGGCATCGAAGTCGAGCGGGTGTCGGAAATTATGGACCCGCAGAATACCGCACGGGTGCCCAATGCCGATCCGCTGGCGCCGACGCTGATCAATGTGCGCGGCTCAATTGTGCCGGTGCTGGATCTGCGCAACCGGCTCGGCATGAAGCCGGCACCGCAGAAACACACCAGCCGCATGCTGGTGATAGACATCACCCTGAACGACGAGCCCTGCAAGCTCGCCGTGATGGTGGATGAAGTTGAAGACGTCATCGAGGCGGTTACCGAAGACCTGGTCTCCGTCCCCGAACTGGGCATTCGCTGGCCCGCGGACTGTTTCCGCGGCGTTTCAAAACGCCAGGATAAACTTGTGATCCTGCTGGAGGCCAGCAACGTATTTGCCCTGCCGACCCATTAACGATTAACACCTTACCGGAGTAGAAATAATGTCATTTGGAACACTTTCTATCGGTCGTAAATTCGGCCTCACCTTCACCTCCCTTGTGCTTATATCCGTCATAATGTCCGCTGTTTCGTTTCTCAGCCTGAACGAAATCAAAAATCAGGACGAATGGACGACCAAGACCTATGAAATCCTGGAAGCTACGGATGAGATGCTTGCGTCTGTTGTAAACCAGGAAACAGGAATGCGCGGGTTTCTGATTTCGGGAGAGGACGAGTTCCTGGAACCCTTTATTGAAGGTCAAGCCGCCTTTCAGGAACACATGGAATTCCTGATGACAGCCACCATTGATGATCTCCCACAACAGGAATTGCTCAGGCGTCTGAGTGCAACGGAAGAAAAATGGCGCACCACAGTTGCTGACGTACAGATCGGCCTGATGCGCAGTTTCGCCACCCGGGAACAGGCACGGGAATCTGAAAGTTCTGGTGCCGGCAAGAAATACATGGATTCGTTCCGCGCACTTACAGGCGAGTTTTATGAAGAGGAGGCTAACCTTCTGGCCATCCACAGCGTCGCCAAGGATAATGCAAAAGGCCTGGCCAATCTGGTGATCTTTGGCGGCTCCTCTGCCCTTGTGCTCTTTGCGATTGTGGTTGGCTGGTTGCTGACCCGCAGCATCAGCCAGGGCTTGACCCAGGCGGTAACAATTGTGCGGGAAGTCGCCCGGGGCAACCTGGAGCTGAATGCGAAGTCCGACCGCGGTGATGAGATCGGCACCCTGCTCAATGCCATGGATACGATGGTAAATGACTTGCAGGATATGAGCGCTGCCGCCGAACAGATCGCCGATGGCGACCTGAGCAATGATGTCCGGGAGCGGTCCGTGGATGACCGTCTGGCACTGGCGCTTAACGCGATGCTGGTCAAGCTGCGCGACGTCATCACCAACGCAACCAACAGCGCCAATAATGTCGCAGAGGCTGCCGATTCAATGAGCGGCACGTCTGAAGCGCTCAGCTCCGGTGCCAGCAGCCAGGCGGCCGCCGCCGAAGAGGCCTCCGCCTCGATCGAAGAAATGACCGCCAATATCAGCCAGACTGCGGACAACGCCGGTCAGACCGAGAAGATTGCGACCAAATCTGCCGCCGACGCCAAAGCAAGCGGTGACGCCGTCGAAAAGGCTGTGACTGCAATGAAAACGATCGCCGATAAGATCAATATCATTCAGGAAATTGCCCGCCAGACCGATCTGCTGGCGCTGAATGCTGCGGTGGAAGCCGCCCGTGCCGGTGCACATGGCAAAGGCTTTGCGGTAGTCGCTTCAGAAGTGCGCAAGCTTGCGGAACGCAGTCAGACCGCAGCCGCCGAAATCAGCCAGCTGTCTGGTGAGACGGTTGACGCCTCAAGCGAGGCCGGCCGGATGCTCGAATCCCTGGTGCCCAACATTCAGCATACCGCTGATCTGGTGCAGGAAATCAGCGCCGCCACCCGCGAACAGAACGTCGGGGCAGAACAGATCAACCAGGCCATCCGGGAACTTGACCGGGTGATCCAGCGCAACGCCTCTGCGGCACAGCAATCGGCCACAACCAGCCACGAACTTGCGGGTCAGGCCACTGAATTGCAGGAGGTGATCAGCTACTTCCGCGTCGCTGACAGCGACCGCCCTGCACCGGCGCATGCCCGGCGCCCGGCACCACGCGCGCCTGCTGCAGCCAGCGCACCGCGCAAGCCTGTAAAGGTCGGCAAAGGAGTCGAGCTGGATATGACTTCTGAGGACGAACTGGACAAGGAGTTTGAGCGCTATGCTAGCTGACAGCGTTCTTGAAGCGGCCGCCCCAAACCCTGGGGCGGCCACCGATGCGGACATACCGGACGATGCTGCCGCCTATCTGACTTTCGACCTGGATGGTCAGATATTTGCGGTTGCAGTCCAGTGTGTGCGTGAAATCCTTGACACTCAACCGATCACCCGCCTGCCCAATTCGGCCCATGACTTTCTGGGCGTGATCGACGTACGCGGGGCCAGTGTGCCGATTGTCGACCTGACTGCACATCTGGGCATCGGCAGCGCAACAGAAGGGCAGGACACCCGGGTGATCGTCTTTGAATTTGAGCGGCCCGATGCGGATCCGCGCCCACTGGGCATTCTGGCTGAGCGCGTCCGGGACGTCTGCCGGCTCCGGTTGGAAGACTTTGAAAAAGCCCCGGAAATCTCCGATGGCGGCATCCGGAACGACCTCGTCCTCGGCCTGTACCGACTCGACGGCGCATTGATTGTCGTTGTCGATCTGGCCCGTGCCTTCGCGGACGCGCCCGTGGAACTTTGCTGATCGATGCAGCGCGCACACCTGTATCAGGAGAACGTTCTGCCGCAGCTGCGCCCGGACCAGGTCCCGGCGCTGGCTGCGGTGGCGTTTCAGGCCGCCGGAATCCGGCTCGATGCGAGCAAACTGGATTTCTTACAAGCCCGTCTGTTTCAGCGTGTGCTGGACAGTAAGGCATTTACGTTTCGCGCCTATATCGACCTGGTGGAAGGGGATGAAGAGGAACGCCAGACTTTTGTGGAATCGCTGACAGTGCATACGACCAGCTTTTTCCGTGAAGCGGCGCAATACGACTGGCTGCTCAGCACCGGCTTGCCCGAAATGACGCAGAGCGGCAGCAATATTGTATTCTGGAGCGCCGCCTGCTCCACCGGACAGGAGGGCTGGACAAGTCTGATGGTTGCCGAAGCCTATCGCCGTGAGACCGGTCGGAATTTCAACTGCCGGCTGATCGGAACTGACATTTCGAAATCCGTGCTCAAAAAGGCAGAGCGGGCGATCTACCAGCAGCAAGATGTGGACAACATCGCCGCTAATATTCGCGCCACCTATTTTTTGCGCGCCCGCAACCAGGACGGGCGCTACAGAATTGTCACTGCCCTGCGCCGCAGCGCTGAGTGGCGCTGGGGAAATCTCGCGACCGGCAAAGGGATGGCGGGCATACAGGCCAATGTCGCGTTTTTGCGTAACGTGTTGATTTATTTCGACTCCGCGACCAGAGACCGGGTCGTGGACCGGGTGGTCCGGGGCATTCGCCCTGGCGGATATCTGTTGACCGGCCACAGCGAAACCGGGTTCAAACACGCTGAACTTGTCGCGGTGGCGCCCTCAATTTATCAGAAGGAGGGAAGAGCATGAAGAAAGCGAAAAAACGGGTTCTGATCGTGGACGACAGCGCTGCCGTGCGGCAGGTCCTGACCGAGATCATCAACGCCGATAATCGTATGGAAGTCATGGCCACGGCGGGCGATCCCTTCCAGGCCACCGAACGCATCGCCCGCGAAGTGCCGGATGTGATCGTCCTTGATGTTGAAATGCCCCGGATGGACGGGCTGACATTCCTGCGCCGCCTCATGGCGCAACGGCCGATCCCGGTGGTGATCTGCTCCACCCTGGTCGGCGCCGGCACCCAGATGCTCGACGCTGTGGTCACCTCCGGCGCAGTGGATGTCATCGCCAAACCGGCGCTCGGCACCCGGCAGAAGCTGATCGACACAAGGATGCAGATCCAGGATACGATCGTCGCCGCCTCGCACGCTTGTCTGGACCGGCGCAAAACATTTCGAACGCGCGAAAATCTTTCGGCAGATGTTGTTTTGCCGGCATCGTCCCGACATGCGATGCTGAAGACGACCGATAAGGTCGTCCTCATCGGGGCATCGACCGGCGGCACAGAAGCATTGTGCAGGGTGCTTGAAAGCCTGCCGGACTATTCCCCGCCCATCGTGGTTGTGCAGCATATGCCCGAGGCGTTCACCTCTGCTTTTGCGCAACGGCTGAACGGTCTGTGCAAGATCACTGTCAAGGAAGCCAGGAACAACGACCGGGTTATGCGCGGCCATGCGCTGATCGCGCCGGGCGGTCGTCACACCCTGCTGACCCGCAGCGGCGCCAATTACCGGGTTGAGGTGCGTGATGCGCCGCTGGTAAACCGCCATCGCCCCTCGGTGGATGTGCTGTTTCGTTCCGCCGCCCAGGTCGCCGGTACAAATGCAGTTGGCATCATCATGACCGGCATGGGCAACGATGGCGCCCATGGGCTTAAAGAAATGCGCGATGCCGGGGCCGTCACTTATGGGCAATGCAAGGATAGCTGTGTCGTTTACGGGATGCCAGCGGAGGCCAAAAAATTGGGCGCCGTCGGGAAAGAGATTGATCTGTCCCAAATAGCAGGGACCATTGCCTCTCTGATTGAGTGAACTTTCTGTCCTTCCGGGGATCGACTTGATGGCAGTCGGCTGTATCTCCTTTTAAGTGCAGCGGTTTCTGGCATAAATCAGCGCCGGCGAGCAGATCGCACCAGCAGCCGTCAAAGCGATCTGGTTTCAATTTTGTGCGCGCAGCGTCGTCTGAAGTGGTCTCAAAGCAATTGTCTCCGCCGGCAAAAATTCTGATGCGTTGGCTGCGCGCTCTGTCCCGGGCTTCCCGCCTTCCCGCCTTCCCGCCTGAACGAGAAAGCGGGTAAGTGGGCAAG
>NZ_QOLB01000135.1 GCF_003333265.1 Candidatus Halocynthiibacter alkanivorans
GCAAGCGGATCCCGCCTGGAAAAACTATGTAAAAATAACCGCGGATGCTGGATATTATTTACAGCAGCGCAACCATTTGATGAAAGACTCCCCCTTTATGCAAAATTAATAGCGAGGCTCTAGACACCAGCCAAATCATCCATAATTGTTGCTCTTTGTTAAGCGACTTTGATATTGCTAGCGTTCAAACACTCCACCAAGCGAAAGCGAGCCCAATAGAGAGTTACTTTGCCACAGACTCTTTATTCAACTACGCCACAGCAAGCTAACGCGCAACCTCTAATTGATCCTAGATCAGGGTATTCCCATAATCGGCAAAAGATTAGGATCTACACCTTTTCAGCGAGCCTCAATTCAGGCTACTCTAACATCTTGTGTTTTCAATGTTTTTTCTGTCAGTGACTATAAATTATTTGATAACATTCAATAGATTGCATTAACGCCTATATATTGCGCTTAAAAGCTGCTAAAAAAGCTTCACCATTAACAACCTTTAGATGCCCGCTGATGCAAGACAAGATATTACTCATTGAAGACGATAAAAAGCTTACCCAATTATTGAGCTTATACCTTAATCGCAATGGTTTTGAAGTCGCTGTTGGTCACTCAGGCCTAGAGACAGAACAGCTGTTAAAAGAACACTCCCCCACTTTATTGATTTTGGACCTGATGCTGCCGGGCATGGATGGGCTTAGTGTCTGCCGGGAGATTCGCGGCAGCTATAGCGGGAAAATTTTAATTTTAACCGCCAGTGATGATGACATGGACCAAGTGGCCGCATTGGAAATGGGTGCGGATGACTATGTCTGCAAGCCTATTCAACCGCGGGTATTACTGGCGCGGATTCGCATGTTGCTACGCCGTAAAGAGTTACCCGATGCTGATAATACACAGCACAGCGCTGCAATAAAGAAACAGGATGCTAATTTATCCCAACTTGGCAGCCTCTCTTTAAACAAACTCACCCAACGTATTTTACTCAACGATCAATTAGTGAACTTAACCCCGAGCGAGTTCGACCTGCTGTGGATTCTAGTGGCGCACGCCGATCAAGTATTAACCCGTGAGCGGCTGGTAAAACTAACCCGAGGCATTGATTACGATGGTATCGATCGCACTATCGATAACAAAATTGTGCTGCTGCGTAAAAAACTCAACGACGATCCCGCCCTGCCTAAACGCATCATTACTTTAAGAGGCAAAGGCTATTTATTGGTTTCTAGCGAATGGTAGCCCCCTAATAGGCACATACAAACCAGTACAATAACAGACACAATATTGACCAAAGCTGTGAGATTATAGCGTTAATCAAATAAGGTTATCTTAGATATGGCACGTTTATTCTTTAGCTTATACGTCACTATTATTGGCGCGGTTTTTGCCATATTTTTTGCCATTGACTACGTCAGTAGTAAACACTACTACAACGTAGAAATGGAAAACATCAGCAAGTCGGTAGAGGCATACTCAGGGTTATTTAACCAAATCCACGCCCTTGGGGGCGAGCAAAGCATGTTTGAAGCTATGCACAAAGCACTCAAAGCTGAAGACTTATTGCTCGAAAAAGTATCTAAACCCGACACCATCAATTTCACAGAAATAAAACACAGCGATGTGTTTGTTAAAACGGGCTTCGCCGGACAAGCCACTGTCTATATGCGCATGCAAGATGAACAATTTTATCGCGTTTATCCGGATAAAAACTC
>NZ_QOLB01000036.1 GCF_003333265.1 Candidatus Halocynthiibacter alkanivorans
CAGGCGCAGGGGCAGCGGCGCAAAAGCACGGGCCAGCGCGCGGCCCACATGGCCGGCACCATAGAGATACACATGCGGCTCTGCGTCACGTGCGTCGTGTTCCTCTTGCAGCAGGGCCGCGCGGTCGGCGTCCTCCATGCGCGTCAGCGACAGGGTGACACGCCCGCCGCAACACTGGCCGATTTCGGGACCAAGCGGCACGTCCATCTCCGTGCACGCGTCGCCCCGGGCCAGCAGGGCGCGAGCCTGATCGATCGCCATATATTCCAGTTGTCCACCGCCGATGGTGCCGCAAAGCACTGTGGCACTGACGCACATGGTGGTGCCCTGCCCGCGTGGTGCAGAGCCTTGCACCCGGGTCAACCGCACCAGGATCACATCGGGGAACGCGGCCAGAAACACCGCCAGTTCGTCTGCTTTGCAAATCGCGTTGCCCGGGGTGTCATCCTGGCCGCCGTCCAAAGCATTACATGTGCTGTCTGGCAGGGTGTCGTCCGCGGCGCTGGCACGCAAATGGGCCGGGGCATGGCCGCCGCGAGCCTCTTCATATTCTGCCTGTTGCACCCATACTTGTGCCCCGGGAAAATCTACCAGGCCGCTGGCATGATCCCAGTGTAAATGGGTGGGGATGATCTTAGTGACGTTTTGAGCATTATAGGCCGCCTGCTCAAATTGATTAATGGCCGGGTTGAGTTGCTCATAGGCAAACAGCTGACGCATAACAAAACTGTTGCTGGCAAATTGCTCATCGATCTTGCTGCCCAATCCGGCATCAATCATTACATCCCCCTTGGGGTGGCGAATCAATACTGCATTTTGGGCTAGATGACGCAGGTTAAACCAATTGCCACCGCTCACCAGCGCCCCCTCTGGGGTCAGCCCTGCCTGGCCGGTGTGTACAACTGCAAAACCCACTTTACTGTCTTGGGTGGCCTGCGGCGCCTGCATGGCATAACTGCTTGGCAGGGTGATCAGCACTAGGGCCAGTGCAGCGATTTTTTGCGGTAATAGGGTCAATCTGCTCATCTTCTGTCTCCTGTTAAGTAAGTGTCCATCATAAGCACCATTAAAGCATAGTTAAAATATTATAAATCTATCTAAAGTCAATATACAGACTATAGGTAATGCCACTGCCATGATATGGGCTTATATTTTGGCTCGTAGGTAAATAAGGCGTAACAGGAATAACAAAGGGCCGATTGGCTGGGGCGCTATTTAGCGGGGAAATAGCGCTCTTTTTCACACTGCTTAAAACATATAACCCGCGCTCATGGTGAAGGTGGCCAGGTTGGGATACCAGGTCAGTACATTTTCGGCACGGCGTATATCGTCTTTATCACCTTCATCGTCGGCTTGATCGGCGGCAGATTGGGTGACTTTGCCACCTAATGGAAGATTTAGGCTAATCCAATTTACCGCCAGACTCCAGTTGTCAAATTGCCAGTGATTGCTCATGCCCAAGTGCAACAAATTAGCCTGAGCCTCGGTGCGAAAATTTACATCGCTCACACTGATGCCGTAGACACTAGGGTCCAGGTACACCTCATTGGTGCGGCGCACAAAACCAAACGACAGGTTAAAGCTGTTGCCGTAAAAACGTCGTGCTTTTAAGCCGATGTTTTTTTCATGAAAGCCCGCCAGGTCTAACTTTGAAAAATTCACCTCGATGCCAGTGGACATGTAATCCACCCCAACCTGCCAGTT
>NZ_QOLB01000030.1 GCF_003333265.1 Candidatus Halocynthiibacter alkanivorans
CCCGACCAGGAATCCGGTACCGGCTGGCCTGTATGCAGCCAGTGGCGATCTCTGTGTGCTGTCTCTCAGCCGCAGTTTTATGGCGTGCTGTTTGTGTGGATTTTCCGGCTGCCTGGTCGGGCTGGGAACCCGGTCCGGGCGAGGGTCCGGCCCCCTTGCCGTTCCTCTTGCCGCGCCGTCTGCATATGCTGTGTGCCCGTGCTTTCTGCCCGGACCTTATGCCGGCCCCCCAGGCTCCGGCAGTGTCAGTAGTGTAGCGGGAAAAGGCGTCTTTGGCATCTGTACAGAGGGGCGGCTGACTGTACTGAGGTATAGTCGCTCGTTGTGCAGCGCCGCAGAGGTTGCAAGAGGGGCCGGGTTCACCGTCCGGCAGCCAGGGGATCAACAGCGATCAGGTCCGTTGCAGCCGGTACAAAGCAGTGGTCGCGGGCGCGTCACAAAAGAGTGTCAGGAAAATTGTTGATAAAAAAGAATACAATACCCAAATAAAAATAGCGGGGCACTGGAATTTGTGGTAAGCTGAATTTGTAAGGCCAGTAAAAATAACAATAAGTTTCAGCTGGTTAGCTCCGCAAGAAGAGCAACAGTTGGGCTATGCTGACCCAAAACGGCGCTGAGCAATTTCAGGAAAAATTTGCGGACACCTGTTGTCTCTCGTGCCTGGCGCTGCCCGTCCGCACGCAATGAGCTAACCCCGGGGAGGACTACACAACATACTGGAGGTTGCAGTCAGATGGAAAAAATCATCGAACTATTCGCGGAGCACTATGCTGTAAACCGCGTACAGGAAATGTCTTTGCAGGACTATCTTCGGGGCTGTCGCGATGACCCTGGCATGTATGCTTCTGTTGCCGAACGCATGCTGAAGGCGATTGGCGAGGAAGAGCTGGTCGACACGTCCAAAGACGCCCGTCTGGGGCCGATCTTTCAGAACCGGACGATCAAACGCTACCGGGCTTTCAAAGATTTTTACGGCATGGAAGAGGCCATCGAGAGGATCGTTGGTTATTTCCGCTATGCCGCTCAGGGCCTGGAGGAGCGCAAGCAGATCCTCTATCTGCTGGGGCCGGTCGGGGGCGGCAAGTCCTCGCTGGCGGAGCGGCTGAAACAACTGGTGGAAGATCAGCCAATCTATGTGCTGAAGGCGGGCGACCAGATCAGCCCGATTTTTGAATCGCCGCTGGGCCTGTTTGACCCGGACCGGATGGGCGACGTTCTGGAAGATAAATATGGCATCAGCCGGCACCGGTTGCCAGGGTTGATGTCGCCCTGGGCGCTGACCCGTCTGGATGAGTTTGACGGTGATATCACCCGGTTTACCGTGGCCAGAATGACGCCGTCGCGCCTGCGTCAGATCTGTATCGCCAAGGTCGAGCCCGGCGACGAAAACAACCAGGATATCTCCACTCTGGTGGGCAAGGTTGATATCCGCCAGCTGGAGCATTTCAGCCAGGATCACCCCGACGCCTATAGTTTTTCCGGCGGGCTGAACCGCACCACCCAGGGCCTGCTTGAATTTGTCGAGATGTTCAAAGCACCGATCAAGATCCTGCATCCGATGCTGACCGCCACCCAGGAAAGCAACTATATGGGCACCGAGGGATTTGGCGCCATTCCCTTCCATGGCACTATTCTGGCCCATTCCAATGAAAGCGAGTGGCAGCAGTTCAAGAACAATAAAAACAACGAAGCCTTTATTGACCGGGTCTGTATCGTCAAAGTGCCCTATTGTCTGCGGGTGACTGAAGAAACGCAGATCTATTCTAAACTGTTGAAAAACAGCGAGTTGATCGATGCGCCCTGCGCGCCTGAGACGCTGAAAATCCTCAGCCGGTTCTCGGTATTGTCGCGCCTCAAACCGCATGAGAACTCCAACCTCTATTCCAAAATGTGTGTCTATGACGGCGAGACGCTGAAAGACCGCGACCCCAAGGCCAAAACGGTGCAGGAGTACCGCGACACCGCCGGGGTGAATGAGGGTATGAACGGGGTTTCAACCCGGTTTGCCTTCAAAGTGCTGAGCTCAGTGTTCAACTATGACACTGAAGAGGTGGCGGCCGATCCGGTGCATCTGATGTACTTGCTGGAACAGATGATCAAACGCGAGCAGTTCCCGCCGGAGACCGAAAGCAAATATCTTGAGTTTATCAAAACCGATCTGGCACCACGCTATGCGGAGTTCATCGGCAATGAGATCCAGAAAGCCTATCTGGAGAGCTATTCGGAATATGGTCAGAACGTGTTTGACCGCTATATCGCCTATGCCGATGCCTGGATCGAAGAGCAGGATTACAAGGACACCGACACTGGCCAGCTTTACAGCCGTGATATCCTGAACAGTGAGTTGTCAAAAATCGAAAAACCGGCGGGGATTTCCAACCCGAAAGATTTCCGCAATGAGGTGGTTAAATTTGCGCTGCGACACCGGGCCAACACCGGGCTGAACCCGGCCTGGGCTTCTTACGAAAAACTGCGGGAAGTGATCGAAAAACACATGTTCAGCCAGGTGGAAGAACTGCTGCCGGTGATCAGTTTTGGCAGCAAAAAAGACAGCGAGACCGAAGGCAAACACATGGAGTTTGTCGAACGCATGCGCCAGCACGGCTATACCGACCGCCAGGTCCGCCGCCTGGTTGAATGGTACATGCGTGTCAACAAAGCGGGCTGAGGCGCGCTGACGGTTTCTCGTTCCTAATCAGGGAGATGCTGAGGAGATGCATCACTTTATAGACAGACGTCCCAACCCCGCCGGCAAGAGTCTGGGCAACCGGCAACGGTTCCTGCGCCGCGCGCGGCATCATATCAAAGACATCGTGGATAAATCAGTGCGCGAACGTTCGGTCAGCGGCCGCAATTCGCGCGAACTGGCTCAGGGCGAGCGTGTAACCATCCCGGTCAAAGGCATCAAAGAACCCCGTCTGGTGCATTCCAACCAGGGCGGCATGCGCCAGCGGGTGTTTCCCGGCAACAAGGAATTCGTGGTGGGGGACAGTTTTCCCCGGCCCAAGTCCGGCCAGGGCGGCGGCGGCAAAAAAGCCTCGGAAGATGGCGAAGGAGAAGACGGGTTTTCCTTCAGCCTGACGCGGGAAGAATATCTTGAAATGTTGTTTGAGGGGCTGGAACTGCCGGATCTGGTGAAAAAGAACCTGATCGAGACCAAAACCATCAGCTATCGCCGTGCCGGCATCACCACGGCGGGCACACCGTCCAATCTCAATCTGCTCCGTACCATGCGCAATTCGCTGGGGCGGCGCATCGCGTTGCAGCGGCCGTCGCTGAGCAAATTCAACGCGCTGAAGGCCCGCATTGAGGAGCTGGAAGCGCTGGAGGCACCTTGTGACGACGAGTTTGCCGAGCTGGAAGAGCTGCGCCAGCAGCTTGGCCGGCTGGAACGCAAACGCAAAGTGGTTGGTTTTATTGACCCGGTGGATCTGCGGTTTGACACCCATCTGCCGGAAATTGTGCTGAATTCCAAAGCGGTGGTCTTTTGCCTGATGGATGTGTCCGGCTCAATGCAGGAGCGGGAAAAAGACCTGGCCAAGCGGTTTTTCATCCTGCTCAACCTGTTTCTCGAGCGCTGTTATGAGCACACTGAGATCGTCTTTGTCTGCCATACGCAGCACGCGCGCGAAGTGGATGAAGACACCTTTTTCTACTCGCGGGAAACCGGCGGCACGGTGGTCAGCTCTGCGTTGACGGAAATGCTGAAAATTATCAAAGACCGTTACCCGACCGATGAGTGGAACATCTATGGCGCCCAGGCCTCTGATGGCGAGAATTTTGGCAATGACTCTGAAAAATGCCAGCAGTTGCTGCAGCATCAGTTGCTGCCATTGTGCCAGTATTACGCCTATGTGGAGATCCTCAGCGAAAGTGATGAGGTGCTGATGAATGATCCGGAACAAGGCGCCGATCTGTGGCAGGCCTGTCTGCGGGTCAAGAAGCGCTGGCCTTCGTTTGAAATGCAGCGCGTGTGTTCGCCGGCGGATATCTATCCGGTGTTCCGGGCGCTGTTTGCGCCGCGCACCGCCGCCGCGGTGGCCCCATGAGCGGCGCCGCGCAGCCGGGCACCGGGGCGGGGACGGGTACAGGTACGGCACAGCCGCTGTTTGACGGGCCGGACTGGACTTTTGAACTGCTGTCAGAGGTGCATGACGCGATACAGGAGATCGCGCTGGAGGATCTGGGGCTGAATGTCTATCCGAACCAGATCGAGATTATTTCCGCCGAGCAGATGCTGGACGCCTATTCTTGTGTCGGCATGCCGCTGATGTATCAGCACTGGTCATTTGGCAAACAATTCGTGCGCGATGAGCACAATTACCGCAAAGGGCTGACCGGGCTGGCCTATGAAATCGTGGTCAATTCCAACCCCTGTATCAGCTATAATATGGAAGAAAACACTATGGCTCTTCAGACGCTGGTGATGGCGCATGCGGCTTTTGGCCATAATCATTTTTTCAAAAACAACTATCTGTTCCGCAACTGGACCGATGCGTCAGGCATCAATGATTACCTGGCTTTTGCCAAGAATTTTATTGCGTGCTGTGAAGAACGTTACGGGGTCGATCAGGTGGAGGTTATTCTGGATGCGGCCCATGCGCTGCAGGATCACGGAGTGTTCCGCTATGGGCGGCCGCCAAAGCCGACGGAAGTTGAATTAAAGGCGATGCAGCGCCAGCGCGAAGGCTATGAAAGCCAGCAGAGCATTCTGGACCTGTGGGCCGACCAGGTTCTGGGCGGCGACGAGACGGAGGCAGACGAGGGCGAGGTGGGGAAAAACCGGCGCCAGAGCGCGCTGAACTTGCCGCAGGAAAATATCCTGTATTTCCTGGAAAAACACAGCCCGGTGCTGGAGCCCTGGCAACGCGAAGTGATCCGCATTGTGCGTTATCTGGCGCAGTATCTCTATCCGCAGAAACAGACCAAAGTGATGAATGAGGGCTGTGCCACCTTCGTGCATTATTACATCATCAACAAGCTGCACGACCGCGGGCTGGTCACGCCGGGGGCGTTTCTGGAGATGGTGCACAGCCACACCAATGTGATCCTGCAACCCGGCTTTGATGATCCGCGGTTTTCCGGGTTAAACCCCTATGCGCTTGGTTTTGAGATGATGCAGGATATCTGCCGCATCTGCGTCGATCCGACGGAAGAGGACCGCGAATGGTTTCCCGATATTGCCGGCTGCAAAGACTGGCGCCGGGTGCTGCGCGATGCCTGGGCCAATTACCGCGATGAATCCTTTATCCTGCAATTCCTCTCCCCGGCGCTGATCCGCAAGTTGCGGCTGTTTGTGATCACCGATGTGGCGGAACATCCCAATCTGGTGGTTAGCCAGATCCATGATCCGCGCGGCTATCGCGACGTCCGCCGGATCCTGGCCCGGTCTTATGACCTGGCCTATCTGGAGCCGGACATTCAGGTGGTTGATGCGGATCTGCGCGGCGACCGGGAGCTGAAGCTGCGCCATACGGTGCATGACGGTATCGTGCTGGACGAGAAAAACTGCGAAGAGGTTCTGCGCTATCTCAAGGCGCTCTGGGGGTATGAAGTCAGTCTCACGGGCGTTGATCGCGATCTGGATGAGGTGATTTATTCCGCGACGACCCGGGACCAGAACTGAAGCTGCCAGCTACGCCGTTGCCGGTCTTATGTGTTTCCGTCTGTCTTTGCAGACCCTGCGGGCTGGGGGTTTGTTTCCACCGCCCGACGGGTGCAGCTCCGGTCGCTTTGGCGGGCGGATTGGGCTCCGGTCGAACTGGCGGGCAGATAAGGCACCGGTTGCACAGCCGGCCGGTTGAGCCACAGGGTGCACCGCCGGACGGATGCGGCTTCGGTGCTGCAGTGGCCGGAAACTCTCCATTGCCAGATCAGGATTTCTGTTCTACCCATGCGTTATCCGTCGGGGGGCCCTTTGGGGCTGAGAAGTTTTGCACTGACCCGTCGAACCTGATCCGGATGATGCCGGCGTAGGGAACGGGTATTTGGGCCGCTGCCACAGCTGCCCCGGGTCTGTTCCGCGCTTTTGTCCGCCAACTGAGGACATGCACGCCGATGAAGATCCCGATCCGCCCCCACAGCCCACCTCCGCCGATTGCGCTGACGATTGCCGGCTCTGACAGCAGCGGCGGTGCCGGCATTCAGGCCGACCTGAAGACGTTTTCCGCTATGGGTGTCTATGGCGCCTCGGTGGTTACGGCGGTGACGGTTCAGAACAGCCTGGGTGTGACTGACGTGCATGAAGTGCCGGCGGATATGGTGGCGGCACAGATCAAAGCGGTTCTGTGCGATCTCGACGTGGCGGCGATAAAAATTGGCATGTTGTTTTCGGTGGAGATCGTTGAGGCGGTGGTCGGTGCGTTGAATGGTTGTGACATTCCCATAGTGCTGGATCCGGTGATGATTGCCACATCGGGCAGGGTCTTGCTGCATCCAGCCGCAGTGGAGGCCATGGTGGCGCAGCTGTTCCCACTGGCCGGTCTGGTGACGCCAAACCTGCCCGAAGCGGCGCGGCTGTTGGGGCAACTGCCGGCTCAGACTATTCAGCAGATGAAATTGCAGGCCCACGCGCTGCTGGCATTGGGACCGGCGGCGGTGTTGCTGAAAGGCGGCCATGCCGAAGGCGCCGTTAGCCGCGATCTGTTCTGTCCGCTGCTGGGAGATTTTGAGATTCTGGAGGCCCCGCGCCAGGCGACAAAAAACACCCATGGCACTGGTTGCACCCTTTCGGCAGCCATCGCGGCGGGGCTGGCCCACGGGCAGGGGCAGGAGGTGGCCGTACGTGCAGCGCATGGCTATCTGCAGGGCGCGATTGGAGCGGCTGATCAGCTCAATGTGGGGGCGGGCCGCGGGCCAGTGCATCATTTCCACGCGATGTGGCAGTGAGACGGGCGCGATATGCAGGGGGGTCGTATTCAGGGGCAGGGCACTTGTTCCCCCCGCGTCACACTAAAGACAGAGGCAATACAGCCGGCAGCCGAGTTGAGCCCGGGTCGGGCAGGCCACACAGAAGCCAGTGGACGCGGGCATGAACACTGGCATGAACACAGGGACGCGGGCGCGAACGCAGGGCCGCAGATATGAACACGGGGCCGCAATTATGATGGCGAGGATGCAGGTATGACGACAGGGACGCGGGTATGACGACAGGGACGCAGGTATGAGCAGACAACAACTGGATCGGTTCTATCCGATTTTTGACAGCTGTGACTGGGTGCAGCGCCTGGTGCCGCTGGGCATCCGGCTGGTGCAGTTGCGCATCAAAGACGCCACGCCTGATCAGCTGCGCGTAGAGATCCGCGGCGCGCGCCGGATCTGTGCTGATGCGGGCGCGACGCTGGTGGTGAATGACCACTGGCAGATCGCCATTGAGGAGGGCTGCGATTTTGTCCACTTGGGTCAGGAGGACCTGGACACCGCAGATATTGCTGCGATCCGCGCCGCTGGGTTGCGGCTGGGCATCAGCACCCATGACAAGTCTGAGCTGGCGCGCGCTTTGGCGTTGAGGCCGGAGTATGTCGCGCTGGGGCCGGTTTATCCCACCATTCTGAAAAAGATGAAATGGCATATGCAGGGGCTGGAGCGGGTCCGCGAATGGAAAGCGCTGGTGGGGGAGATCCCGCTGGTGGCAATTGGCGGCATGACGGTGGCGCGCGCAGCAGGGGCGTTTGACGCCGGCGCGGACATCGTGGCGGCGGTGACCGACATCACCCTGCACCCGGACCCTGAAGCGCAGGTGCGTGGCTGGCTGCAAGCGACCCGGGTGTAATGAACCGTTACGCGCGCCAGATCTGTCTGCCTGAAGTTGGAGCCGAGGGCCAGGCCCGGTTGCGGGCGGCCCATGTGGTGGTGATCGGGGCCGGCGGGCTGGGGGCTCCGGTGTTGCAATACCTGTGTGCCGCCGGCATTGGGTCGGTGCTGGTGGTAGACCCGGACCGGATTTCACGGAGCAATCTGCACCGCCAGGTGCTGTTTCGCGAGCAGCAGATCGGGGCTCTGAAAGCGGTGGTGGCGGTGGATACGCTGGCGGCGCTGAACCCGGAGTGCGACATCCGTGCCATGAGCGACGCGCTGGACCCGGGCAATGTTAAAGAGGTGGTGCAAGGGGCGGATATCGTGGTGGATTGTGCCGACAGTTTTGCGGTCAGTTACATGCTGTCGGATCATTGCAAAGCGGCGGGCCTGGCGCTGATCACCGCCTCCGCGCTGGGTCTGCAAGGTTATGTCGGTGGCTTTTGTGCCAATGCGCCGTCCCTGCGGGCGGTGTTTCCGGACCTGCCGGCGCGCGCGGCCACCTGTGCCACGGCCGGGGTGCTTGGGCCTGTGGTGGGCACGGTTGGCGCGCTGCAGGCGCAGATGGTGCTGGCGCATCTTTTGCGGCTGCAACCGGCGGTAATGGGGCAGATGGTGACGGTCGATCTGGCGCAGTACCGCTTTGGCGGTTTTCGTTTTGACGGTGCCGTTGAGCCTGAGGGCGCCTTGTTTAGCTTCATCACAGCCGATGCGGTCACGCCTCACGACTTTGCGGTAGAACTGCGGGATGTCGCGGAGGCGCCAGAGCTGTTTGCCCCAGGCGCGCTGCGGTACAGGGTCGCGGAATTTGTCAACATGCCGCCCATCCCCTACCCGGGGCAACGCGCGGTTCTGTGCTGTCGCAGCGGGTTGCGCGCCTGGCAGGCGGCCACCGCGTTGCGGCAGCATTGGTCCGGGCCGGTTGCGCTTGTTGCGATGGGGGAGGGGCCCGGTGACGGCTGAAACAGGCGTGTGGTTCTCAGATCCACCACGGTGAAATACCGGCCGCGCCACAGGCTGCAACCAGGGGTTCGCCCCGGGTTGCGACACGGACCGGCGCGTCACCGGTGGAGCGCGGGACCAGCGGCTTGTGCCGGGCGCGGCTGGCCGGGGCCAGCGGCTGCCAGATCAGGATACGGCCTGGAATGTGGAGCATTGTGCGGGCCGTTGGCTTGGCACAGCTGCGTTGCGCAGGGATTGCAGCAGTGTCGGGTGGCTATCGTTGTTGACGCATTCAAGCCAGGTGCAAAGACGCAACGGGCCAACCTGGCGTACAATGATATTCACCATGGCACCGACATCGGGAATGGCCTGACCATCTTTGATCACTTCGGGGGAGGACAGATAGGCCAGATGGCCGTGGTCATCACACCAGATAACCGCTTTGCCTTTCGCCGGATCGTTCCACAAAATAACTCCGTACATATTCAGCTCCTGTTTTATCAGGTTTGTCTGAAGCGAAGATTGAGGCGCGGCGCGAAATGTTGGTAGGTATCAGGTTTTAATGCATTTTATCGTTTTGTGATAAGGATATTCGCGCGCGGCAGCGGCCAAAATCGAGACAAATTAAAATGATTAACGTTACGCTATTGGATAGATGTAACCACAATACATCTTATCTTGCCAAGGTGAATATTCCCTGAAGCCACTCAATTATGCGTGTGGCTGCAGCAAGGGGCGCGCTGTTGCCGTGGCAGGGCC
>NZ_QOLB01000004.1 GCF_003333265.1 Candidatus Halocynthiibacter alkanivorans
TTGCGCCATCCAAGGAAACTCGGCTGATGGCAACGATTACAAGTACCCAGGTCACCATGGCTGTCTACCTGATTAGCGTGACAACTGTCGCAGCGCCTTTGCAAACCGAAGTAGTTCAGTTCTAGATCGCCCAGTACACCACGCCCATGGCCAAACAAACCCACCTGAAAATACATTTCATGAGGTGCAGGGTGAACCCTGGGGTCGCTACAAGCACTGGTTAGCACCATAACAACCGCTAACCAGCCTAATGGGTTTATATTTGCCATACAGCTAACTATAGTCTTATAAACCTAAAGGCCCTTAGATGCTCTTTTGCCTCTATTAATGAAAACTTTATAACTGGTAACTATAACCAGTACCCTTGCGCAATATGAGCTTGCGGAACATGGCAAAACACCTAAGCTAAAATGGATACTAGGTAGCAACTATTCAGCGCATAAATGAAGGGGATAGCCATGAAACACGTGTTTGCTATTTTGGTACTGGGATTAATTTGTGTCTCTGGAGTATCTGCCCTCGTAGTGGAAGAAAGTTTAGACACACCACTAAGAAGCAGTGAGAAGATGGCTTTTGAGGACGCGGTTAAGCTCAGTAAAGATATCGCCACCGGCAACAATGAAGATGCCATGGGCGAGGCCTCCATTGAGTGCCCGGAAGACAATCACCCCTCTTTTGTCGTTATGAACATCAGCATCAATAGCTTTTGGCTGGCAGATGCTAAATCCCCTAACGACAAACGCTACAGCGGTACCATCAACTATTCCCTTAAGTGCTCCCACGATCGAAGTGGTGGGGGGGATCGCTAGTGGCCAATATCCCAAGCTCATAATTGGCCACCTCACAGGGTAACCCTATGAATGTTCATCACAAGCTATTGGTTTCATTACCCCTCATATTATTATTGAGCCTCAGCGGGTTTACCCTGAGCTCGCAGGTTTACGCCTCTGATAAAGACCGCTCATCCATGATGCGTTACAGAAACCTGTTTATGGAAACCAAGGGCAAACACGCCAAGGCCATTAAACTGCTTATTAAAAGCAAATTATCCCTCAAACATATTATTACCCATGGAGAAGCCCTGGCCGCCATGGCCGATGACATGTTGATATTGTTTCCAGCTGGCACCGCCGGAGGCAAGTCTCGTGTTACCGATAATATTTGGGATAAAAACGGCAAGCTCACCGATGATTTTGTGGCCAAGGTCACCGACATGCGCAGCTAGGCGAGGGAGTTTGTACGAGTGGCTAAAGAAGGTAACTACAAAAAAATTAAGAAACAGATGGGGCGCTTTGCCAATAAAGGGTGTCGTAGTTGCCATACCGATTATCGCGGGGAGGAATTTGAGCCTAAAAAATAACGACGTAAATATTCATTCTTACGCCGTTATACAAAACAATATAATTAGGCTGTTTTTTTACTGCTCCAAAAGGCTTGCACCGTTAAGATTAGCGCCCCTAGAAACAGGGCCAACATCAAGGGGACAACACCCTGCATGGCAGCCTTACTGCCATGGGTGAGCAGTTCACCCAGGCTGACAATAAATACCGGTCCCAGGGCGAACGTTCCCTATATGTTATGACTGCCGGGCGTAAAGCAAATGACCCCGGCCACCATGCCAGTGTACTTACGTAA
>NZ_QOLB01000067.1 GCF_003333265.1 Candidatus Halocynthiibacter alkanivorans
ACTCAATCCTGGCAACAATACGCCAGTGCTTCGCAACCCGTGCATGAATGGCGCAGCGAGACTTCGGATAAATTAGCCTTCTATGTGAAAGACAGCACCCAGAATTATTTCTCCAATATTGGTGAGTCTTTTGAAAAGGGTAATGAAGAGCTGGCCGACTCCAATCAAACCGGCAGCCTGGCGGTATTAAAGTACCTGGGCTGGGCTTTGCACGGAGTATTTTGGGAAGGCATGATCAAACCCACCGCTAAAATATCGGCCGGCTCGTTAGGCTATGTGGCGGTGAATACCGTGGTGTACCCGGTGATGTTATTAGGGCAGGGCAGTGTGTCCTTGGCCGAGTTGGCAGTGAAGGTCACCTGGAACAGCGGCGCCATGGCCTACGAGGTGGTGGCCCCTACCGGTAAGGCGGCCCTGGCCGGTATTTTTGGCACCCTGCAAGCGGGGGCCGGTACTCTGGTAGGTGGCGCGGTCATTACCGGCGGTGCGGCGGTGTCGGGTGTTGAGTATGTGGGAACACGGGTGGCAGCGGCCACCGTGGCCACTGCCGGGTACACAGTGGGCAAGGGCGTGAAATACATAGGGGTGCCGCTAGTGGCATCGGGAGTGGTGATTGGTGGCACCGCCGTTGGTGTGGCCGTGGCCGGCGGTGAAGTGGTGGCAGGCACGGCGGTGGCCGTGGGTGGCGAAGCTGTGGCGCTGGGTTCACGGGTGGTGGGAACCGCCACGTCGGCCACCACCCTCACCGTGGGCACCAGTGCGTCCGTGGTGGCCGGCGTGGGTCTTGGGGTATATGAATTGTCCAAGGCGGTGGTGGTGCCGGTAACCTTTGAAGTAACGTCGGGGGTGGTGCTGGGTTATAGCTCGGTATCTCAACTGGCCGCCCACAGTATCTTGGCGGTTTCGGATGTGTCTTACATGGTGTTATCCATGGAAGGGCCTAACTGGGTGTTGTACGGGGTGAAAGGTTTGCTGGGGAGTGGCGAAGATCTGGTGCCGGGTACTGTGCTGGATTTAGAGGCCATGCAGCAGCAGGGTGAAGAATTTAAACGTTTACCCGTATCCTCCAACGAAATGGACGGGGTTATCGAGCAGATGCCACAGGATTTAAACCCTGTGGCCATGTAGGCCCTAGCTGGCCTGATCTTGTGCTGAGGCCTCAACTGATTGCTCGGAGCCGCTATCCAGCTGCTCTTGAGCGGCTGCCGCATCCAGCTTGGCACGCTCGGCCTTGGAGATGTATTTAGGTTTATTGCCCTTAGTGCCCGGGTTCATTCTGGCCTTGGCTTTTCTGACTTTTTTGTTGAACTTGTCAATGATTTTCTTTTTGCGGTTCATGATGAGGCCATGTGTAAACAGTATTAGGGCGGATTGTAATGACAGGGCCACAGATGGCAAGTCGATTTCTTATAACTTTTTAACCAATCCGTTGCCGTGTCCAGAGCGTGAGCCTAAATCTATCAATAAGGATCAAAACAGATCAATCTTGTTTTCAATCTTAATGGAGGAAAGTTTGCCTGCGTCAATAAGGTCTTGATCGTTGCATACCTGATTGCGGCCGTGTTCCTTGGCGTAATATAGGGCTTGATCGGCCTGTTCTAATAACTTGGTGGAGTGGT
>NZ_QOLB01000095.1 GCF_003333265.1 Candidatus Halocynthiibacter alkanivorans
TGGCCGCAGCCCGGATATCGCTGTGAACCACAATGAGACCGCGCTTTCCATGCACGCGGCCAATCATCCGGAAACAAAGCACCTCTGCACATCGATCTGTTCCGTTGATCCGGGCGACCATGTGAAGCCCGGCCAGCGCGTCGGCTTGGCGTGGTTTTCACCAGATTGCAAACACCACAGCAAGGCGAAGGGCAGCATGCCGCTGGACACCAATATTCGCGGGCTGGCATGGGTGGTGGTGCATTGGGTCGAATTGATCCGGCCCGAAGTGATCATGCTGGAGAACGTCGAAGAGTTTCAGGACTGGTGTCCGCTCACCGCCGACAACAAGCCAGATCCGGAGCGCATGGGCGAAATCTTCCAGAAGTGGGTCCGGAAACTGCGCCGGCTGGGCTACAAGGTTGAGTGGAAACTCCTGCGCGCCTGCGACTATGGCGCCAAAACGATCCGCAAACGGCTGTTCCTGATTGCCCGCTGCGACGGCAAGCCGATTGTCTGGCCAGAACCACCCCACGGCAAGCCTGACAGTGAAGGCGTCAGGCGCCCCGCAGTGCGGTTTGTCGAGACCATGCCGGCCGCAACAACCAACACGCCCCATCGAATGTCTCGGGCGTTATTGCCCACAAAGTAGAAAGGGACCTGGTTCGCGGAAGCCATCAGGGTCAGTGGTCGAACACTGCGCAAACAGGCCGGACACAAGACTGCTTTTGATCAATGCGCAGATCACCTCAAAAATGTCTTGATAGAACCGCGTTTTATACACACGGAAACTGGATTGGCGTTCTGTATTCGGAACCTCGGGTGAAATGGTTTGTGGCGCCAATACCTGCCATTTTCTCGTCAAATTTGTCCGCTACTTATTCTAAGAAATGGGTCGCGAGGCAATATGATGCAAGAACTGATGATGATTCTGAACGGATTTTCCAGTACGTTGCTGGACTGGCATTCGCGGCTGGCTATGATTTATCTGCTCAGCACCCTCCTGATCGCCTACATTATCTGGAGGTCGCGGGGGGCGACAAGACCCTTTTTCGCGTGGCTGTTCCCGCGTGAGATTTATGCACATAAATCTAATCTGGTGGATGCCAAGATTTTTGCATTGAATATGATGCTGCAAATTGGCGGCGTGTTTACCGCGCTGGCGGCAGCACCAGTGATAGCGCAGCTGGTCCTGGACAGCCTGCCAGGCGGGGCCACGCCGGGAAGCATGGCGCCGCTTACGTGGGGCACGCGCGCACTGGCGACTCTGGTCATAGTCTTGACGCTGGATTTCTGCACCTACTGGATCCACCGACTGCACCATGAGACGGGTATTTTATGGCCGTTCCACGCAGTGCACCATTCCGCCGAAGTGATGACCCCGCTAACGGTGCATCGCAAACACCCGGTCTATATCGTGATCAGCATGCTGATCCGCGGCTTTATACTTGGATCAGTGCAGGGCGTAATGCTGTATCTGTTCGTGGGCGAGGTGGATCTTCTGACAATTGGCAGCGTGAATGCAGGCTATTTCATCTTTAACATCGTCGGATCAAACCTACGGCACAGCCATATCTGGCTAAGCTATGGCATAGTTCTGGAACATATTCTGATCTCTCCCGCACAGCACCAGATCCACCATTCATCCAACGTCAAACACTACAACAAGAACTATGGCGAAGTGTTTGCGATCTGGGACATGATGTTTGGTACGCTTTATGTGCCTAAGTCGTACGAAGATCTGGACTACGGCCTTGCAAACGCGCATGGCACCAAGATTGAACAACCGCACCCGACGCTCTATGCCGCTATGCTGCACCCTTTTGTCGAAAGCTGGGAGGCGCTTTGGAAAGGCACCTCGCGCGATCCAGCGGTCAAGACCGCCCGGACACCTCAGTCGGCGAAGATCACTAAGACGCTCGTCGAATGAAACGCGGATTATCGCTTTGGCTGGATGTTCTGAGGGTGACGGCCACGTTGATCGTAGTGCTGTCGCATTGGGCATATCCGCGCTTTACCGGGGGGGATTATCTGATCCTGCGCCAGCTGAACCTTGGCAGCGACGCGGTAATCGTATTTTTCGTGTTGTCGGGCTTTGTGATCGCCTATGCGGCAGACCGGGATAAGCAGCTGCACATCTACGCGTTCAACCGTCTGACGCGGCTGTGGTCTGTGATGATCCCGGCGATCGTGCTGACGGTCACATTTGACCAGATCGGCCTGCGCCTTGATCCAGCGGCCTATCCGCAGCCCTACTACACCCCAACACCACTGTGGGAGATGCTGGTGCGCGGACTGTCGTTCAGCAACGAATGGGTCGCACTGGACCGTGTTCGGCTGGGCAGCAACGGGCCACTTTGGTCGCTGAGCTATGAGGCCGGATTCTATGCGATGTTTGGCGTGGCGATGTTCCTGCGTGGGCCGATGCGCGCAGGGCTCTTGGTGTTGCTGGTGCTGCTGGTCGGCCCGCGTGTTTTACTGTTGATGCCCGCGTGGCTGATGGGCGTGCGGTTGTGGAGTTGGGTCAAACGTGGTGGCCATGTCACGCTGGGCAAGCCTGCGGCCTGGGCGCTATGCCTTGCGGGGCCTGCGTTATATGTGCTGGGGCTTTCAATCGATCTTCCGGGTGCGTTAACCGATTTAACGGCGCAAGCGATGGCACCTGTCAACTATCGCCAGGCGCTGGCCTTTTCAGACGAATTTATATGGAACGCCTTTATTGGAGTGTTCACTGTGTTGCACCTTATTGGAACAGCGGCGCTGATGGGGAATACCGTGCGTGACCGGCGCTGGGTACGCTGGCTCGCCGGCGCCAGCTTCTCGATCTACGTTACGCATTACCCCGCGCTGCAACTGCTGGATGCTGCTTTGCCCGACGCAATCCCGGCACGACATGTGCTGCTGCTGGGGGGCACAATCTTTGTGGGCTTAGTCTTTGCCGAAGTGTTTGAGCGCCGGCTGGCACTGCTGCGGAGGCTGTGCAGCCGCTGGATCCGGACCAGTCCAGGCCCGCAACCGGTGCGGTAAAACTGGCGGATCAGATTTTAAATTCGATCTCGGCCGCGTCCTGCGGTAGCTCGCGTGGTCAACAATGTTGCCATCCGGTCAACATAAATGCGGCGCGACTATCGAATATCCGCTCTTCGAAAGCTGCGCCGCCGCATAGATTACCACGATCATAGTCGGCTATTGGTTATTAGCTGCCTCCAATGCGGTTGCGGCGAACGGCGACTTTGTACGCTCAGCAGGCATTGGTGCGACTCGCAACGAATGGCGGCTCTCCGTCCATACTTACAAATTCCTGCGGCAGCAGCATTGGTTACTACGGGCTCGGAGCAGTAGTTCGTCACGATCTAACCGAATGTCAGCTTTGAGGCAGAAGCGCTCAGACTGCGCTTTTTGCGTCGATCATCTGAAAGCACCATCCACCAGACTACTGGGCTCGACAACGACGGCAATTTCCTCGAGCAAACATTGAAAAAACAGCCCAAATTTGCTATACTGTGCCCATCGTTTTAAGTCCGGAAGGCGGGAGGAAACGATGGGCAAACTAAAATATTCAAGCAGCGTTACACGACGCGACTTTTTGGCGAAATCAGGTCGCTTAGCAAGTGCTGCACCTGCGGTCACTTTGCTTCTGTCAGCGGCATCCACACCAGGTGCCGCAGTTGCACAATATGCTGTTCCTACTCCTTTTCCAAATACTGGAATGTCGTCGGGGTCCGGAACTTCAGCACGCGATGTGAAAGTCGATCCTGAGTCGAATGAAATGGGAACGCCCTTGTTCACAGATCCACCGGAACTGCCGACCGTATAGGACGGGCGCTGCGTTATCTGAGAGTGTCGGCCACGAAATCGCTGGACGCGATGGCAATGGCCTTTTCCGCGCCGCATTCAATCAGCGCATCCCGCGAGCGACCGGCGATGAATTTGGATGGGTTCAGAATTGTCTCTCTATCCAGAAAAGCAAAAAGCCCTAGCGATTAAGCCTTGGCCTTCCGTATTCTTCATTCCGATCATAGCAACCCTACCTGCCCCCCCCCCAACTGGCGAGCGGTCGTTCGCTGCGTCATCAATAAAGACCAGCTTTGCAGGGCGGTTTCAACGGATCGACGCAAAACTGGCTTGGAAACGGGCCAATGTCGCGCGTCGAACTTAACCGTCAGCTCCAATTGCCCGGTCGTGCGCTTCGACACATGGCGAAATTTTATGACGCACCGATCCCACAGTTGAACCTCAAATCTGCGGAAACAAGGGAGCCGAAGGAGCGCATCCGGGAGATGACTTGGGCAGAGCAAGCGAGGCTTTTCTCCTTTCTCCGTTCTGACCTTCACCCGCTGGTCAAGTTTGCGCTGATGACTGGCGCCCGATGCAGCACGATCACGGGCCTCCAATGGTCGGACGTGGATCTTAACGCTGGCTCGATGAAATTTCGCATTAAGGGCGACGACGAAATGACGTTCCCAATCAATCGCGAGGTGCGGGCATTTCTTGTGAGCCTGCCGCGCTCGAACACTCTGGCATTCCGCAGCTACGTTGTCACCTATGTTGACCAGGTTACCCTTGAGCGTAAGCCGATCGGTATTTCAGGCAAACTAGGCGCTGACTTCAAAGCCGCCACGCGCGCCGCAGAAATTGAAGACTTCCGCTTTCACGACCTGCGCCACACCTTCGCCACGAGGATGCTGCGCAAGACGGATAATCTGAAAATGACCTCCCGGTTTCTGGGGCATAAAAGCATCGAAACAACCATGAGATATGCGCATGTTCTGGATTCAGATTTGCGCGATGCACTGGACGATTTTAGCGCTCTGGAAAAGCCCGAGTCCCACACTTATCCCCACAGCATGAAACATAACTAATAAATTTCAACTAGATAAAGGTGACAATACATAGCTTCCCAAGCTGAATACGAGGGTTCGATTCCCTTCACCCGCTCCATTCCCCCACCGCGAAATAAATTCAATAAATCAAAGTGCTTACGTTCGCCCAGCAAGCAGGATTTCGCGTGTCACCAGTTCTCCGGCCAGCGAATAAACGGGAATAGACAGCATCTGTGGGATACCGCGTCCCGCAGTTTTTCCCGCTACACCCGGACTTGAAATCATCGGACAAATTTCTGTCATTTGGGGGCGGTCACGGATCGCATTTTCGCGCCGGGGATCTCGCTATTAACGTGTTCGCAATCACCATTCGCAGGCTTGCAAATTGTTCAAACGCATCACTATCGCATGGAAAAGTGTGGCTTCTGGTTCGTAGCTGCCATTTGGCTCAGCCTGCCAGAAACACAAAATTTGTTTCCTCTGCGACAAACGCCCCCAAGTGGACTGCAACCCCGGTTCAAGGCGTGCGCCGCTTAGATTGATCCCGCCAAAGTCGCTCAGATCCCACTGGCGGCGAGGCAATATTACTGCGCCGGCGTTGGCAAACAGCTCTCTCAGTCGCAGTCGTATCTGGGATCAAACATGCGGGTCTGGCGCAGATTATCGATCACGTTTTTAGGCAGCTCGGGCATTTCATGATCTGCGGCCCACAACACCATTTCGACCATCATCGGCTCCAGATCCTTGCCTTTCTGGGTCAGGCTGTAGTCAGCAGAGCGCTTGTCGTCCGGGCTTGACTGCCGGTCAATGATCCCCAGCGCCTGCAGCTTGCAGATCCGTGTGGCCAGCGTGCCAGTCGAAATCCGTTCTTTCATGGACATCAACTGGCTGAAGGTGCGCACGTGTTTGCCCATCAGTTCACGCACGATGAGCAAGGACCATTTGTCGCCGAAAAATTCGACAATACAGTTCACCGGGCAACCGGATCGTGTAATGCGCTTCTGCTCCGTCATCTGCGTTTCAGCCTTTCGTCAATTAACGGTCCTGTAGACCAGCCCCCCTGCGGCTGCCCTGCGGCTGCCCTGCGGTCTCCGGCTCAATCCTTCCACCCGCGAGAGATGCCATGAAATTGCGCTCAATTCAACATGATGCTGCACCAGCCGCAAAATCCTGCACACCCGATGCCTCACATTTTCACTTTATCTTTTAAAGTGACTGCAGTATAGCTTTAAAAAATAAACCTTTCTGACCAACGTTGGAATTGGTCAGGAAACCTGCAAATAGTTGCACAGCGGATCAATGAATCCCGGAAGGACAGCCTTTATGTCTCGATTACTAATGAACTACATTGATTTTATACTGGCCCGACGATTGTGGGTCATTATCGGGGTCGTCATCGCGAGCTTTGCCGCCTCTTCGGGGATGGCATATCTGACGATGGCCAGCGACTACCGGGTTTTCTTTGGTCCGGACAATCCTGATCTGAAAAAATGGGACGACTATCAGGCGACTTTCTCAAAAAACGACAATGTCTTTTTTGTGCTGCAATATCCCCAAGGCGAAGCCTTTGATCAGGCGATGGCTGTGGTGGTCGAAGATCTGACGGAACGCGCCTGGGCACTGCCCAATGCCACCCGCGTCGATTCAATTTCCAATTTCCAGCGCACGCTTGTCGTCGACGATTTCCTCGAAGTTGAAGATTTGATAATCGGGGCCTCGGAGCTGTCGCCGGAGGAACTGCGGGACCGCTCAGATTTTGCGGTAACCGAACCCTCGCTTTACCGCGCCATCCTGTCTGAAGACCTGCGTACCACCGGCGTGAACATCGCCATTGAGCTGCAGGGTAACCCGGACACGGAGGGACGTCGCACGGCGGTCGCAGCTTATGCTATGGCGGACGAGATCCGCGCCAAATATCCGGACCTGAAAATCGCGATGAACGGCTCGATGATCATGAACTATGGGTTTGTGCAGTCGGGTGAACGGGACGCAATGACGCTGATCCCGGGCATGTACCTGCTGATGCTGGTGCTGACGCTGGTGATGCTGCGGTCTTTTTCAGGCATGATTGCGACGCTGATCACCATTGTCTTTTCAACCACTGTTGCGCTCGGCATTGCCGGATTCCTGGGCATGCGCATGGCCCCCATTGCCATCATCGCCCCCAATATTATCCTGACCCTGGCGATCGCGGACTGTATTCATATTATCAGCTCGATACAGAAACACCTGCGCGCCGGCATGGAAAAAACTGAAGCGATCAAAGAAGCGCTGCGCAAGAATTTCACTGCCGTGTTCATCACATCGGTGACGACAGCCGTCGGTTTTCTCACCCTGAATTTCTCTGACGCACTGCCATTTCAATACCTGGGCAACATCACCGCGTTCGGCGTGCTTGCGGCCTGGATCCTTGCAGTCACATTCGTGCCGGCATTCCTGTCCTATATGCCGTTGAAACCGGCCACAGCACCCCGTGAAGGCTGGCTGGTGACATTTATGGGCCGGGTTGCGGATTTCACTATTTATCGTGCGCGCGGCATTCTCGTAACCGGCTCTGTGCTGTCTGTCGCGTTGATCGCTCTGGCCCTGACCAACACTCTGGATGACCGTTTCTCGCGCTATTTCAGCGAAAAGCTGCAGGTCCGTCAGGATCTGGATTTTGTCTCAGAAAACCTGCGTGGCCAGGATATTTTCGAATATGAAATCCGCTCTGGTCTTACAGGTGGTATCAACAATCCGGAATATCTGAAAACGCTGGACAATTTTGTGACCTGGCTGCGGGCCCAACCCGAGGTCGATCAGGTCTCCGCCTTTTCTGATGTGATCAAACGGTTGAACCAGAACATGAACGGCGATGACCGCGCCTTTTACACGATCCCGGACAGCCCCGAACTGGCCGCGCAATACCTGTTGCTTTATGAACTGTCGCTGCCCTTTGGTCTGGACCTGAACAATCAGATCAATATCGACAAATCCTCGACCCGGCTTTCGGTGATTATTAAAGACATAAAAATCGTGGCTCAGAACGATTTCCTGGCCCGGGTAGATGGTTGGGCTGCGGCAAATGACCCAGAGGGACTGATCCAGCCGCCGACCGGTATTTCGCTGCTGTTTGCGAAACTGACCCTGCGCAACATCACCGAGATGATCACCGGCAATATCATCGCCGTGGTGGTGATCGGCCTCCTGATGATGGCGACCCTTCGCAGCGTCGGGATTGGGTTTATTTCGGTTGTCACCAACGCGGTTCCGGTGATGATAACCTTCGGTCTCTGGGCAATTTTTGTGGGCCAGATCGGTCTGGCCGCCGCAGTGATCGGCGCAGCGTCGCTGGGCATCGTGGTGGACGACAGCGTGCACTTCCTGACCAAATACCTGCGTGGCCGGCGTGAAAAGAACCTGAACAAAGAAGATGCGATCCGCTATGCATTTTCCGAAGTGGGAGAAGCCATCGTCTTTACCTCGATCATCGTGTGCGCTGGCTTTGCGCTGATCGCCTTCTCGACCTTCCAGGTCAACGCCCAGCTGGGCCTGCTGACCGCGATCACCGTGATCGTTGCGATGTTCTTCGACTTCCTGGTGTTGCCGGCTATTCTTCTGCTCGGCACCACCCGCACCCAATCTCAGAAAACCAAAGGAACAACAAATGTTGAACCAATTCCGGCAAAGTAAACGCAAAACACTGGCGCTGGTCGCAGGGGCATTTCTGGCGGTCACACCGCTGGCCAGCTATGCGCAGGAGGATGTGCAAAAGGGGCTGGAGATCGCCACCCGCAGCGACGTCACTGACAACGGTTTCGGCGATAGCACCGCTACGGCACAAATGGTTTTGCGCAATGCGGCTGGCCAGTCCAGCTCGCGCGAACTGGTGATCATGACGCTTGAGCGCAACAGCAGCAAAGTCGGCGACAAGACCATTTCCTTGTTTTCGACCCCCGCCGACATCAAAGGCACCGCGGTGCTGAGCCATGCCAAGATCACTGGCAATGATGATCAGTGGATCTATCTGCCGGCGCTGAAACGGGTGAAACGGATCTCCTCCTCGAACAAGTCCGGCCCCTTTGTCGGTTCTGAATTCGCCTATGAGGACATCACCGCCCAGGAGGTTGGCAAATTCGACTACCGCTGGATCAAGTCCGAAAAGTGTGGCGGTGCCACTTGTGAAGTGATCGAGCGGACTCCGAACTATGCCAAATCCGGCTATTCGCGTCAGTTGGTCTGGATCAGCACCAAGACCTGGCAGCCCGAACAGATCCAGTTCTTTGACCGCGCTGGCAACCACGTCAAAACCCTGACCTATTCGGGCTACAAACAGTATGGAAAATTCTGGCGCGCGGGCAAGCTGACCATGGTCAACCTGCGCAACGGTAAATCAACCGATCTGATTTTCACCGACTGGAAATTCTCCACTGGCCTGAGCGACCGGGATTTCAAATCTTCTGCCCTTGAAGATCTGAGGTGACACGGATGTTCAAACGCACAATCCTTCTTTCTGCGCTGCTGTCAGGGACAGCGGCGCAGGCCGAACCACCGGAATTTTCGGGATATATCGGCGGCGAGCTGAATTATTTTCCTGAGGCCGGTCTCTATCCCGGACAGCTGAGCGATACCCAGGCCAGCCTGGTTTTTGCGCCGGAACTGCGCTGGCGTTCTGACGATGGCGATACCCGCGCCCGGATCAGCGCCTTTGGCCGTTGGGACGCTGAAGACCCGGAGCGCAGCCATATCGATCTGCGTGAAGCCTGGATCCAGCGCAATTTTGACAGTTTTGAAGTGCTGGTCGGCGTCAACAAAGTGTTCTGGGGCGTCACCGAAAGCCTGAACCTGGTGGATATCGTCAACCAGGTTGATCAGCTTGAGTACACCGACAGCAACGCGCGGCTGGGCCAGCCAATGGTCGCGCTGTCAACGGATCAGGACTGGGGCAGCCTGTCAGCCTATATCATGACCGGGTTTCGCAAACGCGAGTACCCTGGCACCGACGGGCGGCTGCGGTTTGGCCTGCCGGTCGACGACAGCGCCACCACCTGGGGCGATGACCGCGAAGAATGGGCGCCGGATTTTGCCCTGCGCTATTACAATACGTTTGGCAGCATTGATCTGGGCCTGTCTGCCTTTTACGGCACCTCGCGAGAAGCCATGCTGACCCCCAACAGCGGTGGCACGGCGCTTGATCCCTATTACGGGCGCATCTGGCAGACCGGCGTTGACGCCCAGTACACCGGAGACAACGTGCTGTGGAAACTGGAGGCTATTGCGCGGGGCAGCGATGATTTTGACACCTTCGCGGCCGTGGTCACCGGTTTTGAGTATACCTTCTACCAGGTTGGCGGATCGGACGGCGACCTGGGCGTTATCAGTGAATATCTCTATGATGACCGGGGCGCTGATGCGCCGGGGACCGTGTTTCAGAATGACCTGTTTGTCGGTACCCGCTGGGCGGCCAACGATTCCCAGGATACCAGCGCGCTGGTCGGCGCGGTGATCGATCTGGAAGACGGCACCACCTCACTTCGCGCGGAATATGAGCGGCGGCTCGACATCGGAGTGTTGCTGAAAATCCAGGCTCAGGCGGTCAGAAATACGGATACAAGCAACCCGCTTTATGGGTTCCGGCAGGACAACTACCTGTCGGTCGCGTTTGAAAAGTTTTTCTAGGCGCGTTTGTGAACCAATAAAACAGCGCTGGCCCGCACTCCTCGGGCCAGTGCCAGACACCGGCGGAACCCGTGTCCTGACCGCGCCGCGAACGCGCCCGCCTCCTCAACAGATACCCAGTTCAGACCACACAAAACGCTCTGTCAGCGCCCGGTGCCGAAATACCAGACACCCCCCTGCTCAACAGCTGTGCCCCTGCCGGCACCGAACCGGCTACGGTGGTCCGGAGTGATTTGATAACGTGTCCAAAACCTCGGCTGTGTGCTGGCCGAACGTCGGCGGCGCCCGCCTGTAAGACACCGGTGTTTTCGAAAACTTAAGCGGGTTGCCGATCAGGTCCACAGTCTGGTCAGCTTCAGCGCCTGTGGTCATGGTAATTTTCATTTCGCGGGCCGCGACCTGATCCGATGCAAAGACAGTATCAAGTGTGTTCACAGGTCCGACCGGAACATTCCCGGCTTCAAGCCCGTCCAGAACCGCCTGAACCGAGTGTCGGATGATCAGAGGCTCCAGCAAGCTGGTCAGCGCATCGCGGTTTTCCAGTCGTGCCGGGTTGGTGGCGAACATCGGATCTGTGGCAAGATCCGCGACACCGAGCCAATGCGCAAACCGCTGAAACTGTGTGTCATTGCCTACGGCCACAATCACATCCCCGTCCAGGGCCCGAAACACCTGGTAAGGCGCAATATTCGGATGGCCGTTGCCGTGTCTCTCGGGCACCTTGCCTGAGGTGAGGTAATTCACCCCCTGATTGACCAGCCAGGCGACCTGGGTATCAACCAGGGCCAGATCAATATGCTGGCCTTCACCGGTGTGATCCCGATGCCGGAGCGCCGCCAGAATGCCGACCGTCGCATACATGCCGCACATCACATCTGCGACGCCGACGCCGACTTTCATCGGCTCACCGTCGGGCGCGCCGGTCAGGCTCATGATGCCGCCGTAGCCCTGCGCCATAAGATCATATCCGGGTTTGGAACTGTTGGGACCAGTCTGCCCGAAGCCTGAAATCGAGCAGTAAACCAGCCGGGGAAACGCTTCCAGCATAGTGCCATAGTCCAGCCCGTATTTACGCAACGCGCCCGGTTTGAAGTTTTCGACGATAATATCCGCGTTTTCCGCCAGTAACTTAACCTGTTTCTGACCGGCCTTCGTACTGATATCAATCGCGACCGATTTCTTGTTGCGGTTTGCACACATGAAATAGGCGCTGAGATCGGTTGGCGCGCCGGACGCATCAAGCGCAAACGGAGGCCCCCAGCTTCGCGTATCATCGCCTGCGGTCACCGGGTTTTCAATTTTGATAACCTCAGCACCCAGATCGCCAAGCAGCTGGGTCGCCGTCGGGCCCGCAAGAATGCGACTCAGGTCGAGGACTTTAATGCCTTTGAGAGGTCCGCTCATATTGTCACCTCCAGGTGTTTGAAGGCCAGCTGACCGCGGCGGCGCGCGATCAGGAACCACGCTTTGACGGGTGAATATGCGCTGGTAACGCAGGCGCACTCAAAAGACCCTGTGGAACTGTGTGTTGCCTCAGATACGACCATCATAAGCATTCCTTCCGATAACAGCAGAAATCAGGGTAAAGGTATTGCGCCCGTACGCCGTCTGTATCGCGTCATTCAGACTGGCGCGGTCGTGGCAGGTCACCCCTGCCCCACCCATTGCAACGGCCACCGCAGTAAAGTCGGTGCCAGGGAACTCAACGCCCAGGTTGCGCATCTCGCTGCCACGTTGTTTCAGTTCGATCAGACCAAGTTGTTCATCAACGAACACCACCACCGGAATCCCCAACCCATGGTCGCGGGCCGTGGCAAGCTCTCCCAGAAACATTTCGACGCCGGCATCCCCGACAAATGCGATCACCGGCCGGTCCGGTTCGGCGATTTTGCGACCGATGGCCAGCGGCACGGCGCAGCCCATGGTGCACAGAGCCGACGATTGCAGCAAGCCGTGGGGCGCGTCACATTGCCAGACATGAGACAGCACAATGCGGTGCGCGCCGCTGTCAACGGTTGCGACCGTGCCGGCAGGAGACGCTTTGCGCGCCTCATCCACCACCGCAGCCGGGCCCCAGACCTCGCCTAAAAAACAGAGCTCCTGCAGGGCTGATTTTGTGGCGGGTATTTCATCAGATGGCCAGGGGGCTTCCGGCACAGAACCTGCCCCGATCGCCGACAGGGTGGCGGCAATATCCCCGGTGAAATTCACCGGTGCCTGATGCATATAATGGCTGTTTCTTTCCGCAGAAATATCGATGACATTCTGATCTGCAGCAAACAGATCCCGCCAGCCGATCCGCATCTCAACCGGATCATACCCGGCAAGGATCAGACAGTCGGAGGACTGAATAAGCGGCAGCAGGATCTTGTCAGCAAGCGGAGACAGGCCTGCGCCGCCCAGTGACAATGCATGGGCCTCGTCCAGTACGCCTTTGGCCTTATAGGTCGTGATCAGGGGAACAGAGTTTTCAACGCAAAACCTGGCAACAGCGTCAGAAGCCGACTGTGTCAGCACATCCACGCCGGCAAGCAGCAAAGGACGTTTGGCGGAGCGCAGCCAGCCCTGTGCCAGGTCAAGATCCGCGCCGGCGGGCGCCATCGCGGACTGGGGCCTGAAGCGGGGTTTATACCAGGCGTCTGACATTTCACGCTGCACATCAACCGGCACATCCAGCAGCACCGGACCAGGCCGGCCGGACGTGGCGATATTGATGGCCTTGTCGATGAGAACACCGGCCGTGCCGGGCTCGACCCGGAACGCGGCCTTGCTTACCGGTTCGAGGAATTTCACATGATCAAAAACCTGATGGGTATAGGTCTGGGCTTCAAGCGCCGGCACACAACCGGTCAGCACAATCATCGGCACCCGGTCCTGCCAGGCGTTGGCGATGACATTGGCGGCATTGGCAATGCCAGGGCCGATGGTGGCAAACAGCACGCCCGGCGCACCGTCGTGATGCCAGGTGCCTTCGGCCATAAAGCCGCCGGAGTTTTCGTGTTTCACCAGGGTGATTTTCAGCCCGGCAACATCGAGCGCATCCATCATTGCCAGAACTTCGCCACCAGGAATGCCAAAAGCGTGGCGACAGCCGGCCTGATACAGCCGTTCGGCGATGACTTCAGAGGCGGACTGGCGGCTGGAAACTGTATTGGTCATCTGGCTCAGCCTCTTTCTTCCGGAGGCAGATAACCGCCGCGCGTCTGTGGTGTTTTCATCTCCAGAACCTTGCCCGCAACAAGATTACGCAGCATCTGCGCGGTGCCGCCACCGATGGTAAACATGCGCGCATCACGCAGCATCCGCTCAATACTGCAGTTGCGCGAATAGCCGCGCGCCCCATGCAATTGCAGCGCATCATTGGTGACTTTCACCGCCATTTCCGAGGCAAAAATCTTGGCCTGCGCCGCCAGCAGCGGATCCGGAAAGCCAGATGGCCGGGTGTCCGCGCTGAGCGCAGCATTCCAGATCATCAACCGTGCCGCGTCAATCTGGATGGCCATGTCAGCGACGATCCACTGAAGCCCCTGAAACTCTGCGATCGGGCGGCCAAACTGTTCGCGGGTTTTCAGGAACGCCCGCGTAGCGTCATATGCCCCCCTCGCAATTCCCAGCGCAACCGTCGCCGCGCCGACACGTTGCGCGTTATAGGCGTTCATCAGCCCGGAAAAACCGCGCCGGATGCCTTCGGCCGGGGTGATCAACCGGTCCGCCGGCAGGCGCAGATTGTCAAAAATCACTTCGGTTTCCGGAATGCCGCGCAGCCCCATCGCAGGTTCACGTGCCCCGATGGTCAACCCGTCTTCGCCCAGAAACGCCATAAATCCGCCAATACCCTTGTCTTCGCCATCTTCAATGACACGGGCAAAAATCAGATGGAGTTTTGATACACCACCGCCGGTGATCCAGTGTTTCTTGCCGTTCAGAACCCAGCTGTCGCCCTCGCGCCGGGCGGTTGTGGTCATCGAGGTCGCGGCACTGCCGGCCTCAGGTTCGGTGATGCAGATCGCTGGTTTGTCGCCGCCCAAAACGTGTTGCGCGGCAATTTCGCGCTGCTCCGGCGTGCCATATGCGATGATCGCGCCAACCGCGCCCATATTGCCTTCGACCGCGATGCGACCTGACACGCCGCAATGCGCCGCCAGTTCTTCAACAACAAGTGCGACGTCGAAATAGCTGCGTCCCGGCCCGCCCAGCTCAGCAGGAACAGTCATCCCCATCAGCCCAGCACGGGTCAATGCTTCCACAACCGCAGTCGGATACGTCTCGCTCTGATCGGTGTGCTGCGCCGCCGGGCCGGCAACAGTCTCTGCCACGTCGCGGGCAATGTTCTGCACAGCGATTTGTCCGGGCGACAAGGTGAAAGACGGGCTTGCGGCGGCTGCAGCTAATACTGGTGATCGTTCTGACATCTGAAAGAATACCTCTGATTTGGTACCTTCAGCCTACCGTCATCAGAATACATATTGCTAATATAGTTTTGTTGTTAATTGCATGAGGTTTCCTCAAGCTTCCTCACAACGTCTGCAAGGCCTCAACAAAAACATCAATCACCAGATCGGAACGGCCATCGGTGTTGGTAAACGCACCGACTTCACGGCTGAACACCGGGCTGCCGAAGGGCACAGTACGGACCTGTTCAGAGAACAGACGCTGGCCTTTGCAGACCGGCACAATCGAAACGCCAAGACCTTCCCCCACAAGATTTGAAATCGCCTCCAGCGAGTCAATTTCCATCGTCGCATTGACAACAATCTTCTGCTGGGTCAGCTGCTCCTCAATTTTCCGCCCGGCCCAGGATTTGCGGTTAAACCAGATGAACGGGTGATTTCTGAGAAGCGCCTGATAGCTATCGCCTTCTGCATCAACCGGCGCCACGACGGCGAATGGCTCGGTCGCAACCGGGTGCCAGTCAAGCCCCGGGACCGGATTTACCGGCCTGGTACATACTGCAATATCCAGGCCACCATCTACAAGATCGGCGGTCAACGTGGCCGAACCCCCGCTGCAGACATCAATCTGCAGCTCGGGAAACTGAGTTTGCAACCGCTTCAGACTGGCGGGCAAAAAACTTGCAAGCACAGTGGGAACCGCGCCGATGGTGATGTTTGAACGCACCAGTTCGCCTTTTGCGACCGCAGCGGAGGCATCAAACAAAACAAGTGTCTTGCGCGCGTGATCCGCAAGTGCACGCCCCCTGGCGGTGGGAACAGGCGGGCGCTTAATCCGGTCAAACAGTAAGACCCCCAGCTCGTCTTCCATCGCTTTGATCTGCAGGCTGACTGCGGAATGGGACAAACCGATCTTGTCGCCCGCAGCAGCAAAGGACCGCATTTCAACGACAGCCAACAGCGTTTTGAGTTGTTTGATATTCACTTCGCGATCCGATCTGGAGGGGCATACATGATTGGCAATCGGGCACGGACGGTCAAGCATTACATTGCCGTGGCTGCGCGCCGGGACGCAGTAATATTCCATCTGTTCCTGTCGTGCAGTAGCAACTTCCAGGGTTCTCTCAGACGGGCTGGCGTTCAAAATCCAGGAGACGTTTATCTGCGTGCTGAGTGCCCCCCGGAAATTAGTGACGCAGTTCCCGCCATCTCAAGTCAGGCAGGAACAAGGTTCAGCAGTGTATCCACCTGGGTACCAACCCCAAAAACACGGGTACGACACGCAAAGTGTTCCCGACCCGCGATCGCTTAGATTCCGGCGTGAAGAAGCGTGGTCAGGGCGCCACAATGCGGCAACGCGCCTGGTTCTGAAACAGGCGCGTTGTCGAAGGGTTTAAGGCGGTGGCACACCACAAGACAACCTGGAGTTTTAACCAAGCACTTCTGCGACAGCCTCTTTGGCGACCGATACGACCTGGTCCACCTCGTCTGGCGTGATGCACAACGGCGGGGCGAAACCGATAATGTCGCCCTGCGGCATAGCCCGGGCAATCACGTCCCGTTTCGCCATCGCGGCAGAGATCGCCGGCCCGACTTTCGCCGCGGGATCGAAAAACCCCATGGGCGATTTTGTCTCGGCAAATTCCACCGCGCACATCAGGCCTTCGCCCCGCACCTGGGCGACATTTGGGTGATCTGCAAAGGCTTCGTTGAGTTTTTGCAACATGTAAGTGCCAGTTGTTGCTGAGTTTTCCACCAGGCCCATTTGATCAATAAGCTTCAGATTGGCCACCCCGGCCGCTGCACCAATTGGGTGGGCGGAATAAGTCCAGCCATGGCCAATGGGGCCATTTTCATCGGTCCCCTGTTCCAGAACGGTCCACATCCTGTCCGACACAATAGACCCCGACAGCGGTGCATAGGCCGAGGTCAGCCCTTTGGCGATAGTGATAATATCCGCTTCAATGCCATAGTGAGAGGAACCAAACATGCTGCCAAGACGCCCGAAACCGGTGACGACTTCATCCGCAATCAGCAGGATATCATATTTTTTCAGGACCTCCTGAATCGCAGCCCAGTAGCCTGCAGGCGGCGGAACGATGCCACCGGTGCCCAGAACTGGTTCACCGATAAAGGCCGCAACAGTGTCGGGGCCCTCCGCAAGGATCATCGCTTCGAGCTTCGCGGCACAATCGGCGGAAAATTCTTCTTCCGACATACCCGCAACCTTGCCGCGCAGATAATAAGGCGCCTCAGTGTGCAACACCTGTGACAGCGGCAGATCAAACTTATTGTGGAACAGTTCAAGCCCGGTCAGAGATCCGGTCATCAGGCCCGAGCCGTGATAGCCGCGCCAGCGCGAAATGATTTTCTTCTTCTCCGGGCGGCCCAGAATATTGTTGTAATACCAAACCAGTTTGATGTTGGTCTCATTCGCGTCCGAGCCGCTTTGACCAAAATAGACTTTGGACATATTTGCAGGCGCGCGGTCCAGGATCATCTTTGCAAGGGTGATCGAGGCCTCGGTGCCGTGGCCGACATAAGAATGGTAATAGGCCAGCTCATGCGCCTGTTTGGAAATCGCTTCGGCAATTTCACTGCGGCCATAACCGACGTTGACACAATACAGCCCGGCAAAGGCGTCAAGCATTTTGCGCCCGTCGCGGTCCTCAATATAGACGCCTTCCCCGGAGGTGATGACCCGCGTCGCGGTTTCGCCACGCGCATGTTGGGCAAGATGGGTTGAGGGATGGAAAAAGTTCTCGCGATCCCACTGGGCGAGTGTATCATTGGTCAGCATATTCTGTCTTTCTGTCAGAGGATTTCCCGGGCCAGTACCGCGAGGCAATCGCCGGGCTGGATCAGCCCTTTGGCGTGGCGCGTGGTCAAAAGCCCGTCTGTTTTGGCGATGATGTCCAGCGGGGGCTGGCCTGTCTGCTCAGTTGCCCAGATGCGGGCCAGCAGATCGCCTTTTTCCACCGGCGCTCCCAGGGAAACGCAATATTCCACCAGGCCGCGGCCCGGAGAGAAGTGGAAACACGCCGCGTCCGACTGTGACAGGTGGCGCGTCGGCCCCCGAGACAACTCGCCCCGCAGGATAGTGGCGTGGATCAGCACATTGCGCAGCCCTTTGCGGGCGATTTCTATGACATCTGGCGTGGTGGTGCCGCCGCCGCCAAGCTCAGTGGTGACAAAGACCTTTCCCATCGCCTCGGCGGCATCATCATACATGCCAGCCGAATCTATCTCGAGCATCTGCGTGCTGAACGGCGCGTTAAATGCATCACGCGCAGCACTGCAGCGGGCTTCCTGTTCCTTGTCTTCCAGAATGTGCGAGGCTGCAAACGGCAGGAAATCCAACGTATTGCCGCCGGAATGGAAGTCCAGCACCACATCGGCCAGCGGCAGCAGGTAGCGCTGAAAATAGTCCGCGATTTTTTCGGTAACCGTGCCATCCGGACGCCCAGGAAAGGCGCGGTTCATATTGCCCTGATCGATCGGCGAGGTGCGGGTACCTGCCGCAAAGGCGGGCTGGTTCATAAACGGCACAATGATCACGCGCCCGCTCAGGTCTTTCGCCTGGATCGTCGCCGCCAGTTCGACAAGAGCAAACGGTCCTTCATATTCGTCGCCGTGATTGGCCCCGGTCAGCAAAGCCGTCGGCCCTGTACCGTTTTTGGCAACGGTAATGGGGATCATCACCGAGCCCCAGGCGCTGTCGTCGCGGCTGTAAGGCAGCCGGAGATGCCCGTGATGCACACCGTCGGCATCCAGATCGATGGTGCATGTAATAGCGGAATCGCGCATGATTTATCCCTTTACCGTCAGCTCAGCCGGCGTATTGCACAGGTTTTCCGCGCCGGTTTCCGTGATCAGCACAGGTTCGGTGATTTCAATGCCACCGTCGTCCAGCCAAAGCGCTGGCATGAAGTGGAACGTCATGCCGGCTTCCAATATGGTCTTGTCATTGCCACGCAGCGAGTAGGTGCGTTCGCCCCAGTCCGGCGGGTAAGAAAGCCCAATGGAATAACCACAACGGCTGTCTTTTTCAAATCCCAGCCGGTTCAGCGTGCTGTTGAACGCATGGGCGATATCTTCGGTCAGATTACCCGGTTTTGCCTGCTCCATTCCAGCGGCAACCGCCTCCAGAACGGCGTTCTCGGCCGCGCGGTATTTCTTTGGCGGCTCACCAAGAAACAGCGTACGCGACTGGGGCGCATGGTACCGGCGGTACACACCTGCGATCTCGAAAAAGGTTGCTTCGCCCGTTTTCAACTCGCTGTCGTCCCAGGTCAGATGCGCAGCAGTTGCATCGGCACCAGAGGGCGCCAGCGGCACGATCGACGGGTAATCTCCCCAGTGACCATCGGCGCCCGTAATCGCCGCGTGATATATATCTGCGACCAGTTCATTTTTCTTCATGCCCGGCACCGCGCGCTCGACAACAGTGGCGTGCATTTTTTCAACGATTTTTGCAGCCCGGCGCATATAGGTGATCTCTGTCGCGCTTTTTACCGTGCGCTGCCAGTTGACCATGCCGTTGGCATCCGCCCATTTCGCCTCAGGCAGGTTCTGCAACAGCGACAGATAAGCCGCCGCAGTGAAATAATAATTGTCCATCTCCAGACCGATGCGGCCGCCTTGCCAGCCCTGAGCCGAGATAAGCCGCGCCAGATCCTGCATCGGGTGTTTGTCCGGGTTCTGCACATAGCTGTCTTCATAGCCAAAAATATGTTCAGGGCTCATGAAAACGGTGCGTTTTGCCCCCAGCGCATCCATTGCCCGGCCCCACCACAGCGGCGCACCGGATGAACCCAGTATCACCGCCTGATGCACATAAAACGACCAACCGTCATAACCCGTCAGCCAGGCCATATTGGCCGGGTCGGTAACGATCAGCGTGTCGATCCCGGCGGCCTCCATTGCCCTGCGGGTTTTTGCGATCCGTGCGTCATATTCCTGAACGGTAAAGGCCAGTACCGGTGTCGTCATAGGTGCATCTCCGTTGCTCTGCGGGGCTCAATTGGCGCGGTCACTGAGGTTCTGCCTCCCGCACCGGTCATTTTTTCGGTCATAAACAGTTCGCATGTCTGGCCCTGCTCTGTCCGGAGTTGAACCGTTTCATGATCAGGAGCAAAACGCGAATATGATCATCCTAGCTGCTGGCACTGGTAAAATGACGCGTACTTGAGTATTTCCCGCATTAATTATGCAAGGGTTGGGTAAAGATGGCTAAATCACGCACACTGGATACGCTGGATCGAAAAATCCTTCACGAGGTCCAGCTGAACAACCAGCTCACCTCGGCACAGCTGTCTGAGAGAGTCGGTCTGTCGCCCACTTCTGCACAACGTCGCCTGAACCGGTTGCGCGCAGACAAGATCATTGAAGGTGATATCTCGGTGGTCTCCAACACGGCCGTCGGACGGTCTCTCACCATGATCATCGCTGTGCAGTTGGAGCGTGAACGATCTGATATCATTGATCATTTCAAGAAATCTGTGCGCAATGAAGCCAGTGTGATGAGCGCCTATTACGTGACCGGGGACACAGATTTTATTTTGATTATCAGTGCGAGGGATATGAATGAATACGAGGAATTCACCCGGCATTTTCTTTATGACAATCCCGATATCAAGGGCTTCAAAACCACCGTTGTCATGGACCGCATCAAAGCATCCCTTTATGTTCCGCCGTGGGAATAAAGCAGCGATAAATGGCCGCCGGTACACTCGACAACTCCCTGACAGCGCTGAAAACAATCCGCCGCCTGGTGTTAGTGATGTGGCTGAAACATGGAAATCCAGGACCGGCACAATGTTCAGTTGGCAAATCGTGCCTCCATATTCAGCCGGGCCGGAACGGGACTACAATGGCTGCGTCGGGCAGCAAATCCCGGAGAGCCTCCCGGAACGACGCCCGGGCCCGCTCAGCGGCATTCTATAAGCACCTTAGCATCTGCCCAGGCTCAACCGTTCAAAATCGCCAGGCTGGTTTCCCCCGAGATCGTGGACCAAAGGCTGGCCTCGGCCACCTCCCCCAACAGGCTGCTGGCTTTTGCACGGACTTTGGCGCGGCGCGTGGTCAGATCGGGCAAATGCGCAAGGTCGTGCTGCGCGCTCAGGCGGTCACCGTTTTTCAATACAATCTCCACCTGCGCCACGGTGCCAACCATGCCCTCTTCGGTCTTCACCCGCACCCGGTCGCGCAGGCTTGTCATACCAGGATCGCTGCAAACCGCATCTGTGTAGCTGTCCAGCCGGGCCGTATCATGCCCGCTCAGCGCCATCGCGGTAGTCAGACGATAGCTGAATTTGGCCTCCAGCCCGCTGCGTGGCGCCGGCAGATTACACACGGTCAGATAGCGCGGCTGCACAGTGATCGTCACTGCTTCGACCATATCCGGGCTGAAACTATGCGCTGATTTCAACTCCGTCAGCGCCTCCAGTGCAGCATGCAACCCATGACAACAGGCATGGAATTTATGTTGCACCGTTTCAAATACATAACGTTGGCCCAAATCGTCAAACGCTGCGTCGTGACCTGCGGCATCATGGGTTTCTGCAAAGCCCTGGGGCGCCTCCAGCCCGCGGTCGGCGGCCACAAAACCCCGCGCCGCCAGCATCGCCGCTTCAACTCCGGAAGAAGCCGCCATGCCCGCGTGATAGGGTTTGCCCATGCTGCCAAACTGCGCCCGCACCCCCGCTGCACGCGACGCCGCAATGCTCAGCGCCGTCAGCGTCTGTGCCTCATTCAGCTTCAACAGTCGGGACGCCGCCGCCGCCGCACCAAAGCTGCCAGCAGTCGCGGTGATGTGAAAACCCTTGCGATAATGCGCCCCACCGATCCAGTCGCCCATACGGCAGGCGATCTCGACGCCAATCAACGCAGCCTCCAGAAACTCAGACGCTCTCGCGCCCTCGGCCTCAGCAAGAGCAAGCGCCGCCGGCACCACTGCGACACTGGGATGGCCGAGATAGATGAAATGGGTGTCATCATAATCCAGCGCATGGGAAATCGTGCCATTGATCAGCGCCGCCCCGCGTGGTGCCAATCCATGCTCCAGACCAGCGACCGTACAGGGCCCGGTACTGCCCTCCTCCGCCACCATGGAGCGCACAATCTCCGCGACCGGCTCCGCCTGCCCGGCCCGCGTCACCGCCACCCAGTCCAGCAGCGACAATTTCATCACGTCCCGCGCGCTTTGCGGCACAGACGCCCCGTCGCATGTCACAACAAACCGGGCGATTTCAGCAGAGATGTCTCGGGTCACAGCAAGGCCTTTCAGTAGGAACGCGGCATATCGAGCACATGCTCGGCCAGATAGCTCAGGATCAGATTGGTCGAGATCGGCGCCACCTGATACAATCGGGTTTCGCGGAATTTCCGTTCCACATCATATTCTTCTGCAAAGCCAAATCCGCCAAATGTCTGCACACAGGCCTCCGCCGCAGCCCAGGACGCATCCGCCGCCAGCATCTTGGCCATATTCGCCTCTTCGCCCGGGTTTTCACCGGCCTCGTAGCGCCGGATCGCCTCTTTCAACACCAGTTCAGCGGCACGCATCTGGGCATAGGCGCGGGCAATGGGGAACTGCACCCCCTGGTTCTGACCGATGGGGCGGCCAAAAACGGAACGCTCACTGGCATAAGCAGCAGCTTTTTCAATGAACCACTTGGCGTCGCCAATACATTCGGCTGAAATCAGGATGCGCTCGGCATTCATGCCCGACAGAATATAGCGGAACCCCTTGCCCTCTTCGCCAATCATATTTTCCGCCGGCACCGGCATGTTGTCCATGAACAACTCTGTGGTCGAATGGTTCATCATGGTGCGGATCGGGCGGATGGTCAGCGTTTTCTCCGGCAGATCGCGCATATCAACGAGGAACACGGACAGACCGTCGGTCTTTTTCGCGACTTTGTCACGCGGCGTGGTCCGTGCCAGCAGCAACATGAGATCGGAATGTTCCGCCCGCGAGGTCCAGATTTTTTGGCCGTTGACGATGAACCCGTCGCCTTCGCGTCTGGCAAAAGTGCGCAATGATCCGGTGTCCGTGCCGCTGGTGGGCTCCGTCACCCCAAAGGCCTGCAGCCGCAACGTACCTTCAGCAATGGCAGGCAGATACTTTTGTTTTTGCGCGTCCGATCCGTGGCGCAACACCGTGCCCATTGTGTACATTTGCGCGTGGCAGGCCCCGGCATTGCCGCCGGAGCGGTGTATCTCTTCCAGAATTGCAGCGGCGGCTGAAATAGTCAGGCTCAGCCCGCCATATTCCTCAGGGATCAGCGCCGACAGATACCCCGCCTCGGTCAGAGCCTGCACGAATTCGCCCGGATAGGCCTGCGCACGGTCCGTTTTCTGCCAGTATTCACCAGGGAAATCAGCACAAAGGCGGGAAACGGCTTCACGAATTTCGGGGTGGTCCAGTTGGTAGTTCATCGTCTCGCTTTCGATTAGGTCAACTCTGGCTCAGAGCGTCGGTTCAGGTTGCGGCATCTGCGGCCGGCCCGCGCCCTCAGCCGTGGCACGGGAATATTCGGCGCGGATCGCAGCGCCATGTTGATCCAGCAGCGGCACATTTCTCGCGCGGGCCCCGTCTGTTTTAACCGGCAGATCCGCCACCTGCACTTCAGCCTCGCCAAAACGCACGCTCAGATTACGCAGCGCGCTGTGCTCTGACAATTGCGCCACGCTGTTCAGCCGTGCGGTGGCAATGCGCGCCGTTTTCAGCCGGGCACTTAAGGCGTCACCACTAAGCCCGGCGAACTGCGCATTGATGATTGTGGTCAGCGCCGCCAGGTTGCGCACCCGGCTGGCATTGTCGGCAAAACGCGTCTCCCGCGCCAGCCCAGGCAACTCCAGAACGCTGTCACAGAAAGCGACCCATTCCCGTTCATTCTGGATCGCCAGCAATATCTGCGTACCGTCCCCGGCGGCAAACGCCCCGTAAGGCGCGATACTCGCATGGGTCAGCCCCAGCCGCGCCGGCGCACCGCCCAGATACCGATGGCCCATCAAAGGCATATTCATCCAGTCCGCCATCACATCAAACATCGCAATGTCCAGATCAATGCCAACTCCGGTTTTGCCACGCTGGATCAGCGCTCGCAAGATCGCCGAATAGGCGGTCAGCCCGGTGGAGATATCAGTGATGGAAATGCCCACACGTGCCGGCCCCTCCGCTGTTCCGGTGACAGAACAAAGACCGCTTTCAGCCTGGACCAGGAAATCATAGGCTTTCTTATCTGCACCCGCGCCGGTGCCGCCATAGCCGGAAATCGCACAGGTGATCAGCCCGGGATTTCTTTTGCGCAACGCCGCACCGGTCAGCCCTTTGCGCGCCAGCGCGCCAGGGGCGAGATTGCTCAACAGCACATCGGCATCCAGCAGCAGGTTTTCCAGCAACGCCCGGTCGTCATCCGCATTCAGATCAAGGCAGATCGATTCTTTGCCCCGGTTCAGCCAGGCAAAAAAACTGCTCTGCCCACCGGCGCCGGTGTCATATCCACGGGCGAAATCGCCTTCGTGGCGTTCAACTTTGATCACCCGTGCGCCGCTGTCGGCCAGTAGCAGGCCGCAATAGGGCGCCGCCACCGCCTGTTCCAGCGACACAACAAGAATCCCATCTAATTCCCGGTTTAACCCCATGATCCGCTCATTTCCCTGTCTTTGTCGTGTGCTTCGTCAACAACCGCGTCTGTGACCGCCGAACTCTGCATTGCCTCACCCCATAAGAAAACTATAATCGCAGCATGGCATCTATAACAAAACGGCAAGGCACCACATGGATTTCAAACAGTTGAAAACCTTTATCTGCGTCGCGGAGACCGGCTCACTCAGCCGCGCTTCGGACCGGTTGCGCATCGCGCAGCCCGCTTTGTCGCGGCAGATCAAGCTGCTGGAACACAGTGTTGGCGTGCCGCTGTTTGACCGCCATGTGCGCGGCATGGAGCTGACCGAAGCTGGCAGCGACCTGTTGCGCCAGGTCTCAGGGCCGCTGTATCAGCTGGAACAATCCGTCGCTCACGTGCGCTCTCAGGGCAAACGCATCAGTGGTCAGGTCACGCTGGGCGTGCTGCCTACGGTGACCCCCGCGCTGGCGGTGCACCTCTTGCAACGGGTCGGCAAAGAGCTGCCGGGCGTCACCCTGCATCTGAAAGAAGCGTATTCCACGAGCCTGCTGGAATGGCTCCAGGATGGCACCGTTGACGCCGGATTTCTTTATGGGCCGACGGAGGCCTATCACTTGCGGACCAGCGCATTGCTCACTGAGGACATCGTGTTGCTCAGCCCGCCCGGAGCGCTTCCTGATCAGGGCGATACTATCAGCATTCACCAGTTGGCCACGTTGCCTCTGGCGCTGCTCAGCCGTCCGATGGGGCCACGCATGGTGATTGACCGCATCGCCCGTGACCACGGGGTGGAACTGCAATCTGCCTATGATGTCGACAGTTTTCCGATCCTGGTTGCGATGGTCAAAGCCGGCCTGTGCCACACGTTCATGCCCGCCTCCAGCGTCGCCGCAGAGCGTCAGGCTGGCCAGTTGGAGACCCGTCGTATCTTGCCTCAAACACCCCGTCGCGAGCTTATCCTTGCCCAGCCGTCGCAACGCCCGACCACTCGCGCCACCGATGCGGTAATCATATTGTTGAAAGACGTGCTGGCCGGAATGCTGGCCAGCGGCGAGCTTGAGGCCCGCCCGGGCGCTGATCTGGTGCAGCCCTGACCGGGATCAATAGCAAAATGGCATAGAAGGCCTGCCAAAATTTGAATTGCGCTATGATCACCCCTGCCCGATGATCTGCACAAACTGACTGTTCTCTACAGGATGCCCTTATGACCCGTACTTTCACCACCCTGTTGCAAAGCCGGCCCGCCGACCATGTTCTGCTGGTCACGTTGAACCGCCCCGAGGCCTCCAACGCGTTCAACACGCAGATGGCGACCGATTTGATGCATCTGTTTGAAGACCTCAACCTGGATGCGGGCGACATACGCGCGGTGGTGATGACCGGTGCCGGGACGCGCGCCTTTTGCGCCGGCGGCGATCTGAAAGAACGCAAAGGCATGAGTGACGCGGCCTGGAAATTACAGCATGTGATCTTTGAACGCATGACGCGCGCGATTCTGGACTGCCCGCTGCCCACAATCGGCGCCATCAACGGCGCTGCCTATGGCGGCGGCTGTGAAATCACTGCAGCTCTGGATTTCGCCTATGGTGCCGAGACCGCCGTCTTTGCCCAGACCGAAACCCGTATCGGCATCATCCCTGGCGCCGGTGGCACCCAGACCCTGGCACGGGCGGTGGGCGAACGCCGTGCCAAAGAACTGATCCTGACGGCCCGGCGTTTTTCCGCACAAGACGCGCTGGACTGGGGTCTGCTCAACGCCATTTACCCCGCTGAAACGCTGCTGGAGGCGGTGATCGCCACCGCGTCTGAAATTGCCGCCAACGCCCCGATTGCCGTGCGCCAGGCCAAAAGCGCCATTCACCGCGGTCTGCAAATGTCGCTGAGTGACGGGCTGGCTTTTGAAATCGAAGCCTATAACCGCACCGTGCCCACCCGCGACCGGCAAGAAGGTGTCCTGGCCTTTAACGAGAAACGCAAACCGCGTTTTACCGGCGCATAAGGGCGGTTGCGATGACTGAGACAGTAAGCATCCGCGAAGTCGGCTTGCGCGACGGGCTGCAGATGGTGACCAGGCAGCTGCCCACAGAGATCAAACTCGACTGGTGTGCGACCCAGTCCGCCGCCGGTTTTAACGAGATTGAAGTAACATCATTTGTACCGCCGTCAGTAATGCCACAGTTTACGGATGCCACTGAGGTGCTCACTGGTGCGCTGCAAATCAAAGGCTTGCTGGCCTCGGTTCTGGTGCCCAATTTCAAAGGCGCGTTGCGTGCATTGGACGCGGGCGCGCGCAAAATCACCTATGTGCTTTCCGCCAGCGAAGCCCACAATCAGGCCAACACCCGCCGTTCCACCGACGCCTCCATCGCCATGGCCCGCACATTGTTTGAAGAACGCAGGGCGCGCGGGCTCACAGACAAGCTGCAATTGTCCTGCATCATCGCCACGTCGTTTGGCTGCTCAATCCAGGGCGCGGTCGATCCGGCGCGGGTCTGTGACATCGCTGCACAGCTTGCCGATTTTGGTGCTGACGAAATCAGCCTCGCCGACACTGTGGGCCACGCCGACCCAAAATCCGTGGCGACCCTGTTCCACGATGCGATGCCAGGCTGTGGTCAGGCGGCAATGGCGGCTCATTTTCACGACACCCGTGGTATGGGCCTGGCCAATGTGGTCGCGGCAACCGAAGCTGGCGTTCGTCGCTTTGATGCGGCGCTTGGCGGCCTGGGCGGCTGCCCGTTTGCTCCCGGTGCCACCGGCAATATCGCAACGGAAGACTGTGTTTACATGCTGGAACGCCTTGGCATGGTGACCGGGGTTGATATGGCGGCGCTGCTGGAGTTGCGCCAAAAGCTCGCTGCCTGGCTGCCGGGCGAAGAGTTGCACGGTAAAATGCTGCGCGCCGGCCCGATCCGTTCCGGCACCATCTGATCGCCGGAACGCTCGCCCATTCTGCCACGGTTGCATCGCCAGATCGCCACAGACCCGCTCAAGATTATTGGATCCGCCATTCCGCCCTGCCCGTCTGCCGGGTCGCGAACGTCAATACTGCCGTGGCGCGATCAGATTGCCATCCGCAAGCCCGGAGGCCGGGTAGAGCACCACCTGATCCTGCAGCGACAACCCACTCAGAACTTCTGCGTCCTGACCGTTGTTATGGCCGATGGTGACCGGGGTGAGCACAGCGCGATCGTCAGCGAGAACAAACACCGCCCAGCCGGTTCCATCGCGAAACAAGGCGTTGGACGGCACAATCAGCGCGTCAGCAGAATCCCAGATCACAATGCGCGTCCGGACCCGGAACCCGTGGCCAAGGCTTTGCCGCTCCGCGCTGTCACCGGTGAACTGGATCACCGTATTCACCCGCTGCTCTTCCACTCCCAGCGCCGAGACCTGGCTGTAACCCCAGGGGTCCACCCGGCTGACGCGCCCCTGCAGCTCATTTTCCCCACCCCAATTGTCAATAATCACCCGGTTGCCGACCCGCACCCGCACCGCGTCGCGGGACAAAAGTTTCACTTCGACCTCCAGATCATTTTCAATGTCGCCGATTTCAACCACTGGCGCCCCGACCGGCAAGGTGGTTTCGCTGCGTTCCAGCACCCGCAGGATATAGCCGCTCGCCGGCGCCCGCAGAATAATCTCATCACTGCGGGTGGTGCCGTTGCCGATGCCCGCGGCCAGGCCAGGGTCATCAAAGCCAATCATCTGCGCCTCGGCATTTGTCAGCTCAGCCTGGCGCATCGCGACCGCCGCGTCAGCGGTGTCCATCGCAGCAGTTGCGGCGCGGGCCTTTTGCTCCGCCCGTTCCAGCGCCGCCCGGCTGACGATGCCACGCGCCGCCAGGGCGTTGGTGCGCTGCAGATCGGACACAACAAGTTCGCCTTCTGCCTGCGCCCGCAGAAGATCAGCGTCCGCAAGCCGCAGTGCAGCCCGGGCCGCGGCCGCTGTTGCACGCGCCTGTTCCCGGGTGCGCGCATCCAGCACCGCCGGATTTGTTGGCAACATACGTGCCACGATGGTTTCGCCGGCAACCACCGGGTCCCCCGGCTCCACATCTATGCGTAACAGCCGCCCGGCGACCGGGGTGGACACGGTATAGGCATCATGCACCCGGGTGCGGCCTTCTTCATCTATGGTCACGGTCATCGCGCCTCTGCGCAGGGCCCCCAGATCGACCAGCACCGCGACTGGCCGGAACGCGAGCGCCAGCGCTCCCAGTATCAGGCCCGCAGCCACCAGGGTCAGGACATTGCGCGAATAGCGTTTGACCACACCGTTACTCCTTTGTTTTCAGGGTGGAAACCAGGTCCATCCGGTTGATATCCCGCTTCACCACCCAGCCAGAAACAGCGGCCGAAATCAACACTGCCAGGGCCGCCGCGCCCAAGCCCGCCGGGGTAGTCGCCGCCGGGATCTGATACATATCGGTGCTGAACCCTGCGGCGATCACTGCAGAGAGGTAATGTCCTCCTGCCAGGCCAGGCAGCAGCGCCAGCAGCGTGACAACCGCCAGCTCGCCAAACAGAACAAAAGCAACCTCAGAGCGGGTAAAGCCAATCACCTGCAAAGTGGCCAACTCCCGCATACGTTCAGCAAAGGCGATGCGGGCCGCATTGTAAACGATGCCAAAGGTGATCACGGAGGCCACCAGCAGCATCACAAATCGCATTGCCCCGGCACCGCTGTCCATCTGTGTCTGATAGGCGGCCTGGGTGTCCGCTTTCAACTGCGCCCCTGCCACAAGCGGCATGGCGTTCAGCTGGTCAAACAAAGCGTCGAGGCGCAACGTGTCGACACGCAGATAGGCCACAGAAAGCTGCCCGCCCCGCCCCAAAGCCCGGTTCAGCGCCGCAATATCCATATACGCCGGCGCGCCCAGCAATGTATCTGCAATTGCAACCACGGGCAGGCTGATCCGAGGCTGCGACCCTTCGCGCACATCTATGTGGACTTGATCCCCGGGGCGCACGTCCAGCACCCGCGCCAGGCTGTTGCCCAGGATCAGCCCGTCCTGCCGCATGGCGATCGGACGCAACCGGCCATCCAGGGCGCGGTTCAACTGCGGCAGTTCTTTCAGACCTGTGACCGGTCCACGGTAGCGACGCAGGCCATTGGACAACACCGCAGGCACATAAAGCACCGGCTCCAGATCGATCACCCCGGGCAGTGCTGCCAGCTCAAAAAGCGCCGTTTCACTCACCGGCCGGGTGAAGGTAACGGTCAGATCGCTGCGGTCCACAATGCCAAAGCTAACCGCGATCATCCGGTCAAATCCCGACAGCAGTGAAATCATCGCCACCGTAAGCGCGGTGCCTGCGGCAATGCCTGTCAGCGCGCCCAGCATTTGCATCGGCTGGCGCGTCAGCCGTCGCAACACCATGCGGCTTGGCTGGTCCAGAAAGCGTCTCACCAACGGTGCAATCTGCGCCACGGCGCTGAAATCCTGTGGCACCGGCGGGCGCATCGCCGCTGCCGGATTCAGCGCGACAACTTTGCGCAATACGATAATGCCGCCGGCAGAGGCTGCCAGCACGCTGATAGCGACGCTGATCAGAAATGCGCCCGGATCAAGCCGGAAGACCAGCAGCGGGAAGTTAAAATACTGCAGATAGAGTTCCACCATCGATCGCCCGGCGACAATGCCCGCAAAGCCGCCGGCAAGCGATCCCGCGACCGCAATAAGCAGCACAAGCTTGAGATAATGAAATCCGACTTCCGCATTGCTGTAACCAAACGCTTTCAACAGGCCGATCTCTTCACGTTCCGCCGTCACGATGCGCGAAATCACGATGTAAAGCAGGAAAGCCGCCACCAGCAGAAAGACTGGCGGCACCGTACGGCCGCTGGTGGCGAGGCTGGAGATTTCATCTGATACAAAGCGGTTGGACACCTGGTCGGCAAGCCCATAGGCTCCCAGCCCGCCGTAGGGTTCCAGCAGCGCATCAATTTCATCAAGCACCCGGGCCAGGTTTGCAGAGCGGGTGAGCGACAATACAGCCTCATTAAACGCACCGGACATATCAAAACTGGCTGCCAGAGCCGGCTCACTCATCCAGAGCACCGCAAAATGCGCTGCATCTGTCACCAACTCACCCGGCGCAACCGCATAGAGATACTCCGGTGACTGCACCAGGCCGGCAATGGTAAAACTGCGCCGCGCCCCGTTCAGGGTTACATCCAGACGGTCGCCGGGTTCAAACCCAAGCGCGCCGGCAAACCTGGCCAGCAGCAACACTTCATCAACACCGTCTGGCGCCAACATCCGCCCGCTGACCAGATAGGTGGTGTTCAGGCGGGCCACGCCGCTTTCCGGCAGCGACACAACTGTCGCCCGCACCGGCCGGGCCTGATCGGCTATGTCAATCAAAGCACTGCCAATGATGCGCCCCTGCACCCCGGACACGCCCTCAATTGCCGCCAACTTGCGCAGCAGCCGTTCGGGTGCGCGTGTCACCGGTGCAAAAACGTCTGCCATGCGGTAGCGGTCGTAATAAGCGCGTTTGGTTTCCTGCAGCGATGTGACCAGACCCGCCATCATCACCATCAGCAACACACCGGTTGCAATCACCGCCGCAATTGCCAGCGCCTGGCCCCGTATCCGCCAGAGATCACGCATCAGTTTATGATTCAGCGGGCTCATCCGGCTACCACTCAATTTCTGAGGGCAGGAGTTTCTCTTTATTCACAACCACATCCCGAATGACGCCATCGGCAAAATAGATCACCCGGTCCGCCATCGCAGCGGTGGCCGCCGCATGGGTCACGATCAGAACGGTGGCGCCGGTCTGTTCATTCACGTCTTTCAACACCTGCAACACAATGCGCCCTGTCGTACTGTCCAGCGCGCCAGTTGGCTCGTCACAAAACAGCAGCGACGGCCGTTTCGCGACAGCGCGCGCGATCGCAACACGTTGCTGTTCGCCACCAGAAAGCTGAGCCGGAAAATGGTCGATCCGTTCCCGCAACCCGACCAGCGCCAGCGCTTCATCCGCCGCCATCGGATCATCGGAGATTTCGGTCACCAGTTCGACGTTTTCGCGCGCAGTCAGCCCCGGCATCAGATTGTAAAACTGAAACACAAACCCCACATGATGGCGCCGGTACAGCGTCAGTTCTTTGTCCGACAGTGCGCCCAGATCCACACCGCCAAACCTGACGCTGCCCGAGGTGGCACGATCCAGGCCACCGATAATGTTCAGCAGCGTTGATTTCCCGCTGCCTGAAGCGCCCAGCAAGACAACGATTTCACCCGCCGGAACGTCAAGATCAACACCTCGCAGCGCATGCACCGCCGCCTGACCCGCACCATAAGTCCGGGTCAGTCCTGAGGTCGTAAATGCCAATTTCTGCGCCATAACACCAGGCTCCCGGCGAATTACATCAACCAAACATCCGCCGCATGACGGCTGCAACGGCTCTCTGTCAGAAGGTAAGCTTACCCAAATACCTAGCTTTATCTTTGACTTCCGTCAAAAGCCGGTGCGCAGCGGGTGCCGACATCTCTCCTGCAGTCTTCCCGTCATCACTAATTATGAGCGAAGCGACGCAGGGTCCGGCTTGGAGCGACGACACAACTGACGTTAAGGTCAGCTGAAACATTAATGCCGGAGACCACATGTCCGATATGCTGGAAACTGCCCTTCGGGGTCTGAACGAAAAACTGGCCGGAGGCGGTCTTGAAAAAAGCATCGCGCTTCAGATCAAAGATGTCGGCACGATTCTGATCGGTCAGAACGGTGCCGCTTTAAGCAACGAGACCGCCGACTGCACGCTGAAAGCCTCGTCCAAAACCTTTCAGGGTCTGCTGGACGGCTCCATAAACCCGATGACGGCGGTGATGCTGGGCAAGTTGAAAGTCAGCGGCGACATGAGTGCCGCGCTGAAGTTGGGAACTCTGTTGGGCTAGTTCGTTTTCGGCCGGGCCGGGCAATCTCAAACTCGCGCAAATCCCTTAGATGCCCGGAACTGACAACGCATTCCTTAGCCAGAACCAGTGCCGGCAAGTCCCTTTTTTCGGGCCTGCTCAAACCACTGAGTAGTGAACGCTCTGACAATCGCGGCCTGCACCGGCGAAAAAATTCAGCGTTTCAGATGCGCGACCAGCATCCGGGTTGAACCGTCTTTGTCTGCCCCGTCCTCAGATCCGGCCAACACGGGGCTCAGCGCCAACGCCAGCTCTTTGCCCAGCTCGACGCCCCATTGGTCAAACGAATTCAGCCCCAGCACCACGCCTTCCACAAACACCCGGTGTTCATACATCGCAATGATCTGCCCCAACACGAAGGGGGTTAATTTAGGATAGACCAGCGTGGTAGACGGACGATTTCCCGGGAAAACCCGGTGGCGCGCCTGGCGCTCAATCTCATCACCACTCAGACCTTTTTGCGACATGATTTCAGTGGCTTCCGCAAGCGTTCTGCCCCGCATCAACGCCTCGGACTGCGCCAGGCAATTGGCGACCAGAAGGTGGTGCTGGTCCGCGAGTTCCGCTTCATGCCCTTCTTGTGCCACCATGAATTCGCAAGGGATCACCCGCGTGCCCTGGTGGATCAGCTGATAAAACGCATGTTGCCCGTTGGTGCCGGGTTCGCCCCAGACAACCGGTCCCGATTCATAAGGCAGATCTGTGCCATCCATCGCCACACGTTTGCCGTTGCTTTCCATCTCCAGCTGCTGAAGATAGGCTGGCAGCCGCGTCAGACGCTGTTCATAGGGCAAAACCGCACGGGTGGCATGACCACAAATCTGGTTGTGCCAGATCCCCACCAGCGCCAGCATCGCCGGAATGTTTTCCGCCCAGGGCGCATGTTGGAAATGGCGGTCCATCGCCTGTGCCCCGGCCAGGAACTGACGGAAATCATCAGCGCCAATTGCAAGCATCAGCGACAAGCCGATCGGTCCCCAGACCGAGTAGCGCCCACCAACCCAGTCCTCAAAGCCAAACACCCGCTCCGGCGCGATGCCAAAAGCTGCGGTGTGATCCGCCGCCGTGGAGAGCGCCACAAAATGCGCCCCCGCGGCCGTTTCACCAAGTGAGGCTACGATCCAGGCGCGCGCTTTTTGTGCATTGGTCATAGTTTCGATGGTGGTGAAAGTCTTTGAAGCCACAATCACCAGGGTGGTCGCCGGGTTCAAACCTACCAGAATGTCAGAGATATGGGCGCCATCGACATTGGAGACAAAATGACATCGTGGCCCGTTTGCGTAAGGTGCCAGCGCCAGATAAACCATCGCCGGACCAAGATCAGAGCCACCGATGCCAATGTTGACCACGTCGGTAAACCGGTCACCACCTGCGCCCAGTATCTCGCCACCGCGCAACGCACTGGCAAATGTCTCCATCCGGGACAGCGTGTCCTGGATGCCCGGCATTACGTCCTGACCATCGACCTTAACCGCTTCGCCATCCAGGTTGCGCAATGCGGTATGCAAAACGGCGCGCCCTTCGGTTTCGTTGATCTTTTCACCAGAGAACATCGCCGCGCGTTTGGCGGCCACACCACGCGAATTGAGCAGCTCAATCAGCCCGTCGCGGGCAGCGGCATCGATATTGGTTTTGGAATAGTCGAACAGAAGATCATCGGCACGTATCGAAAAATCTCCGGCGCGCTCTTCATCAAACAGCTGCAGAATGGCGCGTTCAGCCGTCGCCACGTGAAGGGATTTCAGTTTTTCAAACATCTCAGGCTCCTTCAGGCGGACCAGTGTACAGTTGCGTCACCCAGCACAGCAGAAACGGGTGCTTCCGCCGGCGTCAGATGGCGGGCAGCCTTAAGCGCCTGGAGTTTTTCATCGCCGGTAATAACAATATGGGTCGAAACGGCTGATTTAAGCACCGGTGCGCTCAGGGTGATGCGGGGCTCTCCCGCCCCCGGCGCCCGCATCGCCACCAGAACTGGCGCATCGTGGGACAGTGCAAGATCAAGGTTGTCGGCCCCCGGAAACAGCGAGGCGGTGTGCATGTCCGCGCCCATCCCCAGCAACAGCACGCTCAGCGGCAACGCTTTTTCCAGCCCGGCGGACAACTCCTCCAGCCGTTCTTCCGGCGTTTCCGCCTCAGCATAGAGTGGCAGCAGGTGCGCTTTGGCGGCAAAACCCTGAAACAGGCGCGCTTTCAGCAGGCGGGTGTTGGAGCGATCGGAACTTTCCGGCACCCAGCGTTCATCATTCAGCACCACATCCACGCGTGACCAGTCCAGATCAACGGCACTCAGCGTGTCAAATATCGGGCCGGGGGTGGTTCCGCCGGGCACCGAAAGGCTGACCCGGTCCTGATGGTGCAGCGCAGCGGACAGCTCGTGCGCAATCTGGTTGGCCAGGTCGATCATCATCAACTCGCGATCAGGATATTCGATCAGGTTCATTCTTTGATCTCCCGCCAGCGGCGCCCGTCCCGGTGCATCATCATCAGGGCATCTTCCGGCCCGGTCGATCCCACATCATAGGGTTTTGGCACATCATGGCGACGTTCCCAGCCTTCGATAATCGGGTCAGTCCATGCCCAGGCCGCTTCGACCTCATCTCCGCGCATGAACAAGGTCTGATTGCCGCGGATCACATCCATAATCAGCCGCTCATAGGCGTCCGGAATGTCGGCAATGTCATCGCCAAGTGTTTCTGCAAAGCTCATATCCAGCGGCACATCGAGCAGGCGCATACCGCCGGGACCGGGTTCCTTGATCGTGACCCCCAGGGTCATGCCCTCATTGGGCTGCAGGCGGATCCGCAGAATGTTGCTGTGGGTGCCGGCCTCAGGCCCGAAAATGGAATGCGGCGCATCTTTAAATACCACAACGATTTCAGATGTGCGCGCCTTGAGTTTTTTGCCGGTGCGCAGATAAAACGGCGTTCCGGCCCACCGCCAGTTAGAAATATGGGTTCGCAGCGCAATGAAACTTTCAGTGCGCGAACGGGCGTCGCCGACATCTTCCCGATAGTCGGGTTTTTCGTCCGTCGGCCCATATTGGCCGCGCACGATATGATGCGGATCAACCGGCTCTAACGCACGGATGACTTTAAGCTTTTCGTCGCGGACCTCGTCGGGTTCAAACCGGCTGGGAGGCTCCATCGCGATCAGGCAAAGCAGCTGCATCAGGTGGTTCTGCACCATATCCCGCATGGCACCGGATTTGTCGTAATATTCACCACGACCACCAACACCAACGGTCTCGGCAACCGTGATCTGAATGTGGTCGACATATTGGGAATTCCACAGCGGTTCAAACAGGATATTGCCAAAGCGGACCGCCATCAGGTTCTGTACTGTTTCTTTGCCCAGGTAATGGTCGATACGGTAAATCTGCGTTTCATCAAAATGCTTCGCAAGCGTGGCATTCAATTCCTTCGCTGATTTCAGATCGCGGCCAAATGGTTTTTCAACCACAATCCGGCTGTCAGAATTTCCGATTTTATGCAGATAAAGCCGGTCCGCCAGATCGCCAAACAAGCTGGGGCTGACAGAGAAATAGAACGCGTGCACAATGTCTTTGCGAACTAGCCTGGCCAGTTCTTTCCAACCGTTTTCACCACGGGCATCGACGGATACATATTCCAACCGCATTAAAAATGCGTCGATACGCGCGTCATCACATCGGTTCACAGAGGAAAATTCAGCAATCGAAGCCCGCACCATATCGCGCCAGCCATTGCTGTCCAAATCCGCGCGCGCAGCGCCAATTATGCGTGCGCTCTCCGGCATCTGGCCCGAACAAAACCGCCGGTACAGGCCTGGCAGGATTTTTCGCTGCGCCAGATCTCCTGTGCCGCCAAAAATGACCAGGTCAAAATCATCAACCGGAATGACACGCGAAACCATAGTTCTCTCCCTGACGCAGATGCGCCTGTTAGCGCTAACGAGCAACCCATACCTGCACTCGCGCCAGAAGTCTAGCATTGGCTGCAATGCGGACAAGTGAGTGTTTTACTAAGAAGCTGGCTAAAAGATCTTCCGAGGACAATCCAGCCCGGATTAATGAATTCACGGCAAGGCACCAGCAATATATTACCAAATCCATCGGTGAACCGGCGGGCCAGATCAGCAGTCTGAAAATGGCCCCTCAGTGATCAAGCTCGGCATCCCAATACAAGAAGTCCATCCAGGTTTTATGGCAGAGGTTTGGAGGGAATTTCCGTCCGACATTGCGCAATTGTTCCGCACTGGGACGGCACGGCGCTTGTCTCAGACACATCCCGGCCTTTCGCACGCTGCGCGATCCTTTTTTCAGATTACACGGCGAACAAGCTGCAACAACATTCTCCCAGCTGGTGATGCCGCCAGACGACCTTGGAATGACATGATCAAAAGTAAGATCTCCACGGGTACCACAATACTGGCAGGTAAACTGATCTCTCAAAAACAGATTAAACCGGGTAAACGCCACCCGTTTCTGTGGCGTAATATAATCCTTCAGTACGATAACCGATGGAATATGAATGGATTGGGACGGGCTGTGCACGACTTTGTCATATTGTGCAACGATATCCACCCGCTCCAGGAAAACAGCTTTTATCGCCTCCTGCCAGGGCCAGAGCGACAGCGGAAAATAAGAAAGCGGCCGGTAGTCTGCATTCAGCACCAGCGCCGGGTGATGCCGGAGACTGCCGGGTTCCCGCACGAAATTCGTCCTGAAGTCGCCGTCCATCTGCGTGTTCCAACCTCCACCCTGCGTGCCGGCCAAAGCTCAGGGGCGGCGCGACCGCCCCCACACATCCCACTATATATTGCAGCAAAGCTCTGACAAGCCTCAACATAGCAGAACCCCATCCACAGTCTCTGGCGCATCAGGGTGGCGCATATGTGGCGGGCTTCAGGTTAAGGTAGTACGCGCCCCCCTGTTGCCCAACAAAACTGGTGATCAACTCCCCGGCACCCGGTGTTTAACACAGCTTCGACAGCAATTATTCAGAGCGGTTGAGCTGGCACGTCACTGCTGCCCCCAACGAACACCCGTCAGAACCGTCCCTGGCCAGCAAGAGAGATCTCAGATTGAAGCCGCGCTCAGAACGGGCGCCGTTTAACGGTGCTGCGCGCCCGCACGGGCACAGGGGCAGGTTTGACCTGCAGGCGCAGAGCAACATGCGTGACCAGGGTGGTGACGGCAACAAACATAAATGCGGTCAGTAAAGTTTCCATGGTCAATTCTCCTGTAAGACGTTGTCAACTCTAGGGGGGGCAGCGGGGGTGTCAAGCGCAAGAAGCTGCGTTGGGATACCAGGTAAGATTCCGCCGGCACGCAACGCGCTCCTGCGTTCAGGACACCCGGTCCGTGGCGCGGGCCACCGCGCCACGGACCGGGATAATTGTGAACTGTTCTGGTCAATCAGACTTGCGGATAATCCAGTTTTTCATGGGTGAACGCCAGGGCAACCTGAAGTCCGTCCGGCGCGATACCATGCGCGGTGCCCTGCATCACATGGGCAAATACTTCAAAGCCCGCCTCGCCCAGCACATTTGCCGCATCAGGCATGGATTGCGGCGGCACAACATCATCCTGATCGCCGTGAAGCAACAGAACCGGCATTTTCGAGCGCACCTCATCCTGCAAGTGTTCGGCCTGAAGCAAGCGTCCGGAAAAACCAACAACCGCAGCGACAGCTTCTTCGCGCCGGGGGGCCACATGCAGGCTTATCATTGTGCCCTGGGAGAACCCGATCAAAACCATATTTTCAGGCTCAAGACCGGTCTCAACCAGAATCTCATCCAGATAGGCATTCAATTGCGCTGCTGAGCGTTCCATCGACACCCTGGCCTCTTCCTCGGAGGAGCCGTCAATCCAGGGGATGGGAAACCACTGAAACCCCATCGGATTTCCGACACATTGCTCGGGCGCATCCGGCGCGTAAAACGCGGTGTCCGGCAGGTGTTCGGCCATCGGGTCCGCGAGGCCAAGAAGATCGCCGCCATCAGCCCCATAGCCGTGCAGAAAGACCACGACGGAGGTGGTGGACCCCGAAAAGGCCTCTTTCATTTTACTGTCCAGACTGTAGCTCATTTTATTCCTTCCCGATCCTTGATCACACGGTAGTAGGCCCAAAGCGCGCGGGCTGCAACGCTGCGCCAGGGCGTCCATTGTTGCGCCATTTCACGCATTTCTTTTTCATTGGGCCGCTGTTCCAGATCAAACAGCACCCTGGCGGATTCCTGCAGTGCGAGGTCTCCGTGCGCAAATACATCGGCGCGCCCCAGCGAAAACATCGCGTAAATCTCAGCCGTCCATGTGCCGATGCCGGTGACAGCCGTCAGCGTGGCGATGACATCCGCATCTGAAGTCCCACACAAGGCAGGGTAATCCAGATCCGCGACGGCAAGCGCCCGGGCATAACGCACTTTAGGACGGCTGAGACCACAGGCACGAAGGTCTTCATCACTTGCGGCCCGGACCCGGGCGGGATCCGTCATGCCGGCCTCCTGCACCCGCGCCCAGATCGCGCGGGCGGAGGCAACAGAAACCTGCTGACTGACAATTGCGTCGAGCAGCGCACCAAATCCATCAGGACGCAGACGCAAGGGCAGCGGTCCGGTTTGCGCAAGTGCGGCCGCAAAACGCGGATCATGCGCCACCAGCCAGGCGGCCCCCTCACTGACACAGGCGTCTGAACTGATAATGCGGCCCGTGTTCATTGCTCAACCACCCAATCCAGCGCTGCAGCGGCGGTTTCAACCATAGCTGTGTCGGGACGCGCCGGGCGCCTCACCATCGCCACTCGAATGCCCAGTTGCCGCGCCGCGTCGAGCTTGGTTCGGCTGGGAACGCCGCCCGCGTTTTTCACCACCAGCCAGTCGATTTTGAGACGCGAAAACAGAGCGTATTCATCCTCCACAGAGAATGGGGGCCGCCCGATCAGATATTGCCCGTTGGCAAAAGGAAATGGCCCTTCAGGCGCGTCGATTTGCCGGCAGGTCAAAATCCTCCCCGGCAGATTTTCAAAGCGGTGCAACGTCCCGCGACCAGTGCCGATAAAAACGTGGGCCCCTTCAGGAATATGCAGCGCTGCGTCGGCCTCGTCATCGATCATCACCCAATCATCGCCTTCGCCAGAGGTCCAGGCCGGGCGCAGGATCTGCAACAGCGCCACGTTTTCTTCTTTACAGATCCGCGCAGTGCGGTCTGTAATTCGCGCTGCAAACGGGTGCGTCGCATCGACCACAGCAGTTATTTCCCGGGTCCGCAGAAACCTGCGAAACCCCTCGTCGCCGCCAAAGCCGCCTGAAATGGTTTCAATCGCCAACCGCGCGGGATCTTTTGTCACCCCCGCAAGAGAGGCGATGGCTTTAACGCCACTGGCGGCCAGAAGACGGCACAGTTCACGCCCCTCACCAGATCCCGCAAGCACCAGGATCATGGGCAGGACGTCCCCAGAATACGCCCGGCGCGGTCAATGACCAGTGTATCAATCACCGCGGCCGTCCCGACAATCTTCTGCGCCTTGAGACGCGCTTCCTCGGCGACCCAGGCGGCATACCTGTCGCCGATAATTTCATAAACTTGCAACGCGGTATTCGCCTCACGCAGCGTGGGATCTCCCAACCGCTCAGCAAGGTCGTCAAAATCCACCTGTGACCGGCCGGAATGCAGGTCTATAGCGCCCTGGGCCAGCTTGGTAAGCTTGCCGATACCGCCGCCAATGGTGACACGCTCGACCGGATGTTTGCGAAGATATTTGAGCAACCCGCCGGCAAAATCCCCCATATCCATCATCGCAAAATCCGGCAGGCCAAACTGCGCCTGTACCACTTTTTCACTGGTGGCGCCGGTGCAGCCCGCGACATGTCTCTGCCCGGCGGCCCGGGCCACATCGACCCCGCGGTGAATCGAGGCAATCCAGGCGGAACAGGAGAACGGGCGCACGATGCCGGTGGTGCCCAGAACCGACAAACCACTCTTGATACCCAGGCGCGGGTTCCAGGTTTTTTTCGCCATTTCAACCCCGTCGGGAATTGAAATGGTAATCTCGATGTCCGGCGACTGACCCAGCCTGGCCGCCATTTCAACTACCGTTTCGGTCATCATCTGTCGCGGCACCGGGTTAATCGCCGGCTCACCTGGTGGGATTGGCAGCCCTGCGCGCGTCACTATGCCAACGCCCTCACCAGCCTGGAAGGTCACGCCGGAAGAGCCGACAGAAACACGTGCCCGGATTTCGGCCAGATGGGTCACATCGGGATCGTCGCCGGCGTCTTTTATTATTCCGGCCTCCGCCCAGCCTGGCCCGGCGTCACGGTGGCTCAAAGCGAATTCCGGGCGTTCGCCCCGTGGCAGCGTGATACGCACGCGCTCGGGAAACCCCTCGCCCCACAGCTCCATCAGCGCAGCACGGGTGGCAGCAGTGGCACAGGCGCCGGTGGTCCAGCCGCGGCGCAATTTTGGTCTGTCATCAGTCATTGCGCCGACTATAGGGCCAGGTCCACGCGCAGCAAAAGTCAATTCCGTCACTTTCGCGCCTGCAGGCACAATTATTGTTCCCTGTCGTATCTTGCCGGTATCCGTCGCCATGACACCTTTTCCCCAGGCAGGCCAAAGGGCTATAAGAGCCACATGACTGACTCGCTTTCTTTCCCGTCGGGCCCCTGGCCCACTCTCGCGCCCGGATGGGTATGGCTTTGTGGTGCCGGTCCGGGTGACCCCGGGCTGTTAACGCTTCACGCTCTGAACGGACTTCGGCAGGCCGATGTGATCGTTTATGACGCGCTGGTACAACCGGATATCCTGGATTGGGCCAGAGAGGATGCCGAACGCATCTTTGCTGGCAAACGCGGTGGCAAGCCCTCCGCCCGCCAGGTGGATATTTCGCTGCGCCTGGTCGAATTGGCGCGTGCAGGTAAACGTGTCCTGCGCCTGAAAGGCGGCGATCCGTTTGTATTCGGGCGTGGAGGCGAAGAGGCGCAAACACTGATCCAGCACGATATTCCGGTGCGAATCGTACCTGGTATTTCTGCTGGTATCGGCGGCCTCGCCTATGCCGGCATTCCGGTCACCCACCGCGATGTAAATCAGTCGGTGACCTTTGTGACCGGCCATGATCAATCCGGCGAGACGCCTTCGTCTCTGAACTGGACTGCAATCAGCCAGGGATCTCAGGTGCTGGTGATTTATATGGGCATCAAACATGCACCGGTGATTGCCAAAGCGCTGTTGAACGCTGGCCGGCCCGCAGATGAGCCCGTTGCCGTGGTCACGCAGGCAACCACACCCGATCAAAGGGTTCTGGAAACCACCCTTGGCACACTGGTCGACGATCTGGCCGCGTCAGCCATGCAGCCGCCGGCGATTATCTGCGTCGGACGTTCGGTTCTGATGCGCCAGGTTCTGGATTGGCAGGGGCTGGCCGCCGGAGAAAAACCGCGCAATCTGGATCCACTGGGTCGTGGGCGCCCGGCTGAACAGGCATGAGCCGCGGGCTTATCCTGTCGGCTCCGGGCTCCGGCAGTGGCAAAACCACAGTGACTTTGGGCGTCCTGCGGGCGCTGAGCAATCGCGGCCAGCCAGTACGCGGCGCCAAATCCGGCCCCGACTACATTGATCCCCGGTTTCACGCCGCCGCCTGTGGCCAGCCCTGCCCCAATCTGGACGCCTGGGCGATGTCACCGGGGCGGGTGCGCGATCTCGCGGCGGGGACCGGTCTGTTGATGATTGAAGGCGCAATGGGACTGTTTGACGGCGCCCCCCCAAAAGGTCGCGGGGCCACCGCCGATCTGGCCCGCATTTTACAACTTCCGGTGATCCTGGTGGTGGACTGCGCCCGAATGGCGCACTCGATTGCACCGCTGATCGCAGGATTTGCAAATTTTGACCCCGCCGTAAAAGTGGCTGGCGTGATCCTGAATCACGTCGGCTCTCCGCGCCACGAGACCATGCTGCGCGCCGCACTCGCCCCTTCTGGCTTGCCGGTGATCGGGGCCCTGCGCCGGTTGGGAAAGATTGAACAACCGTCGCGCCACCTGGGGCTGGTTCAGGCCGAAGAACACGTCGATCTGGACGCTTATCTTGACGAGGTCGCAGGCCACGTAGAAGCGCATCTTGATCTTGATCTGCTCTGCTCACTCGCGTCGGAAATGACGCCAGCGGATGCGGCGCCAAAGCTCGTGCCGCCCGCTCAGCGGATCGCCGTCGCCCAGGATCGCGCTTTTGCATTTGCCTATCCCCATATTCTGGCGGATTGGCGCGGCGCCGGGGCCGAAGTCAGTTTTTTCTCACCTCTGGCCAATGAAGCCCCTGAAAAGACTGATTTTATATTCCTGCCTGGCGGTTACCCGGAACTGCATGCCGGTCACCTGGCGGCAAACACCCGGTTCCTGAACGCGTTACGCGAAGCCGCAGAAACCACGATGATCTATGGCGAATGCGGTGGTTATATGTTGCTGGGTGACGGGCTGGAGGACGCGCAGGGCGTGCGCCATGCCATGGCAGGTCTGCTGCCACTGGAAACCAGCTTTGCACGTCGCAAACTGCATCTTGGGTACCGGCATATTCAATGCCGCTCGGGCCCGTTCAAAGGCCGCTGGAACGCCCATGAATTTCACTATGCCTCAACCCTGCGCGCCGAAGGTGAACCACTGTTCAAGGCACAGGACGCAGAAGGAAATGATTTGGCCGATATGGGGCTGCAACAGGGCAAGACCTGCGGCTCTTTCGCGCACCTGATCGACCAGGCCACCAACATCGCAGAATAAGGCTTCCCATATCTGTCAGGTCTGTTTACCCATATCTCCATGACAGATATGACAGCCCTCCCCGACAGCAATTTCCGCAGCAGACGCAATGTAATGGTTCTGATGCTGGCCCAGGCTTTGCTTGGGGCGCAGATGCCAATGATTTTCATCGTGGGCGGCCTGGCGGGACAATCTCTGGCCAGCAATATCAACTGGGCAACTCTGCCGATATCCTTCATCATCCTGGGCTCCGTGCTTGCCGCAAACCCACTGTCCTGGGTGATGCAACACCAGGGGCGTAAAACTGGTTTTCTGATTGGCGCTATGTCTGGTGCAACCGGAGCAGCAATCAGCGCGTATGCCTTGATTCAAAAAGACTTTCAACTATTTCTGCTCGGCTCACTTTTCACCGGAGTCTACATGTCGGCCCAGGGGTTCTACCGCTTTGCCGCCACGGACACCGCTTCGGCCGAATTCCGGCCCAAAGCAATTTCCTATGTGATGTCCGGTGGACTCGTCGCAGCAATCATTGGTCCGCAACTGGTCAAAGCCACCCTTCAGCCGATGGATGTAGCGGTTCTGGGTGCCTCACAGGTGGATTACCTGGGTATTTACCTGGCGGTAATTGCGATCAATGTTGTTGGTTCCTTCGTGTTCTTCTTCCTCGACATCCCAACTCCTGAGGCCCCTGCAAAAGATGCAGCCAGAGGCCGTAGCCGATTGGAATTACTAAGAAACCCGCGTGTATTGGTGGCGATCATCTGTGCAATGGTATCCTATTCGCTGATGACACTGGTGATGACGTCCACCCCGCTCGCTGTTGTTGGCGCGGGCCATGGAGAAATGCATGCGGCCGATATCGTGTCCTTTCACGTTTTGGCGATGTTTATTCCCAGTTTTTTCACTGGCCACCTGATCGCCCGTTTTGGAACTGAAAGAATAATCACATTGGGTCTGGTAACACTTTTGACGGCCGGCCTCATCGGTCTGTCCGGCGTATCGCTGATGCATTTCAAAGGCGCGCTGGTCCTGCTTGGGCTTGGCTGGAACTTTGGCTTTATCGGCGCCACCACCATGCTGGCCGGGACCCACAGCCCGGAGGAACGCGGCCGGGTTCAGGGGATGAATGACATGATGGTGTTTGGATTTGTCACCCTGGCGTCGCTTGCGTCCGGTGCTCTGATGAACGGCATGGGCAGCAGCGCCCAGGACGGATGGACCGCTGTCAATCTGGCGATGGCACCGTTTCTGGCGCTGGCTGGAGGCGCCTTAATTTGGTTGGTGATGCAGCCAAAAAGCGAGGAATAACAGCTCGTTCTACTGCGGTGTCACCGCTGTCTCGGACGCAGGTTCAGCTTAATTCCGTCTTTGGCCCGCACGGTCAAATGCGCCACTGGCACGGGTGTATTGGTGGCGGTAATTTCAAAGACACCGACCAATATCGCCAGCAATAATGGGCCTTCAACCATAGCAAATCCAGCGCCCGGGCAAACGCGGGGTCCGGCGGAAAACGGAATGAAAGCTTCGCGCAGACAGGTTTTTCCGTTTTCACTTTGATAACGATGTGGAACGAACTCATCCGGCCGGTGCCACAGCCGTTCGTGGCGGTGCAGATGCCAGGGGCTGAGCACGATCTGTGATCCTTTAGGCGCGCGGCGATTTCTCAATGTTTCCGGCTGGATAGTCTCGCGCACCATCATTGGCACCGGCGGGTAAAGCCGAAGGGTTTCGCGAAACACATCGCGGGTAAACCGTAGTTTGGACAGGTGGGAAAACCCGGGTTCTGCGTTAAACGCAGCTGATTCGGCCGCCACCTGTTGCTGGCTCTCCGGGTTAACGGCCAGCAAATAGAGCGCCCAGGCCAGCGCAGAGGCGCTTGTTTCATGGCCGGCAAGGAAAAAAATCGCAACCTGATCAACCATTTCCTCGGTGTCAAAGGTTCTTCCAGTCTCCGGATCTTTAGTGGTCATAATCTTGGTGGCAAGGTCATCAGGTGCGGTGCCAGCTTTGATTTCCTCCATCCGTTCTGTGGTCAGTTGCCGGATCAAATTACGAATAGAACGTGCGGTATCTTTAGTTTTGCGCTTGTGAAAGCGCGGAAACCAGTGTGGCAACGGGACAAACGCGGCGATATTCAGCAGTGGCTGGACGCGTTGATAGTCGCGAAACTGACGGAACACCTCCGACGCGACACCATCGGTGATCGGGATCGAAAACAGGGTGCGAAAAATGACATCCGCCGCGATATGGCTGGTTTCCGCCTCGATATCAACGGGTTCAGTGGCTCCTGTCAGCCGTTCCACCGCCGCCTGACCCGCCGCCAACATCGCCGGAAATGTGTCGCGCAGACGGCCGCCTTCAAAAGCAGGATCAATAATGCGGCGCTGTCGTTTCCACGTCTCGCCATTGGTTAAGAACACCGAGTTTCCCAGCAGTGGCTTCAGCCCTTCCCGCACCCGGTTGGATTTTGGGAAGTCCATCGGGCGTTCTTTCAACACCAACCGGATCAGTTCGGGCTGATTGGCCAGGTAGCTGCGAAAAAACGGGGTGCGGAATTCCGCCATCCAGGCCCGGTATAGCTTCGCGGGTTGCGCCGACAAAATATCCTGCCGAAACAATCGCATATATCGCAACAGCGAGGTTTTCTCCGGGCGGGAAGCGGGTTTGGGCGGGATCATAATACAGTGGTATAAGGCGAGGCAGCCACGTCAATGCGGCTTTTTGACGGCGCGCGATTTTCATAGCGGGTTTTCAGGGTGACCGGGCCGGCAGTGATGTGAAAATAGTCATAGTCGCCAGGGCGATCAAAAGCGCAAAGGTATTGAAAATGCAGCCGGAAAAAGCGCCAGCGCAGTTGTTTCCAACGCAGGGGCGACAGGGTCTGGGTGAAGGCCGCTGAAATCACCAGCGGCCATTTTTTACCAGGGGTCGCAACCCCGGACACCGCCACCGGGTCACACAGGGCAAAAGCACAACCGTCGCCGGGCGCGGTGACATCGACCCAGGTCAGATTTTTTAGCACTGACAGTGTGTTAAGATCCCGCCGCAGGCGTTTTGCTTCGGGCAGGAAAGACATCATTGGCACCACCTGACCGAGCGACAGAAAAGCGAGTTCCGGCCCCTGTGCCGGGATCAGCCCTTCGCGCTTCATATCGGCGAGGATGGACACGGCCAGATGAGCGCCGGAGGAATGCCCCACCACCAAAACCTCATCAACTTCGTCGTGTAACGCATTGGCTATAATGGATTTAAACTCCGCCATCCGGGTCTCGAGCGGCGCTGGATTGGCACCGTTCCAGCGAGCAGAAAACGAAAAATCATGCATCAGATAGTAAACGTAAAACTTGCCGTCATGGCGGCGGAACCAGTCCAGCACGCCCCAGCCAAGAGTTAACGCCGCCACCAGCCCGGCCAGACGCAGCGGAGTTTCAACCCATTGCGGTGCAAACACTGCACCATAAGTGATTGTATTATAAAGCAGACCCGCGAGCAGCAGCGCGAACATTAATTGCAGAATAAGCGCGCCAACCGGGTAGAGCGCCGCCAGTACCGGGCCTTTGCGCAGCCACATCAAACGGCGCAGCGCTCCGGTGGAAATATAGGTCCAGGCGGTGCGGCAAAGCTGGCCATAGGTCGCGGCAACTGAGCCCTTCATGCTGGCACGAACAATGTCCGACCAAACCAGCACTTCCACAATGGTGTCAACACCTTGCCCGTCGATCTTCGCGTTTACATGCCAGCTATACGGCCCTGCGGACTGCCGCGCTTTCAGCGCAATTTCATAGCCGGAAATCGCCGCCTGGTCGCGGCTTTCAGACCGGTAAAGCTCGCGGTAACGGCGTGGGTGAATCGGATCATAACCCGGGATATAAAACACCCGGCGTCGCGTGACCTGCTGCACCTGCCCCATATTTATTTCGCCCATTATCAATCTCTTGCCCTGAGACTAACGCAAGATCTGGTCCAGAGTAAGGCCGCGTTACGACAGGTCGCCAGACTGTGGGTCACAAGGTGGTGGACAGCGGGTGTTCCGGCGGATTATCAGTGGATTATGACAATTGATGATGAAATTGATGCCATCGGGCTTCTCTGCCCCCTGCCGGTTCTAAAAGCCCGCAAGCGGTTGAAGTCACTACATTCTGGCCAGGTTCTCTGCGTGCTGGCCGATGACCCGGCGGCGGTGATCGACATGCCGCACTATTGCTATGAGGCCGATCATACGCTGGTCTCCAGTGAGTTGGCAACGCCGGGCGCTTTGGTGCGGCGCTACATCATCCGCAAAGGCTGAACCTGTCCCTGGCCGGGCGTCACCGGATGAATCCGTTAACGGGTGCGAACTTATGTGAAAATTGCACAAATTGTGCTGCGGGTTGTGCAATAGCGGATACGAATCAGGAACATTCCCACTGTGTGCTCTGAGTGCTGCGTGCTACCGCGATGCCCTCCGTAAATATACGAGACATGAAAAAGGCGACCCGTCAGGGCCGCCTTTATTCATTTCAGCCGTCGGCGCGCTTTAGCGGCCCAGCGACCACCAGCCTTTGCGTTTGGGCTTGGCGTCCTCTTTGACAACCACGGGGGCCGCCTCCGGTTCCGCCTGTACCACCGCTTCGGCAGCGACAGGTTCTGCGGCCACCGGAGTGACAGCAGGCGCGGCCGCTGTTGTTTCAGCAACAGGCTCCGCAACCGTTTCTGTGACTTGTTCTGCCGGGGCCGGTGCGGCAACAGCTTCAGTGGCCGGCGCTTCGCTTACAGGCGCAGCGGTGGTCACGGCGACAGCTTCCGGCACCGCTTCCACAGCAACATTTGCCGCAGTTTCTACCACAGCTTCTGCCGCAGTTTCAGCAACTGACTCAGCAACTTTTTCGGCCACTTTGGGTTTGCGTTTGCGCGGCGCGCGTTTTTTCGGCGCAGGTTTCTCTGCTTCCGCTGCAGGCTGCCCGGCCTCAGCCGCTGCGGCCTCGCCCTCAACCGCATCCACTGCGGGTTTGGCTTTGGTCCGTGAGCGACTGCGGGTGACGCGCTTTTTCGGCTTGTCATCCTCAGGTGCTGCTTCGGCTTCTGCCACCGCTTCAACCGGAGCTTCGCCAGTCGTATCAGCCGGGGTCGCTGCAGTCGCGTCAGCGGCAACCTCAGCGGCTACTTCTGCTACAGCGGCTGCGGCACCACGTGGTTTGCGGCCACGACGACGGGCAGGTTTTTTAACCTCTTCCGCAACGGTTTCAGTTTCAGTGCTTGCAGGTGCGATCTCTGCCTCCTGCGCAGCCTCTGCGGGCTGTTCAGCAGCAGCCTCAGCGGCAGAAGAACTGTCCGCATCATTTGCCGCCTGCGCGTCAACATTCGCGGCCTCCGTGCCTTCGCCATTGCCGGATTTCCGGCGCCGACGCCGACGGCGGCGTTTTTTCGGACGCTCACCGTCGTCGGTTTCTTCCCCGGCTGCGACTGGGCTGTCCTGTCGGTCCTGTCGGTCCTGACGCTCTTGCCGGTCCGGACGCTCCTGCTGCTCATCACGCTCATGACGCTCCTGGCCCCGACCTGCGTCGCGGGCGGCTTCGACGGCGAAATCTGCGGCTTCAGCGACATCTGCGGCGCGGGCGTCTTCTTCGTCAATTGCATCCATCAGTTTGCTGTCAACCGAGACCACGGCAGTGGAAACTTCTTTCACCACACGGGTGGCGATTTTGAACTTCTCAATGGTGAAATTGGGCGAGATCATCGACGGGTCGGCTTCAATCCGGATCGACATGGCGTAGCGGGATTCGATGGAGGCTATGTTTTCGCGTTTGTTGTTGATCAGATAGTTGATGATCGCCAGCGGCGCGGTCAGCAGCACTTCACGTGAACGGCGACGGGTGCCCTCTTCTTCCAGCTGCCGCAGGATATTGAGCACAAGGCTGTCGTCCGAGCGGATCAGCCCGGTGCCGTGGCAGTGATGACACGGCTGGGTGGTCGCTTCGAGCATGCCGGGGCGCAGACGCTGGCGGCTCATCTCGAGCAGGCCAAAGCCGGAGATGCGGCCGATCTGAATACGGGCACGGTCGGTTTTGAGTTTGTCTTTCAGACGCTTTTCAACCGCGGTGTTGTTGCGGCGTTCTTCCATGTCGATGAAATCGATCACGATCAGACCGGCGAGGTCGCGCAGCCGGGCCTGGCGCGCCACTTCTTCCGCCGCTTCCAGGTTGGTTTTCAGCGCGGTTTCTTCAATCGAGCCTTCTTTGGTGGCGCGACCGGAGTTCACATCCACTGCCACCAGCGCTTCGGTCACATCGATGACGATATAGCCCCCGGAGCGCAGCTGAACGGTCGGGTTGAACATGCCGCCAAGATAGGCTTCGACCTGGTAGCGCGCAAACAAAGGCAGGCCTTCGTCGTAGCGTTTCACGTTTTTGGCATGGGACGGCATGATCATTTTCATGAAGTCCTTGGCGATGCGGTAGCCGTCTTCGCCTTCAACAAACACCTCGTCGATGTCGCTGTTATAAAGATCGCGGATCGAACGTTTGATCAGATCGCCTTCTTCATAGATCTTCGCCGGAGCGATAGACTTCAGCGTCAGGGTGCGGATCTGTTCCCACATCCGCTGCAGATATTCATAATCGCGTTTGATCTCCGAACGGGTGCGTGCAGCCCCGGCTGTACGGATGATCAGACCGGCGCCATCAGGCACATCGATCTCGGCGGCGATTTCTTTCAGTTTCTTGCGGTCGACGATGTTGGTGATTTTGCGGGAAATGCCACCACCACGCGCGGTGTTGGGCATCAGCACACAATAACGACCGGCCAGCGACAGGTAGGTGGTGAGGGCGGCGCCTTTGTTGCCACGCTCTTCTTTGACCACCTGCACGAGCAGGATCTGGCGGACTTTGATGACTTCCTGGATTTTGTAGCGGCGCGGACGGGGTTTGCGCGGCTGACGGATTTCTTCGCGGACGTCTTCTTCGGCGATGGACTCGATAGAGTCGTCTTTCTCAGACGCATCAGACGGTTTGTCGTCCTCGTCGTCGTCATCCCCATCGTCGCTGTCGTCTCCATCGGCGTCGTCACCAGCATCTGCGGCAACGTCATTGCTGTCGTCATCGGTGCTTTTGTCAGCACTGTCATCTGCTACGACGTCTGCGGTGGTTTCAGCGGCAGCCTCGGCGGCCACTTCAGGCGTGGCGGCTTCAGTTGCCGTTTCGGCGGCAACTTCAACTGCAGAGTCTTCTGCAACGGTGTCGGCGGCTACCGGAGTATCTGCACTCTCAGCGGCAACCTCTTCTGCTGCGGCTTCTGCGGGCGCTTCCGCACCTTCAGACACGGTTTCGATCGCTGCAGCATCTGCAGCCGCGTCGGTTTTTTCTTCCGCGCCGGCCTCTGGTGCCGCAGTTTCTGCCGCAACCTGATCGGCGGGCACCGCGTCCTGAGAGATCACCGGATCATCGTTGTTGGAATCCTGGGCAATCACATCGGGCGTGCTGCCACCGGATTTATCTTCGTCAGATTTGGTGTCTTCAGAGGCACTGTCATCAGATACGCTTGCTGCGGTGTCCTCTGCAGCGTCGCTTTCTGTGGTGCTTTCTTCGGACGTCACATCGTCAGAATTGACGGCCTCAGCCTCAACCGGGGCAGCGGCGCTGACTTCGGCCTCAGCTGTGGGCTCTTCTGCTTTGACGTCCGCTGCGACAGGTGCCGGCGCGTCTGCCGGTGTTTCCGCAGCAACATCAGCCGTGTCCTGTGCCGCAAAATCCGGCGACAGCGCATCCACTGCGCCATGCGTATCTTCGTCAGCGCCGTCGAGCTCAACCACATCCATACCACCGATGGATTTCTGGGCCGGAGCCGCAGTGGCCGCATCGGCAGACGTTGCCTCGGCGCTGGCGGCACTCACCTCAGATTTGGTATCCGTTTGCTCGTCACCACGTTGCTTGCCACGGCTGCGGGTGCGCCGGGTGCGGGTCCGCTTAGCGGGTTTTTCGTCTTCTTCATCCTGCGCTTTGGCAAAGGCACGTTCTTCGGCCATCAGCGCTTCGCGGTCAGCAACCGGGATCTGATAATAATCCGGGTGGATCTCTGAGAAGGCCAGGAAACCATGACGGTTGCCGCCATAGTCCACAAAGGCGGCCTGCAGCGAGGGTTCGACCCGTGTTACTTTTGCAAGATAGATACTGCCAGCAATCTGGCGTTTGTTTTCAGATTCAAAGTCGAACTCCTCGACCTTGTTTCCATCCACCACCACAACGCGGGTCTCTTCCGCGTGGGTGGCGTCGATAAGCATTTTCTTAGCCATGTTTGGTTCCGGCACCGCACGTCACGCCGCTGCCCCGGAGGGCGCGTCGCAGTTTGCAGGTGATCAATAGGGGCGATGTGGGAAGCGCGGCACAGGTTCAGGTGGGCCGGTCGGGCCCTCTCCTGCTGTCTCAATGCCTCAGCGCGTTTCATCGCGTGTTTCTCCGACATCCTGTTATCAGGACATCCATTCAAGGCCCGGCCTGTCGGCATTCGGGCACGTCTTATGCCTTGCGGCGTTGTCACTCGCCTTGCGGCGCTATCGGTCTGATCTGCGGGCGGCGGCGGGTTGGTTTGCGCCAGCACGGAACCCGGAGGATCAGCGAATCTAAGTTGGGACTGTGGGTGATTTTTCGCGCACCTGTCCTTATGGCTCAACATAAGGGTGAATGGGGCGCAAATACAATGGGCAATATCATAGAAGTGGCAGCTATCTTTGATACGCCATCAAGCCCCGGCGGCGTCCGCACCGGCCGCAGCGGCGCGATTTACCAGTGGTCCGGAGTTGGGGATAAGTGGCGCATAAGCCATGTATAACCCATGTATAGGCGCGGGAGAACAGTGGGATAAGCCGCCTGCCCCGCCCCGGCAACTCAACGCGACACAGGCAACCGTTTGCGAAACGCACCCCGCGCAACGCCCCGGCGCAAGAAGACCAGGACCACGCCTGCCCCCGCACAAGGGTAGCGCCTGAGCTTGGGGAGGCGTAACGCGCCTTCCCGGGGGAAGGTCAGGCACGGCCCGGCGGTGCCGTGCGAAACGAAGACCGCTTGGGAGTTTTGTCGGTGTTCCGGATTAAGCCCGTTTCCTGCTCACACCAGTACTTTGCCCATGGTGACGTTGCTGACCGCGTAGCCAGCGCGCTCATAAAGCGCCTGGGCGCCGGGGTTATGGGCAAACACGTTGAGTGCCAGGCGCGCCGCACCGCGGGCAAGCGCATCGGCCTCAAACGCGGCGAGTGTGGCGGCGCCATACCCCTTGCGGCGGTGATTGGGGTCGATTTCGATGTCATAGATGAAGGCGGTGCAGACACCCCATTGATCCTGCAGCGCATACCAGAGCGTACCGACCGCATCACCGGCGGTGTTCTCCACCCCAAAGATGAAATTGCCGGCGGTGGCGCAGCCCTGGGGCAAAGCGCTGACCATCGATTGCGCCGCCATAACCAGCGCATCTTCCGGGGCGATGCCCAGCGAGGCCACTTTATCGGCGGCGTATTCGCGGGTGACATGGGCACACCAGGGCGCGAACGCGCCCTGCTCAAGCGCCACCAGGCTCACCTGTGGCAAAGATATTGCCGCGCGGGAACCCGCACTCACGACAGGTAATCTGAGCGCGTCAGGTTATATTTCGCCATTTTTTCGTTCAGGGTGCGGCGCGGCAGGCAGAGCTCGTCCATCACGTTGACGATCGAGCCTTTGTGCCGGCGCATGGTGTTGTCGATCAGCATGCGCTCAAAGGCTTCGACATATTCCTTGAGTGGCTTGCCCTCGGTGGTCATAGTGGTCTCATTTTCGTCGCTTTCCGCCATCAGCAGAGAGGCGATGGAGCCGGAGCCACGCCGGTTCTGCAGCACGGCGCGTTCAGAGACGTTGATCAGCTGGCGGATGTTGCCGGGCCAGGGCGCCTGCAGCAGCTGGGCGGCTTCCTGAGCGGAAATGTCCGGCGTATCACAACCGTATTCCTCGGAAAACTGCTCCGACAGGGAGGTGAACAGCGACAGGATGTCTTCACCCCGGGCGCGCAGCGGCGGCAGGGTGATTTTCATCGCCGCCAGCCGGTAATAGAGATCCGCGCGCAGGGCGCTTTCGCAGGTTTTGCCCTGTTCCTGCAGGTTGCAGATGGCGATGATGCGGGTTTCGGGCGGCGTGCCCTGACCGTCGATCCAGGCCAGCAGCCGGCTTTGCAGCGCCAGCGGCAGCGCTTCGATATCTTCCAGCACCAGGGTGCCGCCGCGCGCCACTTCCAGCAGCGGCAGTTCAATGCCGCCGTCGTCCAGCGGTTCAAACAGCCGCGCCGCCAGCGCAGATTCTTCAAGGCCGGCGCAGGAGAAGGTGACGAATTTTTTACCGGCGCGCGAGCCAACCGCGTGAAGCGCATGGGCGGCCAGCGTTTTGCCGGTGCCGGTTTCGCCGTCGATCAGCACATGCCCGTCGGCCTGACCCAAATCGAGAATGTCTTCGCGCAGCCGCTCCATCACCGGGCTGGAGCCGATCAGCTTTTTCATCAGCCCGGTTCCGTCGGAGAGTTCCCGGCGCAGCGCCCGGTTGTCCAGCGTCAGGCGACGGGTGACGGTGGCTTTTTTTGCCAGCTCGGTCATCCGGTCGGGGTTAAAGGGTTTTTCAAGGAAATCAAAAGCGCCGACCCGCATCGCTTCGACCGCCATCGGCACATCGCCATGGCCAGTGATCATAATTACCGGCAGCGCGCTGTCCTGGCTCATCAGCTTTTTCAGAAATTGCATGCCGTCCATGCCAGGCATGCGGATGTCGGTGATGACGATGCCGGGGTATTCCGGCCCCAGGGTTTTGAGCGCATCTTCAGCGCTGGCAAAGGCTTCGGTGTCAAATCCCGACAGGGCCAGCCACTGGCTGATCGACTGGCGCATGTCTTTTTCATCGTCAACAATCGCAATTTTCATAGCATTCGCCATGGGGTATTCCTTTAATCGGGGCCTATTCGGCCGCCTCGGTGTTACTCTCTAAAATCGGCAGCGAGACTTCAAAAATTGCCCCTTTTGCCGGGGCAGAACGCGCGGTCAGACGGCCCCCGAGATCGGCAATGATACCAGAAGAGATCGCCAGACCCAATCCAACGCCGTCGCCCGGGGATTTGGTGGTGTAGAACGGTTCAAACAACGCGTCGAAATCCTCGATGCCATCGCCATTGTCGCGCACCTGAATCGAGGCGCTGTCACCAGACACAACGAGGATTTCCATGATCGGGTCGTCTTCACCCTTGGTGGCATCCAGCGCGTTGCGCATCAGGTTGATCAGCACCTGTTCCAGCCGCAGCTGATCGCCCAGGATCAGCACCGGTTCGCGCGGCAGGTTGCAGACCACCTCAACGTCGCGCAGTTTCAACTGCGGCTCCATCATCGCCAGCGCCGAGGACACCGATTTGCGCACGTCCATCGGTTGCAGCGCATCGGCGCCTTTGCGGGCATAGCTTTTCAGCTGACGGGTGATGGCCCCCATACGCTCGATCAGATCATCGATACGCTGAAACGAGGACAGGGCTTCATCCGGGCGGCGGCGCTGCAACAGCAGCTTGGCCCCGGCAAGATAAGTTTTCATCGCCGCCAGAGGCTGGTTGAGCTCATGGCTGACCGCAGCGGACATTTCGCCAAGCGCGGCCAGTTTGGAGCTTTGCGCCAGGGTCTGCTCCGCCACTTTCAGGTGTTTTTCCGCCCGTTCACGCGAGGTGATCTCGCGTTGAAGCGCCGCGTTCAGCTGCCGCAGACTGGCGGATTCGCGGGCAAATTTCCCGGCGCGGAATATGGCGCGCCGGGTGGTGAGATAAAAGGTCAGCGCCAGCAGGATGGCAAAGCCCATGATTTCCAGTGACAGCACCGCATTCACCCGTTCGCGCACCGAAGTATAGGTGGTGAAGGTGGTGATGCGCCAGCCACGGAAGGCGATGCGGTTTTCCATCCGCATCACCGCTTCGCCGGACAGGTAGGCATCGGGCGGGGTGGCGCTCCAGTCGCTGGTGGCCTGGATCGCGCGCTCAATCGCGCTGGGGGCCGAGCGGATCGCCAGCGCCTCTTTTTCAGATTTGCCACGCCAGCGCGGTTCTGTCGACAGAATGATCCGGCCCGATGAATCGGCCACAAAGACCGCGCCCGAGATGCCCGCCCAGCTGGTTTCAAACTTGTGCAGGTCCACTTCGACCACGATCACACCGGCCAGTTTACCGCTGTTTTCGATGCGGCGGGAATAGATAAATTCAAAGCCGCCGACAGCATTTTCTACCGTTTCAAACACCGTATCATTGGAACGCAGCGCGTTCACAAAATACCGGGCCTGGCGATAGCTGGTGCCGATCAGGTTGCGGTTGGTGGCCGCCACCACGCGCCCGTCTGAGTCCAGCAGGATCAGGCTGGCGGCACCAATTTCCTCGATATAAGATATCAACCGGCGCGAGGTCTGGGAAAAATCTTCAGAGGCCAGTGCGCCGATCAGCGACGGGTCGCGCGACAACAGCAACGGCACGATGGAATTTCGCTGCAGCTCCGACAGCAGGTTGCCGGAATACAGGGTCTGGCGCACGATGGCCTGGTTGCGGGTGTGATCGGTGAAGCGTTCGGACAACAGCCGGTTGGTGACCCAGATCACCGACACCGCGATTACCACCAGCAGCAGCACAGCGAGCCGGCCGCCAAGCGACAGGGTGCCGTTGCCGTTCAGATCCTCATCTGCGGGCGGGCCGGAGGTGCCGGCGGGTGATTTTGCGGTGTCATTCATGTGCTAAATCTAGGCGCCAGGGCGGCGAGGCTCAAGCCGATGCTGGCAAAACAAATTGTTAAAGGCGAAGGACCGCTGATCAAGATGTTGTCAGCACTGTAAAAAGCCGGTTTTGCCCGGTGGCAGATCCGGAAATTGAGACGTGTGGCAAAGCGAGCAATGGCCACGAGGCGCGCAGCGTGGGCCAGGTGTACCAAGCAAACCGGGCGGGATCCTGTAACCGCAGAGTTTGAAAACTGCGCAGCGGTCCAAAATGCCGTGGCACACGCGGTACCAGCGATGCACGGCGCCACCGGGCGCTGCTACAGTTGTGCCTTGCCAGTGCTGGACGGTATTTTTCCGCGATGTCTGAAATCCAGGTTAGCTGGCCATCACAAACACAGCCGACCCACGATCATTACCTGGCCCGACAGCGCCGGGCTGCGCCTGCCGCAGGGCCCCGCCCGTTTGCACCTGAATTGATCCCCCGGATCATTCCATGACGCGTCTCACGCCCCGCGCGAAGGTGTTTCCCACCCCCCGCCAGAGTCAGGTGCGTTCGCGCTTCCGGACCGCTGTTTGGGCTCTGAACCAAGCAACGCGATATGAGGACACGCGAATATTTTAGGGGAGAGGCCGCAAAAAAGGCGGGCACCGGACATTTGCCGGCCCCGCCTGATCTCTCAACCTGTGGTTCTGGTGCGGGCCGGCCTCAGGTCTCCCCTCAGGCCGAAACCACCGCATTCACCAAAGCGTCAAACAAAGGCGCACCGTCGGTGCTGCCATGGGCCGTGTCCACCACCCGCTCCGGATGTGGCATCATACCCAGAACCCGGCGGTTTTCCGACAATACACCGGCGATATCCGCGACGGAGCCATTGGGGTTATTGCCATAGGTGAAGGCGATGCGGTCTTCGCCTTTCAGCCGCGCCAGAAGCGCCTCATCCGCGTTGTAATTGCCGTCGTGATGCGCCACGGGGATGCGCAGGGTCTGACCCTTGCTGTAACCAGAGGTGAAATCAGACGCCTCGGTCTCAACCAGCAGCTCCTGGGTGTGGCAAGTGAATTTCAGACCTGCATTGCGCATCAGAGCGCCCGGCAGCAGACCGGTTTCGGTCAGCACCTGAAAGCCGTTGCAGATGCCCAGCACATAACCGCCGCGCCCGGCATGGGCGACCACCGCGCGGGTGATCGGCGAATTGGCGGCAATGGCGCCGCAGCGCAGGTAGTCGCCGAATGAAAAGCCACCAGGGATGGCGATCATATCGATGTCTGACGGCAGGTCCGATTCCTTGTGCCAGACCATCTCCACCTGAGCGCCGGCACGCTCCAGTGCAACAGCAAGGTCCCGGTCACAGTTGGATCCGGGAAATACAATGACGGCGGCTTTCATAGGGTCATCCCTCTTGGCTTGGTGCGGGCTGCGCGGGCGGGTGCCGGCGGCCGGTCAATCTCTGGTCGGTCTCACGCTGGCCTCTGGCGGGCCTGGCTCCGGGCGCGGCCCGGGTCCGGTGGTTTTGGTGCGGCTGGAGTTGCGGCTGCCGGACCCGGCAACTGCGGTGATATGCACCACATCTGTGTGTGGCGATGGCGGCAACAGCCCGGCGGGCGTCACCTGACGCGAACGGGGCGCACACCAGGCGCAAGCCGGGCGCGCCAGCAGCGGCAGTAGCCTGCACGGCGCATCGCGCCGTGCGCGGCCCAACGGGACTGGTCACATCTTCGATGGGACCGTGACGGGCGGGAGCGCTGCCGCTGCCGCCTGCCCCGTCATCGGCGCTGTACCTGCCCCCCGTGCCACGACATCTCGCGACACTGGCACAGGCAAGCCCTCTGACAGGCGCTCCGGCAGACCCCGTGAAGGGACCGCCGTCAGGCGCTCAGGCGGAGAGCTCGATGCGGTAGCTTTCGATCACTGTATTGGCGAGCAGCTTTTCGCACATCTCGGTGACGGTGCTGCGCGCGGCCGCCTCATCGCTCTCGCTCAGCGTCAGCTCAATCACCTTGCCCTGGCGGACACCGTCCACCCCGTCAAAGCCGAGCGATCCCAGCGCGTGACGCACTGCTTCGCCCTGAGGATCCAGGACACCGTTTTTCAACATTACAAATACACGGGCTTTCATCGCAGCAGTCCTCAGTTGACCAGGGTGGGTTTGGTATTGGTGGTGGTGACATTGCCAGGCAGCACACCGAGACGGCGCGCCACTTCGCTGTACGCATCCGACAGGCTGCCGAGATCTTGACGGAACACGTCTTTGTCCAGTTTGCGGCCGGTCTCGATGTCCCAGAGCCGGCAGCTGTCAGGGCTGATTTCATCGGCAACGATCAGGCGCATGAAATCGCCTTCCCAGACCCGGCCGAATTCAATCTTGAAATCGATCAGCTTGATGCCGACACCAAACATCACCCCGGCAAGGAAATCATTGACCCGCAGCGCCATCGCCACAATGTCATCCATATCCTGCTGGCTGGCCCAGCCAAAGGCCATGATATATTCTTCCGGCACCAGCGGATCGCCAAGCGAGTCATCCTTATAGGAAAACTCAATCACCGGGCGCGGCAGCTGGCTGCCTTCTTCCATGCCCAGCCGTTTGGCCATTGAACCGGCAGCAAAGTTGCGCACGATCACTTCCAGCGGCACAATCTCGCAGCTGCGGATCAGCTGTTCGCGCATATTCAGCCGTTTGAGAAAGTGATTGGGCACGCCGATATTGTTCAGCCCGGTCATGAAAAACTCCGACAACCGGTTGTTCAGCACACCTTTGCCGTCGATCACGTCTTTTTTCTCGGCGTTGAACGCGGTGGCATCATCCTTGAAATACTGCACCAGGGTGCCGGGCTCAGGGCCTTCATAAAGGATCTTGGCTTTGCCTTCGTAGATTTTTTTACGCCGTGCCATGGGAACTCCGCATGTTCTGGCCGCAACGGGAAACACGGCCTTCAGGACGCCCGTATAGGCGAAGAGTTGCAGCGCCGCAAGAAGGCCAAATCACTTGCTCCGGCCTCCGTTGAGGTCTTTACTGGACCAGGCGTGCAACAGAGGGAGTAATCTGCGTTATGACCACTTTTGACGAACGAGAACGCGCCTATGAGAAAAAATTCGCGCATGATGAAGAGTTAAAGTTCAAAGCCGAAGCCCGGGCCAATAAAATGTTGGGTCTCTGGGCGGCTGATATCGAGGGCAAATCCGGCCCTGAGGCCGAAGAATACGCCCGGGAAGTGATGGCATCAGACCTGGAAGAACCCGGCGCGGAAGATGTGATCCGCAAAGTCTGCGCCGATCTGGGCAGCTCCGGATTCGGCGATCAGGTGCGCGAAAAGCGGCAGCAGTTCCTTGAACTGGCGATGAAAGAGCTGAGCCGCCAGGACTGAGCGCTGCGTCCTGGCCGGCGCGACAGCGCCCGGAGGAATGCGCCTGCGTGACCACGGCCGGATGAATGCGGCTGCGGGACCGGATACGAGCATCCGTCCGCAAGACAGATCCGCCATATGCCCCACCTGTGGCAGCCCTGCCCGGGCTACGCCATCTTTCCCATGTCTGCGCGCTCTTCCCCTGTCTGCCCTGTCTGCCCTGCCTGCGACCTCGCTTCCCCGCCATTGGCTGCCCCGCTCTTGCCTACCCCGGCCTGCCCCGGGCCGCGTATTCAGAGGCAGGATCTTTCACGCCGGGGTCCTGAGGCACGCACTGCATCACTGCGGGCGCGCCGGCTTTGCGTCGCTGCGCCGGGCGGTCGGGCAGACAGGCGGTCGCGCAGGCAGGCGGTCAGGCGGTCAGATGAGCTGCAAAATCATTACAATTGGAACTGTTAACAGGGCGTAGATTACATCCGTTGTAACCTTGCCCCATCAGTTCAAATCGCGTGGGGCGTGGGATATGAAACACTCTATAGCCAATACTTCTGTGGCCAGTTCCTCTGTTGCCAGCCCGGCAGTGCGCCCGGATCTGTGGCGCCTGGGCCTGCGCCAGTTGTTGCCGCTTGCCGTGGTGGCGCTGTTTGCCTGGATGTTGCGCCACAAACTGGCCGAGCTGGATATACCCGCGATTGGCAACGCCCTGAGCAGTGTCAGCCCGGCGCAATGGGCACTGGCCGCGCTGGCCTCCGCCGGTAGTTTCTGGGCAGTGGGGCGCTATGACAGTGTATTGCACCGCCAACTGGGCACCGGCATCGACACCGGCGCCGCACGACGCTCTGGTGCCGCCGCCATCGCACTTGCGCAAACGCTGGGATTTGGCCCGGTCACCGGCGCGCTGGTGCGCTGGCGCATGTTGCCAGAGCTGAGCCTGTGGCAGGCGTCACGCGTTTCGGTGGCGGTCTCGCTTTCTTTCCTTGCCGGCTGGTCTGTCGTTGTGGCGATCGCCGTGCTTATATTCCAGCCACCGCTGCCCCTTGCGCGCCCGCTGGCCGCCGCAGCCCTTGGCGTGGCGGTATTCCTTGGCGTTGTCTCTCTGTGGCCGCCAGGCTGGCTGGCACGATTTTCCCCGCCCTCGCTGCGGGCAATCCTTGCAGTGGTCATGCTGGCGGCGATGGACACCGTCCTGGCGGGGACGGCACTTTATATCCTGCTGCCAGCCGGGGTGGAGATTGCCCCTGGCGTGCTGCTCACCGCCTACCTGATTGCACTGGGCGCCGGGCTGCTCGGCGCCACGCCAGGTGGGGTCGGCCCATTTGAAATGTGCATGCTGACGCAACTGCCCACGGTGGACCCGGCCTCTTTGCTGGCGGCGATTGTGGCGTTCCGGGCGGTCTATTACCTGCTGCCCGCCGCACTGGCCGCCGCTTTGCTGATCCGGGGGCCACGCGGCCCGGCCCGGTTCCCCGCGCCAAAGCTGACACGCTTTAACAGCCCCTATCTGCCGCCGAAAATTGAGGCGCTGCTGTATCGCGCACCCCGCGCCGAGGCCAACCTGCTGCGACAGGGAAATTTTGCGCTGCTGGAAAGTGCTGCCGGCCGTCCGACGGCGCTGGCGGCGCCGCTGGGCCAGTCGCTGGTGATGCTGTCTGACCCGCTGCAGGAGAAATGTGACCCCGGCGAGAGCCGCGCAATTCTGGAGCGCGCCGCCAAAGCACGCTTCCGCCAGCCGGCGCTGTATAAATGTGGCACCCGCATGGCCGCCTCGGCGCGCCGGGCTGGCTGGTCTGTACTGCCGGTGGCACGGGAGGCCTGGATCTGCCCACGGGATTTTAGCACTGAGGGGGCAAAACGCAGCCAGTTGCGCCGCCTGCTGCGCAAAGCGACCGACGCCGGGGTGCATATTACTGAGGGCGGCCGCCGCCTGCCCTTGCAGCAGATGGAGCAGTTGTCCCGGCGCTGGGTTGAGGCCCACGGCGCGGAGCGCGGCTTTTCCATGGGGGTGTTTTGTCCGCAATACGTCAGCTGCCAGCGGGTCTTTCTGGCCTGGAGTGCAGAGAATGAATTGCTGGGTTTTGTCACCTTCCATGAGAGCCGGGATGAGTTGACACTTGATCTGATGCGTCAGGGCGATACCACGCCGGCGGGCACTATGCAGGCGCTGGTGGTGCATGCGCTGCAGACCGCCGCCAGGCTGGGCGTGCCCAGGCTGTCGCTTGCGGCGGCACCCTGTGAACAGAATGATGCCGGCACGCCCTGGCTGCTCAGCGCCATGCGCAGCCGCTTCACGCGCGCCTCTGGCACTGGCGGGCTGACCCGGTTTAAATCCGCTTTTGCGCCAAACTGGGATGTCCTTTATATCGCGGCGCCGACGCACACCGGGCTGGTGCTGGCCGGGTTGGATATTCTGCGCCAGATCACCGCGCCGCCATGCCGGTGCAAGGCCACCCGCAAGGGCGGAAGTCCTGGACAGGACCACGGATCTGCTGTCCATTCATAATGGTTATGACGATTTTGAATTTGCCTCGCCCCCCTTGCCATGCCATGTGGGGGGTAACAGGGGGCATGCCCCGCATTGAACGGACCTGACCGATGACAAATCCTCTTTCCCGCCTGCTTGAAACCCGCGACTGGCTGATGGCCGATGGCGCCACGGGCACCACACTTTTCAACATGGGACTGCAGTCCGGCGATGCGCCTGAGCTGTGGAATGTGGATGAGGTGGCCAAGATCACCGCGCTGTATCAGGGCGCAGTGGACGCGGGCAGCGATATTTTCCTGACCAATTCCTTTGGCGGCAACGCCTCGCGGCTGAAACTGCACAATGCGCAGGGCCGGGTACATGAGCTGAACAAAGCCGCCGCCGAGATTGGCCGCAATGTGGCTGACAAGTCCGGACGCACGGTAATTGTCGCCGGCTCTGTCGGGCCGACCGGCGATATTATGGAACCAATGGGCACGCTGACTTATGCCTCTGCGGTGGAAATGTTCCACGAGCAGGCGGACGGTCTGAAAGCCGGTGGCGCCGATGTGTTCTGGGTGGAGACCATTTCTGCGGCGGAAGAGTTCAAAGCCGCTGCCGAAGCCGCGAAACTGGCGGATATGCCGTTCTGTGGCACCATGAGCTTTGACACCGCCGGGCGCACTATGATGGGCATCACCTCGGCGACGATGGCCAAGCTGGTCACCGAGTTGCATCTGACACCGCTGGCCTTTGGTGCCAACTGTGGGGTTGGCGCCGCTGATCTGCTGCGCACCATTCTGGGTTTTGCGGCTGAGGGCAGCGAATTGCCGATCATCTCCAAAGGCAATGCCGGCATCCCGAAATACCACGATGGGCACATCCATTACGACGGCACACCTGAGCTGATGGCGAAATATGCGGTGCTGGCGCGCGACTGTGGCGCCACCATCATCGGCGGCTGCTGTGGCACCACCACCGATCACCTGCGGGCGATGAAAGAAGCGCTTGAAAACACGCCGCGCGGGCCGCGCCCGTCGCTGGAACTGATTGCCGATACGCTCGGTGGTTTTTCCTCCGTCTCAGACGGCACCGGCGATGATGCCAACGCGCCGCAGCCACGGCGCAACCGCCGCCGCGGCTGAGAATAGACAGGCTGGCCCGTCGCGGCCAGCCATTCAGCAGGCTGCGGCCAGAGCGCTGTAGTCAGGGCGCTGTTAGCCGGGGCGCCGTGGTCAGCAGGCTGCGGGCCGCCGTTCAGAACAGAGACAACTGGTCGCCCACTTCGGGCGGGCAGGCAAACAGATCACTGCGCAGGGTCTCGCGGCCCTGGGTCAGCCCATACCGTTTGCACGCCAGGGAAAACCGGGCCGCGATCAGTTGGGCAAAAGGGCCGGTGCCACTCATACGTTGGGCAAAATCCGCATCATAGGCTTTGCCACCGCGCATATCCGACAGCCGCCCCATCACCCGGGACGCCGCGTCCGGATGGTGGCTTTGCAGCCAGGACTGAAACAAAGGAGCGACTTCATGGGGCAGACGCAGCAGGATAAACACGGCATGGGATGCCCCTGCGCCCGCCGCCTGTTCCAGCAGCGTTTCGATTTCATGATCGGTGAGCGCCGGAATCACCGGGGCGATCATCGCGCGGGTCGGAATGCCGGCAGCGGCCAGGTTGCGGATCATTTCAAGCCGGCGCCGGGGTGCCGGGGCGCGGGGCTCAAGGTTTCGCGACAGCCGGGCATCCATCGTGGTCAACGACACGCCGACCGCCACCAGCCCCCGTTCTGCCATCGGCGCAAGAATATCGATATCGCGCTCCACCAGGCTGCCTTTGGTGGTGATCTGCACCGGGTGGTTGAAATCCGACAACACCTGCAAAATGGCGCGCATGATGCGTTGTTCCCGCTCCACCGGCTGATAGGGGTCGGTATAGGTGCCAATGGCGATCGGCGCCACGTTGTAACGCTTCGCCCGCAGCTCGCGCGCCAGCACCTGCGGCGCCTCCGGCCGGGCGATCAGCCGTGTTTCGAAATCCAGCCCGGCAGACATGCCAAGATAACAATGGCCGGGCCGGGCAAAGCAATAGACACAGCCATGTTCGCAGCCACGGTAGGGGTTGATCGAGCGGTCAAAAGGAATATCGGGCGATTTGTTATAAGAGATCACGCTGCGCGGGGTTTCAAAGCTGAGTTCGGTGCGCAGAATACGGTCGTCTTCCTCAATGTCCCAGCCGTCATCAAGCGGCACCCGCGTCTGGTTTTCAAAGCGCCCGGTGCTGTTGCCGGCCACTCCGCGGCCAACAGCGCGCAGCCCCGGACTCAGCCCGGCCACCGGCGCAGATCCGGCCCGGCTCCGGCCACCGCCCGCCTGGACCGGCCTGTGTCCGCCGGAACTCTGCCTGGAATGTTTAAATACGCTCATGTTCGCAATGTAGAACGAAACCGGAACATTTGCAATTCCCCGCGCGCGCCGGACTTGCGTCGTTTGTGAGATATTCCATGTCGCAATTGGCGAAGACCGCCAGCGCAATCCGCCGCATCACTTAGTATAATACCAACGTGCCATAGTGCCATCATTGGAGAGCCCAATGTCTGACGAAGAAGATATCATCCTGAGCGAACTGCCCGACGACGAGCTTGTCCAGCAGATGCATGACGACCTTTATGATGGCATGAAGGAAGAAGTCGAAGAAGGTGTCACCATCCTTCTCGACCGCAAGTGGGAGCCCTACAAGGTTCTGACCGAAGCGCTGGTGGCCGGCATGAAAGTGGTTGGCGAAGACTTCCGCGACGGCATTCTGTTTGTGCCGGAAGTGCTTCTGGCCGCGGGTGCAATGAAGGGTGGCATGGCCATTCTGAAACCGCTGCTGGCGGAATCCGGCGCGCCTCAGCAAGGCAAGATGGTGATCGGCACCGTCAAGGGCGACATCCATGACATTGGTAAAAACCTGGTGTCTATGATGATGGAAGGCGCCGGTTTTGAAGTGGTTGATCTTGGCATCAACAACTCGGTTGAGGCCTATCTGGAAGCGTTGGAACGCGAGAAACCCCAGATTCTTGGCATGTCGGCACTGCTGACCACCACGATGCCCTATATGAAAGTGGTGATCGACACCATGATCGAGAAAGGCATTCGCGACGATTACACCGTGCTGGTGGGGGGTGCGCCGCTGAACGAAGAGTTTGGCAAGGCAATTGGTGCGGACGGTTATTGCCGTGATGCGGCGGTTGCGGTGGATATGGCCAAAGAATTTATGGACCGCAAACACAATCAGATGGCCGGTTAAGCCCGCTGTCTTGTAATCGGATCCGGGGGGCTGCGGCCCCCTGTATTACCCCGGCGGACGCCGCTTGTTCAGGCACATCTCCACTTGCACACGTCTTCCGCCCCGCCATCGGCCCCGGCCCCCAGGCGTGTTTCTGCCTCTGAGACGATACGGCCTTGTTTGCGCCGCGACACGGTCCACATATACGGCAAGGAGGATTTGTGATGCCTGCAGGTCGTATGTTACTGATCATCGGAACCGTCGTACTGGCCGCCGCCCTGACGGTGGGCCTGGCCAGCATGGTCAGTCCGAAAGCCTTCACTGCCATTGCCCTGCCGGCATTGATCGCAGCGGCGCTGGCATTTCGCTGGATCGTCTCGCGGTTCAGTTAACTCTGCCCGGGAAAGTCAGCGCGATGATACCAGATGATTCCACCCTGACCCAGGACGGCATCCGCGCCAGCGGCAAAGGTTCGGTGTTGCTGATCGCCTGTGGCGCGCTGGCACGCGAAATCCTCGCGCTGAAAAAGCTGAACGGCTGGCATCATATGGATCTGACCTGCCTGCCGGCGATTTTGCATATTTATCCGGAAAAGATCACTGATGCGGTGCGCGAGGCGGTGGCAAAACACCGTGATGCCTATGACCAGATCTATGTGGTCTATGCCGATTGCGGCACCGGCGGGCTGCTGCAGGCGGCCTGCGCCGAGATGGGGGTTGAACTGGTGCCGGGTCCGCATTGTTATTCCTTTTTTGACGGCAATGACGTGTTTCTCAAACGCGCGGAGCACGAGATCACCTCGTTTTACCTGACCGATTTTCTCGCCCGCCAGTTTGACGCTTTTGTCTGGAAACCCATGGGGCTGGACCGCCATCCGCAGCTGCTTGAGATGTATTTCGGCAATTATGAAAAGCTGGTTTATCTGGCACAGACCGAAGATGCGGCGCTGACCGCGCGCGCTGAGGCCTGTGCGGAAAAACTGGGCCTGGTCTTTGAGCGCCGGATGACCGGTTATGGTGATATGGAACGCACCCTGAAGGACTGGGCGGCACGCTGAACACCGCCGGACCGGGGCGCCACGCCCCTGCCATGCGATCGGTGGCGCCAGCCCGTTGCGCAGCGCAGCAGGCGTCCTCGCCTGCCCCCACCGCTATGGCGCAGGTCGCTGCCCGACTGCCGGGTCGCCTGCCCCGCCCCTGCGCTGGGCCGCCGGGGCGCAAGCCCCGGCGCGGCCCAACGGGAGCGGCGCATCTGTGATGCGGTTGCGACGGGCGGGAGCGCCACCTGTGCCGGGATAAGGGGCGGGGCGATTTTGCGGCTTGGCACCAGATCCTGCACCATGCCGGGCGCGACGCCAGACTGCTGGCGCCACACTGACGACTGCGGGGCGGCGCAGGGCGCAACGCCACATGCAATACGGCCGCGATTTCCGATTACCGGAGAAAATGGTGAGGCACTTGTAATACCAACCCGCCCAATCATTGACCGGTGGTTGCCCAGTTTCGCGTTGCGATTGATTTGATGCGCCCGGTTTCAGCGGCCAGGCGGTTCCAGGCATCGCAACAGGCATCAACGATCGCCTCCCAGGT
>NZ_QOLB01000158.1 GCF_003333265.1 Candidatus Halocynthiibacter alkanivorans
CCGCTTCAAACCGCGCCAGCGCATCATCGACTTGTTTGTCGAGCTGCACCGAGACAAAGACCGAAACACCATAGCCAAGCGCGGCCTCGTCAATCAGCGCGCAATAGCCGGTGACGATGCCGCAGTCTTCCAGCCGGCGCAGGCGGCGGGCGGTGGGGGTGGCGCTGAGGCCGATACGCTCGCTGAGATCCTGCACCGAAATGCGCCCGTCACTGCGCAGGGCACGCAGGATCTGAATATCGAAGCTGTCAATCGTGGTGGTTTCCATTGCCGCGCGGCCTTTCTCCAGGGGAATACTCCAAACTCTCCCTGATCAAGGCCCAGAAAGCGCAGATACGGCAAGGGGAAATTGTTAGATTGCATTTAAACGCGCGGCACTGCCGCAAATCTGAGACAAAGGAAATATGAGCATGGGCCAGGACAATCTGAAAACCATCGAGCAACGGCTGCTGTGGTTGTCCCACTGGATGATTCACAATGCCAACCATATCCGCCCCAAGGCGGACGGGATCAAAGTGGGCGGGCACCAGGCCTCCTCGGCCTCGATGGTGTCAATCATCACCGCGCTTTATTATGGCGCGCTGAAGCCTGAGGACCGGGTGGCGGTAAAGCCGCACGCCTCGCCGGTGTTTTATGCGATGCAATATCTGATGGGCAATCAGACGCTTGAAAAGCTGCAAAACTACCGTGGTTTTGGCGGGGCGCAGTCCTATCCCAGCCGCACCAAAGACATCTGCGACGTGGATTTCTCCACCGGTTCCGTCGGGCTGGGGGTGGCGATCACCTCTTTTGCTTCGATGATGCAGGACTATATCAGCGCCAAAAAATGGGGCGGTGATATTCCGCAGGGCCGCATGATCGCGCTGATGGGCGATGCGGAGCTGGACGAGGGCAATATTTATGAGACCCTGCAGGAGGGCTGGAAAAACGATCTGCGCAATTGCTGGTGGGTGATCGATTACAACCGTCAGTCGCTGGACGGGGTGGTGCGTGAAGGGCTGTGGCAGCGCATTGAGAAGGTGTTTGACGCTTTTGGCTGGGATGTGGTCAAGGTCAAGTATGGTGTGCTGCAGCAGGCGGCGTTTTGCGAGCCCGGCGGTGAAAAACTGCGCGACTGGATCGATGCCTGTCCCAACCAGATGTATTCGGCGCTGACGTTTATGGGCGGGGCGGTCTGGCGTGAACGGCTGTTGCGCGAGATGGGCGATCAGAACGACGTGGCGGCTTTGATTGCAGCGCGCAGCGACAATGAGCTGGCAGAGCTGATGGAGAACCTGGGCGGCAACTGTGTGCATACGATGGCAGCGGCGTTTGCCTCAGTGGACCATGAGCGCCCGGTCTGTTTTCTTGCTTATACCATTAAGGGCTGGGGCACGCCGATTGCCGGTCACAAAGACAACCACGGCGGGTTAATGAACAAGACCCAGATGGGCACGTGGCAGCAACATATGGGGGTCGCCGCGGGGCAGGAGTGGGAAAAATTCGCCACTGTAGAAGATGTGCCGACGCTGCAGAGTTATCTGGACAAATCCGCGTTTTTCGCCAAAGGCCGCCGTCGCTTTGACGATGACAAGATCGAAGTGCCTTCGATCGCCATTGCCAGCGACCGGGAAATCTCCACCCAGATGGGCTTTGGCAAGATTTTGGACGATCTGTCCAAAGGCGACAGCAAGCTTGCGGAGCGTATCGTCACCACTTCGCCCGATGTCACCGGCACCACCAATCTGGGGCCCTGGGTGAACCGGCGCAAACTGTTTGCCCGCGAAGTCGTGGAAGACACCTTCCGCGCCGAGAATATTCCCTCGACGGCCAAGTGGGATTTTGCGCCCGAGGGGCAGCATATCGAGCTGGGCATTGCCGAGATGAATCTGTTCCTGCTGCTGGCGGCGGCAGGGCTGAGCCATTCGCTGTGGGGCAAACGGGTGATTCCGATTGGCACCGTCTATGATCCGTTTGTCGCCCGTGGTCTGGATGCGCTGAATTACGCCTGTTACCAGGACGCGCGGTTCATGATTGTCGGCACCCCGTCCGGTGTGACGCTGGCGCCCGAAGGGGGGGCGCATCAGTCGATCGGCGCGCCGCTGATTGGCATGAGTCAGGATGGTCTGGCCGCGTTTGAACCGGCGTTTGTGGACGAGCTGTCAGTGATCATGGCCTGGGCGTTTGAGTATCTGCAGAAAGACGGCGCGGGGGATCCCTGTGAACGCACCTGGCTCAGGGATGAGACTGGTGGTTCGGTCTATCTGCGCCTGAGCACCAACCCGGTGGAGCAGCCGGGCAAGCGGGTCGATGACGATTTTCGCCAGGGTACGATTGATGGCGGCTACTGGTTGCGCAAACCGGGGCCCAACTGTGAGGTGGTGATTGCCTATCAGGGCGTGGTGGGGCCGGAAGCGATCAAGGCGGCGGGCATGCTGACGGAAGCGCGCCGCGATGTGGGGGTGCTGGCGGTGACGTCCGCTGATCGGCTGAATGCGGGCTGGAGCGCGGCGCAGCGGGCGCGGGCGCGCGGTAACGCGGCGGCAGAAAGCCATATTGAAACGCTGACAAAGGACCTGTCGCGCGACTGCACCATCATCACGGTGATTGACGGTCACCCGGCGACACTGGCCTGGCTGGGCTCAGTACAGGGGCAGCGCTGTGTTCCGCTGGGGGTCGAACATTTTGGCCAGACCGGCACCATCGCGGATCTGTACCGTCATTTTGGCATTGATGCTGAGGCGATCGTCGAAAAGGTGCGCGGGCTGACGCCGGGGCGCCAGCTCTGAGCCGGCAGGGTTTATGCACTTCAATCTGGTCAAGACCTGTGCAGGTTGGGCAATGCGGTGACAGGGGCCGGGCCGCAGCGCTGTACCGGGGTGAACGCCGGGCTGGCAAGGGGCATGAAAGAAGTTTCTGGCCTTCGGCGAGGATATTTGCACCAAACAGAAACCGGGGCGGTTATTGGAGGGCCTGCCGCAGGGTGCCTGCCAATTGCACGCCCGCCTGCGCTGGGAGCTGCGCTGTTCCGGGAGCGTCGCAGTTCAGCCAGAGCATTGGTCTGCGCGACAAAGACTAATATAAGGGCGGCACCAGCGATGGTACCGCCCTTATAGTTGCTGCGTGGTGGTCTTGTTACTTTTCAGTTGAGTGTCAGCATTCCGGCAGGTTGACGGCGAGACCGCCGAGGCTGGTTTCTTTGTATTTCTCGTTCATATCCCGGCCAGTCTGGCGCATGGCTTCAATACAATTGTCCAGCGGCATGAAGTGCTGACCATCGCCGCGCAGCGCGAGCGAGGCGGCGGTCACCGCTTTGATTGCACCGAGACCATTGCGTTCAATACAGGGCACCTGCACGAGACCTGCGGCGGGATCGCAGGTCATGCCAAGATGATGTTCCAGCGCGATTTCGGCGGCGTTTTCGATCTGTTCATTGCTGCCGCCCAGAACGGCGCAGAGACCGGCCGCCGCCATCGCTGAGGCAGAGCCGACTTCGCCCTGACAGCCGACTTCGGCACCCGAGATCGACGCGTTGTGTTTGATCAGCCCGCCGATGGCAGCAGCCGTCAGCAGGAAGTCCCGCACTTTGATTTTTTCGGCACCAACACAGTGATCGAGGTAATAGCGCAGCGTGGCCGGAACCACGCCGGCGGCGCCATTGGTGGGCGAGGTGACCACCCGGCCGCCGGCGGCGTTTTCTTCATTTACCGCCATGGCGTAGACCGACACCCAGTCCATTTTGGAATGCGGGTGCATCTGGTTGCGGCTGGTCTCGTCCAGCAGTTGCTGACGCATCCCTTTGGCGCGACGACGGACGTTCAACCCGCCGGGCAGAATGCCGTCCATGCGCAGGCCGCGCTCAATGCAGCTGTCCATCGCCTGCCAGATGGTGTCGATGCGGGGATCCAGCGCGGAGGCATCAATCGCCAGTTCATTTTCGCGTTTCATCGCGGCAATGGATTTGCCGGACATGATCCCCATCTGCAGCATTTCAGCGGCGTTGCGGAACGGGTAGGGCACCGGGTCGCCGTCGCCATCCTCGGGCACGTCGTCTGCTTTGTTCAGCGAGGCGGCCAGTTCGGACGCGGTGACCACAAATCCGCCGCCGACGGAATAGTAGGTCTGGGTCAGATAGGGGTTCCCGGCTTCATCATACGCGTGCAGGATCAAGCCGTTGGGGTGGCCAGGCAGCGGCGGTCCGTAGTCGAATACCAGATCGGCCCCGGGATCAAACTTCAGCGTGCCAAGGCCCTCGACCTCAATGGTTTTGGTGGCACTGATCCGCGCCATCACTTCTTCGGCGGCATCCGGGTCCATCGTCGCAGGCAGATAGCCGGCGAGCCCCAGAATGGTGGCGCGGTCGGTGGCGTGGCCTTTGCCGGTAAACGCAAGCGAGCCATGCAGCGAGGCCCCAAGCGCGGCAAGCTGTCCCGCGCCAGGAATTTTTTCGGCATTGCCGCGCAGATCGTTGAGGAACAGCGCAGCAGCGGTCATCGGCCCCATGGTGTGGGACGAGGAGGGCCCGATTCCGGGCTTGAAGATATCAAACAGGCTTAAAAACATGGGAACAGGATAGCGGTTCGGCGGCACCACTATACCTCAAAAGCGGCATCTGTGACGCAAGTTTCGCCAGGGGGCACGTTTGCGCGTTGCGTGGCGCAGCGGTCTGGTGGGATTGCCTGGCAAAGGTGGGGCGCGTAGGCAGGGGGAAATGACATTTCATGCGAGCAGGACCAGAATATGGGTGCAGAGGTTTTAACCATTGATTTGATTCGGGCGGCGCAGGCGCAACTGGCGGGCAAGATTGTTCACACGCCAGTGGTGGAGATGGCGCAGGCGGTGTTTGAGGACCTGTTGCCTGAAGGCGCGCGGGCGGTGATCAAGCTGGAGCTGCTGCAAAAAGCGGGTTCGTTCAAAGCGCGGGGTGCTCTGTTGTCGCTGATGGCGCTGCGTGCGGAGGCACGCGCGGTTGGAGTGGTGGCGGCCAGTGGCGGCAATCACGCGTTGGCGGTGGCACATGCGGCGCACAGCCTTGGCGTCAGTGCCAAAATTGCCGTGCCGGCGGCGGCGGATCCGGTGCGTATTGAGGGCTGCCGGGCGCTGGGGGCGGAGGTGATCCTCTGTGAGGATATCGCTGCGGCTTTTGCGCAGATGGAGATGATCCGGGACAGCGAGGGCCGCGCCATGGTGCATCCGTTTGAGGGCATCGGCATGTCTCTGGGCGCGGCGACCTGTGGCGCTGAATATCATGACGCGGTTCCGGATCTGGACGCGGTGGTGCTGCCGGTGGGCGGTGGCGGGTTGATTTCCGGCATGGCGGCGGCGCTGAAACTGCTGAATCCTGCGGTGAAGATCTACGGGGTTGAGCCCGAGGGCGCCGATACGATGACGCGCAGCCTGGCGGCCGGGTATCCGGTGGCGATTGATAAAGTGGCGACCATTGCCGACAGCCTGGGGGCGCCAAGTGCGATGCCGTTTTCTTTTGCGCTGGCGCAGCGGTATGTGGATGAGGTGGTGCGGGTGCCGGACGCGGCGTTGCAACAGGCGATGGGCTATCTGAATTCCGGGCTGAAAATCATGCCCGAGCCGGCCTGCGCCGCGTCGCTTGCCGGGGCGATCGGGCCACTGCGCGCGCGCCTGGAAGGCAAGCGTATCGGGCTGTTGGCCTGCGGCAGCAACATCAGCGTCGCGAAGTTCGCCAGCCTGGTGAAGCAGGCGGACTAAACTTTGCCCGGACTTGGCCCGGATTTGGGACAGCCCCATCTCCCGGGGCTCGGGCAGTTGCGTTCCGGGATGGCTTTCAAACCCACGGGTGGGGCGCATTCACACCCATCGTGACCGGCGCAATCTTCTGTGAGGGGGATTGCAACCGTGGCGTTGTTCCGGGTCGGAGCGGCCCAGCTGCGTGGCCGGGGCGCCCCCGCTCGCAGGTGGGCGCGTCTGCACCCAGTACGCGACGGGCACAGCCTTCTGTGCGGGAGGACGGATCCGGCGCGTTGTTCCAGGAGGCGCGGTTCAACGACGTGGTCGGGGGGGCTTAGTCTGCGATGAGCGGGTGCGTTCGTGCAGGTGCAGTCATTTGTCCGGGGAATGCAACAGGCGCGTCGTCGCGGGCTGGAACGGTGTAGCGGAGTTGTCCCGCAGTGGCCCGGCTTCACAAGCGGGCGCGTCGATGCCCGGCAAGCGATGGTCGTGGTCTTTGTCAGGGAGGTCGCCACCAGCTCGGTCTTTTGGGCTGGTGGCGATGGGTTCGGGTCAGGCTTTGTTAGTCGCGCACACCGGAAAAACGTTGCTGCCAGTCTTCGCGCTGCTCATCGGTGATTTTGGAGAACAGAACTTCTGGTGTGGTGAAGGCGTGACCTGCGGGCAGGGCAGCGAGTGCCTCGGCAATATCTGTGGGCCAGCTGCGGTCGTCGCTCTGTACCGCTGCCAGCAGCGAGTCAGTGGCGTCCGGGATAAAGGGGGCGGAGAGCACCGCATAGAGGCGGATCAGGTTGAGCGACAGGCGCACCGAGGCGGCGGCGGCTTCGGGGTCGGTTTTGAAGGTGACCCAGGGCGCGGCGGACTGCAGGTATTCATTGCCCAGCACCCAGATGGCGCGCAATTCACGCGCCGCTTTGCCGATGTCGATGGCGTCCATGTGGCCTTCATAAGCGCGCACCCGGGTGGTCAGATCGGCAATCAGTTTCTGCTCGCGCTCGCCATAGCTGCCGCCCGCCGGCACTTCTTCGCCGAACTTGGAACGACAGAATTTGGTGATGCGGGAGACAAAATTGCCCAGAACGTCGGCCAGGTCTTTGTTCACGGAGACCTGGAAGTTTTCCCAGGTGAACTCGCTGTCGGAGCTTTCGGGCACATGGGACAGCAGCCACCAGCGCCAGTAATCGGACGGCAGGATCGAGAGCGCCTGGTCCATGAACACGCCACGGCCTTTGGAGGTGGAGAACTGACCGCCGTCATAATTCAGGTAGTTGAAGCTTTTGATGTAATCGACCAGTTTCCACGGCTCTTTGCCGTCAAAATTGGCGCCCATGATGGTGGCCGGAAACGACAGGGTGTGGAAGGGCACGTTGTCTTTGCCCATGAACTGCACGTAGTTCACGTCCTCAGCCCCCATATCGGTGCGCCACCAGCGCTGCCAGTCGGCGTCCGTTTTGCCATTGGCTTCGGCCCATTCGCCGGCACAGGCGATATATTCGATCGGGGCGTCAAACCAGACGTAGAAGACTTTGCCTTCCATGCCGGGCCAGTCCTGGGTGCCGTTTTTCACCGGCACACCCCAGTCGAGATCGCGGGTGATGCCGCGGTCCTGCAGCCCGTCGCCGTCATTGAGCCATTTTTTCGCGATCGAGGTCGTCAGCACCGGCCAGTCGGATTTTTCGTCGATCCAGCCGTTCAGCCGGTCGCGCATCTGGCTCTGGCGCAGATAAAGGTGCTTGGTCTCGCGCACTTCCAGGTCGGTAGAGCCGGATATGGCGGAGCGCGGGTTCAGCAGGTCGGTGGGGTCGAGCTGTTTGGTGCAGTTTTCACACTGATCGCCACGCGCGCTGTCGTAGCCGCAGTTGGGGCAGGTGCCCTCGATATAGCGGTCCGGCAGGTAGCGGCCGTCGGTGATAGAATAGACCTGTTTTTCGCTGACCTCACCGATCATGCCCGCTTCTGCCAGCCGGCCGGCGAAATGCTGGGTCAGCGCATGGTTCTGCGGGCTGGAGGAACGGCCGAAATGGTCAAAGGACAGTCGGAAGCCGCGGGCGATTTCGGCCTGGATGCCATGCATCTCGGCGCAGAATTCGGCGACCGGTTTGCCGGCTTTGGTGGCCGCAAGCTCGGCAGGGGTGCCGTGCTCATCCGTGGCGCAGAGGAACATCACCTCGTGGCCCCGGCCGCGGCAGTAGCGCGCATAGAGATCGGCGGGCAGCTGGGAGCCCACCAGATTGCCGAGGTGTTTGATCCCGTTGATGTAAGGAATCGCCGAGGTGATGAGGGTACGTGCCATTGCCGATGCCTTTGTCAGATCTGTTGATCCCCGTGTAGCGTGCCTTTTGGCTCAGGGCCAGAGGGAAGCGGACTTGAGAGGTGTGACCGTGGATGCGACGGGGGCGCAGGGCGATATGGGGGCCGGTTGGCGATGTGCCGGCAGTGTAAGGTGGCTGGTGTGCGGGCGGTGGCTGGGGTCGGTGTTGACAGGCGGTGCCCGCACCGCCGGTTCTGGTTGGTCAGTTCCGGTTGGCGGTGGGGGGCAGACGGGGCGGGGCCCCTCTGTCTTTGTATCAGAGACCGGTTTCAGCGCCCGGGTCAGAGCCGGGTTCTGCAGTCTGTGTCAGCGGCCGAAGCTCAAAGTCACTGTCGTTGCCGCTGCCGGTGACGCTGACACTGCCGTGGCGCAGCACCTGCCAGCGGGCCGGGGGCGCGTTGCGGGCGCGC
>NZ_QOLB01000003.1 GCF_003333265.1 Candidatus Halocynthiibacter alkanivorans
TGGAGGCGGCAGATTATGGACCACCCGGAGGGTGCAGACAAAACGGGTGATGTTCGGCTCGGTTTCGACCGGCGGGTGCGGCTGGAATTCCATGGCTCGAAGATCAGCTCAGATGGCGGATTACTGTTGTTCCGGGAACTGGACGAGGTGCTTGGCCTGCATGACATTGCTGGCGGTGTTCTGAAAGGCACCCGCAGAGGGCGCAATTGCGTTCACTCCCTTGTCGGGCTTTTGCGTCAGTCGGTCTTCAGCCGCCTTGCAGGCTACGAGGACGTCAATGACGCCGATCGTTTTGCATTCGATCCAGGGATGCGCCAGGTCGTCAGTGGACGGGCTGTGTGATCAGGCCGCGTCTGCGAGCCAGATGGGGCGGTTTGAGACTGAGGTGCTGGCAATGGGCGACAACCGCGGTGCGCTGTCGAACCTGTCAGGCCGGTGGATTGACGCGGTGCATGACCGCAAAGGGCTGAAGTATATCACGCTCGACATGGACAGTTCTGTCAGTCCGACACACGGTGCACAGGAAGGCACGGGCTGGAACGGCCACTTCGGCTGCATGTGCTACCACCCGCTCTTCATCTTTAACCAGTTTGGACATCTTGAGCGCAGCGCACTGCGCAATGGCAATGTCCATAGCGCGGATAATTGGAAGGCACTTCTGGCCCCCGTCATTGCCCGCTATGCACAGCGAGACCTGATGCGGTTTTTTCGGGCCGATGCAGCCTTTTCCATCCCTGAACTGTACCAGTTTCTTGAAGCGGCGGGGTATTTCTACGCCATCCGCCTGAAGAAGAACGCTGTGCTGGAAAGCCGGGTAGCGCATCGCCCCACCCGCCCAGTAGGGCGACCATCAAAGACCAAGGTCAAACGCTTCTATGAGGCCTTCGAGTATCAGGTCCAAAGCTAGCACAAGCCGCGCCGGGTGGTCGCCAAAATCGAGTGGCATCCGGACGACCTATTTCCCCGTTTGGGCTTTATCGTGACCAACATGCCAATGGAGGCTGACAGGATCACACGTTTCTACAACCTGCGTGGTACGGCTGAGCAACACATCAAGGAAGGCAAGCAGGCCATCACCTGGACGCGGCTGTCCAGCAAGCGCTTCTTTGACAACGAGGTGCGGCTTCAACTTCACGCACTGGCTTACAATCTGGGTGTCTTCTTGCAGGGCGTCGAGTTGCCCGAGGAGATGGCCGACTGGTCGCTGACCAGCCTGCAAACCCGACTTAAAAAGATTGGTGCAAGGGTCGTTCGACATGCCCGCGCCATTACCTTCCAGCTCGCTGAGGTTTCTGTCAGTGGCAATCTGTTCAACCGCATCCTTGCGGCCATCCAGCGGCTACATGCACCTCCGGCTCCAACATGATGGCGTCAATGGCAAAAACTGAAGGAATTCGGCTCAACAAGTTTGTTCGGGCGAGTGACGATCTGCCCGGAAATCGCGAAAACCCTGCCGTAGAGACCAAAATACTGATCAGTTCACGCGACAGACACGACAAAAACCGCACAGAGGGCTTGATCTGAGCGCAAAACAACAACATGCAAGAGAT
>NZ_QOLB01000124.1 GCF_003333265.1 Candidatus Halocynthiibacter alkanivorans
GTTCTGGTTTCCGGACAAAGACAACAATCCTGCCAGTTCCCCAACAAGCTCAATCACCAGGGTGTCTCCTTCGGGAACAAGTTTGATCTGCGACAGCAGGCGGCGGATGATGTCGCTGGCCTCAGGTTTTGTGGCCGGATCGTTCAATGCCCGGGTCAGGCCGGCAACTTTCTCACGGTAGATCCCGGACAGACCCGGGTGCAACAACACCGGCAGATCATTGTCCGCAGAGCAGAGCTCTGCTTCAAGCTCTGCCTTGCGGGCCTCCAGTTCGTCCATTTTGATCTTCATACTCGGGTGGAACATACCTTCGGTGATGGCCTCAATGATCTTGTCGATCTGTCGCGTGACCCTGGCCAGATCGTGTTCAGCTTTGGCTTGTCCGTGGCGCGCCTCTGCCGCCAGCCTGTTGTACTCTTCCTGATAGGCCGCAGTGAACTCAGCGATCAGATCGGGATGCAGGAGTTGGTCTTTGAGACCGGACAGAATGCGGGCTTCCAGTTCCTCACGTTTGATGGTGAGGCGGTTGTCACAGGTGCCTTTGTTGCGGGCGTTGGCGCAGCCGTAGTAATTTTTGCCGACAACGGTATAGCCCCCGCCACAGCACCCACAGGTCAACAAGCCAGAAAACAGGTGCACGGGACGGCGGGCGCGCTCGGAGCGCACGATACCGTCGCTGATAACGGCGCTTCGGGTGGATTGCTGGCGGGCTTTGACGCGGTCCCAGAGCGTCTGTTCCACAATACGCAGGGCAGGGACCTCTTCAATCACCCAGTCTTCCCTTGGATTGAGCCGGGCCTGACGCTTGCCGGTATCGGGGTCTTTGATGAAGCGCTGGCGGTTCCAGACCAGACGGCCGATATAGAGCTCATTGTTCAGAATACCCGTTCCCCGGCGCCAGTTGCCATAGATGGTGGACATGCCCCAGGCGCTGCCACGCGGGCCTGTAATGCCTGCTGCATTCAAGGCGCCCGCGATAGCACGGGGGCTTTTGCCGATGACGTAGTCTGAGAAGATGCGCCGGACAACCTCTGCTTCATCTGCGTTGATCTCTCTGTCGCCCGTGGTCACGCTGCCGTCGGCCTTCAGGCTGCGGATGACATCATAGCCGTAGGTCACACCGCCGGCGCTTTTGCCTTTGCGAACACGTCCCTCAAGGCCCCGATGGGTCTTTTGGGCGAGGTCCTTCAGAAACAAGCTGCTCATGGTGCCCTTGAGACCAATGTGCAGCTCAGTGATCTCACCCTCAGCCACGGTGACAATGGGAATGTCCCGAAACTTCATCTGCTTGAAGAATGCCGCGATATGTTCCTGATCGCGGCTGAGCCGGTCCAGACTTTCAGCAACGACCACGTCAAAACACCCGTTGCGGGCGTCTTCCAGCAGCCTCTGGTAGCCCGGGCGCAGATGTGAAGCGCCACTCAGACCGCGGTCAGCATAGATCCTTGTGACGGACCACTCTTTCCCTTCAATCAGGCGCTGGCAGAGGCGGGTCTGATCCTCAACCGAGGCTGCGCTTTGCAGTTCGGT
>NZ_QOLB01000051.1 GCF_003333265.1 Candidatus Halocynthiibacter alkanivorans
GACCTGGTTTGCGGAACCCTTCAGGGCCAGCGGTCAAAACCGCGCAAACAGGCCGGACACATGACTGCTTCTGACAACAGTGCCGATCATCTCAAAAATGTCTTGCTATGCAGGGGCCATCCACACATGCCATTCGTCGCATTGCGGAAGACTCGTCAGTCTTGGGATCTGACCAGCCATTCGCTGCGGCTGTCACGAACGGCCGGTTTGGGCCGTTCGTGACAGTTATGGCAGAGGGAAACGGTCCGATTGCTGCGCCAAGCACTTTTCGTCAGTATGGGCGGGAAGCAGAACTTCGCGGCAGGCGCGAAATAGTCAGACCGGCTGTTCAATGCCCGTCTTTGTTGACCTTTGATCGGCCTCCAAAAGTCAGTCAAGGGCGCGGGTGGCACGTAACGCCTGGCTTTTGCTGGCCACAGGCCAGGTTGCAGATATCTACGGTGCACGGTTGAGCAAGCGCGAGAGACCGTGACGCAGGTTTTATCTATGGCAGAATAAGCAGCCAGAGCCAGATCGTCACCACAGACAAGCCGGTGCCAATCAGCACAGTGCTGGCGGCGACCCGCTTTGCAGTGCCGTAGGTGCTGGCAAACAGGTACACGTTCACGCCGGGTGCCATTGAAGCGGTCAGCACTGCGGAGCGCAGAGGGCCGATGTCGAGATCAAATACAAACCTGCCCAGACCATAGGAAATCGACGGGTGCAGGATCAGCGATGCAAACACGACCCAGGCGATGACTTTGGCGTCCCCTTCAGGGCGGTAGCGCAGCAGAACACCGCCAAGGCCAAACAGCGCGGTGGGGATTGCGGCGCGGTTCATCATTTCGACGGCGGACCAGACCGGCGCGGGCAGCGTCACACCGGACAGGTTGACCAACAGGCCGGTGAGGATGCCTATCAACAGCGGGTTTGTCGCCAGCGATTTGCTAATGCGGCCACCAAGGGCAACCGGCGACACGCCCTGGCCCCGCGAGCGGGTGATTTCCATCACCGAAATACCAAAAGTGTACATCACCGGTGAATGCAGCGCGATAATGATGAAATTCCACTGCAGCGCGTCGACACCATAGGCGCGCTCGGTGATGGGCAGACCGAGCAGCAGCGTGTTGGAAAACATGCCGACAAAGCCGATGGCCACCGCGTCCTGTGCGCTGCGGTTAAACAGCAGACGCGCGCCAAAAAAACCCAGCAAAAATGCCGCAAATGATCCGGTATAGAATGTGATCAGAAGCGGAATGTCGAAACTTTGGCCAAGATCCAGCCGTGCGATCGCGGTGAACAGCAGCGTTGGCACCGCAAAATTCTGCGCAAACAGCATGATGCCGTCGATGGTCTGTTCAGAAATTAGTTTGCGCCAGGCAGCAACATATCCAAAGCCGAGCAGCAGAAATACCGGCAGGATGACATTGATCAGTGCCTGCATCAGATGTCGTAACTGATGGTCATGCCGTCATAGGCCGGCGTGATATGGTCCGCAGTTTCTGCCTTCAGTGTCTCATAATCCAGGTCGATATGCATATTGGTCAGCACCGCGCGCCTCGGCGCCGCCCGTTCGATCCAGCCGAGCGTCATCTCCAGATGGGCGTGCGTGGGGTGCGGCGCGCGGCGCAGCGCATCCACCACCCAGCAATCCAGGTCTTTCAGGCTGTTCCAGGCGTCGTCATAGATGTCGATGGCGTCCGGCAGGTAGGCCAGATCGTGGATGCGAAAGCCAAGAGCGTCGATGGAGCCATGCCCGACACGGATGGGTGAAAAGGTGATCGCGCCGCCGGGCCCTTCAATTGTGACATCGCCGTCAATCAGATGCAGGTCCAGGATCGGCGGATAAGAAGAACCGTCCGGCGTCACAAACGCATAGCTGAAACGCAACATCAGATCGGCCTGGGTTTCCGCGTCCGCCCAGACGTCGATCCGTTGGCGCATATTGTAAACCACCATGCGCAGATCATCGATGCCGTGCATGTGATCGGCGTGGGCATGGGTATAGATCACCGCGTGCAATTCACCGACATTGGCGTCCAGCAACTGGTTGCGCATGTCCGGAGAGGTGTCGATCAGCACCCGTGTGGTGCCGTTGTCGTCGGTACGCTCCACCATCATAGAACAGCGGCTGCGGCGGTTTTTCGGGTTTGTGGGATCGCAGTCGCCCCAGTGGCCGCCAAGGCGCGGAACGCCGCCGGAGGAGCCGCAGCCCAGGATGGTGAAAGTCAGCTTTGCCATCAGTTTGCGGCCTGCCAGGCGGCGGCTTTGCTGAACAGCCGGTCAAAATTGGCCTGGGTGCGGGCGGCAAATTCTGTGTAGTCCACGCCGAAGGCCTCGGCGCCGATCTTGGCGGTCAGCGCGGTATAGGCGGGCTCATTGCGGCGGCCGCGGTGGGGCGGGGGCGCCAGATAGGGCGCGTCGGTTTCCACCAGAATACGGTCCAGCGGTGCCGCGGCGAAAATCTCACGCAGCTCTTTGGAGCGGGGAAATGCAGCGATGCCGGACATCGAAAGGTAAAAACCCAGATCAAGGCTGGCTTCGGCCAGTTCACGCGAAGAGCTGAAACAGTGCATCACACAGCCAAAGGCGCCGGCGCGGTGTTCCTCGGCCAGAATGCGGGCCATGTCCTCATCTGCGGCGCGGGCATGCACGATCAGGGGCAGGCCGGTCTGGCGCGCCGCCTCGATATGGATGCACAGGCTTTCCTGCTGCACATCTTTGGTTTCGGACGTGTAATGGTAATCCAGCCCGGTTTCGCCAATGCCGACAAATTTGGGATGCTGCGCCAGGGCGACCAGTTCCTCTACCGTTGCCATTGGCTCATCGGCGGCGGACATCGGATGGGTGGCGGCGGTGTAGAACACTGGTGCATAAGCATCCGCAATGGCGCGCACTTGTGGCTCCAGCCGCAGTTTGGTGCAGATGCTGACCATGCGGGTGACGCCGGCTTCCAGAGCGCGATCGATCACCTGAGGCAGCTCCTCCGCAAAATCGGGGAAGTCCAGGTGGCAGTGGCAGTCGGTGATCTGAGGTGTCTGCGTCATGGTTCGCCTTGTGCCGCCAATGTTGCGGCCGTTTCATTTATCTTCAGAACCATATCAAGGATGAGCGCCGCAGGGTCAAGGTTCACCGCCTTGCCGTGGCGCGCGCGGGCACCCAGATCCTGTTGCAATTCCGCCCATCGGCGTGCCGCAAGTGTGCCAGGCGCCAGGCGGGCCATAAGCGTGGCTTCGCCGCTCATCGCCTCCGTCGCGGGGGGAAGGCCGGCGCCGCTGCGCGCGAGCCGGGACAGGAACAGATCCATCAGTCCCAGCACCAGTTCAAAGCGGGCTTCATTGGTCCGCCCGACACAGCTTTCGGCCAGTTTCAGCGCCCGGGGCCGGTCAACGCGCGGCAGTTCGGAAAACAGCGTCAGGATCTCGTGATAGACGCCCATGCCGCCGAGATTCACCAGGCGCAGCGCTTCGCCCGCTGAACCGGCGGCGAGCTCGGACAGGCCGGGGGACAGGTCTTCACTGTCCACTCCCGCCTGCTGCAACGCGGCCGACATGTCGTCCGGGCCAAGCGGCGCACAGCGCAATTCGCGGCAACGCGACCGGATGGTTGGCAGCAGCCGTGAGGGCTGATGGCTTATCAGCAACAAAAACGCGTTTTCGGGCGGCTCTTCCAGCAGTTTCAGCAGCGCGTTGGCCGCAGAGGTATTCAACTCATCTGCCGCATCCACGATCACCACCCGGCGGCCACCGTCGGCGGCGGACATAGCAAAGAAGTTCTTCAGCTTGCGCGCTTCTTCAACGGTGATGTCCTGGCTGATACGGTCTTTTTTGGCGTCGTAGGCGCGGCGTAGCAGGAACAGGCGTGGCTCAGACAGCGCCAGGGTGCGGCGCGTCACCGGATGATCCGCAGCCACGTCCAGCGTGTCCGGGGCAGGGGGTGCGCCAAACATCTCGCCTTCCTCCGCCAGCGGTTGCGCCAGCAGAAAACGCGCTATGCGCCATGCCAGCGTGGCTTTGCCGACACCACGGGGGCCGGTGACCAGCCAGCCGTGGTGCAGGCGGTTTGAATTGAACGCCTCCAGAAACGCAGCCTCAGCTGTCTGTTGCCCCAGCAATGCGCTGGTTTCGCGCGGGTGAGGCGCGCCGGACGCCCGGTCGGCCTCGGGCAGCCGATCGTCGCTCATACCAGCGCCTTGCGCACCAGAGCAGTGATCTCATCGGCGACCACGTCCGCATCGCGGTCGCCGTCGACGACCCGGAACCGGTTGGAAAATTCCTGCGCCAGATCGAGAAACCCGGCCCGCATACGAACCTGCATGTCGAGACCAAAGTCCTCAAAGCGCTCTTCAGCAGTCTGACGCCCTTTGGCGCGCGCCAGGCCCGTTTGGGGGTCCATGTCGATCAGCAGCGTCAGATCGGGTTCGCGACCAATCATTTCCCGGTGCAGCACGTCCACTTTGGCGCGCAGATCGCCCCGGGTGATGCCCTGGTACACGCGCGTTGAATCGGCGAACCGGTCACAAATAACCACTTTGCCTGCTGCCACGGCAGGCAGGATGGTTTTTTCCAGATGGTCGCGGCGTGCGGCGGTGAACAGCAGAATTTCAGTTTCAGCCGACCAGCGGTCCGGGGCGCCCTCCAGCACCAGCGAGCGGATTTCTTCCGCCCCGGGGGAGCCCCCGGGTTCCCGCGTCAGTAAAACCTCAAGCCCCAGATGGCGCAAAGCATCCGCGAGACGCTTTGCCTGGGTGGATTTGCCCGAGCCGTCGATGCCTTCAAAGCTGATGAAAATGCCGCTCATCAGTTCAGGACCAGACCTTCTTTGTCGACGAACTTGCGGAACAACACGGTGGCTGCACTGCGCACGCGCGGCAGGAAACCGCCGCGGATGATGGTGCGGTCAGACACCAGCGGCACGGTTGCATCGGGCAGTTCGCCGCGCGAAATCACCAGGTCGGCAACGATGTCGCCTTTGTTGATGGGGGCTTCAAGCGGGCCGCGGTATACAATCTCGGCATCCAGCGCGTCGCGTTGCAGCGCCGGCAACAGCAAGCTGACATCGTCTGCGGTCACCAGGCCAATTTCCTGCTGATCACCCATCCAGACTTTGGCACGGCCCATTTCACGGCCTTTGTCGGCCACGGGCTTTTCGACAAACTGACGGAAGGCCCAGTTCACCACGCGTTCGGCTTCCTGCGAACGTTCGGCTTCAGCGTTCAACCCGGTGATCACAAATACGATGCGGCGGCCGCTTTGAACTGCAGAGCCAACAAGGCCAAAACCGGCTTCATCCGTGTGGCCCGTTTTCAGACCATCGGCCCCAATGCCAAGGCGCAGAAGCGGGTTGCGGTTGAAACGGTTGTCTGGCGCACGGCCGTCAAAATCGAATTCGCGCTGGGCAAAATAGCCGTAATATTCGGGGAACTCGGTAATCAGACGTGTGGCCAGAGTGCCAAGGTCCTTCATCGACATGCGCTGATTTGGATCGGGCCAGCCTGAGGCATTGGCAAAGGTGGAATTCTCCATGCCCAGGTCACGGGCCCGTTCATTCATCAAGCGCGCAAAGGCGTCTTCCGATCCGGCAAGCCCTTCGGCCACCGCGACACAGGCATCATTGCCCGACAGCACGATAATGCCCTGGATCAGCTCTTCAACGGTCGGACGGTCGGTCTCATTCAGGAACATGGTTGAACCGCCCATGTTTTTCGCCCGGGTGGAGACCGCGAACCGTGTCTGCAGGGTGACACGGCCGTCTTGCAGCGCCTCAAACAACATGTTGAGTGTCATCAGTTTGGACATCGAAGCCGGTGGCAGGGCGATGTCGGAGCGTTTTTCCAGCAACACAGTGTCGGTGGTCAGATCGTATACATAGGCGGCGGTCGCGCTGGTTTCAAACGCCCTGAGCGGCAGCGCCGCCAGGGTCAGTACCAACGGGACCAGCATCAGTTTGAGCAGGTGGTTCAGCATGTTTGGTCTCCGGATCAGTGGGTCACGGCATAGGCGTCGGTATAGCCGAGACCTTTAGCGGTTTTTATCAATGTATCGCGTTCCACGGCCGAACTGGCGGGGCCGATCACAACGCGCCAAAAGGCTTTGCCAGCGCTGTTGCCAGGTTTGATGCCGGGCACAATGCCTGCCTTGCGCAACTGGTCTGCTGTTCGGATCGCATTGGCTTCAATACTGAAAATTCCGATCTGGACAGAGGGGCGGACCAGTTCAGACGCGGCTGTGGCGTTTGTGTTGGTCCCGGCCTGGGCCGCAGGGGTATCCGCGGCGCTTTGTGCGGTGGTAATGGCAGCAGCTGCGGCCGTCACCAACGGCTCAGGTGCGGTGTTTTCAATAACTTCTGCTGAATCCAGAGCGGCGGCGGGAGCGCTGTCTTGCTGCACCTCTTCGCGGCGCAATGCGGTGACATTCAAGGCGGCCGGGGCGCCGGCCAGCATGCCAAGCGCAGCGGCGGCATCTGAGGACACCTGCAGCGCGGGCCCGGGGTTGTGAATCTCGCGGCGGAACAAAGCGCCGATGACAAATTTACCGTTTGCCGTATTGCGGATAATCACCCGCTCGGGGGTGGTGACTGTGTCAAAGGCAACCCAGACGCCTCCAAGTGAGGGCCGTCCGTCCCACAAGCCCTGGTCTGAAACCTGAAACACATCTGGTGCCTCAATATCGCGCTCGACCAGTCGGGTAGAGCGTAAAGGCTCAAGGGCGCCGGACGCGATTGTTTCCGGTTTCTCGAGACGGGCGAGGTTCGCCGTATCCACACAGCTGGCAAGCACCAATACGCCCGCCAGCGCCAGCGCCATGCGCCCCGATTTTAATCTTGCCATCTGTGCCCCTTCCGGCGGGTCGTGTGAACCCGGCGTGACCTCTGCCTGTGCGACCTGCTTGAACAGGCCGTCTTTTGGCACGCAGTCTAACCACTGGCACCGCGCATGGGAAGCCATAGCCCGGCGCCAGGCAATAAACTGCGTGAAAAAATCGGGGCTTCGGTGCAGAACAGGACTTACAGAATCGAAAAAGGCGCGCTAAAGCCATGCCTGTCGGAGGAGTGGCAGAGTGGTCGAATGCACCGGTCTTGAAAACCGACGTAGGTGAAAGTCTACCGTGGGTTCGAATCCCACCTCCTCCGCCACCAATGCGGCTTAAGTGATTGATCTTTATTAACTTATCCTCAATCGAAGCCTGGTCTTCCCCCAATTATTCCCCCTGTATGTTTTGGATTAAGTCATAAAGCTTCGGAAGATAGTGGAAGTCTTTTTCAAAATCTTCTTGGTGGTATAGATTTCAATTCCTAGGCTTGGCTGAGGCGAACAGCCGTTTGCAGTCAATGGCCGTGTACGCTGTTGTTGCAGCGCCAACACGGTTTCAAACGGATGCTTTGACGATCTTCACGGACGGCTTAGCGCGTCCGTGAAGGCGTCTCCCATCATGTGGTGGATATCCTGGCAGTTGCGCATCTCAAAACGGTTACGCAGTTGTTTGGAACCAAGACGTAGCTCAAAACGCCAGACCTGACTTTGATTGCTGTCGCTGAGATCAAGAGGCTGCTTGCCAGTGGTTTTGAGCTAATGGGATGAACTGCTTTCCCACCAAAACGCAGCTACTGTTGCGGTGAACAGTGGAAAAGAAGGAGCGTTCTGAAGGATATCTCGATTCTGGGCGTTGATCTGGCCAAGGTAGTTTGTAGCCTTTCTGGGTTGGATAGCAGAGGTGCGGTCGTATTTCGCAAACGTATCCAGCGTCATCGGCTTCTGGAATTTATCGTCAAATTGCCTGCCTGTGTTGTCGCAATGGAAGCCTGCGGCGGCGCGCACCATCTTGGCCGATTTTGCCTACAGCATGGTCACGCGCCGCGGCTGATGTCACCACTCTACGTCAGGCCCTACATGAAGGTTCACAAGAACGACGACCGCGATGCCGAGGCCATTGCAGAGGCCGCGACGCGGCCGGCGATGCCGTTCATGGCAATCAAATCGGAGGAGCAACTCGTCCTTCAGGCGCTGCGCCGTTCCCGCGAAAGACTCGTGCACAACCGGACCCGCCTGATCAACCTGTCCGTCGGCAGAGTTTTTGGGGCCAAGAGCGGCTTAATTTAAGCAAGCATCTGGCTCATCTGGTTGGTTTGATTATGCGGCGCGTTGGCTGTGATGCAAGCGCCGCGCTTCGAGCGTGTTTCGT
>NZ_QOLB01000110.1 GCF_003333265.1 Candidatus Halocynthiibacter alkanivorans
GGGCCGCCGAAACGGCGAGAAAATGGGAAAGCCCAAGGTCCATGTCTTAGATCCCCTGCCCCGGAGTGGGGTCTTTCAATTCATAGGCATCGCTGCGACGGCGCGAGGTCTGTTTGGCAATGTTCTGACGCTTGGTCTCTGGACGGTGACGCAGCGTCAGCACGATGGCACCAATCATGGCAACGAGCAGGATGATGCCCGCCATCTGGAACAGCAGCAGGTATTGCGTATACATTACCTGTCCTATGGCCTCGGCATTAGTCTCAGCGCCCGGAGATGCATCGAAATTGGTCTCCATGTCTGCCGTGCCGATCACCGATGCCAGCACGATTTCGGCGGCAAATATGATCCCGACAAGCACAGCGAACGGCCAGTATCTCAGTGTGCCGCGCTTGAGCTCGACGAAGTCGACGTCCAGCATCATAACGACGAACAGGAACAACACAGCAACCGCGCCGACATAGACAACGACCAAAAGCATGGCCAGGAACTCAGCGCCAATCAGCACAAGCAAACCGGCCGATGAGAAGAATGCGAGAATGAGCCACAACACCGAATGAACGGGGTTGCGCGCCATGATCACCGACAGCGCCGATACGAGCACGACGGCCGCGATCAGATAGAAAGCGATGACTGCCACAGCCCTACTAGGCCCCCTTCTTTGCAGGGCAGAATGCCCCATGAGTTAATAGTTTCGGCGGCCTAGCGATAAGGCGCGTCGAGTTCCAGATTCTTGGCGATCAGTCGTTCCCAACGATCTCCGTTCGCGAGCAGGCGGTCCTTGTCATAGAACAGCTCTTCGCGCGTTTCAGTGGCGAATTCGAAGTTCGGCCCCTCCACGATGGCATCGACCGGACAGGCCTCCTGACAGAAGCCGCAATAGATGCATTTCACCATGTCGATATCATAGCGTGTGGTACGACGGGCACCGTCTGCGCGCGGCTCAGCCTCAATCGTGATGGCCTGCGCCGGGCAGATTGCCTCACACAATTTACAGGCGATGCAGCGCTCTTCACCGCTGGGATAACGCCGCAAAGCATGTTCCCCACGGAAGCGCGGAGAAAGAGGATTTTTCTCAAACGGATAGTTCACCGTTGCCTTGCGCGTGAACACTTCCCTTGTCGCCACGACGAGCGCGCCGAGGAAATCGGTCAGGAGCGCGCCACGGATGGTTTGAGCCAGACTCATGACTGAACTCCCAGATAAACGACATAGCCGGACACAATCAGAACCGCCACGAGCGAGGTTGGCAGGAAGATCTTCCACCCCAGGCGCATCAGCTGGTCATAGCGGTAACGAGGGACAATCGCCTTCACCATCGCGAACATGATGAACAGGAACAGGATCTTGAACATGAACCAGAACAAGCCGGCGAACGCATTCACGAAGGGATGGTCGCGGACGAACTCCTCGCCCAGTGCGAATGGACCATGCCAGCCGCCCAAGAACAGAATCGTCATCAGGGCGCACACCCGGACCTGTCCCCTATACAC
>NZ_QOLB01000087.1 GCF_003333265.1 Candidatus Halocynthiibacter alkanivorans
TTCCGGTACATCAATGGGTTCTATAACCCTCGACGGCGGCATTCATCGCTTGGTGGAAAAAGCCCCTTGGCCTTCGAACGAAAGGCCGCCTAACATGAGATGAGAGACCGGAACTTTTGCGCGGCAAGTCCAAACCGCGGGCAAAGCAGCGATCGACTGCGATCTCTTTCGAGTGATCTTTGGCGGAGCTTGATTTCTTATCGCTATTCCAAAATTGATCGGCTAACGTGTTCAGATCATGGTAATTGTCGCCCTTTTAAAGAAAGTTAAGTATATATATGTCTAAGCAACTATTGATTTATAAGCGCGCGATTCCGGTCTCTTCTGACAGCCACCGCGACTGGGCTATCAAGATGGGCGACAACTACAAGTTTGCTAGCGATGTTAATTCCGTACCTCTTTTAGCAGCCGAATTCCTTACCGCTGCGCAGGACTATGCCATCGTTTTCGCAGGTGATGGAGACAACGTGGTTCCCTCCGTGATCCTCGGTATTCGGGACAACGAAAACAGCAACGTCGGCGCTGATGGAAGCTGGACTGGTGGCTATGTTCCGGCCTTTTTGCGTCGTTACCCTTTCGTCTTTTCGCGGTCCGAAGATGAAAAGGATTTCGTTCTTTGCATTGACGAAGAATTTGATGGTTTCAACCAGGACGGAAAGGGCGAACGCCTGTTCGACACTGACGGCGAGCGCACGACCTTTTTGCAAAGCAAACTGACTTTCGTCAGTGAATACCAAACCCAATTCGAACGGACGTCTGCGTTCTGCAAACGACTGCAAGAACACGACTTGTTGGAAGAGGCGCAGGCTCAGTTCAACCTTGCCGACGGACAGACCGCTTCGCTGTCCGGGTTTTTCAAGATCAACCGTGAAAAGCTAAAGGCACTGCCGGCGGACACGCTGGTGCAGATGGTGCGTTCGGACGAGTTGGAGCTTTGCTATGCTCATCTGTCTTCGCTTGGTAATCTGGCGCCTATGGCACAAAAAATTGCCGCACCGGATGGACAAAGCAAGATGGAAGCGGAGGAGGCGGAAGCTGGTGAAGACTGAAACAAGGATGACGTCAGAGCTTATGAGGCCAAATAGCGATATTTGATAAGTGAGAGCCGGGCTCTTAGCGCTGTTGGTGATAGTGTGCTTTTTGCCTGTGACTGGTGCGTTGAGCTACTTGTTTTTCTGAAGGTGAACGGCTGCTGATACTGCAGGTACTTTGAATTTCTCCAGGCTTCACCCAAGCAGATTTCATGAAACACTTAATAACAGGTTTTAGCGGGTGACGCGATATCGCTCCGGGTCCTTCCTGCCGATTCGGTCTGCCGGGGGGGGCGCGGAGCCGGAAATTAACCGGTTGTGAGAAATTGTGGACTTGCCGCGCAAAAGTTCCGGTCTCTCATCTCATGTTAGGCGGCCTTTCGTTCGAAGGCCAAGGGGCTTTTTCCACCAAGCGATGAATGCCGCCGTCGAGGGTTATAGAACCCATTGATGTACCGGAA
>NZ_QOLB01000145.1 GCF_003333265.1 Candidatus Halocynthiibacter alkanivorans
GTCCGCCACGCTGGACGCGCGCGCACCGGAGGAGGCACCCGCAGGGGACGCCGGCGCGGCAGCGCTGGACGCGCTGCGGAGCGCCGCGCCCACGGGAGCGCCTGATGCTGAGGACGGGATTGCGGCGCTGGATGCGTTGCGCGACGCTGCAACCACAGAGGCGCCAGCGGCGGATGATCCGTCCGTCACGCTGGACGCGCTGGCCGCGCGCGTGCCGGATGAGGCTCCCGCAGGGGATGCTGGCAAGGCAGCGCTGGACGCGCTGCGGAGCGCCGCGCCCACGGGAGCGCCTGATGCTGAGGACGGGATTGCGGCGCTGGATGCGTTGCGCGATGCTGCAACCACAGAGGCGCCAGCGGCGGATGATCCGTCCGCCACGCTGGACGCTCTGGCCACGCGCGCACCGGAGGAGGCACCCGCAGGGGACGCCGGCGCGGCAGCGCTGGATGCGCTGCGGAGCGCCGCGCCCACGGGAGCGCCTGATGCTGAGGACGGGATGGCGGCGCTGGATGCGTTGCGGTTGGTTGCAGAGGAAAAGGCGCCGAAGGAGCCCCCGAAGGATACAGACGGCACAGCCGCGCTGGATGCGTTGCGGGAGAGCGCGGTAGAAGATGTTCCGGTTCGCGATGATCAGGCTGCGGCGCTGGGGACACTTGCCGGCCAGCAGTCCGGTGAAACACCTGCAGCAGACGACGCTGAGGCGGCAGTCAGCGCGTTTGCAGCGCAAAGACCTTCGCAGACACCAGTAGACGACACCACCATTGCGGCACTGCAGGATCTGGCGGATCTGTCTCCGCCCGACGCGCCGGCAGAGGAGCACAGCACCGATGCGCTTGATACATTGGCAGAACGTGCCGCTGCAGAGCTGCTACACGTACCTCCCGGGACGCAAAGCTCAGGTGGGGAGGCGCTGAGCTCAGGCGATCTGGGCCTCGACGACCTGGATCTCGATGATCTGGGTCTCAGTGACCTGGCTGTTGACGCGCCGGTTTTCGACACGCCCGGACCGGAAGACAAGGCTTCCGGACCTGCCATGGTGGAAGATTCCGGCCTGGAAACGCCGATCGCGGACGCGTCGGCCCCGGAAACTCTGGTCGCTGAAACGCGTGCCCCCGAGACGCGTGCGCCTGAAACGCCGGCTGTTGACGACCTGGGGCTGGACGAACTGGGGCTGGACGACCTGGGGCTGGACGCGTTGGGCATTGACGACCTGGGTCTGGACATGCCGGGTGATGAGACGCCGGGCGGTGACACGGCCGGTGCAGAAAACGGGGCGGAGCACCTGCAAGAACCGGCAACTGAAACCGCTGAAAACGACGGCACCGGCGCGGACAGCCTGGCCACTGATCTGACATCGGCCGTGGACACCGCTGCGGCGGCCGGCTCCGCTGACAACAGCACGGCTGGCCATGCCGTTTCCGCTGAAATATCTCCTGAATACCTGCCGGAAACCTCCATTGAAATTTCAGCAGAAACGCCTGCTGCCGGCGCCGGTGCTGAGACCGTTGCGCCAACGGATGCCGGGCTTCAGAACAGCACCCCGGATGACACGGCTCTTGATGATCGAGGGCTGAATGAGCCGGGCCTTGATGATCCTGGCCTCGAAAACCTCGGATTGGACGATCTGGGACTGGATGACCTGGGACTGGATGACCTGGGGCTGGACGAGCTTGGACTGGACGACCTGGGCCTTGATGCCCAGAAGCCGGACAACCTGGGGCTGGACGACCTGGGCCTTGATGCCCAAAAGCCGGACAACCTGTTACAGGACAACCTGGCGCCGGATGATGCGGGCCCGGATATTTCCGCTCTTGAGGCCACGGGTGCAGCAACGCCGGGCGAGGCGGAAACAAACGCCACCGCCCCGATCGCCACCACACCGGACGCCAGCACCCCGGCCACAGCAGCTGGGGTCACCGGCAGCGTCGCTGCGGAACTGCAACACCCCTATGGCACGCTCTCCACGGCACGGCCGGAGCGGGCGCAGCTCAGGCGCAAACGCTTCCGCATCGCGCTGTTTGGCGATTTTTCCGGCCGCGCCGCACGCGGGCTTTGCGAGACCGGCACCGCGCTGGCCGCCCGTAAAGCGATCCCGCTTGATGTGGATACAGTGGAGGATGTGATTGAGGGTTTTGCCACCACCCTGGTGCTGCCTCTGGGGCGTGACGGAACCGGCATAGAGGTCCGTCTCAACGGTATCGACGACCTGCACCCTGACGAGCTTTATGACAATGTGGCACTGTTCTCCGCTTTGAACGCACTGAAACAACAGCTGGGCAGTGGTGCCACCGCCGACAGCGCCCTGCGCGACCTGAAGGCCTGGGGGGCAGAGTTTTCCACGCCCATAACACCGCCCAAACGCAGCTCAGCTGCCACCGCAGTGCCCGCCGACCGCCGGCTCAGCGCCTTTCAGCAACTGATCGGCGACACCAGTGCGAGCCTGAGCCAGCCCTCAAAGGTGGAGGATCTTCTGGCGCGCATCATCGGTCCCTATGTGGTGGCCGCTGAAGACCCGGAGGTGACGGGCATGAAAGCGGCGGTGGACGCGGCGCTGTCCTCGGCCATGCGTCTTGTGCTGCACCACCCGGAGTTTCAGGCGCTGGAATCCCAGTGGCGCGCGCTTGATTTCCTCGCCCGCCGCATCGAAACCGACGACGATCTGGAGCTGGTGCTCTATGATATTTCCGCCGAAGAACTGGCCGCTGATCTGGCCGGGGCCGGGGCGGAGGATCTGGCAGATTGCGGCTTGCTGCAGCTGCTGACCGGGGAGCCGCTGGAGGAAGAGAACGGGCGTGGCGGCTATTCCGCCCTTATTGGCATGTACACATTTGAGGAAACGCCGCCCCATGCAGAACTTCTGGGCCGCATCGCCCGCCTGGCCGCTCATGTAGACGCGCCGTTTTTTGCCGCCATAGCGCCCGGGTTTATCGACACCAAAAAAACCGACCGGCACCCGCTGGTGGCCCGCGCCTGGGAGACCCTGCGCGCCATGCCCGAAGCAGGCTATCTGGGGCTGGCGACGCCGCGCTTTTTGCTGCGCCACCCTTATGGAGCGCGCTCCGACCCGATCTATGCCTTTCCCTTTGAGGAATTCACCATGCAGGCGGGGCTCTCTGGCATGCTCTGGGCCAATCCGGTGCTGCTGATTGCGACGCTGCTGGCGAAATCCTGGACCGAGGGCGGCGCGCAAATGTCGCTGGGCGGAGCAATGTCGCTGGGGGATATCCCGTTTCATTATGTCGATGACGCGTATGGTGACCAGATCGCGCTGCCCTGCACCGAGCGCAATCTGACCACCAGCACCATGGAGGTCGTGATCACCCGCGGGCTGATGCCGGTGGTGTCGCTTAAAGGCCAGGATACAGTGCGGCTTGGTTCATTCCAGTCGCTCGCCGGGCAGGAAATCCTCGGGCGCTGGGCGGGCGAGACACCCGCACCGCCCTCTGCGCCAGACCTGCCGCAGGCCACGCTGAGCATGGAGATTGAAGTGCCGGCAGAGACAGAAGCGGAGCCAGCGACAGACAGCGATCTGGACGATCTTCTTGCCGGGTTTGATGATGCCACCACCACACCGGCGGACCCGGATGCGGTGGACGAAGATCTGGCCGCATTATTGGAGGGGCTGTGATGAGCGAACAATCCAACGTTTCACCTGATGACGAAATCGTCCTGCTGGGGCTGGAACAATCCTGGTGGTTGTATCAGGGCGATGCGTATCTCAGCCCGCTGATCTCGGGAGAGGGCAGCTTCCCCAGCCCGATCAGATGCCTGGTGTTTGAGGATATTTTGCAGCTGCGCCGCTATGTTGGCAGCGCGGTCTCGCTGATCGAATTCTGGGGCATCAACCCCGATGTGATCGCGCGGCTGCGCGTAGACGGGCATCTGCTTGAAGTCGCAGCAGAAGATTTCCCGCGCGATGGCAGCGATGATGTAACACAGAGGGGGGACTGAATATGCCCGCACCCGACACAGTGATGAAAAACCGGCTGTTGCGCATGGACGGCGATTACACCGCGCCGGACCTGTTCCTGAAATCCGCCGTGGTGCGCGACGGCATCAGCCGGCTGACCGAAACCACCGTCGAATTCATGTCCAAAAACAAAGCGCTGAAACTTGAGGATGTGGTCGGCTATTCGCTCGATCTGATCATCGAAAAAGAAGACGCGTCTGAGCGCAAATTTCTCGGCACCTGTATTTCTGCCGAATATATCGGGCTGTATCAGGGCTACGGGCTGTTTCAGGCCGAAGTGCGGCCCTGGCTCTGGTTCCTGACCCGGCGGCAGAACTGCAAAGTGTTCCAGGAACTCTCCGCCGTCGATATCATCAAAGAAGTGCTGAGCGATTATGGCTTTGACGGCCATCTCGATAACAAACTCTCGGGCACGTACAAACCACGGCTGTATTGTGTGCAATACCGCGAAAGCGACTTTGATTTTATCTGCCGGCTGATGGAAGAAGAGGGCATCTATTATTTCTTCAGCCACGAAGCCAGCGATGTAAAAATGGTACTGGCGGATTCCGTCAGCGCCTATCAGGCGGTGGAAGAGGGGCCGGACCTGCAATTTTTCTTCCGCGAAGAACAGTTCCGCCGCCGCGCCGATCATATCTTTGAATGGACCGCGGGCGAGCGGGTGACCAGCGGCAAGGTGACGTTAAACGACTATAATTTCGAAGCGCCGAAATCGCCGCTGAAATCCACCAAAGCCATGGCCAAGGGCAAACATTCCCACAAAACGTATGAGGTCTATGACTACCCGGGCCACTACCGCAAAGGCCCTCTGGGGGAAAACTACGCCAAGGTCAAAATCGAAGCCGAAGCGATCCGCCACCAGACATGGAACGGCGCCGGCAATGTGCGCACGCTGGAAGTCGGGCGCACCTTCAAACTGAAAGACCATCCGCGCGGCGACGACAAAACTGATTTTTTGATCTCGCAAGCGACCTATTACCTGCAGATCGAAACCGATTATGAAGACGAAGACACCCTGGGCAGCATCACCGGCAGCCGGCTTGAGTTTGATCCGGAAAACCGCGACACCTACCGCTGCGTCTTTGAAGTGGTGCCCAAAGCCAGCCAGTACCGCGCGGCTCTGACCACGCCCTGGCCCGAAATCGGGGGCATGCACACCGCCGTGGTGACCGGCCCGAAGGGTGAAGAAATATACACCGACAAATATGGCCGTATCAAAGTTCAGTTCCACTGGGACCGCATCGGCGAAAAGGATGACAAAACATCCTGCTGGGTGCGCACAGTGATGCCCTGGAGCGGCAAAGGCTGGGGCATGATGGCGGTGCCCCGCATCGGCCAGGAGGTGGTGATCCAGTTTGAAGAGGGCGACCCGGACCGTCCGGTCTGCACCGGCATGTTGTACAATGCCGACACTATGCCGCCCTGGGAACTGCCCGCCAATATGACCCAGTCCGGCGTGAAAACCAACAGCTCCAAAGGTGGCGACGGGTTTAACGAGCTGATGATGGAGGATAAAAAAGACGCTGAACTGGTGCGGTTTCAGGCTGAAAAAGACTACCAACAGATCGTCAAGAACAACGCCGATATCACCATCGGCCTTGAAAAAAAGGACAAGGGCAACCTGACCCAGACCATCCACGCCAACAAGGTCGAAACCATCAAGACCGGTGACCACACTTTTAAGGTCGAAACTGGCAATCAGGAGATCTTCATCAAGACCGACCACAAAGAAACCATCGAAGGCAAAGCCACCCAGAAGGTGACCGGCGATACCGCTCAGACGGTGGTCTCCGGCAATTACACCCAGGATATCGAGGCCGGCAATCTGACCCGCACTGTCGGGGCGGGCAATGAAAAAGTCAGTATCGGCGCCGGAAATTATTCCCTGAAGGCGGATGCGGGTAAAATAACTCTGGAAGCGGCCACGTCGATCGAGCTGAAAGTGGGCGGCTCCTCCATCAAAATCACCCCGGCCGGCATCACAATAAAATCGACCAAAATCGATGTGAAAGCCTCCGGCATGCTGAATGCAAAATCCCCGAAAACCACGGTCAAAGGCGATGCCATGCTGACGCTCAAGGGCGGCGTGACAATGATCAACTGAGGTGCGCGATGAGTGAGAGATTTAACGACCTGAAGAAGATACCCGACGCGCCCGCCAGCCGGATCCTTGCCATGGCACAGATCAAGCTGGGCACTGAACTGTCATCGCCGGCCAATGCCAGTGTGCAGCAGGTGCTCGAGGAGCTGGAAGCTGCGGACGCCCCGGTGGATATCCTGCTGCTGCTGGCCTTTGCGCTGCCCGCGCGCGAAAGTGTCTGGTGGGCCTGTCTCGCTGCGCGTGATCTGACCGGTCCGGGCAAAAAGGCGGCGACCCCCTCGCTGAAAGCCGCCGAAGCCTGGGTGTTTTCCCCGACGCCGGAAAACCGCGAAAACGCCCGCGTGGCGATGGAAACGGCCTTTAACGATGACGACACTTCGCTCTGCGCCGTGGCCGCCTTTTACGCTGAGGGCAATATGGGCGAAGGCGATATGGCCGAAATTGAAGCGCCGCCCGCCGCGCTTGGTGCCGCCGTCTTTGGCATGAATATGGAAGCCATGGGCGCGGCGGAGGACTTTGTTGCCCATATGGAGGTGGTGACAGACCGGGCGCTGGATATCGCGCGCGGTGGCAATGGCACCGCTGACGCTCCGGCAACAGAAGACGCTGACGCCCCCGCTGACAAAGGAGCGCACTGATGCAGATGCCGCCAGGCTGCCCCATTCTGGAACGCACAGGACGACGCCTGCCGTTCGGCGTAAGACTGAAAGCAGCAGGCCGGCGCGCGGCGGAGTTGGTCCTGCCAGTGAGCCGATCTGTGAGCCGATCTGTGAGCCGACCTGTAAGCCAACCAGTGCGCCCGCAATTGAACGGGGCATTGAGAGGGCCATTAACCGGGGCTTTGACAGCGCCACCGACCATACCAGATAACTGTCTGACAGGAGGACAAGATCGTCTATGAGAGTCTCTTTGCGTTTCCAGTCCACCGGCACCGTGCCGGGCAATGGCGACCCCGTGCTGATGCAGGGGCGCTCGCTGACCATCGGCCGCGGGCTGGAAAATGAACTGTCGCTGCCGGACCCGGACCGGGTGATTTCCAAAAACCACTGCGTGATCGAGGATCACAACGGCAATGTGGTGGTGATCGACCTCTCCACCAACGGCACCTATCTGAACTACGGTAAAATTCCGCTCGGCGCGACACCAACGCCGCTGAATGACGGTGATATCCTGACCATGGGCGGCTATGAGCTGGTGGTCAGCATCCAGGATCCCGCTGCCGAAGCCGCGGCGCAGATCGCGCCGCCGGTGGGCGAGGCCCAGGTCTCTCACGGCAGCGCCAGCGCAGCTCCCGACACGCTCAGCCTGTTGGACGACCCGTCGACCGAGGGTGATTTTCTCGACGATCTGCTCGGCGCGGAAGGCGGCCCCAAAGGCCCCTCCCAGGTCACACGCGCCGATCCGATGGATGATATCCTGCCGCCGCTGGGCGAAGAAGACGACCCGATCCTGGGCGGGGCGCGCCCGGACGGTCAGGAAATGGAAGGCGCCAGCCAGGCGCGGCACAACCCGTCGGCCCAGGACCATTTCGCGCCGGCAGCCCAGCGACAGTCCAATATCATCCCTGATGACTGGGACGATGATCTGTTGTCGGCCCCGGCCGCGCCCGCTGCGGCCACCAGCCCGGCGCGCCCCCCGGTGCCACCGCCGCCTGCCGCCAGACCTGGCAGCGAAAGTGACCCGTTCGCGGATCTTCTTGATGATCCCGGACTGGCGACCCCGCCCCCTGCACCGGTGTCTTCCCCCGCTCCGACGCCTGTGGCCGCTCCTCCTCCCTTGGCCCCGCGCCCCACCGCGCCCGCCCGTCCCTTCCACACATCTCCCAGCCCACGAG
>NZ_QOLB01000097.1 GCF_003333265.1 Candidatus Halocynthiibacter alkanivorans
GGGAGGCGTCGGGGTGGAGCGGGCGAACAACACCTGTCGCGGAGGGCGGGCGGAGGGGCGCGGGTAAATGTTCCCGTGATCTGTGAGGCGGCGGGCACGCCACGATGTTGGCCGCGGCGGCTAGGTTTCGGGACCCTGCGCTTGACGGGCTTTGCGATGTTTTGTGACAGGGGCGGCAGATTTCGGTCGCTGTGCGGGCCTGGCGTCGCTGGTGCAGCGCGGGAGGCGGCCAGGCCGCGCTCCGGGGCCACATAGACTGGGGTCATTTGCAATCAGGGTCAGGAGAAGTCCAAGCCGGGTGAATGACCTGCCGGATGACGTGCCACGCCGGCGCCTGGCCCCTGCACCGCGTGTCAGCGGCGCAGGATGGTGGTGACCCTGGCCGAGGCTTCCAGCGTTTTATGCACCGGGCATTTGTCAGCGATTTCAAGCAGGCGGGCGCGCTGGTCGTCATCCAGATCGCCGCAGAGCAGGATCTCGCGGTGGAAAGTGTCGATATGCTGGTTGCTGCCCAGATCCGCGTCCTGGGCGTGCATTTTATCATGGGTTACATCGACCTGGACATGGCTCAGCGCCCAGCCTTTGCGCCGGGCGTACATGCGGATGGTCATCGAGGTGCAGGTGCCGAGCCCGGCCGCCAGAAACCCGTAGGGCGACATGCCACGGTTGCTGCCGCCATAGGCCTTGGGTTCATCGGCCAGCACGTGGTGGAACGGGCCGGACTGTACATCTTGCAAAAACCCGTCCGGGTCGGCCTCTGACACCCGCAACACGCCTTCGGGCACCCCAATGGGCGGCGCTGGCGCGTTCAGCGCGATATAGCGGCCGGCCCAGGCGGCGATCACCTCGGCGGCATATTCGGCATCCTTGCGCCGGCTGAGCAGGTGGTCGGCATCATCCAGCGTGACAAAGCTTTTGGGATGGGTGGCGGCGAGGAAAATCTCGGCGGCATTGTCGATAGAGACAACTTCGTCGCGCGGCGCGTGCATCACCAGCAGCGCCGGTTTCAGCGCCGGCAGCAGCCGGGTCAGCGTGTCGTTCTGAATGTCATCGATAAAGTCCTGGCCGATCATCAGATCCTGATCCCCGAGCCGCACCCGGGCCACGCCCTTGTCGCGGATCTCGTCAAGATGGGCGTCAAACAGATGCGCCACATGGGCCGGGCTGGCGGGCGCGCCCAGGGTGACTACGGCTTTTATGGATGCGATCTTTGGCGCGGCACGCAGTACGGCGGCACCGCCAAGGGAATGGCCGATCAGCAGAGCGGGTGGCAGACCGAGACTGTCAAGGTGGTGGGCGGCGGCGATCAGATCGGCGGCGTTGGAGGTGAAGGTCGTTTCAGAAAATTCACCCTGGCTGTCGCCCAGACCGGTGAAGTCAAAGCGCAGCACGGCGATGCCCATCGCTGCCAGCCGGGCTGATATGCGGCGGGCGGCATGGATGTCCTTGCCACAGGTGAAACAATGGGCAAACAGCGCGGTGGCCAGATGCGGGCCTTCCGGCAGGTCCAGACGGGCCGACAAGAGGGCGCCATTGTGACCGGTGAAGGTGAGATTTTTCTTTGCCATGAGCTGTGGCCTTTGATGACTGTGTTCTGGTCCTCAATCTGCGGACGCGGGGCCGCAGGTTCAAGAGCGGCATGGCAGTGATCACGCAAGGGTGAGGGGCGGACAGCTGTTTGCGATCTGAACGGGGGCGGAAGGCGCGGGCGAAGCGCCTGTCCGGATGGGGCGGGCAAGCGGCGCGGACTGGCCGCGCTTCGCCGGAGAGCGTCTGCGGCGCCAGGGAGCTGTGCTGCTGGCTGCCCGGTGCCGGCTGGGATGCGCTGCGTGTCTTTTGGGGGCCAGGCTGGCAGGCGGGTCTGAAACAGGTCCCGCACCGGTGTCGGTGTCGGTGTCGGTGTCGGTGTCAGTGTCGCTGTCGTTGCCGGGATCTGCGCGTGCGGCTGTAGCGGGAACTGAAGCGACGCTGGGCCAGGGCACAGAAAGGCGCGCTCAGCGTTGCGACGGATGCGCGGCAGCGGGCCGGGTTGCTGTCAGCTGTTCGGAGGTGGGGGTCAGCAGCGACAGGGCGAGGCCAAGCGCCAGGGCAATGATCACGCCAGAGCCGAGGCCAGACCGGGCGCCAGATGCGAAACCCGTGCCAAAGCCCGCGCCGGAGCCAGATTTGGGTGCAACTGTGAACTGCCGCTGCGGGGGGCTGGCCGCAGGGGCGTCAGCCGGGCGGCCAGGCGCGGCGATCAGGGTGGCGATCAGGGCGGCGGTGCCGGGTTGCAGGTCAGGATGCCGGCCGGGGCGCGTGGCTGCGTCTGCGCTGGTCAATGCGTCGGGGCGCGGGGAGACCGGGCGTCGCTGGCAGCTATCGCCCGCATTAAGCGCGCGCGCCAGGTCTGTTTCCGGATCGCCTGACGGGCGGCGCAGATGTGGCAGCGTCTGCGCCCGGGTGCGTGTCGGGGTGCTAGTCCGGGCCTGGCTTTGATCCGGGTCGGGCATCGGCGGCAGCTGCTGTTGCCGGGTGTGCGACGGCTGGGGCCGGGCGTTCTTTGCCGGTGCAGCCGCGTCCCGGGGGACAGGGTCCTGCGCCGGATCAGGCGGCGTTGCCGCGGAGGTGATGTCGCCCGCTGCCGCCAGGGCTGTATCCGCGGCCAGGGTTTTGGGTGCGGGCAGTGGGGCCAGCGCGGGCAGGCGGACAATGAGCGTCCCCCGGGCATTGCGCCCCCAACTGGCCGGGGCCAGTGCATCCCGCGGTGGCGTGCGGCTGCCGGCGAAAATCTGCAGCGCCCTGAGACCGGTCGCAGCGATGTCTTCGGGCGTGTGGCCGCCGGTCAGCAGGTCAATTTCGCAGCCGAGAACCTGGCGGGCCCCCTGCATGCGCACCCTGCCGCCGCTCAGGGTTTGCGGGCGTGCCAGCAGCGACCAGGGCGGGGTGGTGCCGGCGGCGCTGCAATCAGACAGGCGCTGCAATGCGCCCAGGTTCAGCATCACACCGGAATGCATCCAGCACAGGGCGCGGGTGCCATTGCTGTCCGCAAGCGCCCGGGCGGCGCGGTAGCTGATTTGCAGCAGTTCAAAGGGCGCCGGGCTGGCGTCGTCGTCTTCGCAGGGCGCGCCAGGGGCGGGTCCGGCACCGGATGTAAAACGGATATGTGCCTGGTGGCAGCCCAGCAGGACCCCGTTGGCGCCACGGGCAAAGCTGCCGGGTGGAAAACATTCCGCCGCCATGGGCAGCGGTTCCAGTTGCAGCTGCAGATGGCGGTCCGCACCACTGTACAGCCGGGATTGCCCGTCGCTGCTGGCGCGCTCGGGTACCAGGCCGAGCGGGCGCAGACTGTCTGTCAGCCGGCTCAGCGCTGCCGCATCGGGCAGATGGGAACAGAGCAGAACGGCGTCGCTGGTCGCTGGGCGGGTCTGAGCCATGAAATAAACGTCCTTTCCGGCGATCAGATCTGACACGCAAGCGCGGCAAAATCTGGGCCGGAGTGGCGCGTTCCGGCGGCATTTTAACGATTTGGCAATAATTCAGCCTGCCACGAACAGCCTTAACGGCGGGTGAAATGGCCGGATCTCTTTGCGTTCAATTTGGCTGAAACCGGAACTGTTCTGCGCCTGCCGCCCGTCAGGGGCCCGGCACGGTGCAGTGCCAGGGCCGGCTGGCCGGGACTGGTGGCCGGGACCGGTGGCAAAAACAGGTGACACAGACGGCCCGGCGCAGAGCGACGTGGGGTTTTAGAACTGAACATTGGCGCCGGTTTTGGCGCTGGCTGCACTCCCGTGAATGGCGAAAACCGGCAGCACACGCAAAAAATGTCAAAACCCTGTCACATAGAGCTGTGCAGCGGCGTCTGACATTGCAGAGTGAGCCAAAATGAACCCCGGATGGCCACAATGGCTGAGACGAGGTTGCCCGCACTAATATTGGCTGCCAGGCAGAGCTGACTGGGCAGGTGCGTCTGAGCGAAGACGGGATTTATCATCTGGTGTGCACATGCTGGCAGAGCCCATGCAGGCCGGAGACGCCACCCAGGATCTCCTGATTCAGCCGGTGACAAGTCAGGGCTCGTTCAGAGGAGAGGGCTCTTTTCAGTCATGGAGGTGCCGCGCCCTGGCCAACCAGCTGTTGTCGGCGCAACAAATCTGTGCCCGCGATCCGGGGCTGAAATTTGATCTGTTTGCCGGCGGTCTGCAGCACAGGCGCCAGAAAACGATCGTTGTGCCCCGCGTGGGGCGCGGCTGATGGCGGTGCGAAGGGCCGGCCTGCAACAAGCAGAAACGGCGGCCGGAACGCATCCGGGCCGCCGTTTCAAAATTCATCTAAGCGGGGTCAGCCGCGTATTTCTTCAAAGCAGCGTCAGCTGCTTTCAGTGGTTCAGGCGAGTGCCAGGTCTCCGGCAGATTGTTTGCCGTCACGACCTGTTTCCAGCTCAAATGTGACTTTCTGATTGTCCGCAAGCGTCGTCAGACCCGCGCGCTCAACAGCGGAGATGTGTACAAACACATCGCTGCCGCCGTTGTCCGGTGCGATAAAGCCGTAGCCTTTGGTTGAGTTGAACCATTTTACGGTGCCGTTAGCCATCTTAGTATCCCCCTGGCGTTTACCACCCGCAAAGCACGGTGGCGCCGGTGTCGTGAGATCAATAAATAATTACGTTTATCTGCACGAAGTGTCTGATTTTCTGTGAAAGATTGTTTCACGCAAAAAAGTTAGGAGGAATCCTGGCAAAAATCAAGGGTAGCTTGCGCGCGCGGGAATATCCGGTGTGGGCGTGGCATGAGCCTGGCAGCCTGCCAGCGGGATGGACCGCTGGCAGGGGGCTACAGATTACTGCGGCTGGAGGGATGCGGGCCTTCCGGCGATATAGAGCCAGATAAACCCGCAGATACCGGCAAAAAGGGACGCCGCGAGAATGCCGGTTTTCGCCATCAACAGCATTTCCGGCTGATTTTTAAAGCCGAGCTGGGCGACAAAGATCGACATGGTAAAACCGATCCCGGCCAGCAGGGAAGCACCGGCGATCTGGCTGAAGCGGGTGTCTTTGGGCAGTTCCGCCACCCCGAGTCTGAGCACCAGCCAGCTGGCGCCGGTGATGCCGATAAACTTACCCAGCACGAGGCCAAGGGACACCCCAAGCACCACCGGGTTGGTGACGGTTGCCGCCAGGGCAGAGACATCCACCGGAATGCCGGCATTGGCGAGGGCAAACACCGGAATGATCAGAAACGCCACCGGCAGATGCCAGATATGCTCCTGCCGCTGCAGCGGGGTTTCCACACTGATCACGCTGTTTTCCAGGGCCTGGACCTGGGTGCGCAGCTCCACATTGGTCATAATGCTCTGGCCGGGCCGGTGGCTGGCGTCAAAGCGGTCCATCAGGGTGCGCACATGGGCGCTGAAACGTTCCGGGTTGTATTTGGGAATCGCCGGCACAGTCATGGCGCCGATCACACCGGCGAGCGTGGCGTGTACGCCCGACTGCAGCATCGCATACCACAGCAGCACGGCCAGCAGGAAATAGGGGATCGGATTGCGGATGCCGCCGCGGTTCAGACCCACCAGCAGGGCGGTCAGCCCGGCGGCGGCGGCGAGCGGCATCATAGAGATGCTGTCGGTATAAAAGACTGCGATCACCAGCACCGCGCCGAGGTCATCGACGATGGCCAGCGCCACGAGGAACGTCACCAGCGCTTTGGGCGCGCGGGTGCCGAGCAGGGCCATAGCACCGATGGCAAAAGCGATGTCGGTGGCCATGGGAATGCCCCAGCCGAGTGCGGCGTCGCCAGACGGGTTAAAGGCAAAATAAATCAGCGCCGGCACGACCATGCCGCCGATGGCTGCGGCCACCGGCAGCACCGCATTGCGTGGATTGGCCAGTTCACCCACAAGGAATTCCCGTTTCAGCTCAAGCCCGACCACGAAGAAAAATATCGCCATCATGCCGTCGTTGATCCAGTGGGCGAGGGACATTTTCAGCACCCAGTCGCCAACACCGATTTTGATATAGGTGCTGAGCGTGTCAGTGTAGAAGGTGGCCAGCGGCCCGTTGGCCAGTATCAGAGCCAGAACCGCCATCGCCATCAGCAGCAGGCCACTTGCGGTCTGTCGGTGCAGAAACTCTTCAAACGGAGACAGCACTTTGCCGACGGCTGTTTCCCAGGGGGCGCGGTAAATGCCGGCTTTGTCCTGGGATGTGTTCGGGTCGGGTGCGCTCATGTCTGATCTCCTGGCATGGGTTTGGCGGCGCCATGCCCCGGGATGTGCCCCGAGGATGAACCGGATCTGGTGATGTTGGGTGACGTTGGCGCAAAAATGGGGGTTGTTGGCACGCGTTTCAATACCTGGAACTACGCAGGGCGCGATCAGAAGCGGGCGCGGTGAAACGACAGCCAGATGCGGATTGGCTTGCTGCCGCGGGCAGGCGTGGAAATTGACCCTTGACCTCAAGTTGACTTCAGGGGGTAGCGTGGCGGGCAGAGAGGTGTCGGCGCGGTGATTGTCTGAGTGAACGAAACGGGTCCACCGGTGGCCGCCGGTTGCACCGGCCCTGGGCGCGCGCGGCTGTCGCCAGGCGGTTTTCCGGCGGACGTAACTGGCAGGTCCCATGTCCCCCTGGCGGTCAGGGGTGCAGAGATTTGACTGCGAAGACGTGGCTGCAGTGACGTGATTTTTGAGCCGCGATCATATGAGGAGGCCGTGTCGGAAGATGTCGCGTGGGGGTGGACGTGTCCCTGTAATCCGGCCCTGTCAGTGACGCGGGAGAGGAGGCAAGATGAAACAGATATATCCCGATCTGTGGCAAACGACGCTGGAAAAGCGGTTTGGCACCCTGGACTCGCATGGGTATTTTTTACGCCATGCGGAGGGCAACGCGCTGATCTATCACAGTGAGACCCGCGCCGATTATGAGGCGATCGGCAAACTGGGCGGGGCGCGGCATCAGTATCTGAGCCACAGCCATGAAATAATGCCGTCCCTGCAGGACAGCCGCGCGGCGCTGGGGGCAAAGCTCTGTGGTCACCGCAATATGAGCCCCCGGTTTAGCGGCGCCCAGGGGCTGGATGTGGCGTTTGACACGGACGATAAGGTGACACATGCGGGCGGGCTTGAGGTGATTTTCACACCTGGCCACACCGACAACAATGTCTGTTACCGCTACGATTCCCCCCATGGCAAAACCTATCTGTTCACCGGGGACGCGATTTATCAGGATCACGGCGTATGGAACTGGCTGATCTTTGAGCGCGATGGTGGCAGGCGGGAAGATATGAAAGCCACGCTGCTGCGGCTGCAGGACCTGGACGTCGATGTGCTGATTTGCAGTGTTTCGGTGGGGCCAGTGCGCATTCAGGAGGTGGACCGGCCTGGCTGGCAGGCGATTGTTGACGGGTTGCTGGCGCGGTTTTGATTTCCTTGCTCCTTGCTCCTTGCTCCTTGCTCCTTGCTCCTTGCTCCTTGCTCCTTGCTCCTTGCTCCTTGCTCCTTGCCCCTTGCCTGTTTCCGGTCGCAGACATCAGTGCTGATCGCTGATGCGGGCCTCTGCCGCAGGTCGGGGGACCGGAGGGGGGCTGATGGCGAAGCGTCTGTCGCGGGGCACTGGTTGCGGCACTCCGGAGCCGGAGCCGCTGCGAAGCCGGAGGGGCACCGCAGGTCGTACTTTGCGGCAAAAAACGGCACCCATTGCGTGCGGGTGACCTTGTGACAGCGGGGCAGTGAATGCGCGCGCCAGCGCCCATGTGTTCACTGGGGAGAAGCGGCTGCGAAGCAGGAGGGGCGCTGCGGGTCGTGTCTGGGCATGAAAGAAGGGGCACCCATTGGGCGCCCCTTCTTCAACATCAGTGATGTGACAGCTTAGCAGCTGTAATACATCTGAAATTCCACCGGGTGAGG
>NZ_QOLB01000127.1 GCF_003333265.1 Candidatus Halocynthiibacter alkanivorans
TGAAAGATGAGGCAAATCAACAGGATGTGACGCTGCGCGACATGCTGATGCGTCTGCCCAATGTGATGTATGACGATGTGCCCGACGGGGCCGACGAATCCGACAATGTTGAAGTCCGCAAATGGGGCACCCCGGTTGCGCTGGATTTTGAAGCCAAAGAACATTTCGAAATTACCGGCGCCGCCTCAGGCATGGATTTCGAAACCGCCGCCAAATTGTCCGGCTCGCGGTTTGTCATTCTCAAAGGCGCTGTCGCCCGTATTCACCGCGCTCTGGCCCAGTTCATGCTCAACACCCATGTGGACGAGCACGATCTGACCGAATGCAACACTCCGATCATGGTGTTGGAAGAGATGATGTATGGCACCGGTCAGCTGCCAAAGTTCGGTGAGGACAGCTATAAAACCACCGAAGGCATGTGGCTGATCCCCACATCTGAAGTCACCCTGACCAATATGGTGAACGGGGAAACCGTGGAAGAACAATCCCTTCCAATGCGTTTCACCGCCCACACCCTGTGTTTCCGTTCAGAAGCCGGGTCCGCCGGTCGCGACACTTCCGGCATGCTGCGGCAGCACCAGTTTGAAAAAGTCGAAATGGTCTCGGTGGTTCATCCCGACGAATCCGAGGCCGAACATGCCCGCATGACCGGTTGTGCCGAAGCGATTCTCGAAAAGCTCAACCTGCCCTATCGCACCGTTAAGCTTTGCGCCGGCGACCAGGGCTTTGGCATGAAGCGCACCCATGACATGGAAGTCTGGCTGCCCGGTCAGAACCAGTATCGCGAAATCTCCTCGGTTTCCACTGCCGGGGATTACCAGGCGCGACGGATGAACGCCAGGTTCAAACCCACTGCGGGTGGCAAACCTGAGTTTGTTCATACACTTAACGGCTCCGGCCTGGCCATCGGTCGCTGCCTGATCGCGGTGCTGGAAAACGGCCAGAACGCCGATGGGTCGGTCACCTTGCCCAAAGTTCTGGCCCCTTATCTGGGTGGAAAACTGACTTTGAGCACTAACGGCAAGCTCGCCTGAAATTAACTATTTCTGGCGGGGTTAACCATATCCCGCCAGTTTTAACGACAAAGGGCACCCCAACCGGAGCGCCCTTTTTTAGCGCGATATCAAAACCTTATCACTCAGCAGCCAGTTTAATCTCCAGCATCGGCGCCAGATAATGCCCGGTATAGCTGCGTGGCTCCGCCGCCACCTGCTCCGGTGTCCCTTTTGCAACAATTTCACCACCGCCATCACCGCCCTCAGGCCCGATATCAATGATGTAATCAGCGGTTTTTATCACGTCGAGATTGTGTTCAATCACGATGACTGAATTGCCCTGGTCGACCAGTTCATGCAGCACTTCCAACAGCTTACGCACATCTTCAAAATGCAACCCGGTGGTGGGCTCGTCCAGAATATACAGCGTGCGCCCGGTAGAACGCTTCGCCAGCTCCTTGGACAATTTAACCCTTTGTGCCTCGCCGCCCGACAGCGTCGTCGCCTGCTGTCCGACCTTGATATAACCAAGCCCGACCCGCACCAGCGCGTCCATCTTATCGCGGATTGAGGGCACCGCCTGAAAGAAGGTCTGCGCATCTTCTACAGTCATATCAAGCACATCGGCGATGCTTTTGCCCTTGAAATGGATCTCCAGCGTCTCGCGGTTATAGCGTTTGCCCGTGCAGGTCTCGCAGGTGACATAGACATCGGGCAGGAAATGCATCTCAATCTTAATCAACCCGTCGCCACGACAAGCCTCACATCTGCCACCCTTAACATTGAAGGAAAACCGCCCCGCCTTATACCCCCGCGCCTTAGACTCCGGCAGCCCCGCAAACCAGTCGCGGATCGGCGTGAACGCACCGGTATAAGTCGCGGGATTGGAGCGCGGTGTGCGGCCGATGGCACGCTGGTCAATGTCGATGACTTTATCCAGATACTCCAACCCCTTAATGCTTTCACACGGGGCCGGTGTCTGCCGCGCCCCGTTCAGCCGCATTGAGGCCGTTTTGAACAGCGTCTCGATGGTCAGCGTCGATTTTCCACCGCCGGACACACCCGAGACACAGACAAATTTTCCCAGCGGGAATTCGACCGTCATCTCTTTCAGATTGTTGCCGGTGGCCTTGACCACCTTGATCTTTTTCTTGTTGCCCTTACGACGTATCGCCGGAACTGGAATTTCCCGTGCGCCAATCAGATATTGCCCGGTGATTGACCCCTCATTGGCCATGATCTCAGCTGGCGTGCCCTTTGCCACCACCTGACCGCCATGGATCCCGGCGCCCGGGCCGATGTCGAAGACATAGTCCGCCTCGCGGATCGCCTCTTCGTCATGTTCCACGACAATGACGGTATTGCCTTGATCCCGCAGGTTTTTCAGCGTGGTCAACAGACGGTCGTTGTCGCGCTGATGCAGCCCGATAGAGGGCTCATCCAGCACATAAAGCACCCCGGTCAGTCCTGAACCGATCTGGCTGGCCAAACGGATCCGCTGGCTTTCCCCGCCCGACAGCGTGCCGGAATTGCGGCTCAGTGTCAGATAATCAAGCCCGACATTGTTCAGGAAACCCAGTCGCTCGCGGACTTCTTTCAGGATCGCCCGGGCAATTTCATTTTTCTGCGCCGTCAGGTGTTCGGGCACCGAGGCGCACCAGTCATAGGCCTCTTTGATCGACATTTTGACGACCTGGCCCACGTGCAGCCCGGCAATTTTAACCGCCAGCGCCTCTTCGCGCAGACGGAAGCCATCACAATCGCCGCAATGGCGGTTATTTTGATAGTTTTCAAACTCTTCGCGCACCCAGTTGCTGTCGGTCTCGCGATAGCGTCGCTCCATATTGGGGATCACCCCCTCAAAAGTCCGGCTGACCCGGTACACCCGTCCCGCTTCATCATAGCGGAATTCGATTTCCTCATCGCCCGATCCGCGCAGGAACACCTGCTGAATTTTCGGATCTAGATCCTTCCACGGAGTCGAGGCTTTAAACCCGTAATGTTTTGCAATTGATTGGATCGTTTGCAGAAAATAGGGCGACTTCCCTTTTCGCCAAGGGGCGAGCGCGCCATCGGAAATCTTCAGCGACTGATCGGGCACCACCAGGCGTTCATCAAAAAACAGCTCAACCCCAAGACCGTCACAGGACGGGCAGGCCCCGAAAGGCGCGTTGAACGAAAACAGCCGCGGTTCGATTTCGGCGATGGTGAAACCAGACACCGGGCAGGCAAAATTTTCGCTGAATGTATGCCGTTCACTGTCGCCCTCTTTTGGCGCCGTCTCGAGCACCGCGATTCCTTCTGCCAGATCAAGTGCCGTGCGGAACGAATCTGCCAGCCGGGTTTCCATGCCTTCCCGCACCACAATCCGGTCCACAACAACGTCGATATCGTGGCGGAATTTTTTGTCCAGAACCGGCGGCGTGTCCAACTCGTAGAATTCTCCATCGACTTTAACCCGCTGAAAACCTTGTTTTCTCAGCTCCAGAAACTCTTTTTTATACTCACCCTTGCGGTCCCGCACGATCGGCGCCAGCAGATAAGCGCGCAGCCCCTCTTCCATCGTCATCACCCGGTCGACCATATCCTGGACCTGCTGCGCTTCAATCGGCAGCCCTGTGGTCGGGCTGTAAGGCGTGCCGGCACGGGCAAACAGAAGCCGCAGATAGTCGTAAATCTCGGTCACGGTGCCGACGGTTGAACGTGGATTTTTCGATGTTGTTTTCTGCTCAATCGAGATCGCCGGAGACAGGCCGGATATGTGATCCACATCCGGTTTCTCCATCATATCAAGGAATTGCCGGGCATAGGCCGACAGGCTTTCGACATAACGCCGCTGCCCTTCCGCATATATCGTATCAAACGCCAGCGAAGACTTGCCCGAGCCGGACAGGCCGGTGATCACCACCAGTTGATCCCGTGGAATATCCACGTCGATATTTTTCAGATTGTGCTCGCGCGCACCGCGCACTTCGATTTTCTTCAGATCAGCCATTCCACCGCCTCATATCCACGCCCTACAAATAGGGGCAGATGACACAGACTCCAACCGAAAAATGTGAACATAGCAAGAACGTTACGTTCGCAGCTGCCTGGGCAATGCGTGACCACGGTGAACTTGTGCCCTGAACCCTTTGGAACAAAACGAAACTCGCGATACAGACTTCGAAAAAGAAAGGCGCCCCGGGTGGGACGCCTTTACGAAAAGCAATTTCCTGGACGGATCAGATGTGATTGCCAAAGCCATCCCAAAGCCAGTAACTCCTGTTATGATTTCCCAAGCATACGTTTCAATGTGGCATCGCGATCTATGAAATGGTGCTTTAATGCCCCGGCCACATGCAGGATCAGTACAAACGAGATCGAATAGGCCGCAATCACATGCGCCCCATAGGCAATTTCCGCCAGACTCTCAGTTTTTTCGCCAACCGGCAGGCTGAAGAGACCAAAGACGCTGGTAACACGACCACTGAAATACGCACCGGTGATTCCAGAAAGCGGCATAATTATCACCCCGGCCAACAACAAAACATGCGCCGCTCGCGCAACCCTGTGCTGCCAAAGCGGCGATGTTCCGGTATCCCGTTTAAACCCCTGGGCCAGCCGCCAGCCAACCCGCCAGATTCCCAGAACAAGTATGACAAACCCGATTGATTTATGTAGTCCAATCAGCGCCCCTTTTCCCGGGCCTCTTGGTACGAATTCAAAAACATAGAACCCAAACACCAGCATGCCAACGATCAGCAGAGCAAGAGCCCAGTGATTGACTCGAGATACGAGGTCATAAAGGTTCTTTTTTTCGTCTGAAGATTTCATAATCTGTCCCATTTTCTGATTTGCCCCGGAGCTGTTTGATATTAAACGCAGCGGTTTGTGTTATCCGTCGATTTATTTTGGCGCGGAACAAAAAAGACCCGGAGCACTGAACGCTCCGGGTCTGAGATATGCCGACGAACAGATCGCCGCTGCCCTGAATGACGCAAGGTTAAATGTGAAGCGCGCGCCCATAGGCTGCCAACACGCTTTCGTGCATCATTTCCGACAGGGTCGGGTGCGGGAACACCGTGTTCATCAACTCTTCTTCGGTGGTTTCAAGCGTACGCCCGATCACATAGCCCTGGATCAGTTCGGTCACTTCCGTCCCCACCATATGGGCGCCAAGCAACTCTCCGGTTTTTGCGTCGAACACGGTTTTCACCAGGCCTTCAGGTTCGCCGAGCGCAATCGCTTTGCCGTTGCCCACAAAGGGGAATTTGCCAACTTTGACCTTGTAACCAAGCTCTTTTGCTTTGGCCTCAGTGTAACCGACCGACGCCACCTGGGGATTGCAGTAGGTACAGCCGGCAATCGCTTCAGGACGTACCGGATGCGGATGGCCGCCGGCAATCAACTCGGCAACCATAACACCTTCGTGGCTGGCCTTATGCGCCAACCAGGGCGCGCCGGCGATATCCCCGACCGCAAACACACCTTCCACACCTGTGCGACAATATTCATCCACTACCACATGGGTGCGGTCGATTTTGACACCCAGTTCTTCCAGCCCGAGGTTTTCAACATTGCCGACAATGCCAACCGCTGAAATTACCGTATCAAATTCATGGGTCTCCACTTTGCCACCGGTCTCGATATGCGCCGTGACTTTGCCTTTGCTGCGGTCCAGCTTTTTGACCATGGCATTTTCCATGATCTTCATGCCCTGTTTTACAAACTGCTTTTTGGCAAAAGCGGAAATGTCTTTGTCTTCCACCGGCAACACCCGGTCCAGCACTTCGACCACCGTGGTGTCTGAACCCAGGGTGTTGTAAAAACTGGCAAATTCGATGCCAATTGCGCCCGATCCGATCACCAGCAGTTTTTTCGGCATGCGCGCGGGATTCAGCGCGTGTTTATAGGTCCAGACCAGATCGCCGTCGGCTTCAAGTCCGGGCAGTTCACGGGCACGGGCACCAGTGGCCAGGATGATGTTTTTGGCGGCAAGCTCTTCGCTGCCCTTTTCGGTTTTGACCGAAACATTGCCCCGGCCGGTAAGCTTGGCCTCGCCCATAACAACGGTGATTTTATTTTTCTTCATCAGACCGCCGATACCGGCGTTCATCTGTTTGGACACGCCACGAGACCGCTGAACGATCGCATCAAGGTCAAAACTTATTTTCTCAGCCGTAAGACCATAGTCACTGGCGCGGCTCATCTGGTGATACACTTCCGCTGAACGCAGCAGGGCCTTGGTCGGAATACAGCCCCAGTTCAGGCAGATACCACCCAAATGTTCGCGTTCAACAATAGCCACTTTCAGGCCAAGCTGCGCGCCACGGATTGCGGCCACATAGCCACCTGGGCCAGCACCGATTACAACGAGGTCAAAATTCTTGGCAGCCATGGGGGCTCCTTCGCGGTTTTGAATTTAGTTTGACGTTAAACTATCTTCAAAACCCGATCAACGCCCGTTGATAAAAACATGTTCCGGGAAGTTGAATCCCGCATGTTTATTTACGGCAGCTGGCTGCAACTACCTGCTGCAACAAAGCGCGCCGGGGCGCGCCTCATTTACTTTAAAGATTAAACTACTTCTTTCACCTGCAGTTCATGCAGGGTCGAAACGTAGCCGCCGTCTTCCAGATAGAGCTTTTCGGCGCCGGATGTAGTGCGCGCAAGGGCTTCATTGCGATACGGAAACCGACCAAACTTGCGGATCACATTCCGGTGCGCACGGGCGTGCAGCAGATTTTCCCCTGGCATACGCCCGCGGAACAGTCGTACGCAGCGATCCTGGTCACAGAGATTTTCGGAATGCATCAGCGGCATGTAGAAGAACTGCCGCGCCGGGGCGTCGATACGCATGTCCCAGCCTTTGCCAATCGCAGCCTTAGCGGCGGCAAGCGCCGCTTTGTCGGTGGCAAATGCCATGCCACTGCTGCGATAAAGATTGCGCGGAAACTGATCCGTCAGAATCAGATAAGCCAGCGCCCCACTTGGATAGGTCAGCCACAGAGCATACGCCCCCTCCTGCGCCTCCTTCCAAGCTGTCAAAAACCTGTCCCGGATTTGCTCATCCAGGGTCTCATCGGACTTGTACCAGCCAGCAGGTCCGATCTCATCCAGCCAAAAGGACAGGACGTCTTCAGGTTTAGTCATGGTGTCTCCCTCACTTCACCTCTGAAGTATACCATAGAATCGTTACAATAAATTCCCGCTGGTTCAAGAAACTGAAGCCCGTATTGATCAAAGGACATCCGGGCGCGGCATTTCTGCCGCACCCGGACCCGTTCAAGTTGATTCTTCTGCCAGTGCGTCCTCTTCGGCCTGCTCAATAGCCCACTCCTGTGCCACCTCGACGGCAACCGCAGTCGCCGAAGGCATCACCGCCACATAGGCTGCTGTTTCCGATACCGCCAGCGCCGGGCGCCGCGTCATACGATAGGCCGCGTACACGGCCATAAGCAGAAGCGGAATCATAACCGCCAGCCAGAACCCGCCAGGACCAAAGATCTGCATAAAGAACCCGGAAACAATCGGCCCTAAAATCGCGCCGACCCCGTTCACAAACAACATGCCGGATGCCGCCGCCGCCATATCATCGGGCTCCAGAAAGTCATTGGTATAGGCCAGCAGCAGCGAATACAGCGGATTGGCCAGACCACCGATCAGGAACGCCACGGTCAGCGCCACGGAATAATCCCCGTCAAACAGAAAACCAGCGAGCGACACAACGCCGGCCGCGGCAGACATCACCAGCACCAGCAAGCGCCGATCCATCCGGTCTGACAACCAGCCAACAGGATATTGCAGTACCACGGTTCCCATATAGATTGCCGAGATAAACAAGGAGATCTGTTTCAGGCTCATGCCGGCCTGGGTGCCGTAGATCGCCCCCATGCCAAGTTGGGAAGCAAACACAAACCCCATCATAAAGATGCCAACGAACCCGAGCGGTGAAACCTCGTAAAGCTTACGCAGGCTCATCGCTTTGCTGCGCTCAAACGCCGGGGTCGGGCTGACTGAAAGCAGGATCGGAGCAAATGAAATCGAAACCAGTACCGACGGGATCACAAACATCACAAAACTACTTGGGTCGCCCAGCGCAAAAATGGCCTGGGCGATGATTATGCCGACCATCTGGACGATCATATAGACCGACAACGTCTGCCCCCGCGTTTCATTGGTTGCGGCGTTGTTAAGCCAGCTTTCAGCCGTCACGTAGACGCCTGAAAAGCAAAACCCGATCAGTATACGCAGGATCGTCCAGGACCAGGGCGATGCCAGGGTAGGATACAAGATCAGCACGGCGGACACAAAAGACGCCAGCGCGGCAAACACCCGCACATGACCGACACGGCGGATCAACTCCGGGGTCACGCGGCTGCCAAACAGAAAGCCGACAAAATAGGCCGACATCACCAGGGACATCGCCACGGTAGAAAACCCTTCGATTTCGCCGCGCACCCCGAGCAACGTGCCTTGCAGCCCGTTGCCCACCATCAAAAGCATCACCCCGAGCAACAACGCCCAAGAATTCCCAACAACCTGAAACATAAGCACATCTCCTCTGGTGCCATGACACATCACTACACTATTTTTCTAATGCCGATTCGGAGAGTGTTTCTTTGTCTGTTGCGTCATGGTTCAGGTCTGTTCGCGACCTCTGCCCGTTTCAAACGCCGGAAGGCAGCAGAAGGGACGCATCCCCGTAGGAAAAAAACCGGTATTCTGCATCAATCGCATGGGCATAGACTTCGCGCATACGGTCCTGCCCCATCAGGGCCGAGACCAGCATCATCAAAGTGGATTTTGGCAGGTGAAAATTGGTCATCAGCGCGTCCGCAACCCTGAACTGGTAGCCCGGCCAGATGAATATTTCTGTGGTTCCGATCCAGGGGGCAATATTTCCAACCTCAGGCGCGGCGCTTTCAATCAGGCGAAGTGCGGTGGTGCCCACCGGAATGATCCGCCCGCCTTCCGCCCGGGTGCGGTTAATATCCGCCGCCGCCTGTTCTGTGACCTCGCCCCATTCCGCGTGCATTTTGTGGTCGCGCACATTGTCCACTTTTACCGGCAAAAAGGTGCCCGCGCCCACATGCAGCGTGACAAAGGTTAGCTCCACGCCCATAGCCGTGAGCCGGTCCAGCAGCGGTGCATCAAAATGCAGCGATGCTGTCGGCGCCGCAACCGCGCCCATATGACGGGCCCAGACGGTTTGGTAATCCTCTTTGTCCTGCGCATCTGCTGTGCGTTTGGCCGCAATATAGGGTGGCAGTGGCATCGCACCTGCCTCCGCAAGCGCCGCATCAAAATCGGTGCCGGTCAGGTTGAAGCTGATCAGCACCAGACCCGCGTCTTCTTTTTGTTCCAGCGTGGCGCTCAGACGGTCCGAAAAGATTATCTGCTCGCCCTCTTTAATCTTTTTCAACGGCTTCAACAGCGCCCGCCACTGCCCGGCTTTGGCCTGCGGATCCAGCAGTGTGACTTCAATTTTCGCTTTGACCGGCCCCTGCGCGCTGTCGCGATGACGCAAGCCGCTGAGCCGCGCGGGCAGCACTTTGGTGTCATTCAGCACCAGACGGTCGCCCGGGCGCAGATACTCCACCAGATCGGTCACCTGGCGGTCCTGCAAACTGTCGGGGCTTGCCACCAGAAGCCGGGCAGAGCTGCGTGGTTTGGCGGGCCGTGTCGCGATCAGCTTCTCGGGCAGGTGAAAATCAAAATCAGAAAGTTTCATAGTCTATTGTCCATCTGCGGGCAGTTCGGGCGGCGGGCGTCGAAAAATCTCTCTAAACATTGCCGGCGTAAGAATCGAGAGCGGATTCACCCGCACAGAAGGCGAGGCCGACGGGCCGCGCAGATTGAAGTTGAAACCAAATAGCCCTTCGCCCCGCCGGGTGAACAGAGCCCCGATCCCGTTGAGGAAGTACACCGGCGACACCACCCCCTGCATATCGATCTGTTTTGTGGCGAGGTCAAATATGCCATCCAGCGAAATGCCCAGTGAAGGTCCGATTGCAGAACTTTTCAAAAGCGTAAGACGCCGGGGATCCAGCCGGAAACTGGCTTCAACCGTGGTGAACACAATACCCGGCCCGCCCAGCTGCTCCAGCAAGCCGACAATGGAGATCGCCGACAACAATTCTGCAAGCGCCGGCGCGCCGACAACACGGGTGTTCCTGACGGTCAGACGGCCGTCATAGACTCCCTTGCCTTTGCGTGGTGTCAGGATCAGCTCAAGGTCACCGCCGCGCCCCTGTTCCAGCAGGCCTGCATCCCGCAGCGCTCCACCTGCGTCAGAACCACGAACGCGGATCACTGGTCCCAGGGCGGAGGGCGCAAGAGCACCGACAATCGGGGTGTCACCGTTAACACGGGCGGTAAAGTCGCCCTGAAACCCGCCCTGGGTTTTGAACGTTCCCCGAAAAGGTTCCAGGCGGATACCTTCGGACACGGTCAGCTGGTTTAAGTTGAGCGATATCGGACCGGAGCCCGCGCTGGCGCCACCGCCGGGCCCGGACGTGTCAGGCATATTTCGCAGGTCGAGACGCCCACCCGTCACTTCAATCGCCGGCGCTGCGTTTTTGCCACGCCCCACCAGGCGCAGCGGAGCATCCAGCCAGCCCCCGAGGCGCACCCTGGCAAAGCTCAGCACATCCAGCCTGCCCTCTTCTGTTAATTTGACCACGCCCCCCTGCGCGGAAAGCCCGGGGGCCTCCAGCGACAACTCAGATATGCGCGGCGGCGTACTGGCTTCGCCCTTGACCCATAGTTTGCCGGTTTGATTGCGCGACTTTGACCAGCCGACCTGGGGCAAGGACAGCGACAGCCGGTTGAGGTCACTGCTCAGGGTGAACCGCGGCGGCACACCGCCCCCGAGTGCAACCATCAGCGCGCCGGTGCCGGTGCCACGGACACTGCCTTTTGGCAAAGCGATATTGAACTCATCCAGAGCGGCCTGGGACAGGGTCACCTGCGCTTCGATGCTGCTGCTGCCGTCGCTGTCGCCGCCCCGCGGCAAGACCCACCTGCCCGTCAGCGGGACTGCCCCGACAGTGGCCGGTCCCGAAATTGAAATTTCACCCGGGTTGACGTGTAACTCCAACTGGTCGGAACGCAATACGCGCCCCGGCATTATCTGATCGGTTTCCACTTGCTCAAGCAGCGCAGAAACCTCGTATTTGATCTGATCCTTTGGTGGTTTTTTCCTCAGCGGTACAGAAATCGTCCCCGTCGCCGTCGCCTGACCCTGCGCAAGATCAACCGAAAACGGGGTGCGTCTGAGCACACGGAATGGTGGTTCATTCATCAAAGACAGCGCCGCAGTGACCGGGCTGCTTGCGTTCAGGGTGATATCAAGAGTCGCCGGCCTGACCGTGATATCCGGGATCGACAGCGCGGTTCCGCCAACTTCGATAACTCCACCCTCCGCCGGCCTCACCTGGCCACTTTCGATCATCTGGAAATATCGTTTCCCCTCGAGCGACGCATAGCCGCTTGCGTTGGTAACCGGCGGCAGGCTCTTCATGAAACGCACGTTTCCCTGCTCATAACGCCAGCCAAGAGAGGCAACAGTGTCCTGCCCGGGCCGGACCCTGATCGCGCCCTTAAAGTCGCTCACCTGCCCACCGAGAACATTTTCCAGCAGCCATTTCCGCGTTTTACCTGCTGCGGTTAGCGGCCAGAGTTCGATAATCCGATCGGTCCTGATTGTATCCATCGACAGATCCGCCGCCACGGACCAGCCAGTGTCCTCTGCGCGCACCTGCCCGTTTACCAGAAGCCGCTCCTCGCCCTCTTTCAGCATCAACTGGCCGAGATCGAGCGTGAACGGATCAAGCCGCAGGCGGAAATCCATCGCCCCTTCGGATATATGCACCGGCGCCTCAAACACCCCGTCGGGATTCACGTCCAGGCTGGAAATCGAGAATTGCCCCAACATGGCTGCAGGCCAGCCAGCATTAAAATCCTGCAAATAGGCCTGACCAGATCCGGTCACGTTTAACACCGAAGACTGCACCGATAATTCTGAAAAACTTAGTTTTTGCTGCACAGCGTCAAAACTGAAAGCAGAGGCCGCGGCGGTGAACGGAACTGGCTTGGTCTGCTCGGTTGGCTGCAAAGCGCCGGCGCCCGCATCTAAGCGCCCCCGCAACCCCGACAGAACCCCATCGGCGCCGATCTGCGCTTGCAGCTCACCCGATATCGGCGCGTTCAGAACCTGCAGGAACGTCAGCACGGGCGACTGCAACGCAATATCCGCTGCGGCCGCATTGTCAAACCGCGCCGAAATCCGCGCTTCCGGACTGCCTTTTCTGGAGCGAAAACGCACCGACATGTTTGCCAGTTCTTCGGTGCCATTGAACACGTCAAACTGAACGTTCACGTCAATCTCATCATCAACGTGGCTCAGGGTCAGCCTGCCACCGGTCACCTGCCAGATCCGGCCAGACCGTGCGTCTTCCAGCGATATGGTCAGATCGCTGGCTTCTATCCGGCTGACGTCGGACAGCGGCGCCACAGAAAAGGCGCGGTCCACAGCGCCTAACATTCCCGCCAGCGTGCCGCTGGTGCCCGCGTCCGCGCCAAAAGACAGGTCGAACTGACCGTCCGCACGGCGTCGGAAGATCATCTGTGCTCCGGACAGGCGCAGATTTTCTGGCAACACCCGGCCGCGCAGCAATTCATGCGGCGCAAACACCGCAGAAATATCGTTCAGGACTGCAACTTCTGCGCCACGGTCGTCAAACAGCGCCACGTCGCGAAAACTGACCCGCGGCACAAAATCGCGGCCGATTTCAACGATCATCCGGTTCAGAGAAACCCTGCCCGTTGGCAGGTCCTGGTTGAGCCGCGCTTCGACCTGACGCAGCGCCCAGCCAGGCACTTGTAGCGACCGGCCGCCAAGCGACAGAAACGCCCCCCCCAACAGCAGCACCAGCAACGCCGCAGCAAGCGCCAGCCACAGCCCGGTCCGCCGCCGTGGCTCCGGGCTTTTTTGCTGGTTGGTTTCCGGTGTCTGTGTCATTGCAGGCCTTGTGCTGTGACGGCCATGTGCCGTCTGGCGGATGTTTCGCTGGTTCTGGCATAAAACCGAACCCGCCACAGATGCAACAAGAAGGAGCCCGTTCATGGTTGAAACCGGCCAGATCGCCCCGTTTTTCACCCTGCCTGCCGATGATGGTACGCAGGTCCGCCTGGAAGCGCTGGGCGGCAAAAAAGTTGTTCTGTATTTTTATCCGAAAGATAACACGCCCGGCTGCACCACCGAAGCGCTGGACTTTACCGCTTTGCTGCCAGATTTCACCGCCGCAAATACCGTGGTCCTGGGCATCTCGAAAGACAGCCTGAAAAAACACGGAAATTTCCGCACCAAATACGATCTGGCAGTCACATTGCTGTCAGACGCAGACAGTGACATGTGCGAAAGATACGGGGTCTGGGCGGAAAAGAAAATGTATGGCAAAACCTTCATGGGGATTGTCAGAACCACGGTTCTGATCGATGAAAATGGCGTTATCGCCAGGGTCTGGACCAAAGTGAAAGTCGCGGGCCATGCCGCTGAAGTTCTGAGCGAAGCGCAGTCATGACGACATTAACGCAAATGGCTGTTGAGGTGCTGAACACGGCCGACGGTCGCGCTAAAACCGCCCTGTCCCACAAACACGCCGCCGCCTGGTTTGCGGCGCGTGCGGCCGGTGAACCCATTGCAGTTGGCACCGCCACGCCGCCAGACATGCCCGCCCGACCTGACCGGCCGGCGCTGTTAAGCCCGCGGGATGTACCGGTCAGAAAACCAGGCACACCCGAGGGCCGCGAAGCGATGTTGCACGCAGTGGCCCATATCGAACTGAACGCAGTTGATCTGCACTGGGACATTATCGCGCGTTTCGGCCACGTGGCGATGCCGACCGGGTTTTATGATGACTGGGTCAAATGCGCCGATGAAGAATCCAAACACTTCAACCTGGTCAGTGATTGCCTTGAAGCGATTGGCTCGCATTATGGTGCGCTGAACGCCCATGCCGGAATGTGGCGTGCCGCCGAAGACACCGCTGCGGATCTGTTGGGCAGGCTGGCGGTGGTGCCTATGGTGCTGGAAGCCCGCGGACTCGACGTAACCCCCAGAATGATCGGCCTGTTCAAACAGGCGAAACAAAAGGACGCGGTCGCCGCGCTCGAAGTGATCTATGCCGAGGAAGTCGCCCATGTTGCCTATGGCTCCAAATGGTTTAACTTTCTCTGCGGCCGCGACGATCTCGACCCGAAAGAGACCTTTCACGCCCTGGTGCGCCAGTATTTCCACAGCACTCTGCGCCCGCCCTTCAATGAGGAAAAACGCGCCGAGGCGGGCATCCCCCCCGATTTCTACTGGCCGCTGACCGAGCAGATCAAAGACTGAACCCGAGGACAGGGCAAAACCAACAGTTTGCTAAGTGGATGAATTTGGCCGAAATTTGACCCGAAATGGGCAAAAAACCGCTCAGAACACGGCAAACGGGCCACGCCGGAGCAAAAAAGTTGCAGCCTGACGCTGCTCCGGTTAACACCATCGCAACCGGTTGAAACTCAAACAAGAACGCCGGGCATGGGATGACGAAACGGGAACGCTCTGGCAAATGACTTCTTTGACACAAAAAGCCAGTGGTTTGCTGAACCGCGTATTTCCTGAACAACGTCTGTATTTGCGCTCTGACGCCGGCACGCGTTATATCCGGCTGTCGCCGCTCGCACAGCTTGTGGCTGTCACCGGCTCAACCCTGACAGTGACCTGGGCAATCTTCGCCTCTGCAGTCATTCTGATGGACAGTATCGGCGCCGGCAGTCTGCGCGATCAGGCACGGCGGGATCAGGCGATGTATGAAACCCGTCTCAACACCCTGGCCGGGGACCGCGACGCCCGCGCCAGCGATGCCGCGGCCGCGCAACAGCGCTTCAACACCGCATTGGGTCAGGTTTCGGTCATGCAGTCAGAGCTTCTGGCCTCGGAAGACCGGCGCCGTGAGCTTGAAATTGGCATCGAAGTTATCCAGTCCACCCTGCGCCGCACCATGGGCGAGCGCGATATTGCGATCGGGGACTCAACACGGCTTGCCGCCGCGCTTGAAAGTGCCGATCCGGACACGCTTGCCCTGATCCACAGCGACCTGGAGGCCACGATCGATGCGCTGAGCGACGCGCTGAGCGGCACCGCAGAGCAACGGGACGACATGGCGCTGTTTGCCGAAGATGCCAGCGAAAAACTGGCGCAAATGGACCGCGAGCGCCGCCTTCTCGATGAAAAGAATGACCGGATCTTTGGCCAGCTCGAAGATGCAGTCACTGTATCGCTGACCCCGCTGGACAAAATGTTCCGTGCCGCGGGCATGCCCACTGAGAAAATCCTCGACACGGTACGCCGGGGCTATTCCGGTCAGGGCGGCCCGCTTGTGCCGATCTCTTTTTCCACCAAAGGCGAAGCCCTGGACACCGAAAGCCTGCGCGCCAACGGCATTCTGGACCAGATGGACAATCTGAACCTGTACCGGATCGCAGCGCAAAAAGCGCCGTTTGCCTCGCCGATCAAAACCTCCGCCTATCGCATGACCTCTGGTTTTGGTCCGCGCTGGGGCCGCATCCACAAGGGCACAGATTTCGCCGCCGCCTATGGCACGCCGATCTACGCCACGGCGGATGGGGTGGTCACTTTTGCCGGCTGGTCCTCAGGATATGGCTGGCTGGTCAAGATAAAACACGAATTCGGGTTCGAAACCCGATTTGCCCATAACGCTAAGCTGCGCGTAAAAGTTGGCCAAAGGGTCTCGCGCGGGCAGCAGATCAGTGATATGGGAAACTCTGGTCGTTCTACCGGCACGCATGTTCACTATGAGGTGCGTCTGAACGGAACGGCTGTAAACCCGATGACCTATATCAAGGCAGCGAAAAATGTTTTCTAAAAGCAGAATCAATGAGCCCGGTCCCAAAACGGGCAAAGACACCAAGCCCGGCGCAGAGGAAGCAGCAGCAACCAAGGCCAAAGTGCCTGATTTCGCCGCTGCGGCCCCCAAGGCCAAGCCTCCGGCATCGGTTTTGTCCTCAGACCTGACAATTGTCGGCAATCTGAAAACCTCCGGTGACATTCAGATTGAGGGCACCGTCGAAGGCAACATCCGCGCTCATCTGTTGACCGTTGGCGAAACCGCCACTGTCAAAGGCGAAGTGATGGCGGACGATGTTGTGATCAATGGTCGCATCGTTGGCCGCGTCCGCGGCCTGAAAGTCCGCCTGACATCGACCGCCCGCGTCGAAGGTGACATCATCCATAAAACCATCGCGATTGAATCCGGCGCCCATTTTGAGGGCACCGTTCAGCGCCAGGAAGATCCGCTGGCACAGGACAAGTCAACCGCCCCGGCGACGCCAAAATCTGCGGGCTGAACATCGCGGCTGACGGAACACAAAACGGCAGGGATTTCCCTGCCGTTTTCATCTCTGCGCTGTAGCCAACCGGATCGCGGTCAGGCTTCGTGGTTCAGCAGCCGGCGGTACAGGTGCCAGGTCGCGTGGCCCAGTACCGGCAATACCACCAGCAGCCCCAGAAAATACGGCACCATCGCAAGCAGCAACAGCGTGGCGATCACCGCCGCCCAGACCAGCATCAGAGCCAGGTTCTGACGCACCGCATCCAGGCTGACCAGCATGGCGGTGACAAAGTCGAGCTCCTTTTCCAGCAGCAGCGGCAGGCTGACCACGGTCAGCGCAAACAGCACAAACGCAAAGACCGCGCCGACGCAGAGCTCCACCGCAATCATCGTCAGCCCGTCCGGGGTCAGAAACACCTCATAGGAAGTGCTCACGTTGGTCATCGCGGACAGGCCCATAAACAGGGCAAATATCATATGGGCGAGAAACGACCAGAACAGGAAATAAAACACGATGATGGCGCCGATCCAGGGGATCTGACGGTCTTTTTCTCTGACCACAACACCCAGAACCCGGGACCAGTCCATCGTTTTGCCGCGCTCCAGCCGGCGCGACACTTCATAGAGCCCCACAGCGGCAAACGGGGCGACCAGCGGAAAGCCCAGCGACATCACGAATGTCCAGGCCAGAGTACCGGCCCCCAGCGAAACCAGACCGATACCCACCAGCACATAGACCGCACTGAAAAACAGCCCGAACAGCGGCGCTTTCAGAAAATCGTGCCAGCCGGCAGAAAGCGACGCTGTCAGGTCAGAGACCGTGATCTGCCGCACATCAGGAACGGGTGAAGGGGTGAGCGCTCCGGTATCGGCCATCAGATGTTTCTTTCATGTGTGTTTCGTCACATCGTCAGCTTCGACCACCACAGCGGGCGAATGCAACCCCTGCCCCGCAATTCCGACATTTTTGATATCGGTACTGCCGGCCTGCAGGTACGCACCCGGCTTCTGCTCCGCACAGAAAAAGAGCGCCTGCCTGGTGGCTGACGCTCTTGTTTATTTCTACAGTCAGGTGGCTTGCTGTCGGTCACCTGGTCAGGCAGCTTTGCGGTCCGTCGTCCGGTCAGTCGCCCTGGGCTTCGGCGCGGCTTTTTCCGGCGACGTTCTGTGCCAGCGTTGCTGCCATAAACCCGTCGAGCGAGCCATCCAGCACGCCTTTTGTGTCGGATGTCTCATGGCCGGTGCGCAGGTCTTTGACCATCTGATAAGGCTGCAGAACATAGGAGCGGATCTGATTGCCCCAACCCGCGTCGCCTTTGTTCTCATGCGCCTCGTTGATCGCCGCATTGCGCCGGTCCAATTCCTGCTGGTACAGGCGCGATTTCAGCGCTTTCATCGCAATGTCGCGGTTCTGGTGCTGGGATTTCTCCGAGCTGGTGACCACGATACCGGTGGGATGGTGGGTGATGCGCACCGCAGAATCGGTGGTGTTCACGTGCTGACCACCGGCGCCTGAGGAGCGGTAGGTATCGATGCGGATATCGGCCGGATTGACTTCGATGTCGATATTGTCATCCACCACCGGATAGACCCAGACCGAACTGAACGACGTATGCCGTTTGGCCGCCGAGTCAAACGGGGATATGCGCACCAGACGGTGCACGCCGCTTTCAGATTTCAGCCAGCCATAGGCATTGTGGCCGGTGATTTTATAGGCCGCCGATTTGATGCCGGCTTCTTCGCCGGAGGTTTCCGACTGCAGCTCCACCTTATAGCCGCGCTTTTCCGCCCAACGCACATACATGCGCGCCAGCATCGATGCCCAGTCACAGCTCTCGGTACCACCGGCGCCGGAATTGATTTCCAGAAAGGTATCATTGCCGTCGGCTTCGCCATCCAGCAGCGCTTCGATTTCTTTCTTGGCGGCAAGGGTGGCGAGATCCCTGAGCGCGTTTTCCGCGTCTTCAACGACCTCAGTGTCTTCTTCCATTTCGCCGAGCTCGATCATCTCGATATTGTCGAGCATGTCCTGCTCAAGCCCTTTGGCCGTGTCCAGCGCATCCATCAGCGTCTGACGATCGCGCATCAGCTTCTGGGCCCGGGCCTGATCGTTCCACAGGTCGGGGTCTTCAATCATCGCGTTGAATTCTTCCAGCCGGTGCGGCGCGGTTTCCCAATCCAGGCGTTGTTTCAAAAGAGCGACCGACTTTTTGATCGCTTCAACCATATTTGTTGTTTCTGCCCGCATCGGATTGTTCCTGCACCTGCTGTCCACTGAACCCGCGTGATAGCAACGCCAGCGCGTCGCATCAAGCGGCGCACGGGGACGTGACCACTATTTTCCCAAAATCATACGCCGGGCGCAATGAAACCACGGCCGACCCGCCCTTTTGCACTGCGACCGCGCGCTTGCCCGACATCGGGCGCCGCGTGGCTTAATACAAGCCACCGGAAGACACCGAACCAAAACTTGCGTTGCCAGGGACCTTCACCACAGCGCCGTCGCTGTCGCGCGGGCTTTCGCCCAGAAGATCGCCGTCGGTGAACAGCGGCAGGTTGGCCCCCATTGCAAAACCGCCGTCAAACATCATGCCAAACATCGGTTCTTCGCCATTGCGGAAATATTCAGCAACAACGGATTCACCAGAGGCGTCGTCCGGAAGGCGCGCACCGGTAAACCGGTCAATGTTGATGAAACGCCCGCCAGGAGGGACCTGGAATTGCCCCCCGCCAAATTTCGCCGTTGCCACCTGCATAAACTGGTTGAACACCGGACCACAGAAGCCGCCGCCAGAGGCGCCGCGCATCGGCTGCGGCTGATCAAAACCGATGTAGCAGCCGGCGACGATGTTGGACGTAAAGCCAATAAACCAGGCGTCTTTGCCCGAGTTGGTGGTGCCGGTTTTACCCGCAACGGGTACGTCAAGATTGACCCGGCCCGCTGCGGTGCCGCGCTGGACCACGCCCTGCATCATCGAAGTCAGCTGATAGGCGGTAATCGCGTCCATCATGCGTTCGCGGTTGGACAGGACCCGGGGGGCGAAACCTTCGTCCAGCGAGGCGTATTCGCAATCCACACACTGGCGCTGATCGTGGCGGTAGACTGTGCTGCCCCAGCGGTCCTGCACCCGGTCCACCAGGGTCGGCTCCACCCGTTCGCCGCCATTGGCAAACATCGCATAGGCCGCGACCATTTTGAAAAGCGTGGTTTCCTCGGCGCCAAGCGCATTGGCGAGATAGCGGCCCATATCCTCATAGACACCAAATTTCTCGGCATATCGTGCAACCGTGTCCATGCCGATTTCCTGCGCCAGACGGATGGTCATCAGATTTCGCGACCGTTCAATGCCGGTGCGCAATGGTGTGGGTCCGTAAAACTTGCTTGAGGCGTTCTTGGGCCGCCAGACGCCCTGGGGCGTGTCCACTTCAATTGGTGCATCGACAATGATGGTCGCCGGGGAAAAGCCGCTGTCCAGCGCCGAGGCATAGACAAAGGGTTTGAAACTGGAGCCGGGCTGACGGGTGGCCTGAGTGACACGGTTGAACACCGAATACTGATAGGAAAAGCCGCCCTGCATGGCGAGGATCCGGCCGGTCTGCACATCCATCGCCAAAAAGCCGCCCTGGACCTTTGGCACCTGACGCAAAGACCAGCGCACAAAAGAGCCGTCGCTGTCGCTGGTGATGGCGCGCACATGCACGATATCGCCCACTTCAACCAGATCGCCGGCTTTTTTCGCCTTGGCCGCCAGGCTGCCGTCGTCGCGTTCTTTGCGCGCCCATGTCACGTCCTTGGCAGCGATCCAGTTGCCGTCGCCGTCCTCATCGACACCTTCGATGCCAACACGCGCGCTCGTTTTGCCAATGCTCAGCACCACGGCGGCGCGCCAGCCCGGAATATCCCGCGCGATGTCACTGTCGGCCAGAGCGTCACGCCAGGACTGTTCTTCTGTCAGCAGCTCCGGCGCGATGGTCTTGCCAGAGCCACGCCAGATGCCCCAGTTGCGGTCGATATCTTCCAGCCGCGTGCGCAGCGCCAGCGCCGCTTCCTGCTGCAATTCCGGATCCATCGTGGCCCGGATCGCCAGCCCGCCGGTGAAAAACTCATCTGCGCCAAAGTTGCGCGACAGTTGGCGGCGGATTTCATCGGTGAAATAATCACGTGGAGGCAGCGAGGCTCTGAAACTCGGAAAATCGCCATTTTGCACCGACAACAGCGGTGCGTCGCGGGCGATCACATATTCTGCCTCGGTCAGATAGGCGTTCTGACGCATCTCACGCAGCACAAAATTGCGCCGCTCCAGCGCCTCATCATAATTCTTCACCGGGTTGTATGAATAGGGCGCCTTGGGGTGAATCGCCAGAAACGCCGCTTCTTCCGGGGCCAGTTCTGCCAGCGTCTTGTTGAAATAGGTCTGCGCCGCGGCGGTCACCCCGAAGCTGCGCAATCCAAGATCAATCTCGTTCAGATACAGCGCCAGAATCTGGTCTTTGCTCAGGGTTTTTTCAATCCGAGTGGCCAGGATCAGCTCTTTGATCTTGCGCTCGACCTTGCGCGATCCGTCCAGAAGGAAGTTCTTCATCACCTGCTGGGTGATTGTAGAGGCGCCACGCAGACGTCCGCCGCGCGCAGCCTGCAGCGCGGCCGCCGCCATGCCCCGCAGATCATAGCCCCTGTGAATATAGAAGTTTTTGTCTTCGGCTGAAATAAAAGCGAATTTCACCAGATCAGGGATTTCAGAGGGCGGCGTGTACAGGCGCCGTTCCCGCGCGAATTCATCCATGATGCGCCCTTCGCCGGAATAGACCCGGCTGATGGTTTTTGGCGTATAATTCGCCAGCGCCTCATAACTCGGAAGATCGCGGCCATACATCCAGAAAATCGCGCCGACACCGATCGCCACCATGATGGCTCCTGCGGTGAAAAAACTGAAAACTGTACCTAAAAATGAAAGAATAAACCGGATCACGGGCAGAACGCTCCTTGGATGAGAACCTTCTCTTTATACGCCCCGCCCGCTGTGGTCAAAAGTATCCCGCGACTTATTCGGCTAAATTGCGCCGGATTAAGCAACAAAGACGATGTGGGTTGCGGTGGGGAGCCGCGCGCCCTATCGCGGAGGCATGACAGCTGATGATATTCTGCCAACTTATGAACGTGTTGCTGCGGGCTTTGACCGCCACCGGGGCAAGTCCCTGTTTGAGCGCGCCTGGCTGGACCGGGCGCTGGCGCATGCGCCGGGGCGGCGGGTGCTTGATCTGGGCTGCGGCAGCGGCCGGCCCATCGCACAATACCTGTCTGAGCGCCGCTGTCAGGTGACTGGTATCGACGGCGCCGCCGCCATGGTGGAGCTGTTTCAGAGCCACCTGCCCCACGCGGAAGTCCTCCATGCCGATATGCGCGGGTTAGACCTGCAGCGCGAATTTGACGTCGTGCTGGCCTGGAACAGCTTTTTTCACCTGAAGGCCGCGGACCAGCGGGCAATGTTTGCGGTATTTGCCGCCCATTGCGCCCCGGGAGGCGTGCTGATGTTCACCTCCGGCACCTCAGACGGCGAAGTGACCGGTCATGTCGAAGGCGAACCGGTGTTTCACGCCTCGCTGGCACCCGCTGAATACGAGACATTGCTGCAAGACGCCGGTTTTATGATCCTGGACCGCCGGTTTGAAGACCCCGACTGTCAGGGCCACTCAATCTGGCTGCTGCGGCGCAAAGTCTATGCGTTTGAAAAAGCCACACCGGGACCCGGCTCATCGGCACAGCTCTGAGCGGAACACGCCAGAGCGCTGGCACCTTATTGCCGCAACAATTGCGCCTCAGCCGCATCGGCCGCCGCCCAGAGCGCCAGCGCTTCAAATACGGCGGCTCCCGCCCGGGCGCGCCACTCTACGTCCTGCAGCCGCGCCATATCAGCCGGCGAGGACATAAACCCAAGCTCCAGCAAAACCGACGGGATGTCAGGCGCCTTCAGCACCGAAAACCCGGCTTCCATTTGCGGGCGTTTGTGCACCACCACCGTGGCTGACAACCTCTCTACCAGCATTTTTGCCAACCGGACCGCACGTGGCGCGGTTTCAATGCGCGCCATGTCCATCAGAATCCCTGCGATCACATCATCCTGGGCCGACAGGTCCACCCCGGCCACAAGATCCGCCCGGTCATGGCGTTCCGCCAGTTTGGCGCTGGCCGCGTCGCTGGCCTGATCAGACAGGGTATAGACCCGGGCGCCCTCGGCGAGCCCCTCAGACAGCGCATCTGCATGCAGCGACAGAAACAGGTCGGCACCGGCATCGCGCGCAATGGACATGCGGGCCTCCAGCGGCACAAACGCGTCCTCCTGCCGGGTCAGCACCACGTTAAAGCCGCCACGCCGCACCAGAATTTCTTTCAGCTCAAGGGCAAAGCGCAGCATCAGATCTGCCTCTTTCGCGCCTGCGCGTTCAGCACCGGGATCAATACCGCCATGTCCAGGATCAAGCACAACGACTACGGACCTGTCACCCATCTGACGCTGGCGCGGCTGTGACGCCTGATCCTCCGCCAGACCCGTATCCACATCCAGGTCATATCTGGCACCCTCAGGCGCACCGGCACTGGCGGCAAAGCTCTCCGCCGTGGCCGGGCTCAGGCGTATTTCCACCTCGGCAGTATCGTTCGCAAGCCGCCGCATGCCAGCAGATTCAACCCGCATCGGCTGCGCCAGATCAAGCACCATGCGCGTCCAGCCAGGGCGCAACAACCCCATACGCAGCCCGCTGATATTGTCGGACTGATCCAGCGCCCGGGCGGTGGCACTGCCCCAGTCCACCTCAGAAAAATCGATCACCAGCCGGCGCGGATCATCCAGGGTAAAGACACGGTAAGGCACGGGTTGTGAGATGCGCAGGCGCATGACGGTCCCGTCGCCCCGGTCCGTCAGGGTGGAGGCCGCGCCGTTAAAGCGGGCCAGCGCGGTCAATTCCTGCGCTGCAAGCGGCCCAGCCAGAAGACTCAACGCCAACAGCGCAGGCAGCGCCGCGCCACCCGATGCCCGGATCCGGTGAAAAACCTGTCTGATCATGTTGTGCCTTCTGCCAAATTGAGCCGAGCATAACCCGCCCTGCGCCGGAACCCAACGCCGCGTTTCAACGGCCTGCATTATTGCGCCTGGTTCAACCTGCAGGGGTCAGCGGGCTTGCATGAAGGCCGTCAGGCGCTTCAACCCTTCGGCGACGTCCTCTGTGGACCGCGCATAAGAAAACCGCAGCGTCTGAGCACCGCGTTCGGGATCGAAATCCAGCCCGGGTGTCACCGCGACCCCGGCTTTTTCCAGCACCTCTGCGGCAAAGCTGCGGCTGTCGTCGGTCAGGTCTGAAATATCGGCATAGACGTAAAACGCCCCGTCTGGTGGCGCGATGCGGGTGAATCCCGCTTTTGGCAGGCCTTCCAGCATCAGGCGGCGGTTTTCGGCGTAAACTTTGAGATTGGCTTCGGCCTGGTCTTCTTCGGCCAGCGCCGCAAGAGCGGCGATCTGGCTGGCATGTGGCGGGCAGATGAACATGTTCTGCGCCAGCCGTTCAATGCTGCGCACGTGATCCTGCGGCACCACCATCCAGCCCACGCGCCAACCGGTCATCGAGAAATATTTGGAGAACGAGTTGATGACATAGACATCATCGGAAATCTCCAGCGCCGACACCGCGCGGCCTTCATACTGAATGCCGTGATAGATTTCGTCGGACACAAAAGCGGTACCCTTGTCCTGCGCCGCCATGATCAGCGCCGCCAGTGCATCCCGGTCCAGCATGGTGCCCGACGGATTGCCAGGGGAGGCCACGATCAGCCCCGCCAGCCCTTCCGGGATCTGATCGGGCACCAGTTGCAGACGGTTTTCCATCGTGGTGGCAATGCCCACCGGCTCCAGTGACAGTGCTTTGAGGATCTGACGGTAAGACGGATAACCAGGTTCGCCTAACCCGACCCGTTCCCCGGCGTCAAACAGCGCGGTAAAGGCCAGCAGAAACGCCGAGGACGAACCGGTCGTGATGATGACACGTTCCGGGTTCAGATCGACATCATACCAACGTTTATACAGTGCCGCGATGCCCGCACGCAGGTCCGGCAGTCCAAGCCCGACAGTATACCCCAGCGGATCGCCATTGCTCAGCCGTTCAATCAACGCGTTGCGCGCGCCCTCAGAAGCGCCGGTGGCGGGCTGGCCCACCTCCATATGGATGATATGACGCCCTTTGGCCTCGGCTTTGCGGGCGGCTTCCATCACATCCATCACAATGAAGGAATCGACAACACTTCGGCTTGAGGTACGCATTATATTCTCCTGAACATCAGACCGGTCTTGAGATGCCACCCGCCGCCTGCAAGGTCAATGGCAGCGGCGCGCGGCACTTGCCAATCCTGCAGCAGAGGTTCCCCTGGCAGCCAGAGGTGGCCGCCACGCCACCGGCTGCGGCCACGGGCGCAAGCTGCAGTGACGAGCGCAAGCCACAGGCACCGGCGCAAGCCACAGGCAGGGGTGCCAACTGCAGTCACGGGTGCCAGTTGTGGTCAGGCGTGCTGGCCGCAGTCTGGGGCACCGGCCACCCGTACGGGCGCAAACTACAAGCACGGGCGCTGGTTCCCGCCCCAAGCATTGAAATAATCCAGACTTTGGTTGCGGCCCGACGGTCATGCGAAGGCCGGATCGCCCCCTTCCCCTCACTGGAACAAGCAGATTTACCCGGGCGCCAGACGTGATACACATAATAAAAGACAATCACCTGACGGAGACCGCTGTATGACCTTTCGCTCCGCCCTTACCGGCGCACTTACTTTGCTGTGCACCAGCTTTCTGAGCCTGCCCGCCACCGCATTGAACCTTGAACTGATGAGCCCGGCGGAGCGTGAAATATTCCGCGCCGAAGTGCGGGACTATCTGATGGAAAACCCCGAGGTGATCCTTGAGGCCGTTGATGCCCTGCGCCAGCGCCAGGCCCAAGCCGAAGCCATGTCGGAGCAGTCTCTGGTGCAGGTGAATTCCGACGCCATATTCAACGACGGGTTTTCCTGGGTCGGCGGCAATCCGGACGGCGATATCACCATCGTGGAGTTCATGGACTATCGCTGTGGCTATTGTAAAAAAGCCTTTCCCGAAGTCACCGGCATGATTGAAGACGACGGCAACATCCGCATCATCGTCAAAGAATTTCCGATCCTGGGCGACGCCTCGGTGCTGGCCAGCCGCTTTGCCATCGCGACCAAGATCATCGCCGGGAACCAGGCCTATAAGGACGTACATACCGCGCTGATGACCATGCGCGGTGATGTCTCTGAAACTTCCCTGCGCCGGATCGCGTCCAGCCTGTCGCTGGACACTTCGGCCATTTTTGCCGGGATGGCATCCGATGAGGTCAATCGCATCCTGCAGGCCAACCGCGAGCTGGGGCAGCGTCTGCGCGTCTCCGGCACGCCGACATTCGTGATGCAGGACCAGCTGGTGCGTGGCTATGTGCCTGCCGAGGCAATGGCCGAAATTGTCGCTGAGCTGCGCCGCAACTGAGCCGGCACCGTACTGCTAAGATGCAAAAGGCGTCGGGACACAGGGCAGCGCCTGACCTTTGGGGAGGCGAGAAGCGCTTTCCCAAAGGTCAGGCGCTGCCCGGCGATGCCGGGTAAAAGAATTCCATCTCGCGATCAGTCTGTAATACAGACCAATACGGGCTGAAGACACCACAAAAACGAAGGGTGCAGCCAGACGGCCGCACCCTTTTTTACATCCGGTGGCGCGTCAGATTATTCTGCGGCGCTTGCGGCCCCGGCGGCTTCAGCAGCTTCAAGAGCGGCGGCCTCAGCATCCAGGATCGCGGCCCGTTCTTCGACCTGTTCGACAATATGATCAACCATCTGTTCGTTGGACAGTTTGTGGCGCTGTTTGCCCGCCAGATAGACCATGCCGGCCCCAGCCCCGCCGCCCGTAAACCCAACATCCGTCATCAGCGCTTCGCCGGGCCCGTTCACCACACAGCCAATAATCGACAGGCTGATCGGGGTTTTGATATGCTCCAGCCGTTTTTCCAGCGTCTCCACAGTTTTGATCACATCAAAACCCTGGCGGGCGCAGGACGGGCAGGAAATAATGTTCACACCCCGGTGGCGCAGCCCCAGAGATTTCAGAATGTCAAAGGCGACTTTGACCTCTTCCACCGGATCGGCGGACAGGCTGACGCGAATGGTGTCACCGATGCCGGCCCACAGCAGATTGCCCATGCCGATCGCGGATTTGACAGTGCCGCTCATCAGCCCACCGGCCTCAGTGATGCCCAGGTGGATTGGCGCATCGGTGGCTTCCGCCAGCGCCTGATAGGCGGCGGCGGACAGGAACACGTCGGACGCTTTGACTGAGATTTTGAACTCGTGGAAATCATTGTCCTGCAGAATTTTGATATGCTCAAGACCGCTTTCCACCATCGCCTCAGGACAGGGTTCGCGATATTTTTCCAACAGGTGTTTTTCCAGCGAACCGGCGTTGACGCCAATGCGGATAGCACAGCCGTGGTCCTTGGCGGCGCGGATCACTTCTTTGACCCGTTTCTCATCACCAATATTGCCCGGGTTGATGCGCAGACAGGCTGCGCCCGCCTCAGCGGCTTCAATCGCCCGTTTGTAATGGAAATGAATGTCGGCCACGATCGGCACCGGGCTCTCGCGGCAGATTTCCTTTAGCGCAGTCGTCGCCGCCACATCCGGCGCAGAAATACGTACGATATCGGCACCGGCCTCGGCCGCAGCGATCACCTGGCCCAGTGTGGCTTTGACGTCGCCGCTGTCGGTGTTGGTCATGGTCTGCACCGAGATCGGCGCGTCCCCCCCCACCGGCACATTGCCCACCATGATCTGACGGGACTTGCGACGGTAAATATTACGCCAGGGGCGGATGGGGTTCAGCGACATGGGACAGGCCTTTTGCCAGACGGGAAAGCGGAATTGGTTGTCCACTAAATAGACCCGCATCGGCCCGCTGGCAACGGAGCCAGCCGGATTATTCGCTATTGGTGAGCAATGCCGCCGCCTGCGCTACCGAAATGGTCCGCGCCAAAGTGCTGTCCGGGGTGATTTCGGCCACGTTATAGGCCAATTTCAGTGCATCAGCGTCGAGCTCAACATTCTTGACAACACCACCTGCTTTGCCCGCAGGCCCGTAGGTCTCGCCATTGACAGAAAACCAGACCGAGCCGGCATTACCGGCGCGCAGCAGAGGCGCTTCCTCAGTGGCGGGCAGCACATAGCTCTCGCCTGAGTCGAGAATTTTTTCAAACAGCACGGTGCCATCGGCCGATTTCACCCGCACCCAGCTTGGGCTGGAGGCGATCAGCACGACCTGAGGCGGTGCAGCAGCAACCACCTGCACCGGCACGTCCTCAATCACCGGCGGCATCGGGGACAACATGGTTTCGGCGCTGGCCAGTTCAAAATTATCGTCACCCATACGGCCAGAGGTGCGGGCGAATGCGCCCAGATCTGCGGGCAGAATGGCCGAAATCGGCCCGTCACGGGCGATAAGAACCGGCACATCCAGCGCCTGCGGCCGGTACAGCCGGTCCAGCGCATCCGCATTGGGCCGGGAAATTACATCAGGCGCGGAAGCAAGTGTGACCAGGTTTCCGGAAATGCCCGCCACGTCCGCAATCAGACCAGGCGCTTGCTCGACCGGTGCAAGCTCAACTTTCTGGATTTCCTGAAGCACCGACCAGCCGCCGTAGCCGATGGCGCCAATCAAAGCCAGCAGGACCAGCGACGAGCCAAGCGCGCCGGGTTCAATGCGGGACCACAGCCCCTGCCCCTGCGGCACAAACAATGCGTTCGGGTCACCAAGCGCTTCGAGGCCTTTTGACGGCACCACTGCGCTGCGCTGTTGCCGGGCCACTGACGCAGCAGGCGACATGCCATGGGCAACAACAAACCCGCTTTCTTCGCAAAACGTATCAAAGACCCATTCGGCATCCATATTCAGATAGCGCGCATAGGAGCGCACATAGCCGGCAATGAAGCCTGGTGTTTCAAACGCACCGGGGTCACTGTTTTCGATAGCAGCAATATAGGTGGCTTTGATTTTCAGGTCGCGCTGCACGTCGAGCAGTGATTTTCCGATGGTGGCGCGTTCGCCGCGCATCACATCGCCCAGCCGCATTTCGAACGCATCAAACCCTTTGGGTTCTTCTGCTTCCGGCGCGGATTCCTTATTCCAACGCCCTATCATGCGTGCTGCCCCATGCTCGTCAATGTCCCCAATGTGCTGGCGATTCGTTTATAATGCCAACGATTAAGACAAGGTTATCATAGCACCGGTCAACACGCATCTATCTTAGAGCATTATGCTGATAACTCGGCACGATTCAGCGCACAGTGGCTCCAGAGCGCGTCCAGCCCCCTGATCAGACGATCCATTTCCTGAGGACCATGGACCGGGGACGGGGTGAAACGAAGACGCTCAGTGCCACGCGGAACCGTGGGGAAATTGATCGGCTGAACATAGATGCCGTAATCTTCCAGCAGATGATCTGACAGCACTTTGGTATGCACCGGATTGCCGACAATCACCGAGACGATATGGCTGCCGTGATCGATAAAGGGCAGTCCAATCGCCTTCAGGCGGGTTTTCAGAATTTTGGCCTGAGTCTGGTGCTGATCGCGTAGCTCCTGGTTGTCTTTCAGATGGCGCACAGAGGCCGCAGCGCCGGCGGCAATCGTCGGTGCCAGCGATGTGGTGAAGATAAACCCGGGCGCATAGGAACGGATCGCATCGACCATCTTGGCTGAGGCCGCGATATAGCCGCCCATCACACCATAAGCCTTGGCCAGGGTACCGTTGATGATATCGACGCGGCCCATCAGACCATCGCGTTCACAGATGCCGCCACCGCGCGGGCCATACATGCCCACCGCGTGCACCTCATCGATATAGGTCAGCGCGCCAAATTCGTCAGCCACATCAAGAATCTCTTCGATCGGGCCAAAATCCCCGTCCATCGAATACAGCGATTCAAATGCGATCAGTTTTGGCGCGTCCGGATCATCAGCGGCGATCAGCTCGCGCAGGTGTGCCACATCATTGTGGCGGAAAATACGCTTGGCACCACCGTTGCGGCGCACCCCTTCGATCATCGAGGCATGGTTCAGCTGATCGGAATAGATAATCAGACCCGGAAACAGTTTCGGCAGGGTCGAAAGTGTTGCATCATTGGCGATATAGGCCGAGGTGAACAGCAATGCCGCCTCTTTGCCATGCAGGTCCGCAAGCTCAGTTTCCAGCCGGTTGTGATAGACCGTGGTGCCTGAAATATTGCGGGTGCCACCGGAGCCGGCGCCGGTCTTGTCCAGCGCCTCATGCATCGCCTCCAGCACCGCCGGGTGCTGTCCCATGCCAAGGTAATCATTGCCACACCAGACCGTCACAGCCTGTTCACTGCCATCCGGCTTGCGCCAGGTCGCATGGGGAAATTGCCCCATTTTCCGTTCGATATCGATAAAAGTCCGATACCGGCCTTCGTCATGAAGGTTTTGCAATGCAGCGTCCAGCTTTCCCGAATAGTCCACCAGTATTCCTCCGCGTTTCCAGATTCTTGCATTCATATCTGCCTGATTTGCAGAAATCCACTCACATTCACGTAGTGTTACAATTTGCCACTCCTGATGTGGTACTCGGACGCTAACACATTCTTTAATTCAAAGATAACAATTTAACCTCCGACTGGACACCTGGCCGCCAGATGATAGATTCGCGACAATTCCCCTTTTACCGGAGCCCGTCATGAGCTTAGACGCCGTCCTCGCCCGCATTGATACCGACCTGCCTCAGGCAACCGAACGCCTGCTGGATCTGCTGCGAATCCCCTCCATATCAACAGACCCGGCCTATAAGGCTGACTGTGACAAAGCCGCAGACTGGCTGGTGCGCGATCTGCAGTCGCTTGGCGTTGAGGCCAGCAAACGGCCGACCCCGGGCCACCCGATGGTGGTGGGCCACAGTGGTGGCGAAGGCCGGCACATGATCTTTTATGGCCATTATGACGTGCAGCCGGTCGATCCGCTGGATCTGTGGGACAGCGGCCCGTTTGAACCCGCCATTGAAGAGACTGCCAAAGGCACTGTGATTCGGGGCCGCGGCTCCTCGGACGACAAGGGCCAGCTGATGACGTTCGTTGAGGCCTGTCGCGCCTGGAAAGCAGTGCATGGCGCCCTGCCCGGCAATATTTCCTTCTTTTTTGAAGGCGAAGAAGAAAGCGGCTCCCCGTCGCTGGTGCCCTTCATGAAAGAAAATGCGGATGAGCTGCGCGCCGATGTGGCGCTGATCTGTGATACCGGCCTGTTTGACAGCCGGGTGCCGGCGATCGTGACCTCTCTTCGCGGGCTGCTTGGCGAAGAGCTGACCATTGAAGGCCCGGACAAAGACCTGCATTCAGGTTTCTTTGGCGGCGTTGCGATGAACCCGGCGCGCGTGTTGTCCCGCATTATCGCCAGCCTGCATGACGCAGACGGCAATGTCACCGTGCCCGGCTTTTATGACGGTGTCGCTGAGATTTCTGATGAGCAGCGTGCCCAGTGGCAGGCGCTCGAGTTCGACCACGACGCCTTTCTTGGCGAAGTCGGCCTGTCCGAGCTTGCTGGTGAACAGGGGCGCACAGCGCTGGAATTGATGTGGTCACGCCCGACCTGTGAAGTGAACGGCATGATTTCGGGCTACACCGGCGACGGGTTTAAAACTGTGTTGCCCTCCAAAGCTTCGGCCAAAATCTCCTTCCGGCTCGTGCCGGGTCAGGACCCGTTCAAAATCCGCGAGTCCTTCCGCGCCATGGTGCATGAACTGCTGCCGGTGGACTGCACTGTGGTGTTTGATAATCACGGCGCCTCCCCGGGCATTGCCATGTCAACGGACAATGAAGCCTTTGATCTCGCCCGCGCCGCGCTGTCGGACGAATGGAGCGACCCTGCCGCCTATGTTGGCTGCGGCGGCTCGATCCCGATTGCAGGTCATTTCAAATCGATCCTCGACACCGACGCCATGCTGATTGGCTTTGGCAAGGACGATGACCAGATCCATTCACCCAACGAAAAATATGACCTGGAAAGCTTCCACAAAGGCATGCGCAGCTGGGCCCGCATCCTGGACCGGCTCGCCGGCTGACTTGCGCGGCTGACACACAACGAGGGGCGTCCTGCGGGGCGCCCTTTTTTGTGTGACCGGCGCGCGCCCTGTCACTCCCTCCGCCACAGAATCGCGCCTGAGCCTGGGCGGCGAAAAGCGCCTTCGCGGAGGCAGGTCAGGCGCCGCAGGGCGAAGGAGACGGATAGTGTCACTTTTTTCGGGATGACTGCTCAGACAGAATTGACCTGATCAAAGATTTGTCACTGATTGCGGCGTCACTGGCGAACTTCCCTTTCCACATTCAGATCGACGCCGAGCACAAAGACTTCATAAATGCTGGTCAATATAGTAATCGAAAATATGAAGGCCACCCAGCTGAAGAACAGTCCGACGGCGAGCTCAATCAGCCATTGGCCAAGCCCGAGCCCGCCGATGAACGCCCAAACAAGCGTGACAACTCCATATCCCAGGGCGAGCTGGAATATGATCTTTCGTCCGGGACACGTCAACTTCCGTGAAGCTTTGCACGTCTCAGACTTTCCAATGGCTGACGTGACCAGGACGGGTGAGTATCTCAGAAAAATATAAGCAAATGAGACCGTAAAAACAAAATTCATGGAAATTGCTCCGGCTCCGCGCACGGCAACACCACTATAATCACCCACTGAAAAATTTATTCCCTCGCCCCCCGTTACAGCAAAGGCGATGAATACGGGCACCAATAAAATCAACAAAATAACAAAGCCAACAACGATGCTTCCCCAAATATAAGAGAAGATTGACCCGACAGGATTTTGTGGAAAGATTCCCTGAACCGCCATCCCCTCCAGCAGAAACCGATGCCAGGCGACTGCGATCCAATAATAACTATAAACAACAACAATGATTGCGATAAATGCGCGAAGCCCAAAAGCAGGTCCGGGGGCGACAACCCCATTTGTGACCTCCCCTTCCAATACCCGACTGATTTCAGAGAAGCCGAGGAGAGAAACGAGTAAAATCGCCAATACAATAATTGGCAGCGAAATCCGCAATGACATTTTCAGGTTGTCGAAGACTCTATTCGCTGTGTAATCAGCGATTTGATATGCAGTTACGTTTTCCAATTCAGCTCTTCCCAGAAAATTGTGTCAAAAATATTTAGGCTCTGGGAAGCATTGCGACTGCTCACCCAAAAAATCAAGCGCAGCGAAACGACGTGAAAATTACAACGCCAAAGCTGGAGGCTCTTTGCAACACATGGCGCTGGAGGACTAAAGGAAAAATGGCGCGGTTGACGGGACTCGAACCCGCGACCCCCGGCGTGACAGGCCGGTACTCTAACCAACTGAGCTACAACCGCGCATTTTGTACGCTTATATGATGATGGCGCGGTTGACGGGACTCGAACCCGCGACCCCCGGCGTGACAGGCCGGTACTCTAACCAACTGAGCTACAACCGCGCATCAGCAAAAGAGGATATCAGGCAGTGATGGCGCGGTTGACGGGACTCGAACCCGCGACCCCCGGCGTGACAGGCCGGTACTCTAACCAACTGAGCTACAACCGCTCACTGCCGCTTATCCTCTAAGCGTGAGGTGGCTTTTAGGCCCACTGTCAGGTGGCGTCAAGCGCTTCCCACACAGAAAATCCGAAAAAGAACACCGGCGCATTGCCCAGGCGTTATTCCTTCAATGAATGGGTGATTTCGCCGTTTTTTTGCAGCTGAAAAACACAGCCCTGCCCCCCGGGCAAAGCGTGCATGCCGTGAATATCCAGTCCCAGCCAGAGCGCACGGATCATGCGGCCGGTAATGCCATGGGTGACCACAATGGCCGGCCCGTTCAGACTGTCGAGAAACTGCTGACACCGGTGGCGCAGCGCGTCAAAACTTTCGCTGCCGGGCACACGGAAATACCAGCCAAACGGGTGATCAACGTCGGGGGCGAATCCCGGCCATCTGGCGGCAATATCGGACTGCAGCATGCCTGCCGCCTGCCCCACAGAGACCTCGCCCAGGCGCGCATCCGGCTCCGCAGTACCGCCAAGGAACGAAAGCGCGATCTCAGCGGTCCTGCGCGCGCGCAGCTGCGGTGAACACCAAGCCGAGGGCGCGCCCTCCGGCAAAAGTCGCGCCAGCAGATGCCCCTGCGCAGCGGCCTGCTCAAGCCCGCGCGGCGTCAGCGGCGAATCCAGCACGCCTTGCCAGCGGCGTTGATGATTCCATTCGGTTTCACCGTGACGCAGCACATAAAGATCCGGATAAGACGCCATTGGATTCCCAAAAATCAGAACGTGGTTTCACCCTGCCCTGAGAACGGAAGCTTATCAATGCACAGATCGGACTGGTGGGAAATGGTGGGTGATGAGAGACTCGAACTCCCGACATCTTCGGTGTAAACGAAGCGCTCTACCAACTGAGCTAATCACCCGTGTGGCGCGTGATATCCCGGGACAGCGGGGGGCGCAAGAGGCTCAGAGCAACTCTTTTTCCAATTCCGTCATTTTTTGCTCCACCCCTCCGGAAATCGCAAAAACACAGCCCTGGGTCGGCGACAGGCGGGTCATTTCATCCCAGCTCAGGCTGCAGGCCAGGCCGCGCAGAAAGGCTGCGGTGACCCCGTGGCTCACGATCGCCGTCGGCCCGGTCAGGCTCAGCAGAAACTCACGGCAACGCGCTTCCAGATCCGCGGGGCTTTCCCCGTCCGGAGCGCTCAGAAACAGCTCAAACATCGCACCTTCATCTGCCGTGTGTCCGCTGTCGGCAGGCAATTCAGCAATGACCTCAGTGCGAAGCCGCCCCTCCCAGCTGCCGGCCGAGGTCTCCATGATCCGGTTGTCCACAGTGATGTGCTGCCCGGCGAGCGCAATCGCGGCGGTATCGAACGCCCGCGTGAGCGGGCTGGTGACACAGTACATCTCCGGCGTCGCCCGCAACACAGGCGCCATGATGCGCGCCTGTTGCGCGGCCTGATCCCGGCCTTTTGCCGTCAGGTCGGAGTTTTTCTGCCCCTGCATCCGGCCTTGCAGGTTCCACTCGGTCTGGCCGTGGCGCAGAATGAACAGGGGTGGCAAAGCTGCCGTATCGATCAATGTTAACTGGTGCATAACGTGCCTCTGTTGCTGTCGCAGCACCTTATGAAGTCACTATCGCATGGTAAAGAGTGGATATTTTCCCGGGTCAATCCTGACCCGGATTACGCCACTTGCGGCGCAACAACCGCTGCCCACAATGGCTGTTACGCCGGCAGGAATGTCGCCCGCACCGGGCGCAGACGGAGCAAATCAAGGACCACATTACGCAGAAAGGGACGCAAAACTGACCGTCGGAGAGGGTTCCCAGAGAGAATGCACGACGGCGGCACCTGGCGCGGCTGGCGGCGCACACGCAGCACCGTTACGTGCATGTCTTCCACGCAACTCCGATGTAATTATTCGCACCTCAACCCGCCAGAACTGATGGCAAAGGCAAAACACACCATGCCACGGCAGCCAAAAAACTGCCTGAATTCAACATCTAAGCGGGAAATGGTGGGTGATGAGAGACTCGAACTCCCGACATCTTCGGTGTAAACGAAGCGCTCTACCAACTGAGCTAATCACCCGCCTTGCCGCGGTTCATAGCCTCACTGATCTGGCACCGCAAGGGGGGAAACTGCATTTTCTTTTGCCGCGACGTTTTCCATGGTGCCACTCACGGCTGACGGCTTGGCACGGCGCAGCTTGCAGATCACCACGTCGGCTTTTTCCTGGGCAATACTGCGGTTCACCGTCAGTTTTCCCAGCGGCGGCAAGTTGAGGGTCTCCCCTTTGATCAAAGCGTCGCCAAGTTCGGCCAGCACCGCCTCCATCACCGGCTTGATCTGATTCTTGCGCAACCCTGTGCGTTCAGTCAGCCGCAGCAGCATATCTTTTTTTCGCAGCATCACGACTGTGGCGTCTGCGCTGGTCTCTGTTGTGGTCTCAGTGCTGAATTTGGTGCTGAATTCGGTGCGGGCCTCTGTGGTGAACTCCGCCGTCGGCTCCGCCGTATTGTCATCAGGTACCGCGACGGGTTTCGGGGGCGCGACTTCTGCCACCAGCGCCGCCAGCGCCCTGTCAACTTTATCTCCGGTCGGGGCGGTCGGTTTTGCGGCTGTCACGCCTAACGTCTTACGTACCCTCGCCGGTTTCAGAGCCGGGTCCGCAATGACCGCATTCGTTCCTCCGGACCCACTGCGGGAGGAGGATTTCAACTTTCGTCTGGTGGTCGGTTTCGTGGGTGATTTCGCGCCTGGTTTCCTGATCGCCATGTTGCTGCCTGCCCTGTTTTTGTTTTCTGTGAACAACTGTTAACATTTATTAACGCGTTACAGCCGAAAACTCCAGCTTTGCAGTCAAGCGCTTGCCCCGCTGCGCAAAGAAAAAGGCGCCCCGGTGACAGGGCGCCTTTTCAGTCTCAGTCGGTGTGGCGCGGTTAATGCGCGCGCGCAGCCGATGTTTTTTCTGCTTCCAGAGCGCGGGCGGCACGGGCGGCCTCTTCGGCCTCTTCGTCCCACTCCACCGGCACAGGTTTTGACACCAGCGCGTGTTTCAGCACTTCAGACACGTGCTTAACCGGGATGATTTCCAGCCCGTCTTTCACATTGTCGGGGATCTCGGTCAGATCCTTTTCGTTTTCGTCCGGGATCAGCACAACCTTGATGCCGCCGCGCAGCGCCGCCAGCAGTTTTTCCTTCAGCCCACCGATCGGCAACACATTGCCACGCAGGGTGACCTCACCGGTCATAGCGATGTCTTTGCGCACCGGAATGCGGGTAAGAACCGATACGATCGAGGTGACCATGCCGACCCCTGCCGAAGGCCCGTCCTTGGGGGTTGCTCCCTCGGGCACGTGCACGTGGATATCAAAGGTTTCAAACCGCGGCGGCTTCACCCCGATTTCGGGCGCGATGGAGCGCACATAGGAGCTTGCCGCGTCGATCGATTCCTTCATCACATCGCCGAGCTTGCCGGTGGTTTTCATCCGGCCTTTGCCCGGCAGGCGCAGCGCTTCGATCTGCAGCAGATCACCGCCGGCACTGGTCCAGGCCAGCCCGGTGACAACACCGACCTGATCATCCTGTTCCGCCAGACCGTAACGGAAGCGTTTCACCCCGAGGAAGTCTTCCAGGTTCTCCGTTGTCACTTCGACCTGTTCGGCGTCTTTGCGCACAATTTTGGTCACCGCTTTACGGGCCAGTTTCGCCAGTTCGCGTTCGAGATTCCGCACCCCGGCTTCACGGGTGTAGCGGCGTACGATCTCTTGCAGCGCGCCGTCACTGATCGAAAACTCACCTTTGCGCAACCCGTGGTTTTTCACTTGTTTATCAAGCAGGTGCTGCTTGGCGATCTCAAGTTTTTCGTCTTCAGTATAGCCTGCAAGCGTAATGATCTCCATCCGGTCCAGCAGCGGGCCCGGCATGTTGTAAGAGTTGGCCGTGGTCAGGAACATCACGTTTGAAAGGTCATATTCGACCTCAAGATAGTGATCGACAAAGGTGTTGTTCTGTTCCGGATCCAGCACTTCCAGCATCGCCGAGGCGGGATCGCCACGGAAATCCTGACCCATCTTGTCGATCTCATCGAGCAGGATCAGCGGATTGGTGGTTTTCGCCTTTTTCAGCGCCTGGATGATTTTACCGGGCATGGAGCCGATATAGGTGCGGCGGTGACCGCGGATTTCGCTCTCATCGCGCACGCCGCCCAGGGAGATGCGGATGAACTCGCGCCCGGTGGCGTTGGCCACCGATTTGCCCAGCGACGTTTTGCCGACACCGGGAGGGCCCACAAGGCACATGATCGGGCCTTTGAGTTTTTTGGAGCGCTGCTGCACCGCCAGATATTCCACAATGCGCTCTTTGACCTTCTCCAGGCCATAGTGGTCATTGTCCAGCACCGCCTGGGCGCGGGTCAGATCCTTTTTCACCCGGGATTTTTCGCCCCACGGGATCGCCAAAATCCAGTCAAGATAGTTGCGCACCACCGTGGCTTCCGCAGACATCGGCGACATGGATTTCAGCTTTTTCAGCTCGGCATCCACTTTTTCTTTGGCTTCTTTGCTCAGCTTGACGCCGGCAATCTTTTCTTCCAGTTCCGCGATCTCGCCGGCACCGTCGTCACCGTCGCCGAGTTCTTTCTGAATCGCCTTCATCTGCTCATTCAGATAGTACTCGCGCTGGGTGCGCTCCATCTGCGACTTGACGCGGGTTTTGATCTTTTTCTCGACCTGCAGCACCGACATTTCGCCCTGCATCAGACCGTAGATTTTCTCCAGCCGTTCTTCCACGGCGAGGGTTTCCAGAAGCTCCTGCTTCTGCTGCACCTCAACCCCCATATGGCCGGCAACCAGATCAGCCAGCTTTTCGGGATCACGGGTCTCAGACACCGCGGCAAGCGCCTCTTCCGGCACATTCCGTTTGATCTTGGCGTAGCGCTCAAATTCAGCACCAACCGAACGGATCAGCGCCTCAACTGCGGTTTCATCACCGGGAATTTCGGTCAGAGCGACGGCCTCAGCCTCAAAAAACGCATCATTGTCGAGAAACTCGGTGATCCGCACCCGGCCTTTGCCTTCGACCAGCACTTTGACGGTGCCGTCGGGCAGTTTCAGCAGTTGCAGCACGCTGGCCAGCACACCGACTTTGTAAATACCATCTGCATCCGGCTCATCTACGCTGGGGTCAATCTGGCTCGACAACAGAATCTGCTTGTCGTCCTGCATTACCTCTTCCAGCGCTTTTACGGATTTTTCCCGGCCGACAAACAGCGGCACGATCATATGTGGGAAGACCACAATATCGCGCAGCGGCAGGACAGGATAAGTTTGGCTGAGTTGCTCGTGCATGCTCTTTCCTTAATTAGCAAAAAGGCACTGGCCCCAATTCTGGCGACCCCGGCCCTTTCCGTGACTGGTCTATATCTGGGACTTCGCGCCCTGGATTCAACCAAGTCCTGTTCGATGTTGGCGACAGTCTGCCTGCCCCCGACAAAAGGAGCAAGCCGGGAAACGCCGCCAATTCATGCGAAATTCGGCGTTATTCGCGGGTTCCGAAGCGCCTTTTACAATTTCCAGGCGAAAACCGGGTTTTCAGCCGGCAGATAAATTCAAATTAAAAATATTGAGCCTGCGGGATTCGCAGCCTGCCACGCCCGCCCAGTGCGGACGCGGCAGGTCTTGCGCGCGTAACTCTACAGGGGCTCGATGTCGCCCTGGGAGCGCTGCTCATGAAAGTCTTTCTGAAACGCTTCAAACGTGCCGGCGGCAATCGCGTCGCGCATACCCTGCATCAGCTCCTGGAAATAATGCAGATTGTGCCAGGTCAGCAACATGCCCGACAGCATTTCCTGTGCCCGGAACACGTGATGCAGATAGGCGCGGGAATAGTTGGAACAGGCCGGACAGGTGCAAGCCTCATCCAGCGGGCGCGGATCATCTGCGTGGCGGGCGTTTTTGATGTTCACCACCCCGTGGCGGGTGAACAACTGACCGGTGCGCCCCGAACGCGAGGGCAGCACACAGTCCATCATATCGATGCCGCGCGCCACAGCACCGACGATATCGTCAGGTTTGCCCACCCCCATCAGATAACGTGGCTTGTCCTCAGGCAGCATGTCGGGCGCATAATTCAGCACGTCAAACATCATTTCCTGACCTTCGCCGACCGCAAGGCCGCCGACCGCATAGCCGTCAAAACCGGTTTCGCGCAGTTTCTCGGCGCTTTCAGCGCGCTGATCGCTGTAGACCGAGCCCTGCTGAATGCCAAAAAGCGCGTGCCCTGGCCGGTCGCCAAAGGCGTCGCGTGAACGCTGCGCCCAACGCATCGACATCTCCATCGACTTGCGCGCGGTGGCCTCATCGGCCGGAAACGGGGTGCATTCGTCAAAACACATCACGATGTCAGATCCGAGCAGCTTCTGGATCTCCATCGAACGTTCCGGCGTCAGATGATGCTCGGAGCCGTCAATATGGGAGCGGAACGTCACCCCTTCTTCGGACATTTTGCGCAGCCCGGTCAGGCTCATCACCTGAAAACCACCACTGTCAGTCAAAATGGGACGGTCCCAGTTCATGAACTTGTGCAAACCGCCAAGCCGCTCGATGCGCTCCGCCGTCGGGCGCAGCATCAGATGATAGGTATTGCCCAGCAGAATATCGGCACCGGTGGCGCGCACGCTTTCCGGCATCATTGCTTTGACTGTAGCGGCGGTGCCCACCGGCATGAAAGCCGGGGTGCGGATCTCGCCGCGCGGGGTTGAAATCACCCCGGTGCGGGCCTTGCCGTCGGTTGCCTTCAGATCAAAGCTGAATTTCTGCGCCATTTTGCTGTCCTTTTCGCGTTCGCAGGCTTTTGCGCTATTTTTATGGCTTTGCCAAGCCTCAGCGCCCTGCCCCCGGCGTGGTCAAAGCACAGCAGGTCCGCCCCCTGGACAATATCGCGCAGGCAGTTTGGCACCGGTGGCTCTGGACCTTCGCCGCCCTATTCCCTATATCTTTGCTCAGATATCACCACGAGGTCCGTATGACAGCCGAAACACACCCGGTCGAGGGCACGCCCCTGATCAAGCCATCCAGCACCGAACACGCGCTTTATGACGCTGTGGTCGAAGCCTGTCGTTCGGTCTATGACCCGGAAATTCCGGTGAACATCTATGACCTGGGCCTGATCTATACCATCGAGATCTCTGAGGAAAATGAGGTCAGCGTCATCATGTCCCTGACCGCACCTGGTTGTCCCGTTGCCGGTGAAATGCCCGGTTGGGTGGCTGACGCGGTTGAGCCGCTTGATGGCGTGAAACAGGTCGATGTATCGCTCGTCTGGGAGCCGCCCTGGGGCATGGAAATGATGTCGGACGAGGCCCGCCTCGAACTGGGATTCATGTAAACAAAACTTTCTTGCGGCACCCTGCCCTTGTGATATTTTTACCTGCCCCTACATTTGGGGCAGGAAACCGGAGACCCTCATGTTCAGCATCCCAGGCAAACAAGCCGTCACCATGACAGAAGCCGCTGCCCGCCAGATCTCGCGTCTGATGGACAAAGACGGCTCCAAAGGCCTGCGCATCGGCATCAAAAAAGGCGGCTGTGCCGGCATGGAATACACCATGGATTATGTCTCGGACATTGAACCCCATGATGAGGTGGTGGAGCAGGAAGGCGCCCGGGTGATGATTGCCCCGATGGCGCAGATGTTCCTGTTTGGCACTGAAATTGACTATGAGGTGTCGCTGCTGGAATCCGGCTTTAAGTTCCGCAACCCGAATGTTGTTGAGGCCTGCGGCTGTGGCGAATCGATCAAGTTTTCCGGCGTCTGATCCGGCGTTTACTGCGCCGCTGATGCCACCGCCTGATACCACCGTCTGATACCGCTTTTATTGTACCGCCTTTGCCACCACGTATCCCAGCGCCTGTACTGGCGTGTTATTCAGCTGCCTGATCCCGCACTTCATCTCCAGCGTTTTCTGCCAGCAACTGCGCCACAAACTGGCGCATGAAGGCCACCCGCTGCTGCGCCATCCTGCGCCCGGGCGCGGTCTGCATGGTTTCAGAAATCCGGTAGAGTTTGATCTCAAAGTGATCCAGCGCCCAGGCCTGGTCATCCGGATCGCGTCGTTGCGCCAGCGGATCCTCCGCGTCAAACAAACCACGCCCCAATTGACCAGAGACATTAAAACAGCGCGCAATGCCAATCGCCCCAAGCGCCTCCAGCCGGTCCGCGTCCTGCAAAATCCGCGCCTCAAGGCTTACTGGCGCCACCCCGGCTGAAAAACTATGGGCGCAGATGGCGTGATGCACGGCATCCAGCCGCTCCGGCGCCATGCCCTTTGCTGCCAGATATGCCACCGCGTGATCCGCCGACAGCACTGCGGCCCGGTGCCGCTCCGGATCATCCTTGGCCAGGTTGATCACATCATGAAACATCGCCGCCGCCAACAGAACCTGCTGGTCCACCGGCGTATCCAGCTCTGTGCTGATTTGCCGACAACTGGCCCGGACGCGCCGCAGATGGCCGAGGTCGTGGGATCCGTCCCGGCTGCCGGCCCAGACCCGCAACACTTCCGCCTCATAATCCTGCTGTTCCATCGTTGTCTCTTTCCCCGCCCCTATGCAGGACAGACGCTATGTCAGCGCCCGCTTGTGCCGCAAGGTGATTATGGGCTTTTGAAGCGACAGGTTCCGGTCTAGTTTAGCGCAAACACTCTGATCCTACCAAAGGAGATCCCCTATGGCACCGCGTCGCAAACTTGCTGCTGGCAACTGGAAAATGAACGGGCTGAGCGCCAACCTGAGCGAAGTGGAGGCGCTGATGGCGGCCCACCCGGCGCCGGGATGTGACGTTCTGCTGTGCCCGCCAGCGACCCTGCTGCACCGGTTGGCGCAAACATGCGCCGGTCATGCGCTGGCGGCCGGGGGGCAGGATTGCCACGCGGCGGGCAACGGTGCCCACACCGGCGACACGTCGGCAGAAATGCTGCTTGAGGCCGGCGCTGCCTATGTAATTCTGGGCCATTCGGAACGCCGCGCTGACCATGGCGAAAGCAACGCCGAAGTGCGCGCCAAATCTGTTGCTGCGATTGAGGCCGGGCTTGCGGCGGTGATTTGTGTTGGCGAAACGCTGGCGGAACGCGAAAGCACCCGCACGTTGGAGGTGATCCGGGAGCAACTCGCCGGGTCCCTGCCCGGTCAGATCTCTGGCGACACTGTGGTGGTGGCCTATGAACCGGTCTGGGCCATCGGCTCCGGCCTGACCCCGACGCTGGAACAGATTGCGGAAGTGCATGATTTTATCCGCGCAGAGTTGAGCCGGGGCTTTGGCGAGGATGCCGGCGACGCCGTACGCCTGCTCTATGGCGGCTCGGTGAAACCGTCTAACGCCAGCGAAATTTTTGCGGTGTCGAATGTGGATGGCGCTCTGGTCGGCGGCGCTTCGCTGAAGGCTGCAGATTTTTCCGCCATCATCACCGCGCTCGAGGCGGCCTGACACAAGCCCGGACTGGCCCGCAGAACAGGGGCGCGCGGCGCGGTAAACCGCGCCGCGCGCCCCTGTTGCGCTTTTGGGCTCAGCCGCGCGTTACATCATGACGGTAAATCCAGTCGAACCGGGACAGCACGTGGCGCGGCGCCAGCGCGCCACCCAGCCGCAGCGCCGCATGGGCCGCCAGCTTTTTCGGCCCCGACAGGTGATAGTTCTGCGCATTTGAATTGGCCGCCTCAATCACCCGCACCACCCGGGTCCGGCGCATCTGCTGATAGCGCGGCAGCGCCTCCTCGCGCTCATAGCGCTCCAGGCAATCCGCCAGCACCCAGGCATCTTCCAGCGCCATATTTGCCCCCTGGGCCAGGAATGGCAGGGTCGGATGTGCGGCGTCGCCAACAAGTGCTGCATTGTTGCCATACCAACTGGCCGCCACAGGATGGCGGAACAACCCCCAGTAGCTAACCTCCTCCACCTGGGCCAACAGCGCCTGCGCCGGACCGCGAAAGGCGTCAAAACACTGGCGCAGCGCCAGCGGGTCACCCGCGAGATTCCAGCCCTCAGCGCTCCACTGCTGCCGTTCAGCCACCGCCACGATGTTGATCAGCTTGCCGCCCCGCAGCGGATAGCTCACCATATGACGGCGCTTGCCCATATGGACCACCGCTTCTGCCGGCTCGTTGCCCTGCGCCGGCACCAGCGCCCGCCAGGCGGTCTGGCCGGTGAAAAACGGCGTTTCCGCCCCGTTCAGCACCGGGCGCAGCCGCGAATGCAGCCCGTCCGCGCCAATCAGAAGCCCGACATTGTCGCTGTGCCCCCCGGCGCTGCTCAGCCGGTAGCCGGCAGAGGTCTCAGTCACCTGGTCGATCCGGCGCCCGAGTTCGAACATCACCCCGGCCGCCCGCGCCGCTTTTTCCAGCAAAGACACCAGATCGGCGCGGTGAAAATACAGATAGGTCTGATCCGGCGCCCAGCGCGCCAGATCCAGCCGCATCACCTGACGCCCGCTGGTGCCGTCGCGCAGACACACCGCGCGCCCGTGGACCGCCAGGGCGCGCGCCTCATCGCCCAGCCCCAGCGCGTCCAGAACCGCCACACCATTGGGCGAAACCTGCAGGCCAGCGCCAATCTCACTGAGGACCGGGGCCTGTTCCAGCACCCGCACAGACGCGCCACGCAGCGCCAGCGCCACAGCGACCGCCAGGCCGCCAATGCCACCGCCCAATACAGAAATGTCTTCGCCTTTGATCATAATCGCCTCAGAGACCAGCCGGGCCGCCCGGCTGTTTTGTGGTTCCAATTGCAAACACCGGAGCATTTCTGCCCCGGTGCTGCGATTTCATTCCATGACACAGATCAAAAATCAGTCGTCGCGATGTACCTTTTCACGGCGTTCATGGCGTTCCTGGGCTTCCAGGCTCATTGTTGCAATCGGACGGGCGTCCAGTCGCTTCAGGGAAATCTGGTCACCTGTCGCTTCGCAGTACCCGTATTCCCCTTCTCCGATCCGGCGCAGCGCGGCATCAATTTTAAGCACCAGTTTGCGTTGGCGATCCCGGGTACGCAGTTCCAGGGCACGGTCAGTTTCCTCAGATGCGCGGTCCGAAATATCCGGAATATTTCTGGTGCCGTCCTGCAAGGACTCAATAGTATTCTTGCTGTCATCAACAAGATCGGTCTTCCAGGCTAATAACTTTCGTCGAAAATACTCAACCTGACGTTCATTCATGAACGTTTCGCTCTCTGCCGGACGATAATCGTCTGCCAGGAAAACTTCGGTTTGCATAGCTCTTCCCTTTGTCTTACCGGCTGGCTGGCTCAAAAAAGATCTGATCTTAAATCAACCATCCGGTACACCCTCCATTAGGACTTCATTTAACTTAAGAAAACGCGGTTGTCACTATCAGATCGCGGCTTCTTGATGCCGCGGTCACCTCTGTTATGGTGCCTTGGAACCCTGGCAAAAGAGCACTAATTATTTATGAAATTCAACGGCACCACCCGCTATGTGTCCACAGAAGACCTCACGGTTGCTGTGAATGCTGCAATCACGCTTGAACGTCCTCTGCTGGTAAAGGGCGAACCTGGCACCGGAAAAACGGAACTGGCGCTGCAAATTGCAGAATCTCTCGGGCTTGAGATGATCGAGTGGAATATCAAATCCACCACCAGGGCAGCACAGGGGCTTTATGAATATGATGCCGTCAGCCGGTTGCGCGACAGCCAACTGGGCGAAGAACGTGTTCACGATGTGAAAAACTACATCAAAAAGGGCAAACTCTGGCAGGCGTTTGAAGCCGGCAAAAAAGTTGTACTGCTGATTGACGAGATCGACAAGGCCGATATCGAGTTCCCCAACGACCTGCTGCAGGAACTCGATAAGATGGAGTTCCACGTCTATGAAACCGGTGAGAACATCCGCGCCCGTCACCGCCCGGTGATTATCATCACCTCCAACAACGAAAAAGAACTGCCCGACGCCTTTCTGCGCCGCTGTTTTTTCCATTACATCCGCTTCCCGGACGCGGAAACCATGACAAAAATCGTCGCGGTGCATTATCCGGAGATAAAAAATACCCTTCTGACCACAGCGCTGACACAATTTTATAACATCCGGGATATGTCTGGGTTGAAAAAGAAACCGTCAACCTCTGAAGTACTGGATTGGTTAAAGCTTATTTTGGCAGAGGATCTGAGCGCGGAAGATTTGAAACGTGATGGTGCCAATGCGCTGCCGAGGCTGCATGGGGCATTGTTGAAAAATGAACAGGATGTGCATTTGTTTGAAAGGCTCGCCTTTCTGGCCAGGAGCAACCGCTGAGCGCAACAGGCCAGCGGCAGTCAGATGCATGATCAACGGGGTTATTTATGAAGCTTTGGGTTAAATCGGTTTTGGGGTTTCTGGCGCTGTCGGCCTGCGCAGCAACGCCCTACAGCACCCCCGAGCAGCGTATCGAACGCGCGGCGCCGCTGTCTTACGCGCTGCCGCCGATGAAAGTCTTTTCCGGGGTCCACCGCCTCCCTGCCCGGCGCAGCAATGTGTCTGTGGCACGGGATTTCCTTGATCTGAGCTTTCAGCTGGAATCCGGCCGGCCACTGCCCCGCTTTACCCGTTTTGAAGGTCCGGTGACCGTGCGGGTGACCGGCGATGCGCCACCGAGCCTTGGACCGGATCTTGCGCGCCTGTTGCAGCGGCTGCGCAACGAGGCTGGCATTCCCATCCGGCGGGCCCCCACCAGCCAAAACGCCTCCATCACCATCGACGTGATACCGCGCAAGCAATTGCAGGGTCTGGTGCCAGATGCGGCCTGTTTTGTGGCTCCGGGCGTTTCCGACTGGGCCGGCTATAAACGAAACCGTAATGCGCCCCTGCTCGACTGGACCCGGCTGGAAACACGCGACCAGCTGGCGATTTTTATTCCCGGCGACGTGGCGCCGCAGGAGATACGTGACTGCCTGCACGAAGAGCTGGCCCAGGCGCTGGGACCGCTGAACGATCTCTACCGCCTGTCTGACAGCATCTTTAACGATGACAATTTTCAAACCGTGCTGACCAGCTTTGATATGTTGATCCTGCGCACCTATTATTCGCCCGATTTGTACAACGGCATGAGCCAGGCCCAGGTCGCGGCCCGGCTGCCGGCCATTCTGGCGCGGCTGAACCCGGAGGGCGGTGCGACCGGCATCCCGCGCGGCTCACAACGCTCAAAGACCTGGGATCAGGCGGTGCGCAACGCGCTGAACCCGGGCTCCGAGTCCCGCCGCCGCCTGACCGCTGCCCGGAACGCGGTCAGAATTGCCACGGATAACAACTGGCAAGACGGGCGGCTGGCGTTTTCGCTGTATTTGCAGGGCCGGTTTTCCATTGGTCGTGAACCGGGTCAGGCGCTGAGTTCTTTCCTGCGCGCCGACCAAATTTTCCGCGCCCGCCCCGGCTCTGAGCTGCAATCCGCTCATGTGGCGATGCAACTGGCTGCTTTCGCCCTGCGCGCCGGCCAGGCCCGCACCGCGCTGGACATGGTCAATGCCAACCTGGAACCGGTGAAACGTGCTGAAAACGCAGCTTTGCTGGCCACATTGCTGATGATCAAAGCCGAGGCGCTGGAACTGCTGGGACAGGCGGACGAGGCCCAAAGCGTGCGGCTCGACAGTCTGGGCTGGGCACGCTATGGGTTTGGTTCTGATGCAGAAGTACGGGAGCGCGCCGGAGATATCGCAGCTCTGGCCCCCGGCAAAACAAGGGTCCAATAAAAATGATCGTAATTATTCTGGCGCTGATCGGCGGCTATATCGGGCAGCGCAACGCGGCCAAACGCGGCGGCAACCGGCTCGACCGGGCGCAATATGGCGTGGTCTATGGCATCGTCTTCGGCCTTATCGGTCTGTTTGTGACCGTGCTGGTCGAACGCGTGCTGTAAACCGATGTTTTTGCCTTTCTTTGAGAATTTGCGCAGCACCGGCATCCCGGTCAGCCTGCGCGAATACCTCTCATTTCTGGAGGGCATGCACCGCGGTCTGGTCACTTATGACATCGACGGGTTTTATTACTTTTCCCGCGCGGTAATGGTCAAAGACGAACGTCACCTTGATAAGTTTGACCGGGCCTTTGCCACCTCCTTCAAAGGCGTGGAAAGCCTCAGCACTGAGGATGTGCTGAACGCGGTTGATCTGCCGGCTGAGTGGCTGCAGAAAATGGCCGAAAAACACCTCAGCTCTGAGGAGCGTGCAGAAATCAAAGCGCTCGGCGGTTTTGACAAGCTGATGGAGGTGCTGAAACAGCGCCTCAAGGACCAAGAAAAACGCCATCAGGGTGGCAATAAATGGATCGGCACCGCCGGCACCTCGCCGTTTGGCGCCTTTGGTTATAATCCCGAAGGCATCCGCACCGGCCAGGACAAGAGCCGCCACCAGCGCGCGGTGAAAGTCTGGGACAAGCGTGACTTCGCCAATCTGGACGACACGGTGGAACTGGGCACCCGCAATATCAAAGTGGCGCTGAAACGGCTGCGCAGCTGGGCCCGGGACGGCGCCCGGGACGAGCTCGACATTGACGGCACCATCCGCGCCACCGCCGAACATGGTTATCTGGATGTGCAGACGCGGCCCGAACGGCGCAACGCGGTGAAAGTACTGCTGTTCCTCGATGTCGGCGGCTCGATGGATCCCTATATCCGGCTGGTGGAAGAGTTGTTTTCCGCCGCCCGCACCGAGTTCAAACATCTGGAATATTATTACTTCCACAATTGCCTCTATGAGGGTGTCTGGCGCGACAATGCGCGGCGCTGGGATGCGCAGATCCCCACATTGGAAGTGCTGCGCACCTACGGCTCTGACTATAAATGCATTTTTGTCGGCGATGCCTCGATGAGCCCCTATGAGATCGCCGTTCCCGGTGGCGCCAACGAGCACTGGAACCAGGAGGCCGGCCAGACCTGGTTGCAGCGCGCACGGGAACAATGGCCCGACCATATCTGGCTGAACCCGACGCCGGAAAACCACTGGCAATACACCCAGTCGGTCCAGATGGTGCGCGATATATTTGAAAACCGGATGATGCCGATGACGCTGGACGGCATCACCCGCGCGATGAAAGAGCTGGGCAGATGAGCCCGCTTTTGCACCAGCTGCGCCAGATCCTGCGCCGGTATCCGCGCCTGGTTGTGCTGCTGCTGATCAGTATATTGGCAACCGGGTTCTTTAGCCTGCGCGCGCTGGACGAGATGCGCAGCCTGGCGCCGCATGACAGCCACCCGCTCGCGCCCTGGATGACGCCGCGCTACATCGTCAAAAACCACGACGTGCCGCCGGAGGTGCTGCGCGACGTGCTCGGCGACCAGCCGATGGATCTCAAACACATTCCGCTGCACAGGATCGCCCGCCGTCTTGACGTGCCGCTGCCCGATCTGGTGGTGGAGCTGGAGGCGGCGATTGAAGACTGGCGACGCGCCAATACCGGTGACGGGGCCGCAACCGGCAAGGCAACCGGCAACGGCACCGGGCAGGTCCGGCCATGACCGACACCCTGCTTTACCTGTTCTCGACCTGGGGCAACTTCCTCGTGCTGGCGGTGACCTTCTTCAGCTGTCTTGCGGCGCCACTGCCCGCCTCGCTGGTGATGCTGGCCGGCGGCGCCTTTGCCGGTGCCGGCGACGTTTCGCTGCTGGCCACCGGCGGTGTCGCTTTAAGCGGCGCGGTGCTGGGGGATCAGACCGGCTTCGCCATCGGCAAACGGGTGCAGGGCCGCTTGCAACGCTGGTCAGAACGCTCGAAAAGAACGGCCCGTTCCCTGCAAAAAGCCGAGTTTTTTATGCAGAACCACGGCGCACGTGGCCTGTTTCTGAGCCGATGGTTGTTCAGCCCGCTGGGCCCCTATGTCAATGTGCTGGCCGGCGCCACCCAGGTCAGATGGCAGGTGTTCACCCTGTGGACCCTGATCGGCGAAACGGTCTGGGTCAGCCTCTATGTCGGGCTGGGCTACGGGCTCAGCGATCAGATCGAAACGCTGGCATCTCTCAGCGCTGACCTCACCGGAGCGCTCACCGCGGCAGTGCTGGCGGTGGCGATTGCGACCTGGCTGGTGCGGCGGCGGACATCATGACCTTGCCACTGCCCGCCGTTGGCCCCATATCTTTGATATGTTGAAGTTTGCCCCCATCCTGCTGGCGCTGCTCTACGGGCTGCTGATGTACCGGTTTTCGGCCTGGCGCATGGCGCGCACGCTGGATGCGCAATCCTGCGAACTGGTTGACCCGGCGCTGAACCGGCTGACCAAACGCATGGCCGATGCACTCGGGCTGAAACGCATCCGCACCCATATCTATGAAATCGAAGCCATCAACGGGCTCGCCGCCCCGGACGGGCGCATTTTCATCACCCGGGGCTTTTTCAACCGCTACCGCCAGGGCGATGTCAGCGCCGAAGAACTGGCCAGCGTCATTGCCCATGAGCTTGGCCATGTGGCGCTGGGGCACTCGCGCAAACGCATGATCGATTTTTCCGGCCAGAACGCCATGCGTACGGCGCTGGCGATGGTGCTGTCGCGTTTCCTGCCCGGTATAGGCGGGTATCTTGCCCACGGGCTGATGACGCTGCTGACGGCGCGGCTCAGTCGCAATGACGAGTTTGAAGCGGATTCTTATGCCACCGCGCTGCTGATCAAATCCGGCATCGGCACCGGGGCGCAGATCTCGATGTTCCACAAGCTTGATAAATTCAGCGGTGCCCGGGGCGCCGCACAGCCGGCCTGGCTGCTCAGCCACCCGAAAACGGCGCAGCGCATCGCCGCGATTGAGAAAAATCAAAAATCCTGGAAAGTCTGATCTAAAGCGTTATGCGTTCAAATTGAACGTGAAACGCCGTTCCCGGTATTAGCAAAGGCTGCATATCGCAGCAGAATTGTTATTCAAATCCGGTCCGGAATGCTCTTACTCAGCGCTTTGCCCAGACGTGGCAGCCGCGCTTTTTTCATCAGGGCCCGGGTGCTCCAGATCTCGCCTGAGATCCGGTTGGCATCCTGGCGCACCTGTTCCACCGCTTCTGCAACCGCATCAGGGTCACGCGCGAGGCACGCCATCAGGAACTGATCCGGGTCCTGCCGTTGCAGGCCTTCTTCGGCCAGATACTGGCGCGGGAAATCTTTGGCATTGTTGGTCACAATCAGATCCGCGCTGCTGCTGATCGCGGTGGCCAGCACATGGATGTCGTTTGCGTCCGGCAGATAGAGCCGCGCCTCAAGCCCGCCGTGGGGCGCGACCTCGGCTTTGGGCCAGGCCGCGCGCAGCAGCGCCACCTCGGCCCTCGCCTGCAGTTCGCCGTCGGGTGCGATTTTGCGGGCAGCGCGGGCCCATTCTTCCAGGATCCGCGCCGACCAGAGGGGCGTGTACAGCCCTTTAGCCGCCACATGTGTCAGCACCTCCCGCATCACGGTCGGGAACAACACACAGGCGTCTAACACCACTTTCATGGCTGCAGACGGAAGAACAACGCCTTCAGATAACCGCTTTCTGCCAGTTGCGGCATCAGTGGATGATCGGCGCCTGCAAAGCCGGTGTGGATCAGTTGCGCCTGACGCCCTGCCCGGCCAATACCGCGAGCAGAGGACGTGCGGAACTTACCAAGATCGGCAGCATGGGAACAGGAGCACAGCCCCAGATAACCGCCCTCAGCAACCAGAGGTGCGGCGAGACGGGCCAGACGTTCATAGGCGCGCAAACCGCGTTCCAGCGCCTGTTTAGACGGCGCGAAAGCCGGCGGATCACAGATCACAACGTCATAGGTCACGCCTTCACTGGCGAGCGCCTCCAATACGGTGAACGCGTCGCCCTTGCGGCTGGAAAAGCGGTCCTCCGCCCCCATCGCCGCAGCGCCCTGGCGGGCCAGTTCAAGCGCCGGTGCCGAGCTGTCCACCGCCACGGTCTCAGAAGCGCCGGCAGCAAGAGCTGCCAGACCAAAACCACCAACATGGGAAAACACGTCCAGCACCCGTTTGCCGCCCACAAGGCGCTGCATAAATGCCTGGTTGGGACGCTGGTCAAAAAACAGGCCGGTCTTCTGGCCGCCGAGAAGATCCGCCATATAGGTGGCGCCGTTCATCGACACCGGGATCGGCCCGGACACGTCGCCCGCCAGCACTTTGGTTTCTTCTTCCAGCCCTTCCAGGCCACGCACCCGGCCGGTGCCGTTCATCACGATATTGCTGATGCCGGTGACTTCGGCCAGGGCCGCCGCCAGCATCTCAATGCGTTGATCGGCCCATGCCGCGTTGGGCTGCACCACGGCGGTGTCGCCAAAGCGGTCAATCACCACGCCAGGCAGACCATCAGATTCGGCATGCACCAGCCGGTAAAACGGCGCGTCATACATTTGCTCACGATGGGCAAGTGCTGCGGTCAGGCGTTTGGCGAACCAGGCCTGGTCGATCACCGCTTCCAGATCCTGGTCCAGCACGCGGCAGAAGATTTTTGAACCAGGGTTGACGGTTACCAGTCCCAGAGGTTCGCGTTCCGCGTCCTCCAGCACCGCAATCGCACCGGGCGTCAGGCCCTTGGTGCGGCGGTCAATAACCATTTCATTTTCATAGGCCCAGGGAAAACCATGCCGGATGGCACGGGCATTTGCTTTGGGCTTAAGGCGAACAACGGGATAAGAGGGGTGCGTCATGCCCCCCTCCTAATAAATTTCAACGCCTTGGGGAAGCCTGTTCAGGCGCCGGGCTGATAAGGCCGTGCCAATTCGCCCCGAATTATCCGCGCCAGATGGTCAGATACGCGCACTTTCTGGGTCTGGCCAATACGTACGGCTTCCAGCGCCTTGTCGCCGCCAAAGCCTTCAAGTTCCGTCTTGATGATACGGGGTGGCTGCAGGATCGCACCGGTCGCCGCATCCCGCACCTGAAGCGAGAAAATGATCGAATGGCTGCCGCCGATGGAGTAACGGGTCTTTTCGGTCAGCGAATGAAACCGCATCACCTCGACATCAACGATCACCTGCTGGCCGCCCTGCATCTGCGCCGCCCCGCGCCCCATGCCACTGAGGAAGATTTCCCGCACCTGCTGATAGCGGTTGCCATAGGCATCGCCGCGCCAGACGATATCTGCAATCGGGTAATAACGGTTGGCCTCGGACACTTTCAGCGTCTCAGGCACAGTGACGTTCAGCGCGACCACGGAATAATCCGGAACCACAGCGCCGGCCGCAACAGGGGTGCCAGGCGTATAGGCACGTGATGCCGTTTCAATGCCGCCACATGCGCCCAGTCCAAGCAAAGCCGCAGCTACAATCAACCATTTTTTCCGCATCACAGTGCCTCCTTTTAAAGGTCATTCCTGTTGTTAACCTGTCATTAGGTTTTCGGCAGAAAAAGAGGCAGAAATAAGAAAACCCCGGAGCATTTCCGGGGTTTCTTAAAATTTTCAGAAAATGCAAATTCCCTGAAACCGTTGTTTTTCAGGTGGTTCAGCTGGTCTGAGTCTGGGCAGCAGCGCCGATATGCAGGCGCGCTTTGACCCATTTGGTCACGGCGACAGCACTGTCGCGCAGAAACTCAGCACGCAGTTTGCCAGCTTCAAGTCTGATTTCATAATAGTCGAGGTTGTCTTCTGGTTTGAACGAATTCATCTGAATTCTCCTTGTGGTCTGCATTGCTGTTGAAACCAACATAGGTGCCCGGCCCACGCTCAACCACGCACAATTGAGAAGCCCCGCTATGCAATACTGACAGGTCTCGTCCGCGCAGCACTGGAGCAGAAACTTCTTGATTGTTAGCGCTAACAAGCTATGTTGCCCGGCATAAACCGGGAGTTTTGCAACCCGGGCCTCGTTTCTCCAGGAGCAGCCATGCCACTGAACGCCACACTTTCCGATGTCACCGCACGCATAATTGAGCGCAGCAGGGACTCCCGCACGGCTTATCTTGAGCGCACGCAGCGCGCCGCCGAAGCCGGGCCCGCGCGTGCACATCTTTCCTGCAGCAACCAGGCCCATGCCTACGCGGCGATGGCGGATGACAAAGACACTCTTGCCGCCGGGCGGGCGCCAAATATTGGCATTATCACCGCCTATAATGACATGCTGTCGGCGCACAAACCCTATGAGAGCTACCCGGCGCAGATCAAACAGGTCGCCCAGCAGGCTGGCGCCACCGCCCAGGTCGCCGGCGGCGTGCCTGCCATGTGTGACGGCGTCACCCAGGGCCAGCCCGGCATGGAGCTGTCGCTGTTTTCGCGCGATGTGATCGCGCTGGCTGCCGGTGTCGGCCTGTCACACAATTGTTTTGACGCGGTGCTTTACCTTGGCATCTGCGATAAAATCGTGCCCGGTCTGGTGATGGCCGCTGCCACCTTTGGCCATGTGCCGGCGGTGTTCCTGCCCGCAGGCCCGATGACTTCTGGTCTGCCCAATGACGAAAAAGCCCTGGTGCGCCAGAAATTTGCCCTCGGCGAGGTCGGCCGCGAGGCGCTGATGGCAGCGGAAATGGCCGCCTATCATGGCTCCGGCACCTGCACGTTCTACGGCACCGCCAATACCAACCAGATGCTGATGGAATTCATGGGGCTGCACCTGCCGGGCGCGAGTTTTGTCAATCCGGAGACCGACCTGCGCCAGCATCTGACCACGGCGGCGACAAAACAGGCGCTGGCGATCACTGCTCTGGGCAATGACTACCGCCCCGCCAGCCAGGTGCTGGACGAAAAAACCTTTGTGAATGGTATTGTCGGGCTGATGGCCACCGGTGGTTCGTCCAATCTGGTGCTGCACCTGCCCGCGATGGCACGTGCCGCCGGCATTATCCTGGACACAGAGGACCTGGCGGATCTGTCAGAGGTCACGCCGCTGATGGCCAAAGTCTATCCCAACGGCCTGGCTGACGTGAACCATTTCCACGCCGCCGGCGGGCTGGGTTATATGATCGGTGAACTGCTCGCTGACGGGCTTTTGCACCCGGACACTTCCACCATCATCGGCACCGGTCTGGAGGCGTACACCCGCGAGCCCAAACTGCGCGACGGCCGCCTGAGCTGGGAACCCGGCCCGCGCGACAGTCTGAACCACAAAATCCTGCGCCCGGTCAGCGATCCGTTCCAGCCCAGCGGCGGATTGAAAAACCTGCGTGGCAATCTGGGCAGCTGCGTGATGAAAGTCTCTGCGGTGACCCCGGAACGTCAGGTGATCGAGGCCAAAGCCCGCGTATTTGACGATCAGCACGCGGTCAAAACCGCCTTCCGCAACGGCGAATTTATTGAAGACACCGTGGTTGTGGTGCGCTTTCAGGGCCCCCATGCCAACGGCATGCCCGAGTTGCACGCGCTGACACCGACACTTTCTGTGCTGCAGGATCGCGGCTTGAAAGTCGCTCTGGTCACCGATGGCCGTATGTCCGGTGCCTCGGGCAAAGTGCCTGCCGCCATCCATGTGGCGCCCGAAGCCTCTGAGGGCGGACCGCTGGCCCGGGTGCGCGATGGCGATTTGATCCGTGTGGACGCAACCGCCGGCACCATCGACGTGCTGGAACTTGATTTTGGCAGCCGCGAGGCCGTCACGCCCGATCTGTCGGCCAATGCCCATGGTCTCGGACGCGAGCTGTTCGATGTCTTCCGCAAAAACGCCGGACTTGCTACTGATGGCGCCTCGGCTGTCTGCCACCCCAACAACCCCGCCCTTTAAAGGAATAGCTATGACCCCGTTTGAGGCCAGCCAGCGCAGCGAAGAGATTTGCCGTATGGCCCCCGTTATCCCCGTTCTGGTCATCCATGACCTGGCCCATGCCCGCCCGCTGGCCGAAGCGCTGGTGGCCGGAGGGCTGCCGGTACTGGAGGTCACCCTGCGCACGCCGGTGGCGCTGCAGGCGATCGCTGAAATGGCCAAAGTGCCCGGCGGCATCGTTGGAGCCGGCACCCTGCTGACCCCGGCGGATGTCAGCGCGGCTGTGCAAGCCGGAGCGACATTTGGCGTTTCCCCCGGCGCCACCGACACCCTGCTCGACGCTTGCGAAGCGGCGGACCTGCCGCTGCTGCCCGGCATCGCCACCGCCTCTGAAGCCATGGCGCTGCTGGAGCGCGGCTATTCGGTGCAGAAATTCTTCCCGGCCGAGGCCAATGGCGGTGCCAAAGCGCTAAAAGCCATCGGCGCCCCGCTGCCGCAGATCCGTTTTTGCCCCACCGGCGGCGTCAGCCTCGCCAACGCAGACAGCTATCTCAGCCTGTCCAACACGCTCTGTGTCGGCGGCTCCTGGGTCGCCCCGTTGGATCTGCTGGAACGCGGCGACTGGGCCGGGGTGGAAGCGCTGGCGCGTGAAGCCGCCGCGTTGCCACGCTGATCGTCCCCGCAGAATCACAAAGGACCCGCCGGAAACGCGGGTCCTTTTTTGTTTTTAACAGTCTGAGCGGCCGTAAAGGTCAACAGCCTCCGCATCGCGACAATTCCGACCCGCGCATTCCGACTTGCTGAGTGCGGCCGTTCAGCCCCGGCGTGCCTTGGCGCCGCCGCGCCGCCCGGAGCCTTCTGCCCCGTTCAGACCTTCTTTCAGAATCGCCGTCATCGGGTGGCCTTCAAGGCCATAGGCTTTGAGCAGCAGTCCGATCGCAGCCTTCTGGTCCTGCTCCTCCGGCAGTTTGATCGCCCAGTCCATAAAGATCGAGCGGCACTCTTCAACACTGATTCCTTCGATGCGATAGGATTCGCGGATCAACCCGCCCCGGTCCAAAATGTTCATCTGCTGCCTCGTTGCTGCTGTTGTGCCCTCAGGACACAATTACTTTCCGTGTAAGCGCGGAATCTGTGACCACCTGCGCCGCTTGTGCCAGAGTATCCATCCGCGCCGCCAGCATGTCCACGCTGTTAGCGCCGGTTTCACGCAGTAAAAACGACACGCCGCGCTGACCAAAAGCGCTGATGTCCATACGTTCGCCGGACAACAGACGGCCGGCAGACTGCACATGCCAGCACAATTTGTATGAGGCCGACAGCACTTTAACCTCCGCTACGGACAACCATCCCATCGCCACACCGGCGTCCAGCTGATCGCGCAGGTCAGCGGAGGCACAGCCCGAAAGCAATGCTGCCACCTGCGCCAGCAATTCAATATCCATCATGCGCCCGCCGCCCTGTTTGGGCTCCCAGCGGTCCCGCGCCGGTTTTGCTTCGGCCAGACGGGCGCGCATGTCATTGGTGTCGACAAGGATCTTGCCCGCGTCGCGCGGTGCCCGCAGCAGATCCTGGCGGAACATTTCAACGTCTCGCCCCAGGCTGTCAGAGCCGGCCACCACCCGCGCCCGGGTCAGCGCCAGGTGTTCCCAGGTCCAGGCCTCGTCCTGCTGATAGCGTTTGAACGCCACAAAAGACGTCGCCACCGGCCCGGATTTGCCCGAAGGCCGCAGCCGCATATCCACCTCATAGATACGCCCCTGTGCCATCTGCGCGGTCAGAGCGGTGATAAAGGCCTGGGTCAGACGCGCGTAATAGACCCGCGAGGCAAGCGGGCGACGCCCCTCGGACGCGTCAACACCATCGGCGTCATAAATCATGATCAGATCCAGGTCTGACGCCGCATTCATCCGCCCGGCACCCAGCGACCCCATACCAAGAACCACCGCACCGCGCCCGGGAGGCGGGCCATATTTGCGCGAAAACTCCTCCACCACCGGTTGCCACATCGCCGCCACCACCGCGGCGGCCAGATCGGCATACTGGGCACCGGATTCGTCGGCCGGGATCAGGCCACGCAGTTGATGTACCCCGATGCGGAAGTGCCATTCGCGCCCCCAGCGGCGGGCGAAATCAAGCCGGGCCTCATAATCGCTGATCGCCGCCAGATGCGCGGCCAGCTCGGCCTGCAACGCCTGCTGCCCCGGCCATTCGTCGAAAAAGCCTCCGCCGATGACCGCATCAAACACCGCTGAATGACGCGACAGATACTGCGCCAGCGCCGGCGCGGTGGAACAGATGTCAATCACCAGATCCACCAGTTGCGGGTTGGCCTCAAACAGCGAGAACAACTGCACCCCCGCCGGCAGCCCGGCGAGGAACCCGTCCAGCGCCAGCAACGCCTCTTCCGGACGGTCACCCTTTTGCACCCGCGCCAGCAGGTCCGGCTTTAACCGGTCAAATATCTCCACGGCCCGCGCCGAACGCAGCGCCGGATAGGTGCGCCAGCGCTTGACCACCTTGCGCGCCGTTTCCGACTGCTTTGGCGCCGGAGCGACCTCCCCCGGGGCAAAAAAGTCCTCGGTCAGGCTGTGCACCCGCTCCAGCCGCTGTTTGATATCGACGCGCAGACTGGCCTCATCCTGCCCCATGAAGGCCGCCAGTCGGGCAAACCCTTCGTCTGTTTTGGGCAGGCTGTGGGTCTGGGCATCATTGATCATCTGCAACCGGTGCTCGACCTCGCGATGGGCTTCGTAATCGGCAACCAGCACCGCAGCGGTTTCACCGTCGACCCAGCCCTTGACCGCCAGTTCGCCCAAGCCCTCTACGGTGCCGCGCAGGCGCAGATCCGCATCGCGCCCGCCGGCGATCAACTGCCGCGTCTGGGTGAAAAACTCGATTTCCCGGATGCCGCCACGCCCCAGCTTCATATTGTGATCCGGCAGGTTGACCGGCCCGTGAAATCCTTTGTGCTCGCGGATGCGCAGCCGCATATCATGAGCGTCCTGAATGGAGGCAAAATCCAGGTGCTTGCGCCAGACAAACGGGCGCATCGTCTCAAGGAACCGCTCACCGGCGGCAATATCACCACCACAGGCGCGCGCTTTAATATAAGCGGCCCTCTCCCATGTGCGCCCGACACTTTCATAATAGCGTTCGGCAGCCTCCATCGACAGGCACACCGGCGTGGAAGACGGATCCGGGCGCAGCCGCAGATCGGTGCGGAACACATAACCGTCTTCTGTCAGGTCATTCAGCATGCCCGCCATCTTGCGCGTCGCCCGGATCAGCGATGTACGCGCGTCCATATAGGTGTCCGGCTGGTATTGGGTCTCATCAAACAGGCAGATCAGATCGATGTCAGAGGAATAATTCAGCTCCCCCGCGCCCATCTTGCCCATCGCCAGCGCCACCATGCCACCTGCGGTGCCCACGTCCTCCGCACCCTTGCCCGGCAGCTTGCCACGCCGAACCTCAGCCGCGACTGCTGTGGTCATCGCCTTGTGTACTGCCGCATCAGCCAGATCGCTCAGCGCTCCGGTGATCTGCGCCAGATCCCAGACCCCGCCCAGATCCGCGAGCCCGGCATAAAGCGCGACGCGGGATTTTGCCCGGCGCAGCCCCGCCATCACCTGATCCGGCTCCAGGGCGGCAATCTCCGCCAACAGTGGCGCAATCACCTGGTCCGGCTCAAGACCCAGCGCTGCGCTCAGCCAGTCCTGCTGCCGTTCCATCAGCATTTTCAGATAAGGCGAACAGCCAGCGGTGCCGGCAATCAACTCGCGCGTCTCCGCCGGCGCATCGGGAAACAGCGCCTGCGCCTCCGCCCCCCGTTCAGGGTCAAAAGCGAAGGGCGCGCGGGTGATGTTGGATGCAAAACTCATACCATCTTTGTCGGCCCCGCTGCGACGAGCGTCAAGCAGGTTGCAGAGCTTTGTGTGCCAGGCCATGCTCCGGCAAAACAACATCAGACCCAGGACATCCCGATGAGCAAAAGCCTGAAACGTGTGCGCGCCGCGCTGGAAGACGCCGGTGCCGGCAACGCCTGTGCCAATATCCGCGAAATGCCGGACCAGACCCGCACTGCCCGGCAGGCCGCCGATGCGGTGGGTGTGGAGATTGACCAGATCGCCAAGTCCATCATTTTCCGCGGTGAGGCCTCCGGCACCGCCATTCTGTTTGTAACAGCAGGTGGCAACCAGGTTTGCGCCGACAAAGCTTCCGCGCTGGCCGGAGAACCGCTGGGCAAGGCCGATGCCGCACTGATCCGCGCCCAGACCGGCTTTGCCATCGGCGGCGTCAGCCCGGTTGGGCATCTGTCGCCGATCCGGGCCTTTTTTGACCCCAAATTGGCGGAGTTTAGCGAAATCTGGGCCGCAGCCGGCACACCCCGGCATGTTTTCCCGCTTTCGCCCGGGGATTTACAGAAAACTTCCAACTCACAAACTGCTGATTTTACACAGTAATACAAGATTATGTAATAATCATTCACATTACCTCTTGCAGATCGGAGCCGCAATGCCAATCTTTGTAATGTGAAAGACATTCACATACGCCGAAACGATAACAGATTGGAGTTCCAAATGAGTACTGTCGCAACCTGGCCGTCCCAGGCAGAAGCCTGGCTTGATAACAAAGGCAAAGGCGCCTGGATTGTCGCAATGGTACTTGGGTTTATCTTCTTCTGGCCCGTTGGACTCGCCCTTCTTGCCTATATGATCTGGAGCAAACGTATGTTTAACAAATCCTGCGGCCACCGTACCCACCGCGCCCGCCACGCACGTTCTGACTATGGGTTCCGCTCCTCCGGCAACACCGCGTTTGACGCTTACAAAGCCGAGACCCTGCACCGGCTCGAAGAGGAACAGGACAGTTTCAAAGCCTTCCTCGACCGGCTGCGCGACGCCAAGGACAAATCCGAGTTTGACCAGTTTATGGATGACCGGGCCCGCAAGGCCTCTGAACTCCAGGAACCGGAAAACAACAAAGAAGACGCCTGACCCCGTGACGAACCGGTGTCGCGCGGTTTTCCTCCCCGCCGCGTAACCAAAATCAAAGGCCCGCCTCCCTGTTGAGCGGGCCTTTGACCGAACGGGCCTGCCCTCTTATCCCCCCACACAAAAAGAATGATGGACCAGATGACTCATGCGCGCCTCCAGGGCCTGCCAGACCCCGAATTCCAGCCCGAATACTATGATGATGTGCCGCTGAAACGGTTGATCGCTTTTGTGATCGACGTGTTTTTTGTCAGCGTTCTCACCGCCCTCACGCTGCCGTTCACCGCTTTTCTGGGCATCTTTTTCTTCCCGGCCCTGTGGTTTGTGGTCAATCTGGCCTACCGCATCATCTCGATCAGCAACAGCTCCGCCACACCGGGCATGCGGCTGGCCGGGATTGAACTGCGCGACGGCAACGGTGATCCTTTCACCCTGGGCCTCGCGGCCGTGCACACCGGCATCTTTGTCTTTGGCTCCTCGGTCTTTCTGCTGCAGGCTGCGTCGGTCATTCTGATGCTCAGCACCAAACGTGCCCGCGGTCTCGCTGACCATATTCTCGGCACGGCAGCCCTTAACAAATTCCCAACAGTTGCCAGAGCATTGTAATTTAAAGCGCAAATCCGGGGCTTGGCCTGCCCCTGCAAGCTTGTTAGGCTGAGGCGACATTCAACAGTGATCAGATATGCGCCATACACTCCCGCTTGCTCCGCAGTTTTACGTGACCGCCCCGCAGCCCTGCCCTTACCTTGAGGGCCGGATGGAACGGAAGTTGTTCACTGCATTGCAGGGTGAGCATTCTGAAAAATTGAATGACAGCCTGTCAAAACAGGGCTTCCGGCGCTCGCAAAACGTGCTGTACCGGCCGTCCTGCGCCGACTGCTCAGCCTGTTTTTCCGCCCGCATCCGGGTCGCCGATTTCAAACCCAGCAAAAGCCAGCGCCGCGCAGCAAAGAAAAACGCCGATCTGCAGCGCAAAGCCACCTCGCCCTGGGCGTCGGATGAACAGTATGACCTGTTCCGCCGCTACCTGAACGACCGCCATTCAGACGGCGGCATGGCCGATATGGACGATTTTGAATTCGCCGCGATGATCGAAGAAACGCCGATCCGCAGCCGGGTCATCGAATACAGCTCCGATGGCTCTGGCGGACACCCGCGCGGCCAGCTCAGCGCTTGCTGCCTGACCGATGTGCTCGATGACGGGCTCAGCATGGTCTATTCCTTCTATGAGCCGGAGCGGGTGAAAAACAGTGTCGGCACCTATGTGATCCTGGATCATATCGAAATCGCGCGCGATGCCGGCCTGCCCTATGTCTACCTCGGCTACTGGGTCCCCGGCAGTCCCAAGATGAGCTACAAAGCGCGCTTTTCCGGCCTCGAAATCTATTATCACGGCAGCTGGCGGGACATCGGCAATGTAGACGATTATTCCCCCGACGACTGCCCGCCTCAGAATGATCCGATTTCCGATCAGGTGGCACGCATTGACCTGCCCGACACCATGGTGCCAAGCCGCCCGGTGATCAGCGAAATCTGACCCTGTGTCTGTCACGCACCGCGGTCCGTGACCCGTGACCCGTCGGGCCTGCGTGCTGTCCAGATGAATGGCTAGTTGTGGCGCATATCCGGAACCGCTGCTGACCAGCGCATGCCCAGTCACTGACACAGACACCGACACCGACACCGACACCGACAGTCACAATTAAACACGAACCGGGCCAGCCCACGTACCCCAGCCCGACCATGCTCCCCTCCCCCACTGCCACGCTGCACATGTGGCACGTCCGCAACTACACCCTCGGCCCTGTTATTTCCCGCTACCA
>NZ_QOLB01000028.1 GCF_003333265.1 Candidatus Halocynthiibacter alkanivorans
GGGTGGGGTGGGGCTTGGATGGGACTGCGCCTGGGGTCACCACCCCCTGAGCCCGCCGCCGGGCGTGGCCGGGACCAGGGCTGATTGGAACGACAGGTGCGGGACCCGGGCTGGTTGGGGCGGGCGGTGCAGGACGGGCAGGTTGGAGCGACAGGTGCTGGGCCCGGGTTGGTTGGTGCGACAGGTGCAGGACCGGGGCTGGTGCGGCTGGTGCGGGACTGGTTCCGGGACGCGGGTCAGCGCCGGCAACCGCCCACCCAGAAACATAGGCAGGTCAGACGCCGGTGCCGCGACCGGGAAACCGCGCAGGCTTACACCACCATACGCCCGTCCAGCCGTTCATTGACCAGGCCGCTGATCCGGCTCAGATCTTCGCTGATGGGCTGGCCGTCACGGCGGTGGCTGCCAAGCTGTTCCGCCGCTTCGCGCAGTGGCGCATCGCCGGCGGATTTGGCCACCCCGGCGAGAAACTGCGCCAGGTAGCCGGTCATGTCATCCTCGCTCGCATGGCTGATCATATCGGCCGCATGGGCCAGATCATCCTGCAGCGCGATCGGATCGGGGTGCACTTCTTCGTCACCGACCAGGCGGAAACCCTCAGGGCGGGCTTCGGCAGGCAACTGGGTCAGCACCGCCTCCTGGAACTCGGCCAGCGAGGCAATGGGTTTGGCCAAAAAGCCGTCGGCGCCAGCATCACTGGCCATCTGCGCTGCGCCGGTGTCGCCGGAAATCGCCAGCAACACGTCGACACGCGGTTGTGCCACGGACAATTCTTCGATCAGATCGGTGCCGGAACCATCCGGCAGGCCCAGATCAATAATCACCACCGAGGGGCGGTAGACCCGCAGATGGCGCCGGGCAGACGCCAGGCTGTCGGCGCGGCGAATCCGGGCGCCGGAGCGCAGGCAAAGGAGGCGCATGGCCTCACAGGCAAAACGACTGTCTTCAACAATTAACACAGTCAGCCCCAGCAGCGGACGTTCCGCAGTCGGGGACTGATTCATCATAAACACTTCCAGATCGTCAGGCATTGAACTTTCTCCGGTTGGGTGAGTCGGAGTAAAACCTGACTCTGGTAAACCTCTGGTTAAGTTTTTACAGATGCGGCGACGCGAGGCTTGCTGTCAGGTGGTCTCTGCGGGCATAAGGTGCAAAACCACAACAGGAGACACCCGGATGATCGGACGTTTGAACCACGTGGCCATTGCGGTGCCCGACCTTGCGGCGGCGGCGGCGCAATATGCCAACACGCTCGGCGCCAAAGTGAACCCGCCGCAGGACGAACCCGATCACGGCGTGACCGTGGTGTTCATTGAGCTGCCCAATACCAAGATTGAGCTGCTTTACCCGCTGGGCGAAAACTCTCCGATCCAGCGTTTTCTGGACAAAAACCCGGCTGGCGGCATTCATCACATGTGTTATGAGGTCGAAGACATTCTGGCGGCGCGGGACCGGCTTCTGGCCGACGGCGCCCGGGTGCTGGGCGGCGGTGAACCCAAAATCGGCGCCCATGGCAAACCGGTGCTGTTCCTGCACCCGAAAGATTTCAACGGCTGCCTGATCGAACTGGAGCAAACCTGATGGCTTATACCTCTGCATTTGTGCTTTTTGCGGTGACCTGGTTCATGACAATGTTTGTGATCCTGCCGCTGCGTCTGCGCACCCAGGGCGATGAGGGCAAAGTGGAGCCCGGCACCCACGCCAGCGCCCCGGCCAATTTCAATCTCAAACGCAAGATGTGGACCGCGCTGCTGGTCGCCATTCCGATCTGGGGGCTGCTGATGTATGTTGTTCTCTCTGGTATGATCTCGGTGCGCGATTTTGACTGGTTTAAAGTGCTGGACAGCCAGTAAGGCGCGGCAGACAATTCTGCGCCTTGCGCCTTGCGCCTTGCGCCTTGCGCCTTGCGCCTTGCGCCTTGCGCCTTGCGCCTTGCGCCTTGCGCCTTGCGCCTTGCGCCTTGCGCCTTGCGCCTTGCGCCTTGCGCCTTGCGCCTTGCGCCCTGCGCCTTGCGCCTTGCGCCTTGCGCCCTGCGCCCTGCGCCCTGCGCCCTGCGCCCTGCGCCCTGCGCCCCACCGGTGACACCTGATTAAAAACGCCGCCGGCACATCTGTGCGGCGGCGTTATCTTTAAGCGCGGGCCGCTTTGACCGGCGGTGCGATCCCTGTGCTGCCTGGACTCAGAGACGCTCGAGCCGGTGGAAAAGATGGGTGAAGGTCGCCACTCCGAGGATGGGGATCGCCAGGTTCAGCAGCGGCACCGTCAGAGGCAGTGCCATCAGCACACCGGCGCCCCAGACCGCGCCCTTGTGGCGCTTCCACGCTGCTTTGGCGCCCTGGCGCCCCAGCCGGCGCATCGCCACCAGTTGAAAATACTCCCGTCCCAGCAAATAGCCGTTTAAGGCGAAAAACAGGAACGGCGCCACCGGTGGAAACATCACATAAAGCACCACCGCCACCAGGTTGGCAGCAATGATCACACCGAGGAAATTCACCGCGTCCCTGGCGCTCTCATAGAACTTCACGGGACGGGCCGACGGCAGGTGAGGGTAATGGCGGTCCTCCACTGCGCTGGCGATCTGATCGAGAAACAACCCGATAAAACTGACCGCAACCGCCGGCATAACAAACACGGACAGCACGAGGAATACGAGGAAACTGCCCCAGCCCGCCAGGTCGCCAAGCCAGCTGATCTCGCCATATCCCGGCAACACCACCGGCCCGCTGCTGGCGAACCCCACCAGCCAGGACAGGCCCCAGCTCAGCGAGAACAACAACAAAAGCGTCAGCCCCAGGCCTTTGAAAAAGACGCGGCGGAAGCGCGGGTCGGCCATCTGGCCGAGGGCGCGGAAAAAATCGTTGAAAATCATATTCTCTTCCTGGGGTTATTGCTGCCTGCAGCTTTGCGCCGCCTCTTATGGACGCCAGTATTTTTGGGGCGTGTTTTTGGGGGCTACATTTTGGGCACAACGTTTTTGAGCACAACGTTCCTGGGCACAGGGGCTCAGTCGCGCAGCCAGCTGGTGATGCGCGCCATATCAGGGCGCGGCCGCTCCGGCGGCACCGCTGTTGCGGTACCGATATGGATGATGCCGGCGACATGCTCGTGGCCCGAAAGCCCAAAACCGGCTTCGACAAAACCACGGTCATGGCTGGCCCAGCCCGAAATCCAGTTGGCGCCCCAGCCCGCCGCCAGCGCCGCGTTGAGCAGCGCCAGGCTGACCGCACCGGCAGAATAGGTCTGCTCGATCACCGGAATTTTGGCGCTGGCCACCGGGCTTGAGACCACCACCACCGCCAGGCCGGAATTCTCATAGAGAGATGCCGCTTTGTCCTGGGCGGCCTGGTCATGCCCGAGCGCCGCACCCCGCTCGCGCACCAGAGCCGCCAACCGCGCCATCGCGCCTTGTTGCAGCACGACAAAGCGCCAGGGCTCGAGCTTGCCATGATCCGGCGAGCGCGCCGCCGCCACCAGCAGCGGTTCCAGATCGTCGCGCCCAGGCCAGGGCGCAAACAGGCTGCGCGCCGGGTGTGAACGGCGTGTCTGCAGAAATTTCATCACATCGGCATCAGGCATGGTCACAGCTCTCCGGGGTCAGGGCACATAGTCATCCTTCCATGTCGGATGCGCAGCGGCTAAAATCAATGCTTTATCCCGTTGTTTGCCCGATGATTTCCCCGGGCCAGGGCGAGCGCCGTGCAAAAGGACCACCAGATGACCAGCCGACCCCTTGCCCATCTTGCCAGCCCGGGCACCGAAATTGCGGTGCGGGTGACACCCAAAGCCTCGCGCAACCTGGTGAAAATCGAAGCGGATCAGATCCGGGTCTATGTCACCTGCGTGCCGGAAGATGGCAAAGCCAATAAAGAGGTGGTGAAACTGCTGGCCAAAGCCATCGGCACCGCAAAGTCCAACCTGATCCTGCTGCGCGGCGCCACCTCGCGCGACAAATTGTTCCGGGTGCTGGGCTAGGGGCGCGGCGCCCCGCCTGCAGCTGCGCCCCGCCCGGTGACTGCGCCACCAGGCGACTGCGCGCGCGCCTCTCAACAGCGATTGGCCCGTCGCTGCGCAAGGGCGCGCTTGCCCCCGCTGCCAACGTCTGCCGCACGGTCCGCAGGGGCGCCCTGCTCAGCGCCGCTCACGGCAGGCCTGCATTACGACGACGCCAGGCTGACGACTGTGCCGGACTGACGACTGTGCCAGACTGTAGACCACGCCAGTGTGACGGCTGTCTCCACGCGGCGACTCTACGCTGGTTCCAGACTGTGCGCTGTTCGCAGCAGCGCTTCGCCACCAGCGTGCCAGCCGGTCCGCTGCCGCTGCGCATACGCCCCACAGTCGCGGTGCTGCGCCCACTGCGCCGTCACCATTTCAGCGCCAGGCTGCTGCCGGTCACCCGGTACATGCATGATGCTGCCAGCGCGCCACCAGAACAGGCCTGTGGCAGCCGCGCGGCCCGCGCTTTCGAACCTCAGCTGATACCACCGGGAGGTTGTGTCGCCGGTATCCCGCTGCTGGCGCCCTGCGGGTTACGCTGCCGCGCTGCGCCCGGTTCCGGCAGCTTCATGGGTGATACACAGCACCACATTTCCACGTTTGCGTCCGGTGGCGATATAGCGATGCGCCTCTGCGGTACCGGACAGATCATAGCGCCGGTCGATGAAACTGCGCAGCGCCCCACTGGCATACATGCCGTGCAGTTGCGACAAAAGCCGGCGCAGCTCCGTTGCCGGCAGCGCGCCGGTGGCAGAGAACTTGGCTTTTTTGCTGCCAAACCACGTGCTCCACAGCATCTGCCACAAAAGCGCAAATCCCAGCACCGGCGACAGGTACTGCCCCCCTGTGTTCAACACCGGTTTACAGCGGCTAAAGGAACTCTTGCCCACGGTGTCGTAAATAACATCCCAGCGCTGAGCGGAGGCGGTGAAATCCTCGCGTGTGTACTCAATCACCTGGTCCGCCCCCAGGTCCCGCACCAAATCGGCATTGCCCGCGCTGCACACCGCGGTCACATGCGCACCGGCAAGGCGCGCGATCTGTACCGCAGCGCTGCCAAGGCTGCCGGAGGCCCCGTTGATTAACACCCGCTGCCCGGCCTGTATGCCCGCCAGATTATGCAGAAAATTCATCCCGGTCAGGGGCCCGTCGCAGACCGGCGCGGCAGCTTCATAGCTCACATTGTCCGGCAGATGCGCAATCACACCGTTCTCAGCAACACGCAGATACTGCGCGTTGGAGCCAAAGCCAAAAACCGTTTCCCCAAACACCCGGTCGCCGGTCTGATACTGGCGTACGCCGGCACCACAGGCGACCACTTCGCCGGCAAACCCGGTGCCGGGCACCGGGTTTTTGGGCCGCAATACCCCCAGGAACAGGCGCCCGATCCTGGGCGTTCCGGCGCGCATCATGCCGTCTGCCGCGGTGACAGATGCGGCATGGATCCGCACCAGCAGCTCGCCCTCTGCTGCCACCGGCATCGCCAGCTCCTGCAGCCGCAGCACGTCAGGGGATCCGTATCGGGTGTAGGTAATCGCTTTCATCACAGGTATCCTCAGATTGTGAGACCGCCGGATCACAGATCTGACCGGCAAAGAGCCTGGCCTGATTACGGTTTATTCCTGCGCCTGAAACCAGGGTAATACGCGCCGCCCTGGTTTAAAAATGAACCACCTAGAGCCAGGCGCGGGTTCAGGCGCCGCTGCGCCGCTCCTGCCCGCTGTCCGCAAAACGCGCCGCTGGCGAGGGCTGCGCCGACGGCAGCGGACCGGGCCCCAAGCCCGAGATGGTCATGCACGCCTCGTTCACCGTGGGCGACACGCAGATCATGGCGTCGGATGGCATGGGCTCGGGCCATGCCAGCTTCCAGGGCATCTCGCTGGCGCTGAGCCCCGCCAATGCAGCCGATGCCCAACGCTATTTCGACGCGCTGGCCGATGGCGGCAAGGTGCAGCGCGAGTTGCAGCAGATCGAAGCGCGGCAGGTCGACCGGGCGGAAAGCCGTCGCGAGGTCCAGGTTGCACTCGCGGAGGCGCATGCCGAAGCGGCGCAGGTCCGCGCCGAGGCCGTGGCCGAGAAGGCCGTCGCCAGCGCCCCCAAGGTGGTGATGAAATGCCTCGACAAGGACCGCGCGGTCACCACCAAGGTCGACGCCAACGGTCGCACCACCATGTATGTGTGCGAAAGCTATGGCGACATGGTGGCGCTGAAGGCGCTCAAGCACACGCGCAAGTCGATCGCATCGGATAGCAAGTGGTCCGATGACACCCGCGCCGAAATACTGGCCGATATCGATGCGGAGATCGCCCGGCTCTCCCGCTGATCGCATGCAGTGCGACCCCGAAGGGCGCGGTCGACGGGGCCGCGCCCTTTTTGCTGCCCGCCCTCCGCGTCAGCCGATATTGGTGATCCTGTCGCAGGCGCGGTCGTCGCCCTGCAGGCCCAGCCGCAGCGCCTGGCTGCGCTGCTGCGAGGTGCCGTGGGTGAAGTTCTCGCTGGAGACGCGGCCCCCGGTCAGCCGGTCGTCCCCGATGGCGGCAGCCGCCTGCATCCCTTCCTCGATATCGCCGGGCTCGATCAGATTGCGGTTCTTGCCTGCCCAGACGCCCGCATAGCAATCGGCCTGCAATTCCATCAGAACCTGCAATTGGTTAGCGCGGCGCGGATTTTGCTGCTGCGCACTGCGGATCGAATTCGCGATGCCGGTAAGGGTCTGGATGTGATGCCCATATTCATGCGCAATCACGTAATAGCGCGCGAAATCGCCTCCCGCGCCGAGTTGGCGTTCGAGCGTGTCGTAGAAGCTGGTGTCGATATAGATCGTCTGGTCGGCGGGGCAGTAGAAGGGGCCCATCGAAGAATTGCCCGCGCCGCAGCCCGTGTTGACCCCGCCGCCGCCGTAAAGATCGAGCGTGGGCTGCTGGAACTGGCCGCCGAAGCCCTGTTGTTCGAACGTCGCCGCCCAGGTCTGGTTAAGCGAATCGAGCCCGTTGCACGCTTCGCGCGCATAGGCGCTGCTGGTGCAGATCGCCTGTTCATCGGTGTTTGCCGGACCGGCCTGCTGCTGGCCCTGCTGGACGCTTTCCACCATGCCCGCGGTCTGCATCGGGTCGAGCCCGAAGACGAAATAGCCGATCGCCGCGATCACGATCGTGCCGCAGCCGATCCCGCCCGCCTTGCCGCCGGGGACACCGCCGCCGCTCGATCGTACGTTGATATTGTTGGTGTTGAACGGATTGAGCCGCATGCGCATTCCCTTGTTGCCTGGCCGCTTTACAGCGCGGAGTATCTCCGCAATGGCCGATATCGACCATTCCTACAACGTCCGGAGGACCAATTGTCACACGGTCAATTGCTTAAGGGTAAGCGCGCACTCGTCACCGGCTCGACCAGCGGGATCGGGCTTGCGATCGCCCGGTCGCTGGCGGCAGAGGGCGCCGAAGTGGTGCTCAATGGCTTCGGTGACGAAGCGCAGATCGCCGCATTGTGCGCGGAGCTGGGCGCGACCCATTCGGGCGCCGACCTGACCGATCCCGCGCAAATTGCCGCGATGATGGATGCGGCGGGCGAAATCGACATCCTCGTCAACAATGCGGGCATGCAGCATGTCGCGCCGGTCGAGGATTTCCCGGTGGAGAAGTGGGATACGATCATCGCGCTCAACCTGACCGCCGCGTTCCACACCACGCGGCTCGCCGTGCCCGCGATGAAGCGGAAGGGCTGGGGCCGGATCATCAACACCGCCTCGGCGCATTCGAAGGTCGCCAGCCCGTTCAAGTCCGCATACAATTCGGCCAAGCACGGGCTCGACGGTTTCACCAAGACGGTTGCGCTCGAGCTTGCCGAACACGGCGTCACCGCCAATTGCATCAGTCCCGGCT
>NZ_QOLB01000152.1 GCF_003333265.1 Candidatus Halocynthiibacter alkanivorans
AGCTGCCGCCGCAATACCCTCGGCGCAGGGCCACCAGAAACGATCCGCCTGATCGGGGGTATTGTTCCAGTCGAGCGTGTAGTAAAAACCACCGGTTTGGGCATTCCAGCCCGTTTCGATGGCGTTGAAAAACAATCGTTTCGCCGCATCCGGCAGCCAGGCCTGCTGCCGCGCGCCAAGCTCCCAGAGCTGGATCAGAAGCCGGCTCCACTCTAAAGCGTGGCCGGGCGTAATGCCCCTGGGCCGGAACACCGGATTGCCGGCATATTCCCGGTCCACTTGCCAGTGCCGGTCAAAATGCTCGGCGATGCGCCAGTCTTGATGCCGGGCGTGGCGATTGACAATCAGCCCGGCGATCCGCTGCGCCATGCCAAGATAGGATTGTTCCCCGGTCACTTCATAAGCGGCCATCAAGGCTTCTGTCAGATGCATGTTGGAATTTTGGCCACGATAGTCGCTTGTGACCTGCCAGTCGGCGGAGTATTCCTCGCGCGCGGCGCCACAGGATTCCTCCCAGAACCGCGCCTGCAAAACTTCGCTCACGTCTGCGAGCAAACGGTCGGCATCAGGATGGTCCGCCGCTTTGGCCGAGGCCGCTGCCAGCATGACAAACGCATGGCCGTAGGCCTGTTTTGCCGGGTTGGTGGGTCCACTATCATCGACGCCCCAAAAATACCCGCCATGGGCCGCGTCGCGGTGGCGTGTCCACAGCAAATCCATTCCGTGATCAATCACATCGTCCACTCCGGACTGGCCCCACAGTTTGGCCATGGCAAAACAATGCACCATTCGTGTGGTGTCATGCAGCTGGCGCTCTGCTCCGTTCTGAGCAGACCCGGCCGGCAGGGGACCTCCGTCATCGTCAAGCACATGGAACCCGCCGGCGGGGTTGAGCACATTGGGCCGGTAAAAATCCAGCAATGCAGTTGCCTGCGACAACAGCCACGCGCGATGCGTGGCGCGTGAGAGAAAATTTGTGCCGCCGGTTTCGGTCCAGTTTGACAAATGAACGTCCTGCATGCGAATTGGTCCTTTAGTTTCGTCGGGGGGCGGTGGTCGGTGCAGCTCCGTTTGTCCTCAGATACACCGAATAAAGGCTATGTGTGGCGCAGATATACAACCGGTTTCGTTTGGGCCCGCCAAACTCGACATTGGCCACTGCTTCCGGCAGCCTGATTTTGCCCAGAAGACATCCGTCCGGCGCATAACAATGGACACCGTCGCCGGAGCTCGTCCAGATATTGCCAGCCCGATCCAGCCGGAAACCGTCAAACACGCCGGCGCCACAGGTGGCAAACACCGTGTTACCTGCCACAAGCGATGCGCCGTCGGCGCTCAGGTTGAGAACACGGATATGGTGCGGCCCGTCCGGGTCATGGCTCAGACCCGTGTCAGAGACATAGAGTTTGCTTTCGTCTTGGCTGAAGGCGAGTCCGTTCGGCTTGGAAAAATTCACCGCTACCGCCGTCGTTTTGCCGGAGTGC
>NZ_QOLB01000035.1 GCF_003333265.1 Candidatus Halocynthiibacter alkanivorans
GCCTGGCCACGACCGGTCAAAAAGCGCCGCCGCCCTCCTGAGCGGCACAATGCCTGGCTTTTGGCGACAATTGCGGCCAGACTGGCGCTATGACACCTGTTCTCCTCGCTCTCTCAGTGGCGCTGCTGAGCGCTGCCACCGCGCCCGCCAACGCCGGCGGTCAGCCCGGGCACACGGGGCGCGATCCTCTCAGCCCTGCCCCGGGCGCGATGGCGACCGCCCCAACATCCACCCCGGTGACCACGCTGGCCACTGCAAACGAGCACACGCCGATGAGTGGCGCTGAATTTGACGCTTATGTCACCGGCAAGATCATCATCTACGCGGAAAACGGCCTGCCTTACGGCGTAGAAGAATACCTGCCGGGCAGCCGTGTCCGCTGGGCCTTTACCGGCAGCGCCTGCCAGGACGGCATCTGGTTTGCCCGCGATGAGCAGATCTGTTTTGACTACGGCGAAGAAAGAGGCGCGCAATGCTGGCAGTTCTTTCGCGACGGGGACGGGTTGCGCGCTGAGTTCCGCGGCGCCGGCGGCCTGGAGGTCTTTGAGGCCTGGCAGAGCACAGAGCCGATGTTTTGCCCCGGCCCGGATGTGGGCGTCTGAAGCGAAAGCCGCGCACGCTGCGCCAGCGGCCCTGAGCCGGATGTAAGCGGCTGACGGGTGGCGCGCCGCCCTGCCCCAGAGGCCAGAGGTCCAGCGCCCCGAACGCCCCACGCCGGCGGCCGGGAGGCCGGGAGGCCGGGAGGCAAAAATCAGGCAAAACGCGCGACCAGCGTGTTTTTCATTTTGGGTACACTGACCGCCGCCTAAAACAGCGACCCCTGGTCCGGCGCGGTGGGGTTTTTCTTTTTTGCCGCGGGTTTTGCCGCGGCGGGTACTGAGGCTTTTGCGGCGGTTTGTCCCGCTGCGCCATCCGCTTCTGCGACCGGCGTCCCGGCCCCGGGGCCCACAAGCACCCGCCCGTCGGCAAATTCGATCTCAAGCGCCGTGGCAGCAGCCGCTTCCGCCTGGCCGGTGACCACAGCATTGTCAGCGCGCACCACCGCATAGCCGCGCCGCAGCGTTTCGGTATAGCCAAGGGTCTGGCGCATACGCTCCAGCGCGTTCAATCGCTCCCTGTGCCCGTTCAGCCCGGCGTTTGCCACCGTCGAGAGCCGGGCGCTCAGCAGCGCCAGCCGCTCGCCCTCGCGGGTCTGCACCTGAACCAGCCGCCGGGTATCAAGCCGCATGGCCAGCCGGTCAAAATCAATCCGCTTTTGCCCGGCGTGCCGGCTCAGCGCCGGGGCCAGCCGCGCCGCCTGGCTCTCGGAGCGTTCGCGCAGCTGCGCCAACCGTGTGCTCAACAGGCCCGGGCGCAGACCGGCGCTGGCCTCAGACAGTTTCACGCGGCGCAGCTGAGTGCTGGCGGTAAGTGCGCGCGGCAGCCGCTCGGACGCTGTGTCCAGCCGCTGCCGCGGGGATTCCAGCAAGGTCTCCGCGCGCGGGAGCGCGCGCGCAAGATCGCGCAGCCGCTGGCCGCGCTGTTCAAGCCGTTGTGACATGGCGCGGGTCAGACGCGCCTGCTGCTCGCCCACCCAGGCCAGCAGCTCATGGCGCACCGGCACTGCCAGCTCCGCCGCCGCCGTCGGGGTCGGCGCCCGCTGGTCGGCGACATAATCGATCAGCGTGGTATCGGTTTCGTGGCCGATGGCGGAAATCAGCGGAATACGTGAGGCAGCTGCGGCGCGGGCCACGATTTCCTCGTTAAAACCCCAGAGATCCTCGGTCGAGCCACCGCCGCGTGCCACGATCAGAAGATCCGGCCGTGGCAGCGCCCCGCCCGGAGTCATCGCGTTAAACCCTTCGATCGCCCTGGTGACTTCCGGAGCGCAGTTCTGCCCCTGCACCGCCACCGGCCAGATCAGCACTTTGCGCGGGAAACGATCCCGCAGCCGGTGCAGAATGTCGCGGATCACTGCGCCCGACGGCGAGGTCACCACGCCGATAATCTCCGGCAGATAGGGCAGCTTCTGTTTCAGTTCCTGGGCAAACAGACCTTCAGCCTGCAGCGCGGCTTTGCGTTTCTCTAACATCGCCATCAGTGCGCCGGCGCCGGCCGGCACCACGTCTTCCACGATCAGCTGATAACGTGACTGACCCGGAAAGGTGGTCATACGCCCGGTGGCGATCACTTCCATGCCTTCTTCTGGTTTGACAGCCATTTTGGCGACCTGGCCTTTCCAGGACACCGCATTGATCACTGCACGGTCGTCTTTCAGGTCGAAATACATATGGCCCGAACGCGGCATCGACACCCGGCCCACTTCGCCGCGCACCCGCACATGGCCGAATTCGCCTTCAATCACCCGTTTCACCGCACCCGAAATTTCGGACACGGTGAATTCGGGGAAATTGTCGCCGGAATTTTCCGGACCGTCGTCGGGGCCGTCTTCAAACAAATCACTCATGCGGCGCAGACTAGCGGCGCGGAACAGCCGGGACCAGAGCGATTGCACCTCATTTGCGCGCTTCTTTGGCCTGGGAACAGCTGCCGGGCTTGCGGGAATCTGCTGCCCCGCTTATGCCGTGGCCAACACCAGACAATCGGAGAGTGCAATGAACATCCTTATTCTTGGCGGCGGCGGACGGGAACATGCGCTGGCCTGGGCGGTGATGCAGAACCCCAAATGCGACAAGCTGATTGTGGCACCGGGCAATGCCGGCATTGCAGCGATTGCCGAATGCGCCAGTTTTGATGTTGAAGACGGCGATGCGGTGGTGGGTTTTGCTGCCGAAAATGCGATTGATTTTGTCATCATCGGCCCCGAAGCGCCACTGGCGGCAGGTGTTGCCGACCGGTTGCGTGGTGCCGGCATCCTGTGTTTTGGCCCCTCCGCTGCGGCGGCACAGCTTGAGGCCTCCAAAGCCTTCACCAAGATGATCTGTGACGCGTCTGGCGCGCCCACCGCCGCCTACGCGCACTTTACCGAAGCCGAACCAGCGCGTGCCTATATCCGCGACCAGGGCGCCCCGATCGTGGTCAAGGCCGATGGTCTGGCGGCGGGCAAGGGTGTCATTGTGGCGATGAGTGAGGCCGAGGCGCTTGACGCAATTGACGATATGTTTGGCGGCGCCTTTGGCGGTGCCGGCGCAGAGGTGGTGATTGAAGAGTTCATGGAAGGCGAAGAGGCCAGCTTCTTCATCCTTTGTGACGGCAAGAACATCCTGCCGCTGGGCACTGCGCAGGATCACAAACGCGTCGGCGAAGGCGACCTTGGGCCCAACACCGGCGGCATGGGCGCCTATTCCCCCGCCCCGGTGATGACGGACGAGATCACCGCCAAAGCCATTGCCGAAATTGTACAGCCAACGGTGGATGAAATGGCGCGGCGCGGCACCCCCTATCAGGGCGTGCTCTATGCTGGTTTTATGATCAAAGACGGCCAGCCCCGTCTGGTGGAATACAACTGTCGTTTTGGTGATCCGGAATGTCAGGTGCTGATGATGCGGCTTGGCGCCCAGGCGCTGGATCTGCTGCAGGCCTGCGCTGAGGGGCGGCTCGATCAGATCCAGGCGACCTGGGCGGAGGATCACGCCATCACCGTGGTTATGGCGGCAGAGGGTTATCCCGGGGATTATGCCAAAGGCTCGGTCATCAAGGGGCTGGAGGCACTGGAGGGTGACAGTCTGAACATGGTGTTCCATGCCGGCACCAAACGGGTGGATGGCAAAATCACCGCCAATGGCGGCCGGGTGTTGAACGTCACCGCGCGTGGGAACACACTGCAGGAAGCGCGCGACCGCGCCTATGCCACGCTTGAGCGGATCGACTGGCCCGAAGGGTTCAGCCGCAGCGATATCGGCTGGCGCGCGCTTTAAGCCGCGACCTGGCGCAAACTGGCGCAGACCGGCCAGCGCGGGTTTTAAATCGAAAAAAGAAGACAGAGGGGGGCCGCAGCCCCCCTCTTGCCGTTCTGACGGCAAATCCCCCCCGCAAGTGGCATCCTGATGCGGATGCTGCAACACCACCGGGTCTGGTTCGCTTGATGCGCCAGGGGACGCACAAGGGCGAGTTGCCCGTGACGAAGACTGAGACACTTGCCGGGGCACCGGTGACGGGACGTCGCTGAATGAACAGCCCCAGGTGCGTTTGAATGGGGATGACGCGCCCGGTCGCGCTGGGATGAGCACGCCGGGACAGGAACGCTGAAACGGGACCACAGGAACGAGACCGAGACGGCCAGGGCGGAAAGCCTGCCAGGCGGCATCCGCACAAAGCAGCCAAACGACGCGCTTAGTTGCAGGCCAGTGCCCGGTCGACGGACGAGCTGCCATTGAAGGCGCCAATCTCGCGACTGCTGATCTTTGTGCCGTCAAAGCGGCTGGCGACGATGCGTGACCAGTCGGTGTTGACGGTGATGATCTCCGTCGTGCCATCGCAGTCGCGAATACCGCCGGTGATGAAATCCTGGCCGATCTGATGATTGGTGAGACCGCTTTTCTGCGCCACTTCCGTGAGTTGACCGCCTTCAAAACGCCAGATGCGCAGGATACGCGCCAGGTGTGGCCGGTCGATATAGGCGATCTCGATACTGCCGTCGCCGTCCAGGTCGGCAGTCCCGACAGGCGCCAGCCAGCGGCTGCTCTGGCCAATGTGGGGCGTGCTGGCAAGCCGGCCATCGCTGTTCCAGATCGTCAGCCGCGCCCCCAGCGCCAACGCGCTTTCCACCGTGATCACCTCGGGGAACCCGTCGCCGGTGACATCCGCGAGCCGGGGGGCGGTATCTTCAAACACCAGATTTTCCGGCAGGGTAAAACGGCGGCTGGACCCGTCTGCAAACTGCAGCTCCAGCGCGCCATATTCGATGTCATCGCCCAGAACCCCATGGGCGTAGCGGGTGGTGGGGGCGCTGTAGCTGGCGCCGGTAATGTCCCGTGCGCCCTCCGCTGCGGCGGCGGCGCCAAAGAACGCCGCGACCAGACACAGTGCGAGCGCGCCGCCCCGCCGCCACATCAGATCTGGCGTTCGGGCAGTTTCACCACCAGGCCATTCAGTGCCGCCGAGACTTTCACCTGGCAGGTGAGGCGCGACAGGGTGGCATTGGGTTCAAAGGCGAAGTCGAGCATGTCTTCTTCCATTGCCTCTTTTGCCGGCAGCTTGTCCACCCAGGCGGCGTCCACATAGGCATGGCAGGTCGAGCAGGCGCAGGCGCCGCCGCAATCGGCGTCGATACCGGGCACGCCGTTGTCGCGCGCGCCTTCCATCACGGTCAGCCCGTTGGCGACCTCTACCACATGTTCTTTGCCGTTGTGCTCGATATAGGTGATTTTGGCCATCTGAAGGGGCGCTCCGTAGTCTGGTTGATAGGCGGGCTCTGAGGCCGTTGCCTCCCAAATAAGCAAGCTGCGCCGGTTTGCCAAGTAGAGTGTGTTGTCATTGCCGTGATCGCACCGCTGAGCGGCGAATTGCACACGCGGGCCGGATCGGTCCGGATGCGCCACGGTCAGGATCAGACCGCACCAGCGCTGCAGAGCTCTTACGCTCTTACGCTCTTACGCTCTTATATTGAGAACACTCACCAGCAAGCAACGCCAGCACGCTTTCCCGTTTTTACGGAATCTTGTCAGGTGAAGTCCTGATCTCTTCCGCCGCCGGAGACACTTACAAATCCGCTGATGATACACAAAAACCCTACGCCCGGGCGGGTTGCAGATCTTTGATAGCCACATCACTGCCGGCTCTTTGCCATCCTGAAGCACCGACGAGATATAGCCTGGCCCCAAACCGGTATCCTGCGCAGCGGAGCACTTGCTGCATTCGATATTGTCGGGGGCAGCTTGCAGTCGTGCACGCATTGCATGGATGTCGAATTCAGCGCGTATGGCTACAGTCCCCGTTATTATGAACAGGAATGCACGTCGCATTTGTGAAGCCCCCGGGGCGTGGCACGGGTGACGGCGAAACCCGGCATCCCGGCGAAACCCGGGTGGCGCGGGTGGCGCGGAGTGAACTGATTTCATCCGCGGTTTACCTCAGGCCGAAGGCCCCGTTTCCAAGCCGGGCAAATGCGGCTATTGTAGTGCGAACCGGACCCGCAAGAGGTTCTGAAACAGATGAGCAGACTATGAACAGCCCAGATGCCCTATTCCGGCGCCACAGCGCCAAGCCGGCGCAGCGCGCGGCCGCACGCGGCCGCGCGCTGCGCTGGCTTGCACTCAGTTCAGGCCTGCTGGTGCTGGCCGGCTGTCAGGCGGCGACAGAGGCCGGACGCAGCCTGCCGGATCTGAATGAGCTGAGCGTGATGGCCGGGCTGACGACTCCTGCACCAGTGATCCTGCGCGGTGGCACACCGCAAGCACCTGCCGGCAGCCAGCCCGGCAGCTGTTTTGTCAGGGACGTCTCACCCGCCGTGGTGGAAAGCATCACCGAACAGGTTCAGATCAAACCCGAATTGCTGGACCGCACCACCGGCGAGGTGATCCAGCAGGCGGGATACCGTACCGACACGCGCCAGAGCATCGTCAGCGAACGCGCCGAAATTATGGTCCAGACCCCTTGCCCTGAAGTGCAGGATTTTGCTTTTATCGCCACCCTGCAGCGGGCGCTGAAGGCGCGCGGATTTTACGTGGCAAATGTGACCGGGATCATGGATGCGCGCACCCGGCGGGCCATTCGCAGCTATCAGGTGGCGCGCGGGGTGAACAGTGATGTGCTTTCGGTGCAAAGCGCCGAGGCGATGGGGCTGATTGCGACACAAGCGCCACCGCGCTGAGCCTGTCACCGCGGCCACAAAGGACCCAGACAGAGCTGGCACCTGGCCCTTCTTTTTGGCTTAAATATCCCCGCCGGAGGCTCTGTCACCGCCACGGCGCATGCGCGCGCAGCCGCTCGAAAATCTGGCCGCCCGCACGCTGCGCCAGTCTCCTGTTTACTGCCCCGGGTGGATCTGCTGCCGAAAGGGGGCCTGCCAGCTCTGGTGGCGCTGCTGACGCTTCGGCCCGCGAATTCCCGACGGGTTTCTGCTCATTTGGAATCACAGCCCCGGCACGAAAAAGGGCGGCCCGAAGGCCGCCCCTGGTGTTTCAACTTAAAGCCGGGTCACTCCAGTGTCAGCGCCACAAACCGTGGATCACCGCCGCGGCGCACCAGCAGCAGCAGAGATTTGCGGCCGCCTTCGCGGGCTTGCTCAATGCGGGCGTTCAGATCCTCAACCGAGCTCACCGCCATCTGTCCCGCTTCCACGATCACATCGCCGGCACGCAGGCCTTTGCTGAACGCTTCGGCGGTTTCATCGACACCGGTGATCACCAGGCCATCCGCACTCGCCGCAAGATCCAGTTCCGCGCGCAGCTCCGCTGTCATCGGCGACAGCGACAGGCCCAACACTTCGCCAAGCTTCGGCGCCGGAGGGGTTGCAACGACGGGGATCGGGGCTGCCTCTGCATCTTCGCGACGCCCCAGCGTGACCAGCAGCGTCTGGCTTTTGCCATCCCGGCGCACCACGATGCGCACCGCTTTGCCCACTTCGGTATTGCCGACCTGGCGCACCAGGCCCCGGGTGTCGACCACATCGACAGTGTCAAATGAGGTGATCACATCGCCGGCCAGAATGCCCGCCTCAGCGGCCGGGCCATCGGGCACATCCGTCACCAGAGCCCCGGACGCGGTCTCAAGGCCAAGCGCCTCAGCCACGTCTTCGGTCACGTCCTGAATGCGCACACCGAGCCAGCCACGCCGGGTTTCTCCAAACTCGCGCAGTTGTTCGATCACCGGTGCCACCACATTGGAGGCCATGGAAAACCCAATGCCGATAGAGCCACCGGTGGGCGACAGGATCGCGGTGTTCACGCCGATCACACCACCGTCCATATTGAACAGCGGACCACCGGAATTGCCTTTGTTGATCGCGGCGTCCGTCTGGATGAAATCATCATAAGAGCCGGACAGGGTGCGGTTGCGCGCCGAAATGATACCGGCGGAGACCGAAAAGCCCTGGCCAAGCGGGTTGCCCACGGCCATCACCCAGTCGCCGACACGCGAGACGTCACTGTCGCCAAACGGCACAAAGGTCAGCGCGGTGTCGCTTTCGACTTTAAGCAGCGCCAGATCGGTCTTTGGATCGGTGCCAACCACTTTCGCCGGCAGTTTCATGCCTTCATAAAATTCGATCATAATCTCGTCGGCACCGTCGATCACGTGATTGTTGGTGACGATATAACCATCTTCAGAAATCACAAAACCGGATCCCAGCGCCTGGCTGCGCCGCGCGCGGCGGTTGTCGCCACCCTGGCCATTGCGATCCATAAATTCTTTAAAAAATTCTTCAAACGGCGAGCCTTCGGGCACCATCGGGCCAGGAGCTGCCGGCGCCGCCACTGTGGTGGAGGTGGTGATATTGACCACCGCCGGGCTGACGGCTTCGGCCAGATCAGCGAGGCTTTCGGGCGCACCCCGGGCCTGAGCCTGGGCAATCCAGGCCAGCAACATCAGGGTGCTGAGCGCCAGAACCGCGAGCATGCGGGTCATCAACTGAGGGGAACGGGAAATGGAAACAGCCTGCGGTTTCACGCGTAACTCCTTGTTTGTAGGCCCTAAACCCGACACGGGTATTCACAGGGGCCGTATGCGTCACGATCAAATGTAAGATCGCCGTCGGAAAGAACAACTCTGAAAACCGCGATGGTTTATCAACTTGGTGTGATCGCGGCTGCGAACACAGTGTCTATATAGTCTGAATAATATGAAATTCTGGTTTTTAAACTCAAAGACCTGCATATCGGCTGATTGCCACCAGGAGCACGCCGGCCGCCAGTGCCGCGAGCCCGATCAGGCGCCGGGTCTGCAGCGGCATGTCCGCCAGCAGGCGCAACAGCTCATCAAAGCGAAAAGGGGCCAGTGCGAACACCAGCCCCTCCACAATCAGTACCAGCCCAAGGGCCAGAAGGATCCACGCCATTATTGCGGCGTTACCGTTTTAAAGTAGTCGAAGAACTCGCTGTCAGGTGACATCACCATCGAGGAATTGCCCGACTGGAACGCTTTGCGGTAGGCGGCAAGGGAGCGGTAGAATTCGAAGAACTCCTGATCCTTGCCAAAGGCTTCTGCAAAGACCGCGTTGCGGTTGGCGTCGGCTTCACCACGGGTGATCTCCGCCGTCCGGGCCGCGTCAGATTCAACTTCGACCACAGTCCGGTCGGCCTGGGCACGAACCCGCTGCGCGGCTTCTTTACCACGGGCGATTTCGTCTGCAGCTTCACGTTCCCGTTCTGCGCGCATCCTGGCAAAGGTTGAGTCAAGGTTTTGCACCGGCAGATTGGTCTGTTTCAGCCGCACATCGACCACTTCCAGACCCAAAGGCAGCGCGCGCAAGCGGGCGTTGTCGCGGATCCGGACCATCAGCCCGGCACGCTCAGAAGACAGGATGGTGGCAGAGGTTACCTGATCAGAACCAAGCACTTCGCGCACCTGGGCGTTGAGGATCCGTTCCAGCCGGTCTTCAGCAACCCGCAGGCCGCCAACACCAACTGCCTGACGGAATTGCACAACATCGGTAATCCGGTAGCGTGCGAACGCATCTACAACCAGACGACGGTCATCAGAGGGCGTGACTTCGATTTCGGCAGTTTCCAGCGACAGGATGCGGTCATCATAATAAACCACTTCCTGGATCAGCGGAATTTTGAATCCCAGACCGGGATCTTCTTTCACCGCTTTGATCTGACCAAACTGCAGCACCAGCGCCGTTTGACGTTCGTCAACGATAAAGACCGAGGACATCGCCACGATCACAGCCAGGATGATGGCTGGCAGGATAAGTGTTGTCTTGCGCATCAGTTGCTTCCCCCTCTGGTGAGCTCATTCAGGGGCAGGTAAGGCACCACACCCTGGCCGCCCGCGTCGCCGTCGATGACCACTTTGTTCACCCGGCCAAGCACTTCTTCCATGGTTTCCAGATAGAGACGTTTGCGGGTCACTTCCGGCGCGTTCAGATATTCGCCCAGAACCGCAGTGAAACGGCTGGCTTCACCTTCGGCTTCATTCACCACGCGGGCGCGGTAGCCTTCGGCTTCTTCGATGATCTGGGCCGCGTTACCACGGGCCGAGGCCAGCACGGTATTGGCGTAGGCATCTGCTTCGCGTTCCAGACGGTCGCGTTCCTGCTCTGCCGCCTGCACTTCACGGAAAGAATTCAGCACTTCGCGCGGCGGATCGGCTTTGTCGAGGTTGACGCGCACCACGTTGATGCCGGACTCATAGCTGTCCAGGGTTGCCTGGATCAGTTCCTGTGCGGTGGTGGAGATCAGGCCACGATCCCGGTTCAGGATCGGTGCCAGTTCGCTGGTGGCAATAATTTCACGCATCGCCGATTCAGCCACCGCCTGGATGGTCTGATCGGGATCGGCGAGATTAAACAGGAATTTGGCCGGATCGTTGATGTTCCAGACCACCTGAAAATCGATGTCGACGATGTTTTCATCCGTGGTCAGCATCAGGCCGGACGGACCTGCCCTGCCCACGCCGACGTTTTCAATGCGCTCGGCGGTCACCGAAATAACTTCGGCGGTGACCAGGGGCCAGGGCGCGAAGTTCAGACCGGATTCGCCGATGCTGGAAAACTTGCCCAGGAACAGCTCAACCGATTGCTCTTCGGGCTTCACGGTATAGAAGGAGGAAAACGCCCAGAGGCCGATCGCCACTAGCGCCGCCAGACCAAAGGTGCCGCGGGTAAACTGCGGCCCGTCTGCGTCGCCACCGTTGCCGCCGCCTTTGCCGCCACGACCGCCCATAAGGACGCGCAGCTGCTCCTGGCCTTTTTTCATCAGCTCATCGATTTCGGGCGGCATCTGCGGGTCGCGGCCCGGGCGCTGTGGCGGCCGTTTATCGCCACCGCGATCATCATCGTCGCGGCCTCCGCCGCCGCCGCCCCATGGGCCGCCATTGTTACTGGCCATATTGGTCAGGTCCTCTCTTTTCAAATACAGATCCGGGATTGCCCGGGCTGCTCGCATGAAACATGCAGGTAAACTGGGCTTTGACGCCCGTAAAATCAAGCCTTTCGAACCGGTTCTTTCATCAGCACCAGTTCTTCAGCCATCGTGGGATGTACCGCCACGGTTGCGTCGAAGTCTTCTTTGGTCGCGCCCATTTTCACCGCGATGCCGGCGATCTGGATCATCTCGCCCGCATGGGGGGCAATAATATGGCAGCCCAGCACTTTGCGGCTTTGCTCCGAGACGACCAGTTTGAACATTACCCGTTCCTTGTGGCCGATAAAATTGCTTTGCATCGGGCGGAAGGCGGCGCAGTAGACCTCAATCGGTTCTATATCGCGCGCTTCTTCTTCCGAGAGGCCGACAGTGCCGAATTCCGGCTGGGTGAACACCGCCGAGGGAATCAGCGCGTGATCGGGTTTCATCGCATTACCGCGGAACACGGTTTCATGGAACGCCACCCCTTCGCGGATCGCCACCGGTGTCAGGTTGACGCGGTCGGTCACATCCCCCACCGCATAGATCGAAGGCACCGAAGTCTGGGAATAGTCGTCAACTTCAACTGCGCCGTTGCGCGCCAGGTTCACACCCGCGTTTTCAAGACCCAGGCCGATGGTGTGCGGCTTGCGCCCGGTGGCATAGAGCACAACGTCAAAGATTTCCGCGCCGCCGGTGGAGTTTCTGACGCGGATCCTGCCGTCGTGTTTCTCCATCGAGCTCACATTGGTGCCCAGGTGCAGGTCGATCCCGTTGGCGATCATTTCATTGGCGATATGGCCGCGCGCTTCGTCATCAAAGCCGCGCAGGATCTGCGCGCCGCGGTAATACTGGGTCACATTGCAGCCCAGGCCGTTGAAAATGCCGGCGAATTCAGAGGCGATATAACCGCCGCCAACGATAAGGATTTTATTCGGCAGCTCCGGAATGTCAAAGATCTCGTTTGAAGTGATCGCCAGCTCGTGACCGGGAACTGTGTCGGGCACAAAGGGGGTGCCGCCCACCGCGATCAGGATATGTTTGGTGGTTTTTTCGGTACCATCGGCGAGCCGTACGGTGTGGGCGTCCACCACAGTGGCGCGCTGGTGAAAGATTTCCACCCCTGCGTTGCTGGCGTTGCGGTCATAGATCGCTTCCAGCCGGGCGAGTTCTTTATGCAGTTCACCCTGGAACCGGCCCCAGTCAAAGGCGCCAACAGATGCTTCCCAGCCGTAGGCTTTGGCGGCGGCGATTTCTGCCGGGAACGACGAGGCAAACACCATCAGTTTTTTCGGGATACAGCCGCGGATGACACAGGTGCCGCCCATGCGGAATTCTTCAGCGAGGCCAACTTTATGGCCGTCAGCCGCCGTCAGACGTGCAGAGCGCACCCCGCCGGAGCCACCGCCAATAACAAAAAGATCATAATCAAAGCTCATCCAGGCGCTCCTTTGGCCATCGTAATTTTTGCCAGCACTGCCCCGTGCGGGGGCATGGTGCCAATTTTGGGGATCATCAGGTCCCGGGCTTGCGATCTGGTAAATCCGGGCGGGCTTCTGCCACTGCGGCGCGCAGATCACCGGCACGGTCCCCGAGCAGCTTTAAGGCCACGCCGGCATATTGTTCTTTGCCGCCCTCCTCAGGCGTCCATGCGAACACCACTGTTGAGGCCCCGGTGGCCAGCCCGGCCCAGGTCAGCTGATCCCAATGGATAAAGGGCCGCGCGAACAGGTTGTAGATCTGCACCCCCTCATCAGAGGTTTCCACAATGTTGCGCTGACGCAGCAGCCCGGCAAGAATACCCAGCGCCCAGACAGCACTGAGCCCGGCCCAGAGCAGCATAAACACGCCGCCACCGCCCAGACCTTCCAGCAGGCTCCAGACCGAGACGGAGGCGACCAGCGCGCCGCGCACAAAGGTCACCAGGGTCTGTTGTGGCGTACGTGATATCAGCATTCAGTTCAGGTCCGTTGTTCAGCCCGCCAGCCCGGGCATCCGGTCCGCTGGGTCAGCCCGCTCTCGCAGCCTGCAGAAGATCTGCAGTGTCAGTCTGCGAGGTCGGAAAAAATATTGTCGCTTTCGGCGAATTCGATCTGGTCGGTGACGTGGGTGCCTTCATTTATGTCGTGCACATCAACTTTGCCATCCCCGTGCCCGATCACAACTACGTCACAAATGTCTACAAACAGACCGTTTTCGACCACACCGGGCACCTGGTTCAGCACCAGCGCCAGCTGACGCGCATTGCCGATCGAGCGCAGATGCAGGTCGAGAATGTGATTGCCCTCGTCCGTCATCAGCGGCGCATCGCCGTTCATACGCAACGTCGTGGTGGTGCCCAGCACTTCCATGGACGGCAGCAGTTCTTCCACCAGCGCTTTGGTGGTCTGCCAGCCAAAGGGAATGATTTCAATTGGCAGCGGGAAGGCACCCAGCGTATCCACCCTTTTGGACACATCCGAGATCACGATCATCTGGTCGGACGCGGTGGCAACGATTTTTTCCTGCAACAGCGCCGCGCCGCCCCCTTTGATCAGGTTCAGCTCCGAGTCAAACTCATCGGCGCCGTCAATGGTCAGGTCGAGCCATTTGGCCTCGTCCAGGCTGGTGATGGTGATGCCCTGCTGACGTGCCAGTTCAGCGGTGCGGCTGGAGGTGGGCACACCGATGATCTTCAGCCCCTCTTCGCGCACCCGTTCGCCCAGGCAGCGCACCATCCAGGCCGCGGTGGAGCCGGTGCCCAGGCCCAGTTTCATACCGTCTTCAACAAATTCAACCGCGCGTTTGGCGGCGACGAATTTTGCCGTATCAATAGGGGAAAGTTGTCCGCTCATCTGCGTGCTCCGTATCTGATTGCGCATGTTATAGGAAAGAAGACGCCCGCGCGCGAGTGCAATTTGTATCATGGCTTGGAAGCGGCGCTGAAAATGCTTAGATAACCGGGAAGAGGCTGGCAGCGAGGGTCGCCGCAGAGGTGACAGCAGACGCGACACCAGCCTGACCTGGAGGGAATATATGCACCGGATGATCTATCTGATCCTTGGCTGGATCGCGGTGGCGCTTGGCGCCATCGGTGTGCTGTTGCCGGTGCTGCCCACCACACCGTTTATCCTTTTGGCGGCCTTCCTGTTTGGCAAGGGCAGCCCGCGCGCCCGCGCCTGGCTGATTGAGCACGCCCATTTTGGCCCTTTGATTGAGGATTGGGAGCGCAGTGGTGCGATCGCACCGAAATATAAAGCGATCGCCTGTGGCATGATGGGGGTGACCTTTGCCGCCAGCTGGTATTTTGGGGTGAAACCCTTTGTGCTGGTGATTCAGGCCGTCAGCCTCGGTGGCGCGGCCTGGTTTGTGCTGAGCCGCCCGAACGGGCCCGCGGATATCACGTCTGAGACGCCAGAAGACATCACCAGCCCCGGGCAGTAAGCACCTCCGCAAGACAGTGCCGCGGCAGGATCACCAGCATGCCGTCATTGTGAAACGCCACCTCGACCGGCCCCTCTGCCACCCTGTTTGACGTGCCGATGGCAGCGCCCGGCGCCATACGCAGCCCGTCGATTGGCCAGTGCAAGCCGCGGCTGGTGCCGGTGACCGGTTGCAGTGGAAACAGCGAAAACCTGGTGCCCTCTTCCAGCTCCAGTTTCAGGACGCCAGCGGAGGCGGAATGGTGAAACACCAGATCCTCACTGCCGAGCAGCACCACATTTTTGCCGGTGCGCTGTACGAGGCTCGAGAGCACCGCCAATTCATGGTCCAGCCGGCCCCCCAGAAAGCCAAGCCCCAGCAACAGCGGCGCCTCAACCGCGACCAGAACCTTGTCAAAATCGGTGCTGTCCTGGGCGTTAACCACATGTTGGCGGGCGGCAGGAATCGCGGCGCGGCTGGCGGCATCAATTGAGTCATAATCCCCGATCACCGCTTCGGGCATCACGCCGGCCGCAAGTGCGGCGCCAGCACCGCCATCCGCCGCCACCAGACGCGGCGCAATCGCCTGAAGTTCAGCAATTTCAGTACGTTCAACCGGTCCACCACCGACAATCGTGATGGGTGTGCGACTTGAAAACAGGATTTCCGACATGTTGAAGCGCCTCTTTTACCTTCCCATGCCACAATTTTGCCATGAAAAGATACGCTCTTTTGCGCAGTTCTGTTCTTATTTGCGAACCAATCCATGGTAAATAAGATGTCAACACGGCGGTATTGAAAGCGAGATTTTGATGGTTGGCGCAAGTAAAATTCTAACGGTTTCGTACGGGACATTTTCCTGCACGCTCGAAGGCTTTGACGATCCGTTTTCAACTATGCGCGGCATCGCAGAGTATTTCCGCGATCTGGCAGCAGAGGACCGCTATTTTGGCGCCGAACCACCGGTGCCGGATGCGGAAATGCTGCATCGTATCGCGGAGCGCGAATTGCAGCGCCGGGTCGAAGCCAAAGTTGAAAACGGCGGTATTATTCTGCGCCAGCTGGACACGCCGGTGGCCGCTGCTGCCCCGGCTTCTGACGCTGATTCTGCGCCGGCTGCCGTTGCCGCAGAGGCGGTTGAACCTGTTGAAACCACACCGGCGGTCGCATCACCAGTCACCGCGGCTCAAAGCAGCGCTGCAGAGTTGACAGCCGAACTGCCAGCAGACGTGGCAGAAGAGGCGGCAGCGGATGCGCCCGCGCCACTGGCTGAAACCAGCGCCAAAAGCGCCGGGCCAGACATCGCCGCAATCAGCTCCGCAGAAGACAGCACAGAACATTCCCCGGAAGCCGCTGTGCCTGAGGCGGTGGAATCCATTGCAGAAGCACAGCCCGCGCCTCAGCCTGAGCAGAGCCCCGCGCCGCTTGCGGAAGAGCTGTTCATCGCGCCGGATGACGAGATGTCTGCTTATGAGGACGAAGATCTGATCGACCCCTCAGCGCCCTACAACCCTGGACAATACAAAGACCGTGACGGGTTTTCCGCTGCCCCCACCTCGCCCTGGGCCAGCGCCAAACCTGCGCCGGCGGCGGACATCAGCCATGACGAAGATTCCATTGCCGCAAAACTGCTGCGGATCCGCGCGGTGGTTGCACAGCCGGAGCAACACCAGCCGTTCAGCGATGAACTGGCTGCAGATTCCTTATTTGACGACGCGCCTTCTGACGATGAAGAGATTGACGATATGCGCGCCGGGGGCGACGACAATTTCGTAGATCAGTTTGTCTCTGACGCGCTGACGGAAGTGCGCGACGCAGATCAGCGTGCCCCCTTTGCCGACGTGGCGGATGCGGATATTTCCGAAGAAGCCGCCGGCGGTGGTTTTGACGGTATAGAAGAGGCGGGCGATCCTTCTGTGGATCTGCCGGACGCTGAGGCGGTGAATGCGCCGCAGGTCCGCGCCGCTGCCGATGAAAATGAAGATGAAGATGCAGGCACCGTTGCGCAGGCGGGCGATGACACAGACGAGAACCTTTTTCAGCCTGGTGCTGAAACTGCATCCGATGACGAGGATGCACTGAGCATCATTGAGCCGGTGGCCGATCCGGAATTCCATACCGCGCCCGACGCGGAAATTCGTGACGCGGTGGCGGTTGATGACGCCCTGGCCATCGTCGACGCAGCAGAGGCTGTCGAAGCGGATAGCTTTGGCGAGACCAGCAGTGACGTGCCAGCAGCATTGGAAAGCGCGACGGATGACGCCGCTGACGGTGGGGCTGACGGTGGGGCTGACGGTGGGGCTGACGGTGGTCCTGAGGCGCGGCCTCAGGAGGACGAAGCGCCGGCGACGGAAGTTTCAGCAACGGCGGACAAGGCCGGGCTGCAGGACGACGCGCCAGTGGCTGACGATCTCGCGACAGACAGCAATGACGACCCTGCGCAGGAACAGGTCCAGCTGGCTGCAGAAGAAGAGATCACTGAGACCGGTGAGGACGCTTCAGAAGAGGCCACCGGGCTCGCTGAAGATCCTTCAGAGCTTGCCAAGGCAGAACTTATCGCGACGATCGCTGCCGGCCTGGCAGACGTGGACACTGACGAGGCGGCACCTGCCGACAGCGGCGAGGCGCAAGTCAGCAATATTGAAGCGGAAGAAGACGCCGACGCCACAACATTAAGTGACCTGGCCAATATTCTGCTGACGACGGCAGAGGACGAGCTTGCGGGCGTTGAGAAGGCAGACACCACCACCGTCACTGAAGCCGCAGATGCACCTGAACCTGCAGAAGAAACGGAACCTGCCACCGCCTCCCGGGCCCGTGTAGTGAAAATGCGCCGTGCAGATTTTGAAGCCGCGCGCAGTGACGGCACTTTGCAGGTCGCGATGGAAAAAGCCGCTGAGGCGGAAGCTGCCGCCAAAGGCGCCGCGGCCCAAAACACCGGCGGCGACGCGGACAACGACGATCCGGTAGGTGAGGACGAATTTGCCGGCAGTTCGCTGAGTGATGCGGATGAAGAATCGTTGCTGGCCGCGCTGGCCGCTGCCCGCTCCGGCCCGGAAGAGGACGCCGGTACCGCAGACACGCAGGCAGATACACAGGCAGATACACAGGCTGAAACTTCGGCCGCCCCTTCGACTGAGTCAACTGCGGACACAACTGACCCTCAGGACATTGCGGAGACGGCAGAAATGCCACTGACCCGCAGCGGCCGCGCCGTGCTGGAAGACGCCAATACGGTCAACACCGTGGACCGCATCCTCTCCGCCACCGACGCGGAACTGGCCAAGCCGGAAACCTCGCGCCGCCGCTCTGCCATCCAGCATCTGAAAGCTGCCGTTGCGGCGACCCGTGCCGACACGCCAGACAGCCGCCAGGGGCCTGAACCCCGCGATGGCCGCTATCGCGATGACCTGGCCCATGCGGTGCAGCCGCGCCGTCCGGGACGCAATCAGCGCGGTGAGCGTCTTGCAGAACGTCCGATGGCACCGCTGGTGCTGGTTTCGGAGCAACGGGTGAACGGTACCAACCGCCCCGCCGCCGCGGTCAGCTCTGAGCGCCACGATACCCATCCTGCGATCCGGCCCCGCCGCATCCGTACGCCGCAATCGGGCGCACAGCCCTCTGTGGTCGCCGCCCTGGCGCAGCAGGTGGCCGCTGACCCGGAAAAGCAGAACCTGTTTGATGACTCCGAAGGCTTTGCCGAATACGCCGAATCGGTGGGCGCACATCAGCTGACCGACCTGCTGGAGGCCGCCGCCGCCTATACGGCTTTTGTGGAAGGGCAGCCGCATTTCTCGCGGCCACAGATCATGCAGACGGTGTCCAAGCTGAATGAGGGCGCGTTTTCCCGCGAAGAAGGGCTGCGCAGTTTTGGCCAGTTGTTGCGCGCCGGCAAAATTCGCAAAATCAAGCGTGGCCAGTTTCAGATTGATGAGGACACCAGGTTCAGACGCGAAGACCTGGCTGGCTGAACGCGGCCTGAAAGATCAAAAAAGGCGGCTCCTGACGGGCCGCCTTTTTTATTTTCAGAGTGTCCGATTGGATCAGCTGTCCTGATCGGTGTCCTCCGGCGCATCGGGGTCGGCCTTGCCCACCCCCATGAACACAGATTTGAACAGAAACGCCCAGACCACACCCAGCACGAGATAGATCGCCAGTTCCAGCAGGATCGGCGGCCGCTCAAACAGAGCGACAATGCTGACCGCAGACACGATGTACACCGGCAGACCGACCAGCAGGATCAGCAGCGACAGCCGCCGGCGGGTTTTATAGGACAGCGCCATCAGTCCTGGAACGGGTCGGTGACGAGAATGGTGTCGTCGCGTTCAGGGCTGGTCGAGAGCAGCGCCACCGGGCAATTGATCAGCTCTTCGACGCGACGCACATATTTGATCGCATTGGCAGGCAGATCAGCCCAGCTGCGGGCGCCTTCGGTGCTTTCGGACCAGCCGGGCATCACCTCATAGATCGGCTTACAGCGGGCCTGACGGTCGGCGGCGGTGGGCAGGTAATCCAGCCGTTCGCCGTCCAGCTCATAGGCGACGCAGATTTTCAGCTCTTCAAACCCGTCGAGAACGTCGAGTTTGGTGAAAGCAATGCCGTTGACGCCGGACGTGGCGCAGGTCTGGCGCACCAGAACCGCATCAAACCAGCCACAGCGGCGTTTGCGGCCGGTGACCGTGCCCCACTCGTGACCACGTTCGCCAAGGCGCTGACCATCGGCATCGTGCAGTTCAACCGGGAACGGGCCTTCGCCGACGCGGGTGGTATAGGCTTTGACAATGCCCAGCACGAAATCAATCGCGCCCGGCCCCATGCCGGTGCCTGTGGCGGCCTGGCCAGCGATTACATTGGAGGAGGTCACAAACGGGTAAGTGCCGAAATCGATATCCAGCAGCGCGCCCTGAGCGCCTTCAAACAGAATGCGTTTGCCGGCTTTGGACTTTTCGTTGAGCACTTTCCACACCGGAGCGGCATAAGGCAGCACTTCTTTGGCAATCTCTTTCAGCGACGCGATCAGCGCATCACGGTCCACCGGCTCCATGCCCAGACCCCGGCGCAGCGCATCGTGATGCACCAGCGCGCGGTCGACCCGCAGCTCCAGCGTGGCCTCATCGGCCAGATCGGCAACACGGACAGAACGACGGCCCACCTTGTCTTCATAGGCCGGGCCGATACCACGACCGGTGGTGCCGATTTTGGCAACCGCGGTCTGATCTTCGCGCGCCCGGTCCAACTCGCCATGAATCGGCAGGATCAGCGGCGTGTTTTCCGCGATCATCAGCGATTCGGGCGAGATCTCGACGCCCTGGTCACGCAGGATGGCGATTTCCTTGACCAGGTGCCAGGGGTCCAGCACCACCCCGTTGCCGATGACAGACAGTTTGCCACCACGGACAATGCCGGAGGGCAACAGCGACAATTTGTAGACTTTGCCGTCAATGACCAGCGTGTGGCCCGCATTGTGGCCGCCCTGAAAGCGCGCAATCACATCGGCGCGCTCTGAGAGCCAATCTACAATCTTGCCTTTTCCTTCGTCGCCCCACTGAGCGCCGACAACAACGACGTTGGCCATATCTGAACCCTGACTTTTGAGAAAACCCGCATTCCTATAGACCCGCCAGACCGGCGCTGCCAACCCGAATCTGCATCCGGGCTGGACTTGCGGCCCGGAATTGGGGCATTTTCGCAAAAAACAACCGACCAGGACCAAAACCGGGGACCCTTATGGCTTATTTTATGCGCTGGCTGTTCGCCTTTGCACTGATCGCTGCGACCTTTAATCCGACAGAATGGAACTATATCCGCTGGTCGGTTGCCAATTTCGATCAGAGCCTGTCGGTGGTGGTTCTCAGCGGGTTGTTGCTGGTCGTGGCCTATATCATCTATCTGCGCGCCACGTTGCGCAGCATCGGCGCCTTTGGCATGGGCCTGGTGATGGCACTGGTCGCAGCATTGATCTGGGTGCTGTATGACATGGGTCTGCTGAGCCTGGACAACCAGTCGATGAACACCTGGCTGGGCATTTTTGCGCTCTCTGTGGTGCTGGGCGTCGGGCTGAGCTGGAGCCATGTGCGCCGGGCGCTGTCCGGTCAGTCCGACATGGATGACATCGACGAATAGGGCCGCAGAGATTGCCTGGTTGCCGGAACCGGCCTGTTGCGCTCAGCTTTCCGCGAAATTGGCGCGGGCTGCCGCCGCTTTGGGGTTGCGGCAAGTCCCACTAACGCCTAAATACCTTCATCGAATGAATTGCACACAAAGGCCACGCCCTATGGAAAATGTCATCCTTGTCGTCCTTCTGATCCTTGCTCTGTGCTTGATCAGCGTTGTGCTTTTGCAACGTTCCGAAGGCGGTGGCCTGGGTATGGGTGGTGGCGATGGTGGCGGCGGCGGCGGCGTTATGTCCGGCCGTGCGGCGGCTTCGGCGCTGACCAAACTGACCTGGTTCTTTGGTATCGCGTTTATGATCGCCTCACTTTCGCTGACCGTGTTGTCGGCGCAGAAGTCCGGCACCTCTTCGGTGATTGACCGGGTGGGTGACGCGCCTGTGGCTGAGGTGCCTGCGGCCATCGATCTGCTGCCCCCCTCGGCCTCGGATGCGCCGCTGAGTGTGCCACGCGCCGAATAAAATCGGAAAAATCTGCAAAGACTTGTGTGTTGCGGGGGCTTCCTCCGCAGCATCTTGCGGTTTGGTTGCGCGGGACGACCGAATCCAGTATAGGCTTAAATCCCGTGAAGCACGGAATTCTGCGTTCCGTCCGCTTGCTCTTTAATAACGTTTATCACGGGGGTCGCTGCCCAACATGGCACGGTTTGTATTCATCACAGGTGGTGTGGTTTCATCGCTGGGCAAAGGTCTGGCTTCGGCCGCATTGGGCGCGCTGCTTCAGGCACGCGGTTATTCGGTTCGCCTGCGCAAACTTGATCCTTATCTCAATGTCGATCCGGGCACGATGTCGCCGTTTGAACATGGCGAAGTCTTTGTCACCGATGACGGCGCGGAGACCGATCTGGACCTGGGCCATTATGAACGCTTTACCGGCGTTGCGGCGCGCAAAACGGATTCCATTTCTGCGGGCCGGGTCTATTCCAACGTGTTGGAAAAAGAACGCCGCGGCGATTACCTCGGCAAAACCATTCAGGTCATTCCACATGTGACCAATGAGATCAAAGATTTCATCCACGTCGGCGAAGATGAAGTTGATTTCATGCTCTGTGAGATCGGCGGCACTGTTGGCGACATCGAGGGGCTGCCCTTCTTTGAAGCCATTCGCCAGTTCGCCCAGGAAAAACCACGCGGCGAAGTGGTGTTCATGCACCTCACCCTGCTGCCCTATCTGGGCGCCGCCGGCGAGCTTAAAACCAAACCGACTCAGCACAGCGTGAAAGAGCTGCGCTCCATCGGCTTGCAGCCAGACGTGCTGGTCTGCCGCTCTGACAAACCGATCCCGCAGAAAGAGCGCGAGAAGATCGCCCTGTTCTGTAACGTGCGCAAAGGTGATGTGATCGCGGCGCCGGATCTGAAATCGATCTATGAGGCTCCGATGGCCTACCATCGGCAGGGTCTGGACCAGGCGGTGCTGGATGCGTTTGGCATCTCCCCCGCGCCCAAACCAAAGCTCGATGTGTGGCAGGATGTGCAGGACCGGGTGTTCAACCCCGAAGGCGAAGTCAAAGTCGCCATTGTCGGCAAGTATATCCAGCTGGAAGACGCCTATAAATCCTATGTCGAAGCGCTGACCCACGGTGGCATGGCCAACCGGGTGCGGGTCAAAGTCGAATGGGTCGATGCGGAAGTGTTTGAAAAAGACGACGCCGGCGCGCATCTGGAAGGCTTTCACGCGATTCTGGTGCCCGGCGGTTTTGGCGAACGCGGCACCGAGGGCAAAATCAAAGCGGCGGAATTCGCCCGCACCCGCAACATCCCTTACCTGGGCATTTGCCTCGGCATGCAGATGGCGGTGATTGAAGCGGCGCGCAACCTCGCTGGCATCAAAGACGCCGGCTCGGAAGAGTTTGACCACGAGGCCGGCAAAAAACGGTTTGAACCCGTGGTCTATCACCTGAAAGAATGGGTGCAGGGCAATGCCAAGATCGCCCGCAAGGTCGATGACGACAAGGGCGGCACCATGCGTCTGGGCAGCTATAATGCCACCCTGACCGAGGGCTCGCGCGTGGCGGAGATCTATGGCACCACCGCGATTGAGGAACGCCATCGTCACCGCTATGAGGTTGACACCAAATACCGTGCAGCGCTTGAGGAAAAAGGCATGATCTTTTCGGGCATGTCGCCGGACGGCCGTCTTCCCGAGATCATCGAGCTGAAGGATCACCCCTGGTTTGTGGGGGTGCAGTTCCACCCGGAGCTGAAGTCCAAACCGTTCCAGCCGCATCCGCTGTTTGCCGATTTTGTGCGTGCGGCCAAAGAGAACAGCCGACTGGTCTAGCGGCCACCGCCCCTTTGCGGGCCCGGGGTTTCCCGAAAAATACAAAAGGCCGGGGCTGGCACAGTCCCGGCCTTTTTTGTGCCGCATTCATGCGCGCGGCCCTGCCGGCACCAGATCGCCGGCACCGCCCGCCTCCCCCGGCCGCTGACGCAGCGCCCGGCCAGAGCAGGCAGCCTGACCGTCCCGGTCAGGCTGCAGCCGCACATGCGCGCGGCACGGCCCAACGGGAAGCTGGGTTCGCAGAACCTGGCTGACGGGCGGGAGGGCCACCCGCTGCGGTCGCCACAGTCGCCACCACGCCCCCCCCCACTACGGCGGCGGCGCAGTTGCTGCCCCTGCTTGCCCAGGCACGGCACACGAACGCTGTCTTGATATCAACTTCAGCCTCTGTCCCGGCCACACTGCGCACCACGCCCGCAGTCCCGACACCTGCCCACAGCGACAACCGCCGCCACAGCCCGTCCTCGCTCCCGGGCCCGGTCCCGGTTTTGGACACCGTCGGGTGCCCTGTCGGGGACACTGCCTCAGGCGCGCAGGTCTTTGGGGCTGCCCATCACGATATAGGAGGTGATCGAAGAGACCTGCTCCACCGTGCCCAGCACCTCGGTATGAAAGCGTTTATAAGCCACCAGATCTGCCACTTCGACGCGCAGAAGATATTCAATCGCCCCGGCCACATTGTGGCATTCCTGGACCTGGGGCGCGGCTGCCATAGCGCGCTCAAACGCTGCCTGGGCGGATTTGGTATGCAGGTTCAGCCCCACCGCCACATAGGCGACAAAGGCCCGCCCCACCGCTTCACCGTCCAGAACGGCGCGGTAGCCGCGGATCACCCCCAGCCGTTCCAGTTCCTGCACCCGGCGCAGGCAAGCCGAGGGCGACAACCCGATACGTTCCGCCAGCTCCAGATTGCTGATCCGGCCCTCGCGGGTCAGCTCGCGCAATATATTTTGGTCAATCCGATCTTTTACCGTCATAGATTGCAGAATTACCTGTTAACGGCACAACAAAGCAATTCAATTCGGCTTGGACAGGTGCAGAATATGCAAATGACTTATGACCTTTATTTCGGCCTTGCCGCTTTTGCTTTCGTTTCCTCGGTGACACCGGGGCCCAATAATCTGATGCTAATGGCCTCGGGCGCCAATTTCGGCTTTCGCCGCACCTTGCCCCATATGCTGGGCGTGGCCATCGGCTTTACCTTCATGGTCGGGCTGGTCGGGCTGGGGCTGATGCAGTTGTTTGATCTCTGGCCACCGCTCTACACCGTTCTGAAAGTCGCTTCGGTCGCCTATCTGCTCTGGCTGGCGTGGAAACTGGCCAATGCGGCGCCGATGGGCGACGCGCGTGCCGAAACACACCCGATGAGTTTCTTCCAGGCGGCGCTGTTTCAGTGGGTCAATCCAAAAGCCTGGGCGATGGCGCTGACTGCGATCAGCGTCTATGCGCCGGCACGCGACGTGGCTTCTGTGCTGGTTGTGGCGGCAATATTCGGCGCCATCAACCTGCCCACCGTCAGCAGCTGGACCGTATTGGGGCAACAGATGCGCCGGATCCTGCGTGACCAGCGCCATATGCGGATGTTCAACATCGGCATGGCGCTGTTGCTGGTTGGCTCACTTGCACTGGCGGTATAACACGCTACCCTGGCACAAAAATCAGGAGAGACTGAGATGAGCAAAGCCTATTGGATCGCCCAGGTACGGGTGGACGATGCCGAGGCCTATGAGGGCTACCGCCGTGCCAACGCCGCCGCGTTTGACAAATACGGCGCGAAGTTTCTGGTGCGCGGCGGTGCCCAGCAGCAGATGGAAGGCAGCGGCCTGCCGCGCAGCGTGGTGATTGAATTTGCCGATTACAATACGGCAATGGCCTGCTACCAAAGTCCGGAATATGAGGCCGCGCTGGCGATCCGGCAGCCGGTCTCTGAGGCGAATGTGACAATTGTTGAAGGATATGACGGCTGAGCCCCTTGGCTCTGCCGCCTGAGCGGATTATATCAATGTTATGTTTGCAGATTTCCTGAAACGGCTGATCCAGGCCGATGCCCCGATTCCTGAACTTGATGCCCACCTGGCGCTGACGGCGCTTTTGGTGCGCGTTGCCCGTGCCGACGGCGATTACAGCGCTGAAGAAGCCGCGCGCATCGCCCGGGTGGTGTCCAACCGCTACGGGCTTGATGCTGCCGGCGCTGCCGATTTGCTGGGCCAGGCGGAAACGCTGGAAGCCGAAGCGCCCGACACGGTGCGTTTCACCCGCGCAATCAAAGACGCAGTCCCCTATGAAGAGCGCGAAGCTGTCGTCGAATCCCTGTGGGACATCGTGCTGGCAGACGGGGTGCGCGAGCAACATGAAGATTCGCTTCTGCGACTGGTGTCCAGCCTGCTGGGGGTGAATGACCGCAACAGCAACCTTGCCCGCAAAAGGGTTGAAGCCCGCCGCGGCTGAGGTGACGCGAGGTCAGAGATCCGACTGACGCGGCGGCAATCTTGGCCGCTGCCAGCGGAGATTTTATCGTATTTCTGTTACAGGATCCGCCGGCAGAGGCCGTGGCTTCTAAACCGGACCGATAACGCCAGATTGTTGCATTCACCTGTCAAAATGGCGCGTTTGCCAAATCGAAGAACCTACTCGAACATTGCATTTGTTCGTTAATTCGTACCTACTGCACCCATATCAACAACAAGACGTCAGAAGCCGCGTGACCCAAATTTCAGAACCCGTTATCGAAATTCACGACCTGCACAAGAGCTATGGTCAGCTGGAGGTGCTGAAAGGCGTCTCTCTGACCGCCGCCAAAGGGCATGTCATTTCCCTGATCGGTTCCTCCGGATCCGGCAAGTCGACACTGTTGCGTTGCGCCAACCTGCTGGAGGACAGCCAGCAGGGCGAGATCCGCTTTGAAGGCGAACCAATTGTCTGGCGCGGCACCGGGCTGAACCGGCACCCGGCGGACCGGACCCAGGTCACCCGCATCCGCACCAACCTGTCGATGGTGTTCCAGCAGTTCAATCTGTGGGCGCATATGAGCATCCTGCAAAACGTGATGGAAGCGCCAGTGACTGTTCTGGGACGTGACCGCGACGAGGTTGAGGCCGCAGCGCGCAAATATCTGGAAAAGGTGGGCATTGGCGACAAATGCGATGTCTACCCGGCGCAATTGTCCGGCGGCCAGCAACAACGGGCGGCGATCGCACGCGCCTTGTGCATGGAGCCCAAGGCCTTGCTGTTTGATGAACCAACTTCGGCGCTTGATCCTGAACTGGAGCAAGAGGTGATCAAAGTGATCCGGTCACTTGCCGACGAAGGCCGCACCATGATCATTGTCACCCACGACATGCGCATGGCGGCGGATGTATCAGACCACGTGGTGTTTCTGCACCAGGGGCTGATCGAAGAAGAAGGCACGCCGGATGAAATATTCGGCAACCCAAAATCGGAGCGCCTGAAGCAATTTGTCAGCGCTACCGTTCCGGCATAAACGACACTTATTACAACACACTGACTGGGAGTTTTAACAATGAAAAAACTGATCCTGACCACTGCCGTGCTGGCATTGAGCGCCGGCGTCGCCATGGCGCAGACCGTACGCATGGGCACCGAGGGCGCTTACCCTCCCTATAACTTCATCAATGATGCCGGCGAAGTCGACGGCTTTGAGCGCGAGTTGGGCGACGAGTTGTGCGCACGGGCTGAGCTGACCTGCGAGTGGGTCACCAATGATTGGGACAGCATCATCCCCAACCTGGTGTCCGGCAACTATGACACCATTATCGCTGGCATGTCGATCACCGACGAACGCGACGAAGTCATTGATTTTACACAAGATTACTATCCGCCCACGGCCTCCGCATTTATGGCGGTTTCCGACAGCGTTGATCTGGAAGGCGGCGTGATTGCCGCACAGACCGCGACCATCCAGGCCGGCTATGTGGCCAGCTCCGGCGCAACTCTTGTTGAGTACCCAACGCCGGATGAGACCATTGCAGCGGTGACAAGTGGCGAAGCGGACGCGGTGCTGGCCGACAAAGATTACCTGGTGCCAATCGTGGACGAATCCGGTGGCGCACTGATGTTTGTTGGCAACGACGTGCCTCTTGGCGGCGGCATTGGCCTTGGCATTCGTGAAAGCGACACCGAACTGCGTGGCAAATTCAACGCGGCCATCGACAGCATGAAAGCCGACGGGTCCCTGAACACGTTGCTGGTTAAATGGTTCGGCGACGGCATCGCAACCTACTAAGTTACCTCATCAGGCGGGGCCGCGATGGCCCCGCCTGTTTTGATTGCAGGCCGGCGGTGTCCGGCCAAGGTCCGCCCTCACCCCGGTTTCGACCCCACCCCGGCTTCGCCAATACCTCATGAGGTCCCGCCATTTTTGAATATTGCGCCGATCCCGCCACGCTTTCCGGTTTCAAATGGCTGTCCTGCTATCTCACCACCGGCAAGCACATGGGGTTTTACATCTCATTTGGAACTGTATTGCTGTTGCTGGCCATAACGGCGCCGCTGGCGTTGTTGTTCGGTTTTGGCGGCGCGATGGCGGCCCGGTCGCATTTCCCACCGCTGAGCTGGATCGGCCGCGGCTATATCGCCATTGTGCGCGGCGTGCCGGATATCGCCTTTTTCCTGTTTTTTGTGATCGCGCTGGATCAGGGGTTTGAGTGGGCCCGCCATAAGGTGCTGTGCCCCGAATGGACCGATCCGATCCGCCAGGGCAATGATTTTGTCGTCTGTGCGGCGGCGAAAATGCCCCTGTCATCCTCGCCGCAATGGATGCATGAGACCTATGGTTTCTCACTTGCGGTGCTGACTTTTTCCATCGTCTTCGGCGCTTTTGCCGCCAATGTCCTGAACGGGGCAATGGGCGCGGTGCCCCGGGCGCAGGTCGAGACCGCCGAGGCCTACGGGATGAGCCACCGCCAGACCTTCTGGCGCATCACCGTGCCGCAGATGTGGGTCTATGCGCTGCCGGGCCTGTCCAACCTGTGGATGGTGCTGATCAAATCCACACCCCTGTTGTTCCTGCTCGGGGTCGAGGACATCGTTTACTGGGCGCGCGAACTGGGTGGGTTCAAGACCGCACGGTTTACCGCCTACCCGCACCCTGACTGGCGCATGTGGTATTTCCTGGCGCTGCTGGTGTTCTATCTCGGCTTCACCCGGGTGTCCGAAATCGTGCTGACCCGGCTCACCAACAAACTGTCTCACGGCCAGGCCACCACCGGCGGCGAAGCGCAACGGAGGGCCGAAGCATGAACTGCTGGCAGACGATACAAGATTATGGGCTGCGCTCGCTTGGCTATGGCGAACGACTGCTGCCGCGCAGTGATTTCACGCTCTGCGACCAGTTCACCCTGATCGGCTCCGGCATGATCTGGAACGTGTATTTCGGCGCCATCGCGCTGGTGACCGGATTTTTCTTTGCCACGCTGCTGGCGGTGGGCAAAGCGTCGCACAACCGGCTGGCGCGCAAATCCTCTGAATGGTTCATCTTCCTGTTCCGTGGCTCGCCGCTGTTCATTCAGTTCTTCTTTGCCTATTTCCTGTTTCTCAGCCTCAAAAGCGTCAGCCCGTTTTTCAACCCACTGAGCTCGGCCGGTATGGGCGCGCTGGTGGTGCTGTTTCTCAACACCTCCGCCTATTCCGCCGAGATTTTCTATGGCGCACTGCAGTCGATCCCCAAGGGTGATGTCGAAGCGGCAGACGCCTATGGCATCACCGGGGTGCCGCGGTTCCGCCGTATCCTCTGGCCTACGATGTTGCGGCTGGCCTGGCCGGCCTATACCAACGAGGCGATCTTTTTGTTCCACGCCACCACACTTGTGTTTTTCTCCGGTTTTCCAGCCTGGAGACAAAAAGGGGACGCGCTGTATTACGCCAATTATTTCGCCGACAAGACCTTCAACCCGTTCATCCCCTACCCGATCCTGGCCGGCTATTTCATCCTGCTGACGCTGATCGTGATTGGTCTGTTTGGGGTGGTGAACAAACGCCTGAACCGGCACCTGCCGAAAGAGCAGCGCCGTAAGATCCGTTACCGGCCCCAGTTGATGAGATAATGAGAAGATGAAGATCGGAGTATTGCACTGCGGCCACGTGCCGGAAGTTATAGCAGACACACACGGTGATTTTCGCGCTATGTTTGCGCGGCTGCTGGACGGGCACGGGTTTTCACTTGAGAGCTATGACGTCTGCGATATGGAGTTCCCTGCCGGGCCGGAGCTGGCGGATGGCTGGTTGATAACCGGCTCCCTGCACGGTGCTTATGAAGACGTCCCGTTTATCGCACCGCTGGAAGATCTGATCCGCAGCATTCACGTGGCAAAGCGGCCGATGGTCGGCATCTGTTTTGGCCATCAGATCATCGCCCAGGCGCTTGGTGGCCGGGTGGAGAAATTCAGCGGCGGCTGGTCGGTCGGACGCACCGAGTACCGTTTTGACGGGCATGGAGACCTGGCGCTGAATGCATGGCATCAGGATCAGGTGGTAGAACGACCAGAGGGTGCCCGCGTGGTTGCCAGCAGCGATTTTTGCGAGAATGCGGCACTGGCCTATGGCGACAGCATCCTGACGGTGCAGCCCCATCCGGAGCTGGACCCGTTTATCCTTGGCGATTTCCTGCGCGCCAAACGCGACACCGTCCCGGTACCGGCGGACATGATGGACGCGGCGGAGGCTGCGCTTGATCAGCCCACAGATGAGCCCGTGCTGGCGCGGATGATCGCCGGGCATTTTCGCGGCGCATAACGACTGCACAGCCGATGAAAAGGCCCGTCACGCTACCCGCGTTGCGGGCTTTTTGCTTTGGATCTGAACGCATCTATGTTGTAGTTAATCCGAAAAGACATTTCGGATAAGGTGAAGGTATGGCTATTGGCCCCAACGTCTATGACGCAGAACCCATTCCCGACTCAGCCCGCACAGAAATAGAACACCTGTTAAACAGCGGTGATCTTTTCCGCTATACCGCCAGTGCGGACTCGCCGGTTTCCCTGTTGGAACAAGAGTTTGCCAAACGTCTGGGTGCCAGATATGCCGTGGCGGTGTCCTCCTGCTCGGCCGCTTTGTTCCTGTCGCTCAAGGCGCTTGGCCTGCCACGTGACGCGCGGGTGCTGATCCCTGGCTTTACATTTGCGGCGGTGCCCTCTTCTGTGCTGCACGCCGACTGCATCCCGGTTCTCTGTGAGGTCGGTGACAATTATCGCATCGACATGGTGGATTTCGAGGCCCGGCTGAAGGATGTACAGGCGGTGATCATTAGCCATATGCGCGGCCACACCTCAGACATGGACAGCATCATGGCGCTGTGCAATCAGCGCGACATTCCGGTGATAGAAGACGCGGCGCATTCGCTGGGCACCACCTGGCATGGCAAAAACATCGGCACACTCGGCAAGATCGGTTGTTTTTCCTTCCAGTCCTACAAAATGCTGAACGCTGGCGAAGGCGGCATTCTGATCACCGATGATGAAGAGATCTTTGCCCGCGCTGTGATCATGTCCGGCGCCTATGAGCACAACTGGAAAAAACATGGCCACCTGCTGAATTCGTTCACCCGCTGGCAAAACAAGCTTCCGCTTTACAATCAGCGCCTGTCTAACCTGTCGGCTGCACTGGTGCGCGCGCAGATCCCCGAACTGGCGCGGCGTGTGCGCGACGGGCGCGCAAATCACGACTATGTGGCAGCGCATCTGAACCAATGTGCGCACCTGCATGTGCCTGAGGCGCTGGCCCCCGAGGAACGCGCCCCGGATTCGCTGCAGTTTAACCTGGCGGCGTTCAGCGAGGCCGAAACCCTGGCCTTTCAGGCCGCCGCCCGCGCCAATGGCGTGCCGGTGCAGGTGTTTGGGCTGAGCACCGACAATGCACGCGCGTTCTGGAACTGGCAGTTTATCGGCGAGATCCCGGATCTGCCCAAAACCCGTGCCATGTTGATGAAAGCCTGCGACATCCGACTGCCAGCACGACTGACCCGGGCGGAGCTTGATTTTATCTCTGAGGCGCTTCTGTCCGCCGTTGATGAAGTGAAAACCGCCCGGCGCGCCACCGGATAACAGATCAACGCCCGCGCCAGTTGCTGCGGGCTGCAACTGGTTTCGCTGCGCAGCATTTTTGCGCCGCCCCCGTCCGGATCCGCGGGTTTAAAGCACCTGCAGCGGCTCTTTCATCCAGGGATGCCGCGCCAGATTGGGCGCCACAATCAGCTCATCCAGCAAATGCCGGATCCGGCCGGCGATCTGCGCCGGCATATCGCCCAGTATATCGCGGCGCGCAGACAATGAGATCGTGCGCATCAGCGGTGCAAAGGGCAGCGGCAGGATATCAATCGCATCGTGAAAGCGCCGGGCCTGGCTGACGCCGGTCACGGTCAGGATGGTCCAGCCTGCCCCGCCCGCGACCAGCGCCATGATCGCGCGGTAACTGTCCAACTCGAACCGGTGGGACAGGGTCAGGTTCTGGCGCGCCAGGTGGTCAGCAATCTGGCGCCCCATATAGTGGCGGGCGCTGTATTGGATCAGCGGCAGTTGAGACAGCTGGTCCAGCGCTTGTGCCGGATCAATCGCGCCTTTGGGGGCGGCGACAACAAAGGGCTCCTGCAACAGCGGATGCACTTCCATCCAGGCCGCAGCAGCGCCCATATCGGCGGCGACCACCACATCAAGCGCCCTTGTGTCCAGCTGATCAAACAAGCGGTGGCTGGGCCCGGTCTCCAGCAGAAACTGCGCGCCCTCCAGATCGCCGGCCATGTGGGACAACAGGCGGGGTGTCAGTTCCGCGTCGAAATCCTCAATCACACCAAGGCGCAGTTGGGTCAGCGCACCGGTGCCCAGCGCTGCAATCTCAGCCCGGGCCTGGGCGGCTTCGTTCAGAATAACATTGGCGCGGCGGCGCATGACATGGCCCGCAGCGGTCAGGGTCACCGGCCGCTCGCGCCGGTTCAGCAGCGCGCATCCCAGCGCGGCTTCCAGATTGGAGAGCTGTTGGGAGACTGAAGACGGGCTGGCGCCAAGACGCCGGGCAGCGGCGGACACAGATTGTTCGTCCGCCGTGGCCGCAAAGACCTCAATCCCCCACAGAGTGATGCGCCCGGCGCTGTCAGCCATGCGTGTTTACTTCATCGCTGCCAGTTTGGACTGCAGATCGGCGAGCTGGGATTTGATGTCGTCAAGCTCGCTGTCTTTGTTGCTGCTCGCGGAGCTGTCACTGCCGCTTGTGCTGCCCGTACCGCCTGTGCTGCCGGGCACCGGCCAGCCAGCGGAAAGGCCGGATGTCATCGCCTGCAGGAACGCTTTTTGCTGCGCCTGCATCGCCTCAAACCCCGGCACGGAGGGCATGTTTGGCATCGTCGGCATTGATGGCACCGGGCTGGAGACATTTTCCATCATCTTGCTCTGACTGTCGCGCAGCATTTCAAACGACATCGCCAGAAATTGCGGCACCACGGACTGCACTTCGGTTGTATAGCTGCGCACCAGATCGGTCAGCACCCCCAGAGGCAACACGCTTTCGCCTTTGCTTTCATGATCTGCAATGATCTGAAGCAGATACTGGCGGGTCAGGTCATCGCCACTTTTGAGGTCGATGATCTGTACTTCGCGCCCCTCGCGGATCAGCGCGGCAATATTGTCCAGCGTCACATAATCGCTGGTTTCGGTGTTATAGAGACGACGGCTGGCGTATCTCTTAATCAGCAATGGTGTTTTTGTATCGGCCAAAATCGACCCTCCCTTTTGCAGTGCAGAAAGTCTATGCGAGCCCTGCACAAAAAGAAAGGGCAGGCTTTGCAGCCTACCCTTTGCACCCCGGGAGGGAGGAACCCGTGTGGTGCTTATTTCGCGCCGGCTTTTTTCGCAGCAGCGGTCACGTCAGCGGTGGCTTTTTTCACAGCGGCCGTGGTGTCTTCGGTGAGGTCTTTGCCGGCAGCCAGCATCAGCTCAACAGTTTCCATCTGAACTTTTTTCGCAACTTCGGCAAAAGCGGCCATGTTTTCAGCAGCCATTTCGGCCTGAGCCGAGGCAAAATCTGTGACCGATTTGGAAAAATCGGCAGGCTCGGCTTTCTCAGTCGAAGCCGCGGACACTTTGCTCAGCGTGTCTTTGGTCCATTTGTTGGAAATCTCGGTGGATTTCTCAGCGGCTTCCAGCGCCACTTTGGTCAGTTTTTCGCCAAAAGCTGCGGAGCCTTTAAACGCGTCCTGCAGAGCGCTGGTGTCGATTTGGAATCCACCCAGCATGTCTTGCATCATCTTCGAAAAATCTTGAGTCTTAGCCATGTCACTACTCCTGATGAGGCCATGCCCCGGTGTTTTCAAGTACAGGAGTTATATGGATGCTGCAGTGCAGAAAATCAAGGTTTATTCTGCACTGCAGCATAAATACCCATTCCGGATCATCCGGCAGGAGAAGACTTTACGTATGTGCCCGGTGCCGGGGCCAGAACCGGGTGAGATGCCTCGCCAGGAATACGCGCAGGCACTTGTTTTCCTGATCTTTTTGCCAACCACCCCCCCCAGCGTGGCCACCAGGACCCCTGGGAGAATGCTGCGCCCTCTTTCCAGTCCTCCGCAGCAAGCCCCATATCCGGATTGCTGTAATGGCCATATTTTTTCTTGCTCGGCGGGTTGATGATGCCGGCGATATGGCCTGATTCTGACAGAATGAACGTCTTGTCAGAAGCGCCCATCTGCGAAATCCCGCTAAAAGAGGACTTCCAGGCGGCGATATGATCGCTCTCACAGGCGATGGCACAAAGCGGCACTTTGACATCGCCAATGTGCAGCGTCTCGCCAAAAAGTTCGTATCCACTGGTGGAAAACAGGTCCTGCTGGCACAGGCCACGCAGGTATTGCATCGTCATCCGCGCCGGCAGGTTGGTGCCATCGCCATTCCAGTAGAGCAGGTCAAAGGCGGGCGGCGCCTGCCCCATCAGATAGCTGCGGATCGCTGGCGCATAGATCAGATCATTGGAACGCAGGTATGAAAATGTACGCGACATCAGATGGCTTTCCATGACACCTTTTTCGGCAACTTCGCGTTCGATTCCGTCGACAAAATCATTATCAAGGAACACGCCCACCTCGCCCTGATCGGAAAAATCCGTCAGCGTGGTGAAAAACGTGGCCGCATTGACCGAGGTATCACCGCGTTTCTCCATCAGCGCCAGGGTCAGCGACAATGTAGTACCGGCAATACAATACCCGATCGCGTTGATCTTTTTCTCACCGGTGATCTGTTTCACCTGCTCAATGGCGGTCAGATAACCTTCTTCGATATATTCTTCGAGACCAGCATCTGCATAAGACGCGTCCGGATTGACCCACGACACCACGAACAGGGTGAATCCCTGATCGACGATCCACTTGATCAGACTGTTCTTTTCCTTGAGGTCCATGATGTAGAATTTGTTGATCCAGGGTGGGAACAACACCACCGGGGTCTGATGCACGCTTTCGGTGGCGGGCGCGTATTGAATCAGCTCAAACATGCGGTTGCGGTAAACCACAGAACCGGGCGACAGGGCCAGATTCACCCCGACTTCAAACGCGTCACTGTCGGCAAGGCGGACCAGAAATTCCCCGTTGTTGTTTTCCAGGTCCCGCACCAGGTTCTCCAGCCCGTCGACCAGGCTTTTCCCGTCTGTCTCAACCGCCCGTTCAAGCGCATCCGGATTGCTGCCCAGAAAATTGGACGGGCTCATCAGATCGATGATCTGGCCCGAAAAAAATTCCATGCGTTTGCGGTCGCCCGGCTCCAGATCTTTCATATCTGCCACAGTGGTCCGGATCGCCTCCGCATTCATCATGAACTGCTGTTTCAGGAAATTGAAATAGGGGTGCGTCTGCCACATCGGATTGGAAAAGCGTTTGTCCGTTGGGGTGTCGTCCTGCGGCGCCTGATACCCGGTTTTTGCCAGCGCCTGTTGCGCCTCAACAAAATGCGTCATCGTTTTGCCCCAGAACGCGGCCTGCTGTTCAATCATTCTGGCTGGATCGTTCAGCGTTTCCGCCCACCATGCACTGCCCGCTTTCATAAGCAGATCCTGCCCTGGCGCCTCCAGCCCCGGATCGCGTTTGGGTTTTTGTGCGGTCACTTCAACCAGACGTTGCGAAAGCTGCTCTATTTTGGCCAGGTTGGCGTTAAATTCAGCGCGTTTTCGTTCTGCAACTGCATCATCAGTTGTCATCGGGCACGTCTCCCCTTACTCTTTGCAGGTGCAGCATTTCGGGCTGCTGCATTCTTGTGATCAGCTTAACGCGCGAATTTGGTCCTGAAAAGGCGACACTTTAACCGGAGTGATCCGGGACGGGGAAACAGCAATGCGGTTTATGGCAACCTACGACCTGATGGAAACGATGCGGACCACCAATCAATGGCTTGGGGCTTCGGCCCAGGCGCTTGGCTCTTATCCGGCGGTCGGCTTATTTCCCAATCCTGCTTTCCAGTATATGGCCGCCTGGGGCGAAGTGATGGAACGCAGTTTTGCCCGTATGGTCACAAAACCGGACTGGGGCATCGACGCGGTGGTCGGCGACGACGGGCGCGATCATCTGGTTCAGGTTGAAACCGTGGTCACACGGGCCTTTGGCGATCTGTTACACTTCAAAGTGCAGGGCCGTGCGGAAATGAAGCGCCGGGTTCTGCTGGTGGCGCCGATGTCGGGCCATTATGCAACGCTGCTGCGCTCCACCGTCAACAGCCTGTTGCCCGATTGCGAAATCTACATCACCGACTGGCACAATGCGCGCGACATTGCGGTGTCGGAAGGCAAGTTCGACGTCGAAGATTACACGCTTTATCTTGTCGATTTCATGAAGCATCTGGGACCCGATACCCATGTAATTGCCGTGTGCCAGCCTGCACCGCTTACGCTTGCTGCGACCGCCTATCTTGCCGAAGAAGATCCGGAGGCACAGCCGCTTTCCCTGACATTGATTGGCGGCCCGATCGATCCGGATGCCGCTGCGACTGACGTCACCGATTTCGGCGCCCGCGTCACCATGGGGCAGTTGGAACAGTCGATGATACAGCGCGTCGGCTTTAAGTATGCCGGTGCCGGGCGACTGGTCTATCCCGGGCTTTTGCAACTGTCGTCTTTTATTGGCATGAACCGGGACACCCACAGCCAGGCATTTCTGGACCAGATCAACCGTGTCGCCAAGGGCGAAGCCTCTGAGCATGACAAACACAACAAATTCTACGACGAATACCTGTCGGTGATGGATATGACCGCAGAGTTTTACCTGTCGACGGTTGAGCGGATATTCAAAAACCGGGACATCGCGCGCAATGATTTTGTGGTGGCTGGCAAAAAAGTGGACATCGGCAAGATCACCAGTGTCGCGATCAAAACCGTTGAAGGTGAAAAGGATGACATTTCAGCGCCTGGCCAGTGTATTGCCGCGCTGGACCTGTGCACCGGTCTGCCCGACAGCAAAAAGGCCAGTCATCTGGAACCTGGCGCCGGTCATTATGGCATCTTTGCCGGCAAATCCTGGCGCAACAATATCCGGCCGCTGGTGCTGGAATTTATCGATGCCAATTCCGGTCCCCGGCTGGCCACCAGCAAGGCTGCTAAGAAAGCCACCCGGAAAAAAGCGTCATAAACAGCTGACAAACGCCAGGTTGGCGGTGTCTTAACTACCGCGCCGAAGATGGTGTCGCATCTTGTGCGGCACCTCGTCTCCCCCGTGCAGATAAGGTACTCCGGCATCACCTTGGCGCAGCTTACCATCGCAAATCCGGAAACCAGGCGCGTTAATCCGGATAACCGCCCCAGCGGAACTCTCCATTGGGGCCGAGTTTTGAAAACGGGTTATGGGCCACCTCCCAGACATGCCCGTCCAGGTCCGCAAAATAGGCGATATATCCGCCCCAGAACACTTCGTGCGGCGGTTTGATCATGCGCGCACCGGCGTCTTTGGCGCGCGCGGCAATATCATCAACTGAGGCGCGATCCTGTACATTATGGGCAAATGTCACCCCGGAAAAACCGCCGATTTCAGACAGTTCAATACCCATGTCCCGTGCCAGGTTTTCCCTGGGATAGAGCCCGATCGACTGTCCGAGCAGATTAAAGATGCGAAGTTCGGCCCCCGCATCTTCCTTCTGCCAGCCCAGGGCTTCATAAAATGCCGCAGCGCGGTCAAGGTCTTCGACACCCAGGGTGATCAGGCTGATTCTCTGTTGCATGGCAGGTTCCTTGTACTGTTTCGGCGGGTTTCGATCAGCTGGCCAGGCGGCGCAGGATTTTCTCCACCGATTTGTTGATCAGCATCAAACAGTCCGGGGTTGAAAAACGATGATCTGCGCCCTTGACCAAAGTCAGGCGGATATCTTCGCCACTGGCGTGGTCCAGCAAGCGCATGGCGACCGACACGTCGACATCCTCATCGGCCGTGCCCTGTAACATACGCACCGGGAAAGGCAGTTCCAGCGGGCTGCGCAACACCAGTTGATCGCGCCCGTCTTCAATCAGGCGGCGGGTGATTGGATAGGGCTCGCCATAATCTGAGGGCAGAAGCACCAGACCGGCCTGGGCCAGCTCGGCTTTTTGCACCTCAGAAAACCCGGCCCACATGCTGTCTTCGGTAAAGTCAGGCGCCGCAGCGACCGTGACCATGCCGGCAATTTTCTCCGGGATGGCCCGCGCCATTAGCAGCGAAATCCACCCCCCCATGGATGAGCCGACCAAAAGCTGAGGCCCCTCGGTCAACGCCTCAATCACTGCGCGCGCGTCCTCGGCCCAGTCGCCAATCGCCCCGTCGGTAAAGGCACCCGACGACTCGCCGTGACCAGAGTAATCAAAGCGCAGGAACGCCCGCCCCTGCGCCCTGGCCCAGGCCTCAAGCGCCACGGCTTTGGTGCCTTCTTTGTCGGACATAAATCCGCCCAGAAACACCACGCCCGGCAATGATCCGGGGGTTTTATCATAGGCGATGACGCGCCCCTTTGGCGTCAGAAACATCTCGGTCATGTTGGCTCCTTTGCTTGTCAGCAAGCTAACGCCCCACACGCAAATAACAATGGCGCTCAGGGCAAGCTTTGACGTTGACTTCGTTTTACGGACGGGCGAAATGAAGACAACCCTTACCCGCAACCGGGCGCTTGGTTGGCGCCAAATCGACGAGGAGGCCGATATGGCACAAATCTCTCTCACTTTTCCTGATGGCAATGCACGCGAATTCGACGCAGGTGTAACCGCTGGTGACGTCGCCGCTGCTATTTCCAAATCGCTGGGCAAAAAGGCGATTTCTGCCACGGTCAACGGCGAACATTTTGACCTGCAATGGCCAATTAATGATGATGCCAGCATCGCCATCCACACCATGCAGGATGACGAACAGGCGCTGGAACTGATCCGTCACGACTGCGCCCACATCATGGCGCGCGCCGTGCAGGAGCTGTGGCCCGACGTGAAGGTCACCATCGGCCCGGTCATCCAGAACGGCTGGTATTATGACTTTGACCGCCAGGAGCCCTTTACGCCGGAAGACCTGGGCGCGATCGAAGCCCGGATGAAAAAAATCATCAACAGCCGCGACCCGGTGCGGACCGAAGTCTGGGACCGCGCCCGCGCTGTGGAATTTTATAAGGAAAACAATGAGCCTTATAAAGTTGAGCTGATTGACGGCATCCCTGGCAACGAAGATCTGCGCATGTACTGGCATGGCGACTGGCAGGATCTGTGCCGTGGCCCGCATTTGCAGCAAACCGGCCAGGTGCCTGGCGACAGCTTCAAACTGATGAGCGTTGCCGGAGCCTATTGGCGCGGCGACAGTGACCGCGCCATGCTGCAGCGGATCTACGGTGTGGCGTTCAAAAACCGCAATGATCTGAAAGCGCACCTGACCATGCTGGAAGAGGCCGCCAAACGCGACCACCGCAAGCTGGGCCGCGAGATGAACCTGTTTCACATGCAGGAAGAAGCTCCGGGCCAGATCTTCTGGCACCCCAATGGCTGGACCATCTTCACCCAGTTGCAGGACTACATGCGCCGCAAACAGCGTGCCGGTGGTTATGTCGAAGTCAATACGCCGCAGGTTGTTGACCGCAAGCTGTGGGAAGCCTCGGGCCACTGGGAAAACTATCAGGAACATATGTTTATCGTTGAAGTCGACGAAGAACACGCCCGTGAAAAACGGATCAATGCGCTGAAACCGATGAACTGCCCTTGTCACGTGCAGATCTACAATCAGGGTCTGAAATCCTATCGCGACCTGCCGCTGCGTATGGCCGAATTCGGCTCCTGCAGCCGCTATGAGCCCTCGGGCGCATTGCACGGCATTATGCGAGTGCGTGGCTTTACCCAGGATGACGCGCATATCTTCTGTACCGAAGAGCAGATCGAAGAGGAAACCGCCAAGTTCATCGAATTGCTGGACAGCGTGTACAGCGAGCTTGGTTTTGAAGGTTTAGAAATCAAGCTTTCCACCAGGCCTGAAAAACGGGTCGGATCTGAGGAAAGCTGGGACAAGGTCGAAGCGGCGCTGGAAAACGCGATCAAGAAAACCGGCAATGCCTATGAAATCGATCCCGGTGAAGGGGCGTTCTACGGCCCCAAACTCGATTTCAAACTGACCGATGCCATCGGCCGCAAATGGCAGCTGGGCACGTTTCAGGTCGACCCGAATCTGCCGGAACGGCTGGACGCAACATTTGTTGGCGAGGACGGTGCCAAACACCGCCCCTATATGCTGCACCGGGCAATTCTCGGGTCATTTGAACGCTTTATCGGCATCCTGATTGAAAACTACGCCGGTAAACTTCCGTTCTGGCTGGCGCCAAGGCAGGTGGTTGTGGCGTCGATCGTTTCGGATGCGGATGAGTTTGTGCAAGAGGTTGTGGCTGAATTGCGTGCGAAGGGAATTCGGGCGGAAGCTGATGTTCGTAATGAAAAGATCAACTACAAGGTCCGCGAACACTCTCTGGCCAAAGTGCCGGTGCTGCTGGCGGTGGGGATGCGCGAAGTGGAAGAGCGCACTCTGACCGTGCGGCGTCTGGGTGAAAAGCAGACCAAGATCGTGAGCTTTGAAGAGATCACCGAAAGCCTGGCGCTGGACGCGCTGGCGCCTGATCTGCGCTGAACCGCGACGACGTGAACAAAACAAAAGGCGCTTTGCATTGCAGAGCGCCTTTTTTCATGTCTGTCAGGGCTTTAGGCGGTCTGGTCTGGTTTTACCGCCGCCAGCGCCAGTAGCCCGCCGAGGCCGGCAAAGGCGATGGGGAACATGGTGAAAGCGTTGAAACTAAACGCATAATACATGCCAGACGCCGAGACCAGCAGCAGGATACCGCCCAGGCGTGCGTTTGAACGTGCCATCGCCCCGCCCGCGATTGCCAGCAAGGGTGACCCCAGCGCAGCGGCACGAATAATAGCAACGTTATCAACCTGTTCCGCGACATCTTCGATCTCGCCAAACCAAGCGATGAATTCGGTGTAGCCCCAGGTGAAAAAGCCGACGAACATGCCGATGATGCCGCCGATAATGCCAAGTGTCAGTGCTGCGTTGCGCATTTATGTCCTCCTGATCTCATTGGCATATAAGGGTGCGTTTGCCATTATCCAAGCAGTTTCGCCTGCACATCTTTGCCCCATCCGAGGTGAAGATTGCCGTTTTCTTCAATCACCGGCCGTTTCATTAACGTCGGGTAATCGGCCAGAAGTTGCAGCGGCGGCCGCGCTCTTTCAACCGCATCCAGGCCGCGCCAGGTGGTGGACCTTGTGTTGACAAGCGCATCCCCAAAAGTGGTGAAAAATTCCCTAAGCTGTTCAGAACTAACAGGACTTTCGCGGACATCCTGCAGTTCTGCCGTCAGTGCCTTTACGGCTTTGCGACAGGTGTCACAGTTTTTGAGACCATAGATTTTCATAATTCACCCCTGGGAAATCACCAGAAACATTCTGGTAACATTCATTTTTTCTTGATTTATTTCAGAAATTTGAGACGGTTGGAACCACGACAACCGGATTTCCGCGCACAAAGCCCAATTCAGGGGCAGCGTGCATCAGCAGAATCCAACAAAAGGCTGCGCGGCGGCGACGATTTATGGAGACGGATAATGGCGACTGGAATTGTAAAATGGTTCAACACCACAAAGGGTTACGGGTTTATTGCGCCCGATGACGGTGGCAAGGACATTTTTGTGCATATCTCTGCAGTGGAACGCTCCGGCATGACTGGCCTCGCGGACAACCAAAAGATTGAATACGAATTGCAGGAGGGCCGCGACGGTCGCGCCTCGGCCAGCGAGTTGGTGGCGCTCTGAGCGTTTAGCCTTGCTTCACCGCTGCGCACTTATGTGAAAAACGCACATTTTGGGCAGCGGGTTGTGCAATACCATGAACAGTTGTGAACAGCCACTGGGCCTCGCGTCCGGGGGCTGTTTTTTTGGCGTGTTTGGGGCAGTGCTGACAGGGGCGCGCCCCTGCCCCGCTTTGTTCCGCCGGTGAACAAAAAACAAACATTGGATAAAGGATGCGCCCGGTGGCTGGCCAGGGCCCATTCACCTGACATCTCCTAGAAAGAAAAAGCGCCGCCCACGCCCCCCATGTCAGTCACGAGTGTGGGGCGGCCCTCTGGCCGGCGCCGCCGGTCAGGTCAAGTTAAGCTGAAACCCCATGTCCGCAAATCGTGTTGATCTGCAATGACCCGTTCGGCTGACCAAAAAGATTGATTTGGACCGGCACCGCCGGGCCGCGCCTGACCTTCCCCACGGGAAGGCGCTTTACGCCTGCCCAAGGTCAGACGCGGCCCCGTTTCCAGCGGGCGGTTCGGGACTCTGAGCCAGCCAACACGATTTGCAGACTCGTCGAATTCAACAGGCGGCGGTTTCGTCACAGAGATGCCTGCGCCACTCGCCTGAAGCAGGTCGCACACCGCGCACAGCTTGCGCAAAAGAATAGCAACAAAAGGGGCCGCCCGCGCAGCCATGCACTTGGGAACGTCAGCGGCCCTCTGACTTGTTGCGTCGGTCAGGTTGCGTTTGGGGTATAGCGGAGGTTACTCCGCCAGCACGGCCTGAAACTCGCGCCATTCGCCTTTTGACATGCCGGAGGTTTCCTGGCTGACCTCTTCGCCTTTCAGCATACGGCGGATGCAGTCGAGCGATTTGCCGGACAGGGTGGCACCACCAAGACGGTAGTCTTCAAACGCGCGGTAGGCGGCAGGCACCCAGTCGGCGACCACTTTGCAGATCATGTCGGCATAGACGCGGATTTCATATTGCGCATGGGCGTCGGCCCGCAGGCGCAGGAAGTGGAACAGGTTGTGCAGGTCCACTTTCCAGTACCATTGCGTGTAGATATTGGCCGGCAGGTTCATCCGCGCCAGTTCACGCGCCAGACCGGCCTGGCCTTCATCAGAGATCATCGCCTCGTAATTGTCGTAAGAGCGGTTGGAGTCCGATTTCAGGATCTCCAGCACCCGGGCGGCTTCATCCCCGGTCAGGGTCTCGCCACGGCCCTGGTTGTTGACGACGCTCTGGGCGGCGAGCTGATCGGCGGCGGGGATGTAGAATTCCCGGTCCAGGATCGAATAGCGAGCGGAATATTCGTTCACATTGGCGGTGCGGTGGCGGATCCACTGACGGGCGACAAACACCGGCAGTTTCACATGCAGTTTCACTTCGCACATCTCGAACGGGGTCGAATGCCAGTGGCGCATCAGATAGCGGATCAGACCTTCGTCATTCTGCACCGATTTGGTGCCGCGCCCGTAAGACACCCGGGCGGCCTGACAGATGGCAGCGTCATCGCCCATATAGTCCACCACCCGCACAAAGCCGTGGTCCAGCACCTGATGCGCCTTGTAAAGATGGGCTTCCATCCCCTCAGACACCGCGCGCAGGGTCGGTTTTGGCGTGGCGCGCAGGGCGTCGATTTCGGCCAGTTGGTCCGGGGTCAGGGGCATGGGGGCGAATCCTTTGATCTTTGGCGTATGGCGCTGGTTATATGGCACCGCCGGGGGGCGGGTCACGGGCTGATTTGAGCGGTTCAGGCGGCGTTGCGCATGGCGGTGTTTACGCAACACCAGGGCGCGGCGCCAAAGCGGGTCATTGACAGGAGTGGGAGAACCAGGCGAGCCTGAGAATAATAATACGGCGATAAATTAATCCGCCTTTCCTGGGCTAATTCGAGATAGCAGTTATGAAACATATAGTGTTCGCGGTGCTGTTGCCCGCATTTCTGGCTGGTTGCGGCGGCTCAAACCCGTTTGAAGCCGATACGGATACCGAAGGCGACGCCGGGTCAGCTACTTCCGTGACGGATCTGCCTGGCACCGCAAGTCCTGGTATTGATACGACAATCCTGCGGTACGAGAGCGACGACGAATACACCATAAAAACCATCTCATACGACTCTGGCAGCGACACACTTCTGGTCAGTGGTTTGCCCTTTGACGGAGCGGACGCCTATGTGCTGGACGCGGGGCTCAGCCCTATTGGCCCTGACGCAGGCTTTCCACAATACAATGTCTATGTCGCCGATCCCGCAGCGGTGGATGATGATTACGACGGCGGCGCCGGCACACCCATCACCCAGGATGATTATATCGCGATTTACGGCACCGGCAGCGGTACCGATCCAAAAACAAGTTTTGTGGTGGTGCGCACGGGCTCATATCTGGATTATGGTTTTGGCGGGTTTGTCATTCAGCGTAATGTGACCAACACGGTTATTCCCACCACCGGTCAGGCGAACTATTCAGGCAATTACGCCGGCATCCGGGTGTTTGAAGGCATCAGCGGCGCCGAGCTTGTCACCGGCGATATGACGATGGAGATCGATTTTGCCGAACTGGCAGATGACGGCGCGGTGCGCGGTTCGGTCACCGGGCGCGAAACATACACCACAGGGGGTGTGAAAATTACAGACATGCCATCAATCAACTGGGTCATCGCACCAGCTCAGCTGGACGGCAACGGTGAATTCATGGGCAACGTCTTTACGCTGGACGCCGATGACAACAGCACCGTACAGACTGGCACATATTATGCGGTTCTGGCCGGCGAAGATGCGGAAGAAATTGCCGGGGTTATTGTGCTCAGTGGTACGCTTGATGTGGACAGCGCCGGGGTTGATATCATGCCTGCCAATGCCACAAGCGTTCAGGAAACGGGTGGCTTTATCCTGGACCGGCTCGACTAAAGCTGTGACCAGGAGCCAGAGCGGCAATTACCTCACATTAAGCCTGATGGTGCTGGCAGTCGCGGCTGTCGTACCGGTTGCCGCAACAGCACAGGCTGTCCCAAAGCAGGCAGCGGTGGGACAGACGATTGCGGAGCAAACAGCACCCGTACCAACCGTTGCTCTGAACCGTGAACAGGCGGTTCTGCTGGCAGAGCAAAGGCTGCGGGCCGGTGATGCACCGGCTGCGCTGCTTGTACTCGAAAATGTCATTACTTATCTGGGCGACTCTCATGGCGTGCGCCTGCTGCAGAGCAGCGCGGCACAGGCCAGCGGCGACCTTGTGCTGGCCGCAAAGGCCGCGAAACAGGCCTGGCGGCTGGCCACAGACCGCACAACCCGCTTCAGAGCCGCACAGATGGCGGCACAGGTTGCGGCGCGGCGCAGTCGCAAGCTTGAAGTCAAACTCTGGCTGCGGCGCACCACACAGAATGCACCAAATGACCGGGTGCGCGCCATGGTCGCACGCGATTACCGCATCGCCCGCAGATATGATCCCTGGCAGCGGCGGTTCTCTTTCTCGCTGACGCCGTCCAACAATCTGAACGGGGGATCGTCCAGTGATGTTTTGATCGTGGACGGGGTTGATCTGGAGGGAGTACTTTCTCCTGATGCGCAGGCGCTGTCGGGCTTGCGGCTGCGCGCGGGGGTGGATCTGAAATACCGGCTGAAGCCGACTTCACGCAGCATGACGTCCCTGGGGTTTCGCAGCGACATCACCCGCAATTATCTGAGTTCCGACGCGCAGGATCTGGCACCTGATGTGCGCAACAGCGAGCTGAATTACACATTGAGTGAAGTCAGTATTTCGCAGAAACGGGCGCTGGCGGCGCGCCCGGGCGGCGGCACTGCTGCGGTGCTGAGCTATGGTGCTGCAGTGGGGCAGACCTGGTATGGCGGCGAAGATCTGACCTCTTATCAGCGGCTGAATCTTGGCTGGGCGCGCAATCTTGCGGCCGGCAAACGCCTCAGCACCAGTGCCACGGTTGAGAGTCAGACCGCGTTGACCAGTGGCAGCAGCGACAGCCTGTCCTGGAAACTGGGCGGACGTTTTGGCCGCCCGATGGGCAATGGCGACCGGATCAGCTTTTCGCTTGGGGCCACACTTGTCGACGCCGACAGTATCAACAGCACCTGGCGTGGGCTGGATCTGGGCCTGATTTATCAGATCAAAGCGCCACTGGCGGGGGCACAGCTGTCACTGTCGCTAGGGTTGGATTACCGCGATTACAGCGCCTTCGACCTCGGGATCTATATGGCGCCGGGCGGGCGTCAGGATCAGGGCGTCCGCGCCGGAATCACCGCGGTACTGCCGCAGATTCAGTATATGGGGTTTGCGCCGGTGCTGTCGCTGGACCTGGCGCGGCGCAGATCCAATGTCAGCCGCTATGAGAGCCGCGATCTGGGGCTGGGGCTGAGTTTCCGTTCCGCCTTCTGAGCCGCCAGCGGACTGACTGCCAACCCGCCCGCATTGGGCACACAGAGGCACCGGGCAAAATACATCTGCCCTCTGGCTGTGGCCCGGTGCACGGGCGCGCGGTTACTTTAATACGGCCGCGGCGCGCGGCGGCGCGCCCTGCCCGGCGCCAAACGCCGGCGCCCTGCGCCCCTGGCGGGCACTAATTTGCGCCGCGGTGGCATCAGCCATTGCTGCAAAGTCGACGCAGGCTATGTTAAGCTGAACAGACAGGAGACCACATTATGGCTTTGAAATATTTACACACGATGGTGCGGGTCAAAGACCTGGAAGCCTCGATGGCGTTTTATGCGCTGCTCGGGCTGAAAGAAACCAAACGTAAAGACAGTGAGGGTGGCCGCTTCACCCTGGTATTTATGGCAGCGCCCGGACAGGAAGACTGCCCGCTCGAGCTGACCTGGAACTGGGACGGAGATGAGGCGCTGCCGTCAGACAGCCGCCATTTTGGCCACCTCGCCTATGAGGTCGACGATATTTACGCCCTGTGCCAGAGCCTTGCAGACAATGGGGTGGTGATCAACCGGCCGCCGCGGGACGGGCATATGGCGTTTGTGCGCTCGCCCGACAATGTCTCAGTTGAGCTGCTGCAGGCGGGCGCCAGCCTGGCCCCGGCGGAGCCCTGGGCCAGCATGGAAAACAGCGGCCATTGGTAGGGCTGGCGCAACATATGAAACGTATCCTAGTCTATGGGGATTCCAATTCCTGGGGTTTTCCGGCGGATGGCTCCGGGCAGCGCTACGTGCGGCGCTGGCCGGTGGTGATGGCGGAAGTGCTGCGTATTGAGCTGGTGGAAGACTGCCTGCCCGCGCGCTCTACTGTGCACAATCACCCCGACTATCCGGGCGAGATGATGAACGGGCTGGCGCATCTGCCGGTGGCGCTGAAATCACAAAGCCCGGTGCATGGGGTGGTGCTGATGCTGGGCACCAATGACCTGCAGGTGCGCTATGAGCCCGAGGCTGGCAAGATCGCGGAAAACATCGGCCGGCTGGTGGACTGCATCCGTGCTGTCGGCGGCGGGCTGGCCGGATGGTATGATGAAACGGCACCGGCGGTGGCGATGATCATTCCGCCGCTGATCCCGGAGGCGGCGCGGAACCGGGCGTTTGAGGATCATGAAAAATGGCTGCTGGCGCCGGAGGTGTCGCTGCAGCTTGGCGCGGCGGTGCGCAGCATGGCGCAGGCGCGTGCGGTGCCAGTGTTTGATGCTGGTGCAGTGATTGAGGGCGCGGCCAGTGACCCGATCCACTGGACGGGGGAGTCGCAGACCAGCCTTGGGCTGGCGGTGGGCGACTGGTTGCAGGGCGTGCCGGGTTTTGGTGCGGGTTAAGCTGACATATATGGCGCTGGCCTTTGCACTCTGGGGTGCAGAGGCCAATGCCTATTGCCGCCAGGCGCTGCTGCTGGCGCTGGATGTGTCCTCCTCGGTGGACAGTGAAGAATACGCCTTGCAGCGCGACGGGCTGGCGCAGGCCCTGTTGTCGCCAGGGGTAAAGGCGGCCTTGTTTACCGCGCCAGGCGACGTGGCGCTGGCGGTCTATGAATGGAGCGGGCGCTATCAGCAGGCGGTGGTGATGGACTGGGTGCTGCTGCGCGATGAGGCCACGCTGCGCCAGGCGGTGGCGCGTATGTTGCGCCGGCCCCGCAGCCACAACCAGTTCCCCACCGCGATCGGCTATGCGCTTGGCTTTGGTGCCGGCCTGCTGCGGGACGCGCCGCGCTGTGACCGCGACACGCTGGATATGTCCGGCGACGGCATCAGCAATGACGGGTTTTCACCGGCGCTGGCCTATGGCGCCTTTGAATTTGGCGACACCGTGGTCAACGGGCTGGTGATCGGCGACGCGCCGGATGTTCTGCGCTATTATGGCAACGAAGTGATCCGCAGCGCTGGCGCTTTTGTCGAGACCGCGCGGGATTATACGGATTATGAAGCGGCAATGACCCGCAAGCTGATCCGGGAGATCAGTGTCGGGGTGATTGGTGCCGCGCCCCGGACACGACTGTCCGGCAGCGGAGGCGGATGATGCGCGCGTTGAGCAGCTTTGCAGCGGTACTGGCCGTGGTGGGCGCGGCGGCGATGGTGCCCCCGCAGGCGGTCGCAGCGGTGGCGGTCTGTCGCCAGGCGCTGGCGCTGGGGCTGGATGTCTCGGGCTCGGTCAACACCGCCGAATACCGGTTGCAGTCCCGCGGTCTCGCCAATGCGCTGCTGGACCCGGAGGTCAGCGCCGCCTTTCTGAGCATGCCACACGCACCGGTGCGCCTGTTCATCTATGAATGGGCCGAGGGCGCGCCCCGGGTGCTGCAGGACTGGCGCGAAATCCGCGACGCCGGGGATCTGGCGCAGACCGCCGCGCTGCTGCGGGGCAACCAGCGGGTGCGCATGCCGCCCGCCACCCAGCTGGGCATGGCGATGCGCTTTGGCGCCCGGGCGCTGGCAGCGCAACAGAGCTGCTGGAAACTGACGCTGGATATTTCCGGCGATGGCAAATCCAACGCCGGGCCAAGACCGCGTGATGTGCGCAACAGCGGCGTGTTGGGGCGGGCCACGGTCAACGGGCTGCTGATTTCAAGCACCGGTCCCGGGCTTGAAAACTACTATCGCGCGGAAGTGTTGCACGGGCCGGATGCCTTTGTGGAAAAGGCCCGCGGCTACAGCGCTTATTCCGATGCGATGCGGCGCAAACTGCTGCGGGAGCTGAAGATTCTGGCGATTGGTGCGCTGGACCCTGCCGAAGTCACACCCGCAGATTTACCGGTGAAATAATCCGCTGCTGATTCGGCGCGGCGGCGCCAAACCTGGCCCGGTTCGTTGCTTGACAGAATCACTCCACATGTTAGTCTGTCTTCCAGACTTATTAAGGTAACAAGATGAAACTGGCGCGGCTGATTGAGCATTTTCACCGGCAATCACACCGGCAATGGGCCCGGGCCGGCACCCGGCTTGGCGTGAGCCACAGCGAGTATGAATACCTGCGGGCGATCAAGGATCAGGAGACCCGGAAAACTGACAAAGATAACCACGGCCAGCATTTGCAGGACGTGGTTGCCGACATGGGCGTCAAAAAGGCTTCGGCCAGCGCGATGGTGGTGAAGCTGGAAGAACGCGGCCTGGTCCAGCGCCATGCCTGCCAGCACGATGCCCGCGCCCAGCACATTCTGCTGACACCGGCAGGGGTAAATCTGCTGAAACTTGGGGAAAGCGTTTATGACCAGGCCGCCGAACAGGTGCTGTCTGAGATGTCGGAGACCGGGCGGAACACGCTTTTGACCGCACTGCAGGAGATTGACGACACCAGGTAAAAACATATTTTGCCTGCGTCACAAAGTAAGTCTGACAGACTAATAAATCGAAACACAAACATCGGAGACATATATGACTTTTGAACTCGTACTGATTGGCACCGCGATCCATATTCTGATCTGGGACAAGCTTCCGGAATGGGGCACCTGGTTCAACAGGCTGCTGGCGGCCCTGCCCGGCCCGCTGCAGACGCTTTACGGCCAGTGGCGCTGTGCCTATTGCGCCGGATTCTGGATTGCACTGACCCTCCATGCGCTGACCGGGTTCTGGACCCTGCCTGCGCTGGCCGCCCTGCCGGCGCAACTGGGCGTTGCCGCAGCCCCTCTCGGCTGGTTTCTGGATGCTCTGGCCTCAGCAACATTGATTTACATATCGGTGATCACGCTGAATGCACTGCGGCTGCCTGCGATGAAGGCGCACATGATGAAACAGGAGTTTATGAAGTCATTTGACCGCCCGGCAACTGCATCAGAGGCCGCGGAGTAACATCCGGATTTCCGGCCCTTGCCGCAGGGGCCGGAACGACGTCGCGGTAAGCTCGCCCTGGATGATGGCCACCCGAAACAGGTCCCTGAAAACCTGAACCCGCAGTGATTAATCACGAATTCGACCCCTTAGAATCAGGGGAGCAGCGCCCATAATCCGGGCGCCGCTCATCCAGGGCATTTTGCCTGTAATCCAAAGATGGATTTCACCATCGGAATATCAGAGGGGCTGCGACCCCCGGTTTGGTCTTAGTTCACTCAGTAGATGTAACGGATTTGCTCGCTCCAGTAGCGTTCCACCCGGCGCAGCGAGGTGTTGATTCCGTCAATGCCATCAGAGCTGAGCACATCGCGGCTCTGCAAACCATCGGCATGACGCGAAAACAGACCTTCAACAGTGGCACGGACCTGGTTGCCTTTTTCGGTCAGTTTTACCCGCACCGAACGACGGTCCACTTCACAGCGCTGGTGGTGCATATAGCCCATCTCAACGAGTTTCTTCAGATTGTAGGACACATTAGAGCCCTGGTAATAGCCGCGGGACTTCAATTCCCCTGCGGTGACCTCATTGTCGCCAATGTTAAACAGAAGCAACGCCTGAACCGCGTTGATTTCAAAGACACCGACTCGTTCAAATTCATCTTTAATCACATCAAGAAGCAAACGGTGAAGCCGTTCAACAAGCGCAAGAGCTTCAAGATACTGGCTCATAAAGCTTTGCTCGGTTGTCGACCCGATTGGTGAATGCATACTCATAAGTTTCTCCGCCTTAGACTGCTGAAGAGTGTTGTCGCATGCAATTCACAATAATCGGTTAAACCCGGCCAAATCCTACCAAATTTTCGACACATTCAGGCCTGTCTGGCGAATTCCGCAACGTCACTTATCAATTCCAGCAATGCGGCCGGGGTTTCTTGCTGGCCGGTAATCCAGGCCAGCAAGTCCGGATCGCTCTCATTCAACAGCGCGTCCCATGCGTCCAGCTGCGCCTCTGTCATGCTTTGCAGGCGAGCATCGGCGTAACCCCCCATGACGATATCCATTTCTTTCATGCCGCGGCGCCAGGAGCGCATGCGCATGCGTTTGATCCGGTTCTCATAGGTTTCGCTGCTCATGTCAGACGGCCTTGAGCGCATGGCGGAGTTTTTTCTCGAGTTTGCCCAGCTGGTCTGACTGCTGGCGCATATTGATGCGCAGGCTGCGCAGTTCCGCCAGCAGCGGCGTCAAGTCCTGGGGCGCAGCGTCGGCACCTGTGGGCGCGTCCAGCCCTTCGCCTTCGCCGATCAGCAGCCAGGTCAGTGACACGTTCAGAATGCCGGCCAGACGTGGCAGGAAGGTTGTCGAAGGCTCCGAGCTGTCCTGTTCCCAGCCCTCAAGCATGATCAGCTGTACGCCAACGCGTTCGGACAGTTCTTCCAGCGTCATATGCGAGGCGACACGCGCCGCCTCCAGCCGGTCCCCCAGCGTGGCGATATCGTCGGAATACCAGTCGGTTGCGGTTGCATCGGCGGTGGCGTCTGCGGGACCGGCAGTCCCTTCGCCAGCGGCGGCGGCGGTATATTCAGTCTTGTCCAATGGGCGCTCCTTTAAATCTTGTCTCATATTGGTGACGCGGCTTGATTGCGCTTAACGGGCAGCCTATGACATGGGACCGGAAAGTACAAACCGGAGCGCGCCCTGATGGCCTTTTTATCTGACAATCTATCCCGTGTGAAACCTTCGCCCTCGATTGCTGTATCGACGAAGGCACTGGAAATGAAAGCCGCTGGGCTGGATGTGATCGGCCTTGGCGCCGGGGAGCCGGATTTCGACACGCCGGAACATATCCGTGCTGCCGGCATCCGCGCCATTGAAGACGGCCACACCCGTTATACCGCCGTTGACGGCATTGCGGCACTGAAAGAAGCGATCTGCGCCAAGTTTCTGCGCGACAACGGACTCAGCTACAGCCCCTCCCAGGTCACCGTCTCCGGCGGCGGCAAACAGGTGCTGATCAACGCGCTGTTTGCGACGCTGAACCCGGGGGACGAGGTGGTAATCCCGGCGCCCTACTGGGTCAGCTATCCCGATATGGTCATTCTGGCGGGGGGCACCCCGGTGCCCGTAGAGGGTGGCATCGACACCGGCTTCAAAATCACTGCCGCGCAGCTTGAGGCCGCAATCACACCAAAGACCAAATGGTTCATTTTTAACTCGCCCTCCAACCCAACCGGTGCCGGCTACAGTTTTGACGAACTCAAAGCGCTGACCGACGTGCTGATGCGACATCCCCATGTCTGGGTGATGACGGACGACATGTATGAACACCTGGTGTTTGACGATTTCAAATTTTGCACTCCTGCCGAGGTCGAACCGGCGCTTTATGCGCGCACCCTGACCTGCAACGGGGTCTCCAAAGCTTACGCGATGACCGGCTGGCGCATTGGTTATGCGGCGGGGCCCGAGGCGCTGATCGCGGCGATGCGCAAAGTGCAGTCGCAGACCACCTCCAACCCCTGTTCCATCTCGCAACATGCCGCAGTGGAAGCGCTGAACGGGTCGCATGAGTTCATCGCCAGCAACAATGCGGTGTTTAAGCGGCGCCGTGACATGGTGGTGGAGATGCTGAACGCAGCTGAGGGCCTGGTCTGTCCGGTGCCGGACGGGGCGTTTTATGTCTACCCCTCGCTGGCCGGCTGTATCGGCAAGGTCAGCGCCGGCGGTGTGACCATCAACAATGACGAGGACTTTGTCACCGCATTGCTGACCGAGCACGGGGTGGCTGTGGTGCAGGGCGCCGCTTTTGGCTTGTCGCCAAACTTCCGGGTCAGCTATGCTACCTCAGATGAGGCGTTGCGTGACGCCTGCACACGCATCCAGGCCTTTTGTGCCTCACTGACCTGAAGGATCTTTTGATGGCGGGCGAATTGCCGGAGTTTTATTTCCGCGTGCGTGAAAACGGTGCTGTGGTGTTCCGGGTTGATACCGAGAACCGGCAGCGCCGTATTGAAATGGATCAGATCGCCGTTGTGAATGTGCGCAACGGCGAGATCCGCCCCCATGGCGGCCGTGAATTGAGCGCCCATGAACGCGGAGCGATCGGCGATTGGATGGCGGCGCGCAAGGCGACGCTGGCGGCGCGTGACATTGACGATATCCACCGGGCGGTGGATCACCTGAACCTGACCAGCCAATGGGCGCAGAGCCGCGCCAGTGACACCCAGCTGGAACAGGTCACCGACGCGCTGCTGCTGGCGATGCACGACCTGCGCACGGTGCTGGTGCGCAAAAAGTCCGACCGGCTGACACGCCGCTGACACGCGCACAACGCACCCCTGCCGCAGCAAACGGCCGCTGCGCCCTTACCCCTCAGCCTCTGCCACCTGTTGCCCGCTTGCGCTGCCTCTGCGCCGCTGCCCTCTGCGCCGCTGCCCTCTGCCGCTGCCACCTGTAGCCTGCTTGCGCGACCGCTGCGCCCTTCCCCTCCGCCTCCGCCTCTTCCACCTGTTGCCCGCTTGCGCGGCCTCTGCTCTCCTGCCCGCTGCCGCTGCCCGCTGCGCCCCTCCCTTTCCTGCGCCGATCGCCCATAACAAAGAACCGTACCCGGGTTTCTGGAACCAGGGCGCTGCGGTCTGCCCCCTGTGATCCGGACTGCCGCACCCGCACCAGACCGGTCCTGTTGCTCTCTGACACGGCTCAAACCAAGCCCGGCGCGGCCCACTGCAGCGGCCTTCTTACAAGGGCACGAGGCTCTGGTGCCTCTGGCGGAACGGGCACCCCTGGCGCTGGTCTGTTGCCGGGGCGTCAGCCCCGGCGCGGCCCAACAGGGCGCTGCGCCTGCAAGGCGTTCAGCCCTGGCGGGAGCGCCCCCTGCACGATGGCGCTGCATTTAATTGTGGATTTGCACTGCAAATGTACTGCGCGGCGCCGAGATCCTGCTCTGAGGTTGAAATTGTTGCGCATACCGGCAGCCCGCGCTTTGGATCCGCCAGCCATCGCTGCACGCGGCCCATCACTGAAACCTGTCACGGCGGCCATCGCAGCACCCCGTTACCGCAGCCGCACAGCAGCCCATCAAGCAGCCCGGCCATCAGAGCCTTTCACCGGTGCCCTTCACCGGGACGCTGGTGCGGCTCTCTGGCCCCGGCCCGGCCTCTCAGCGCAGCCAGGATTTTTGCCGCCAGAAGCGCAGCCCCATCAGCACCCAGGCGCTGGCGAGACCGGCGACCAGCCCGGCCCAGACCCCGGCGGCGCCAAAACCCAGCGGGAAGGCCATAATATAACTGGCGGTCAGCCCGACCAGCCAGTAGCTGATGGTGGCATGGATCATCGGCACCCGCATGTCCTGCAACCCGCGCAACAGGCCCAGCGAAATCGCCTGCCCCCCGTCTGCCAGCTGGAACAGCGCCGCCAGCACCAGCAGGGTGGCGCCGAGCGCCAGCACCTGGTCGCGCGCGGGCTCCAGCGGATCGAGGAACAGATTGATCAGGAAATCAGGCGCGGTGATAAACAGCACCGAGCAGATCAGCGCAAACGCCGCCGAGGCCAGCGACGCCACCAGCGCGCCACGGCGCAGGTTCAGGCTGTCTTTGCGCCCAAACGCGTTGCCGGCGCGCACGGTGGCGGCATGGGCCAGCCCGAGATGCACCATAAAGGTGACCGAGGCGATCTGCAGCACGATGCCATGCGCCGCCAACTGCACCGCGCCAACCCAGCCGACCATCACTGCAGAGGCCGAAAACAGCGCCACTTCTGCCAGCGAGGTCAGCCCCACCGGCCAGCCCAGCGCGAACATCGCCCAGAAAGCTTCCCAGTCCGGGCGCCAGAGCCGCTGCAACAGCTTTTGTTCCGGTGCCACACGCAGCGCATAGATCAGCAGTACCACGGCGGACACGATCTGCGAGATCAGCGACCCCAGTGCAGCGCCAACAATGCCCAGCTCCGGCGCGCCCCAGTTGCCAAAAATAAACGCATAGTTCAGCAGCCCGTTCAGCACCGCCGAAGCCACCGTGACCCAGAACACGATCTGCGCCCGCTCCAGTGCTGCCAGGTAACTTTTGAACGTATTGATCAGCAGCGCCGGCACCATCACAAAACCCATCAGCCACAGATACTTACCCGCCTCAGAGGCCACACCTTCTTCCTGGCCCAGCGCCAGAAATATCGCCTCCCCGTTCAGCGTCAGCGGCAGGGTCACCCCCACAAATAACATGGACAGCCACAGGGTCATCCTGGTGGTGCGACGCACCTGCACGTCATGCCCTGCGGCGGCATCCGCCGCAATCACCGGCATCAGCGCGTTGGAAAACCCCGCCCCCATCACAAACAGCACAAAATAAAACGAGCCGCCCAGCACCGCACCGGCGAGCGCTTCGATATTATAGCGCCCCAGCATGATGGTATCGATGATCTGCACCGACATCGCCGCCAGGTTCACCCCCACCAGAGGCAGGCCGAGCGACATCAGCGTTTTAAGATGGGTGCGATAGGGTTTTGGTGGATGAAATACATGAGTCATAGCCAAGGATTAGGCCAGATTTTCTGCCCCGACAAGTCTTGTGATTCCGCAACTGCCGGGCGCGGCATCAGCGCATTACCGGCGGCTGTGACCGGCGCTTCAGACCCCGTCGCAGTTGCGGTCACAACCGGACCGGACGGGTGGGCTGCAAGCGGGGTTCAGGACCGCCTGCCGCCATAGGATACGGCCCCCGACGCCGGCATCTGCGTCGGCGCGGCTCAGCCCTCCGGCCCGCCGGTCTCAAACGGGCAGAACTGAACATATTGCAGGGTTACATCCGCGTTCTCAACGCAGAGCACACCAAATTCAGGGGCTTCCTGCGCCGGGTGAAAACTGTCCCAATCCCACGCCGGTCTCGGTGGGGGCGCCTGGTAAAGCACCGAACGCATAGTGGCAAAGGCAATGCCCCTGACCGTGCCCGATACAGGGCGGTGCACATGGCCAATGAACAGGTGCCGGATGTTGGGATACCCTTGCAGCAGATCCAGAAACGCCGCGCCGTTTTCCATATTGGCGCTGTCCTGCATTGGCAGCCCAAGGCGCATGGGTGGGTGGTGCATGAACAGGAAGACCGGCGTGTCACCGGCCCGGTCCAGTTCGCGCGCAAGCCAGCGCATCCGGGCCGCACAGAATTCGCCGCCATCCGCGCCGGTTTTTTGGGTGTCGAGGCAGATCAGCAGGCCCTCAGCCGTCGTAATGGTGTATTGAATGAACTCCGCCATGCAGCCTTCGGGCAGCGGCAGCACTTCACGTAACAAGGGCCGGTCGTCATGATTTCCGGCCATCGGGAAATACGGCACCGACAGTCGGTCAAGATGCTGTTTCAGCGCCTGATAGTCACGCCGGTTGCCCCGGTTCACCAGATCGCCGGACAGAATGCACAGGTCACTGTCGCCGTAATGTGCATTCACATGGTCGACCGCCGCCGCGAGCCGCACACCCGGGTCATGGCCAAGAACATCGCCACTGGCAGAGAAATGAGGATCAGACATCCAGACAGTTTTTAGCATGAGGTGCTCCGCAGACAATGAGGCTATGTCTGTATCGCCCATCCGCTGCAGGTTGCAAAGCCCGTCCGTGTTTTCCTCCCCCAGCATGCTGCACAATGGCCCCGGCGCGCCCGCACACCAGGCCGCAAAAACGCGGGTTCCGGCGCAGCGGTTGTGAATTGATCGCGGGGAGAAACCGCCGCAGCACAGAGGGGGTGCAGCCAAGCAAGACGGGGAGTGCGTTGAACTGGTCGCGCCCGCCGCATGCCCCCAAAATGCCGCCCTGTCGCCACCGCCTTCACCGCCTTCACCGCCACAGAAACGCTGGTTCCAGCGTCGCGCTTGTGCTTTGATCCCGGCGAGCAACGGCCGCAGCACAGAGAGGCGTGCGGACAACAGGACAGGAATAAAAATGGAAGATTTCACCGTACTGATCGGCAGCAAAGGCGGGCCGGCAATCCGACCGGGCTCGTCCATGCCAACGTCAAACCTGCTGCGGCTCGGCGGGCGCAATATTGTGGTGGATTGTGGACTGGGTGTCAGTGCCGGCGTGGTCAGCCAGGGCGTGTCGCTGAGTGAGATTGACCTCATAGTCATCACCCATCTGCATTCGGATCATTATCTGGAGTTGGGGCCGATGATCCACACTGCCTGGACCGCAGGTCTGAAACAGCCGCTCCGGGTGATCGGTCCTGCCGGGTTGGACGCGTATTGGGACGGGTTTCTGGCCTCGATGGCGTTTGATATTGAATTGCGGCTGGCGGATGAGGGCCGTCCTGATCTGCGCGCCCTGATCGAGATTGAAGAGATTACTGAGGGCACCACCGACCTGGGCGGAGGGCTGATACTGAAAGTGATGCGCAACGTGCATCCGCCGATTGACGACAGTTTTGCGCTGCGCTTTGAAGCCGGTGAAAAAGCGGTGGTGTTTTCCGGCGACACTGCACCGATGGCTGAGATGGCGGAGTTCGCCCGCGGTGCCGATCTGCTGGTGCATGAGGCGATGTTGCTGGCGGCGGTGGATGCGCTTTGTGCGCGTGTCGGCAATGGCGACGACCGGTTGAAACGCCACCTGCTGCGCTCCCACTCGGCGGTGGAAGAGGTGGCCCGCATCGCCACAGAGGCCGGTGTCGGCGCATTGGCATTAAACCATCTGATCCCGGGAGATGACCCGGATTTCGGGCCGCAGCACTGGCACGAAGCCATCGGCGATCTTTGGCGTGGCCCGTTGCACCTGGGACACGACCGGTTGCGGATCGAGATCTGACCATACGTCAACTATCGGAAACGATACTTGTCTGCTGCCGCTTTTCCGATGCAGGATCTGTCTGGCTGCACTGAGGCGCTGGGTCGATTTTGTGGTTACTAACAGATGTTTGGGAGCTCTGTCTGAAATCCCGCCGGTATTGATCCACCGGCAGCAATCCTGATCCGGCCAGTGGGAGGTGTGTGCTGTATATTTGAGAGAAAATGTATATGCACGAAGCTGCGGGGGTTCTTCACAGGCCCCCGCTTTTCGTTTCAGGCCCTGATATCCTGAACGCCGCACCAACCGGAACACAGCTTTGTGCGAGACGCGGCGCCCCGCGAACACCGGCACGCTGAACCCGGCGCGGGAAAGCGGTGCCCCCGAGGTTCACCCGGTGGTCAGGCCGCTTCAGCGCCGTTCCCTCGTTAAAACGAAATCAGCCCGTCTCGGATGGCGCGGGCCAGCGCCTGTTCCCTTGTGCGGGCGCCCAGTTTCTGACGGGCGGACTGAAAATATTTGCGCACGGTGACTTCGGCGAGCTGAAGCCGCTCCGCAATGCGCTGGGTTTTCAACCCGAGCGCCAGATAGAGCAGCACTTCCCTCTCGCGGTTTGACAGCACCGGCACGGCTCCGTCAAACCGCGCCGCGTCACGCAGCCCGCTTTCGGCCCCCTCGAACAGATAGGCGTTGAACACCATGGTCAGAAGCGCCAGTTGGTCGCTGACTTCGCCGTTGAGATTCTTGTCAAATTCAAGATCAGAGGAAAATACCACCACCCGCGTGTTGCCCGTCAGGTCGCTGTCAAAAGGCACCACCAACACCGATTGGTAGCCCATGTCAGTCATGCTGTGATTGAGTTCCAGCGCCTGCGGATTGCGCGCCTCCCCTGCGCGCAGGGTGCCGCCGCGGATCACCAGCGGCCGGCGCGAGCGCTGTGCATGCTGCGGCAGCGGGTCGCCAACCACCAGATTGCGTTCAATATATTGCGCCAGCCAGCGCTCATCCATTGACGAGCGGAAAAAGGACGGCACCGGGTTGGTGCCGTTGATCACCGCCACACTCAGCGAGTTGCCGCCAAATTCTGCGACCAGTTCAAGCGCCGTGTCCCAGCGGGCGTCCGCCGATTTCAAACCGGAGAACCGGTCAAATAATTCTGCTGCTGCATGCATGGTCAACCTGCCCCCCAAGCAAATTACCGAATGTTATCAACTCATAAGATAGACGCGGACCGCCCGATAATAAAGAGGCAGTTTACAACCAATAACAAAGCAGATGTTGCCCCTGCCGCCGGACCTGCCATAATGATTGCCCAAACCCTAACAATACCGAGCAGCTGCCCCATGTCTGACGATCTTCTGGCCACGGCCGAGCCTGAATATGATGCTTCTTCCATTGAAGTGCTTGAGGGGCTGGAACCTGTGCGGCTGCGACCGGGCATGTATATCGGCGGCACCGATGAGCGGGCGCTGCACCACCTGGTGGCGGAAGTTCTCGACAACTCGATGGATGAGGCGGTGGCCGGTCATGCCACCCGGATTGAAGTGGAATTACACGCCGATTTTTCGGTGACCGTGCGCGACAACGGCCGCGGTATTCCGATCGATCCGCATCCGAAATTCCCCGGCAAATCGGCGCTGGAAGTTATTTTCTGCACTCTGCATTCGGGCGGAAAATTCTCGGGCAAAGCCTATCAGACCTCCGGTGGTCTGCACGGGGTGGGCAGCTCGGTGGTCAACGCGTTGTCAGATTCGCTGATTGTACAGGTGGCCAAGAACCGCGAGCTTTATGAGCAGCGTTTTTCCCGCGGTCTGCCGCTGGGACCGGTGGAAAAGATCGGCCAGGCCCCCAACCGGCGCGGCACCACGGTGACCTTTCATGCCGATGAGCAGATTTTCGGCCATCACCGCTTCAAACCCAAACGGCTGATGACGCTGGTGCGCTCCAAAGCCTTCCTGTTCTCCGGCGTTGAAATCCGCTGGAAAACCGAGATCGACGACGGCGAGACGCCAAAAGACGCGGTGTTCCACTTCCCCGGCGGGCTGAAAGACTACCTCTCGGACGTGATGGGCAAAGCCTCGGTCTATGCCGACGCGCCCTTTGCCGGCAAAGTCGATTTCAAGGAGAAGTTCGGCCAGCCCGGCTCGGTCGAATGGGCGGTGAACTGGACCCCGTCGCGCGATGGGTTCATCCAGAGCTATTGTAACACCGTGCCCACGCCCGAAGGCGGCACCCATGTCACCGGCTTCTGGGCGGCGATGCTGAAGGGTATCAAAGGCTACGGCGAGCTGGTCGGCAATAAAAAGGCCGCGCAGATCACCCGCGAAGATCTGATGGCCGGCGGCTGCGCCCTGGTCAGCTGTTTCATTGCCGATCCCTCATTTGTCGGCCAGACCAAGGACCGGTTGTCGAGCGAATTTGCCACCCGTCTGGTGGAACAGTCGGTGCGCGACCATTTTGACAACTGGCTGGCCGCAGACACCAAATCGGCCGGCGCCATTCTTGATTTCCTCGTGCTGCGGGCGGAAGAGCGTCTGCGCCGGCGCCAGGAAAAAGAAACCCAGCGCAAGACCGCGACCAAAAAGCTGCGCCTGCCCGGCAAACTGGTGGATTGCTCCTCCAATACCCGCGACGGCACGGAACTGTTCATCGTGGAAGGCGATTCTGCGGGCGGTTCCGCCAAGATGGCGCGCAACCGCAAGAACCAGGCGCTGCTGCCGCTGCGCGGAAAAATCCTCAACGTGCTCGGCGCTGCCAGTTCCAAGATCGGCACCAACTCGGAGATCAGTGACCTCTCACAAGCGCTTGGCGTCAGCCTGGGCACAAGGTTCAACATCGACGATCTGCGCTATGATAAAATCATCATCATGACCGACGCGGATGTGGACGGGGCGCATATCGCCGCTCTGCTGATGACGTTCTTCTTCACCCAGATGCGGCCGATGATTGATGCCGGGCACCTGTATCTGGCCTGCCCGCCGCTGTTCCGCCTGACCCAGGGCGCCAAACGGGTCTATTGCATCGATGAGGCGGAAAAAGACGCCCAGATGGCCAAAGGGCTTGGCGGCCGCGGCAAGATCGACGTCAGCCGCTTTAAAGGGCTGGGCGAGATGGACGCGAAGGACCTGAAACTGACCACCATGGATCCGGGCTCACGCACGCTGATCCGGGTGACGATTGATGAGGACGAGCCGGGCGAAACCGCCGACCTGGTCGAACGGCTGATGGGCAAAAAACCCGAGCTGCGGTTCGAATATATCCAGGAAAACGCCCGGTTCGTTGAGGAGCTGGATGTTTAGGAGGGGGCGGCAATGGCCGAAGCATTGATGTGAGGCAAAAACTTTTAAAAGTAAGCAGTTTCTCTAAAGCGTCAATTTTAGAGGCACAACGAGAAGTAGACCAAATTTTTTACGACATCGACGCCCCCGAGAATAGAGACAAAGCGTTAATTCGACTGTTTGCGTTTTTGAAAGGCCGAACGGCAGCAGCGCAAGTTCTGGTCGAATATGACATGCACTGGGACGCAGAAATCTTATTGCGGCCATTTTATGAGGCTTGCGCCAAAATTTTATTTATTTGCTATCAACTTCCTGAAAATAAAGGAAAAATTGCAAATGAGTTCCTATTTGAATTGTCAGAAATTCATTCACTTCAGAATAAAAACAAGGCTGAACCGGCTCGAAAGCTAATGGAAACACATGACGAAACCAATGGTGAGAAAGCAATGGCTGCGCTCCAAGACGACAGGATTTTCACTTTTTCGAAGCTTTCACGAAAAGAGCGTCAATCATTGCTCCGCAGGTGGTCATTTAGCAGCATTATATGTTTCCTCGATCAAGAAGCTGCGGAATTCGCTCCAACCAAAAACATTGGGGCACTTACTCATATGTATTCCGCCCAAAGCCATCTGTCACATGCAGACATTTGCGGACTTGGATTGATTGAAGATGAAGCATTGCGATCGAATTCTGATCTACAGGCTAAAGTCGCTTCACATATTTGCCGCATCCTCTCCGACCAAAGTAGTTTGTGGCTAATTTGTATGGAAGCATTACGCTGGACCCGCGGAGAAACAATATTTGGGACACACTCAGCTTGGAAACATTGGAAGTGCATGAACTCACATACCGCTCCCATTAACGAGCACTTTTGGAAAACTCAAACCGAGTACTATGACAAGTATAGCAAAACATAAATAATTACGCATGCACCTTAGGGCCGCGCCTGACTCGGGGTGGGGGCGAAC
>NZ_QOLB01000031.1 GCF_003333265.1 Candidatus Halocynthiibacter alkanivorans
TTAGTGCAGAATTCGGCTTTCCAACTCAGCGATGGCTGAGACATCTTCCACATGAACCCCACTAAGCTCACCCACCTTGCGTACACCGGCCTCGATCATGGCACGAGCTATTTCCAAGTGCTGCTCAGGAAAACTGGCTTTAGCGTCGCCGGAAAAAACGATGCGTACCAAAGGCTCACCCTCACCGTCATTGCGCTTAAGGGCCACATCACCGTTTTCTAATTCTACAATCTCAAATACCGCTGCCATATCAATACTGCTCTCGATGTACCGGTGATACTAAACCCCAAATGCACCAGGCATTTATTAGCGAATCCAGTCGCATTTTCAGGGCATAAAAAAGGGGACAAAGTATAGCACTGCCCCCTTACGTCTCCAACGTCTATCCGCCTACAATTAATTCTCTTGGTAATGCTCGCGCATGCGTCTAGATATTTTTTCTAATTCAATCAACCAGTTAGAGAACAATTCAGCGTAATCTGACTGACTAAAAATTAATCCACTGGCGGGGGCCGAATCATCGAGTCCCTGCTGAATTAACCTCTGGTACTGATTTACAAGGGATTTCAGCCAGGAATTATCATCGGCCATGAGCAAACTTAACTCTCGCAATTCACTGGGCAAGTCACGACGATTAAGCAGTTCAGACAGTTCAGAGAACGGTGGTAACGCATATTGCGCCACCAACTCCCCCGCAAAGCTCATGGTGGCAGCATACAAGTGAAACAATGCACTTTCTTCACTGTAGCGCTTAACCTGAGCCCCTTCAGCCTCACTGGCTTTATCTAGGCTCAAACGGCTGAAATATAGCGCCTGATTGGTGCGCCTAACCGAATTCACAATTAGAAGTTAATGCGCAGGCCGAGATGCCCTGCTTTAGTGATTTCAAGGTCAACATCTTCATCGCTGGCCTCAACAAAACGATACCCCAAATACACCAACGCAGTTGGCAATAATCGGTATTCAACACGCAAACCTAAATCCACTAGATTGTCGGTGGTATGAAATGACAAAACACTGGGCGCATAATAAACATGCCCAGCAAAACCTAAACCAGCCAACTCGGCCGGTGTGTACCGTACAAAGCCACCAATGGCCAAAGCACCGCTGTCACTTCTATCGTTAAAGTAACCATAAAACTTGCCACCAATACCAATTTTAAACGGGCTACCCTGATTACGAACGTCAACAGCATTTAAACCGAAGGTCACCAGGTTACCATCCGTTTGATGATGCAAAATTCCGGTGGAGATATGCAAGGGCGTACCCATGCGAGTGGCGTCATATTCTAGAGACGCTGTGTCATCGTTCACACTTAAATCCAGAGAGCCTCCGGCAAATACTTGCGATGAAAGAAGAACACACATAGGGGCCAGTAAACGCAGCAATTTCATGAATCACCTTTATTATGATTGATAAGTAATTTTTTCATTACCGAGCTATGACTTAAGCCTAATTAGGC
>NZ_QOLB01000151.1 GCF_003333265.1 Candidatus Halocynthiibacter alkanivorans
CAGACCGCAGACCGCAGACCGCAGACCGCAGACCGCAGACTTTGGAAAACGAACCGCAGAGCGAGCGCAACGGACACCGGCGTTTCAGGCCTGCGGTTTCTGAACCTGTTCCGAGCGGATGGCTTAACTCTGGCGCGCCCGCCAGGCCGCCCAGTCTTGCGGCGTATCAAGATCGCAGACCGCGTGATCTGCCGGCAGAGCCATCAGCCGGGGCGGGTCTTGTTTCAGCAGTCGCTGCGCCCCCTGGTCGCCGGAAAGCGCGGCAAGACCGGATAGCATCCGGGCGGGAAACACCACCGGATGACCGGGCTGACCATTGACCGAGGTGGCTCTCAGCGGCTGATCTGGCTGGCGGGCGAATTCCGCGGCAATGGATTTGATGTCCTGCAGGTCAATTTCGGGCATGTCCGCCGGCAGCAGCAGCAGCGCTGCCCTGGTGTCGCGCGCGATCAGATCGCGGGCCAGCGCGGCAATGCTGTCACCCATGCCTGGCGGATCGGCTGTGACGGTGATCTGCCGCAGATCCAGCCCCTCAAGCGCCTGTCTGCGCGCGGCAAAACCGGGCGGCAGTGCCACGGTGACCGGCAGATCATTGTCGATGCAGCGCCGGGCCTGTTGCCGCAAAAGAGGCGTGTCGCCAACGGGTTGCATGAGTTTGTCCGCGCCCAGCATACGGCGGGAAGTGCCGGCGGCAAGCAGACCGATATGAAGCAGCGCCTGGCTCACGCGCCGGGGCTGTCATTGATGCCGGGTGCGCACAGCATGCATCCGGCGCGACCCTGGAGCGCACAGGCGTGCCACGGCCGCGGCAGGGAAAACCGCTCGAAAGGTCGCTGCGCCCGGGCGCGGGCCACCGCATCCGACTGGTCATCGGCGTGGGAGTGTTGTGGCCGGATCAGGGGATGATCCGGGTATATTTGGTGCCTTCAACCGAAGCACCGGCGATCAGCCCGGCCTGACCAAACACCACGGCAATCACCGGTGACAACGAGGTTGTGGTTTCGGCCGAGAAGTTTTCACCCTGATTGTTGAGCGTATATTCCACGTCCGCACCCGCGGCCCAGCCCGGTGATCTCCGGAAACCTGACAGCGCACTTTCGGTCATGAAAAACAGCACGTGGGCATATTGCTGGGCGCCGAGCTGCAAGCCGATTGACGCCTGGGCGGCGGAATAATAATCGACCGTGACATCGCCGATCTGCAGCGCGCCACGCCCGTAAGAACCACCAACACCAAAGCCGACTTCGGTGACGACCGGCATCACCAGCATTCCGGCAGATTTGTCGCGCAGGGCGCGGGTGCCGGGTTGGGTGGAATAGAGATAATTCATGGTCGCGTTGACCCGGGCGTCGATTTTGGCGGCACCGTTGGTGCCCAGTGCATTGCTGCAGCCCGCGACCACGCCAGTGGCGCCGAGCCCAAGCAGAACGCCGCGTCTGTTCAGAATACTCATGAGGATTTCCTTGTCTTGCCTGAGTGCCTTGTCCCGCCTTTTCCGGCGGTTGTGAGGCGAGTATACCCGCCCCGGAATGCACTGTCATCCGTACTTTGAGCCCTGTGGCGGGCTTCCGCCCGCCCCGGTAGGGGTAAACCGTTTTATCTGTTGAGAAATTCTGCCGCTTTTGGCGCAAAATAGGTCAGGATGCCGTCACAACCGGCGCGTTTGAACGCCAGCAGGCTTTCCAGCATCACCGCGTCACCATCCACCCAACCGTTCTGCGCCGCAGCCTGGATCATCGCGTATTCGCCGGAGACCTGGTAGGCATAGGTCGGCACAGCGAACCGGTCTTTGACCCGACGACAAATGTCGAGATAGGGCATGCCGGGTTTGATCATCACCATATCGGCACCTTCCGAGAGATCACGTTCCACCAGGCGCAGCGCCTCATTGGAATTGCCCGGATTCATCTGATAGGTCTTTTTATCGCCGGTGAGCGCGCCGGAGGCGCCAACCGCATCGCGGAACGGGCCGTAAAAGGCGGAGGCGTATTTGGCGGAATAGCTGAGGATACAGACATCAAAATGCCCGGCGGCTTCCAGTGCCCGGCGCATGGCGCCGATGCGCCCGTCCATCATATCCGAAGGGCCAATGATATCGGCACCGGCCTCGGCCTGGGCCAGGGTCATTTTCACCAGCGCTTCAACCGTGCGGTCATTGACGATCTTGCCGTCCTCTACAAAACCGTCATGGCCGTTGATATTATAGGGGTCCAGCGCCACGTCGGTCATGATGGCAATCTCGGGCACTTCGGCTTTGATCGCGCGGATCGCCCGGTTGGACAGGTTGTCCGGATTCCAGGCCTCGGCGCAGTCTTCGGTTTTCAGCGCCGGATCAGTATAGGGAAACAGGCAGATTGCCGGGATGCCGGCGCGGGCGGCTTTTTCGGCGGCGCGCACCACCAGATCCACTGAAAGACGTTCTACCCCGGGCATCGAGACCACCGGTGTACGGGCGTTTTCGCCGTCACGTACAAACACCGGCCAGATCAGATCGGCGGTGGAGAGGCTGTGCTCGCACGTCAACCGGCGCAACGCCTCGGACTGGCGCGGGCGGCGCGGGCGGCTCAAAGGGAAGGGGGCGATGCTCTGGACCATGGTGTCTTTCTCCTGCTGGTGCTCACTGGTGACATGGATTTGGCGCCGGCTCAAGAGCGCAACGGTGAGGGCGGCGCGGCCGGAGCAGAGCGGCGCGGCAAAATGGGAAAAGGTGTGGCTGGATGGAGCGGTTATGTCGTCGCGCCAGGCCCGCCCATGCGCGCCGGCGCACTCCTGCGCTGCGGCTAAAATTGCGCCGGCCCCTCTGGGCATTTGACCCCGGCAGAGCTACTGTCATGAAAAAGCAGTGCCAGAGGCAAACCCGCAGAAGGATTACAGGTCTTGGATCTATATGAGACAATTTTCGAAGCGATTGATATGCGGTCTTTTTCCAATCTTTGGTACTGGATCGCCCTGGCCGTGACCTGGTCAACAGCGTCTCACTTTGTCATCGGGGTGCCATTTGATCTGGTGCTGCGGGCACGACGCAAAGGCGGTGATGCGGCGCAGGATCTGGAGTTGCTGGTGCGCATCAACTGTAACCGGCTGCAATATATCGGTGAGGTGGCCGGGTTGTGGCTGCTGACGTTGGTCTCGGCAGTGCTGAGCGCGCTGCTGGTACTGGGTTTCTGGTACGGGGTCGAATTTGCCCAGGCGCTGGTGCTGCTGGCGTTGCCGCTCTCCGGGGTGATGCTGCTGAGCCTGTTCACCGCCCGGATGATCACGCAGTTGCAGCTCAGCGGCGAAGCGCTGCATGCCCGGTTGGCACGTCACCGGCTTTATGTGCAGATCATCGGCATGGTCTCAATCTTTGTCACTGCGATCTGGGGCATGAATCAAAACCTCAATCTCGGACCACTGGGAGGCTGAGCCGTGCCGACATCAAGACATATTCGCGTCGGCGGCGCGCCTGAGGGCTTTGACGCCCGGCTGCTTATTGAAGAAATGCAAAAGACCGGCCTGCCCGTGGCGCATGTGGCGCGCGACGACAAACGGCTGGCGACCATGCGGGCGGCGCTGGAGTTTTATGCGCCCGACGTGCCGGTGATCACCTTTCCCGGCTGGGATTGTCTGCCCTATGACCGGGTGTCGCCCAATGCCGATATTTCCGCTGCACGCATGTCCACCCTGGCGGCGCTGGCGCGCGGCGCGTTAAAGGGGCGCTTTATCCTGCTGACGACGCTGTCGGCGGCATCCCAAAAACTGCCGGCGCGCGCTTTGCTGCGTCAGGCGGCCTGGTCGGCGCGGGTCGGCGAACGTATCAATGAGTCCACCTTGCGGGAGTTTCTGGTGCGTATGGGGTTTTCCCAGGCGCCCACCGTGATGGAACCGGGCGATTACGCCATCCGGGGTGGCATTATTGACATCTATCCGCCGGGTCAAAGCGGCCCGGTACGGCTTGATATGTTTGGCGACGTGCTTGACGGGCTGCGCCAGTTTGATGCCGCCACCCAGCGCACCACCAGGACGCTCGAGCAGATTGATCTGGCACCGGTGTCGGAAGTATTGCTGGAAGAAGCGGCGATCACCCGGTTCCGGCAGAATTACCGCATCGAATTTGGCGCCGCTGGCAGTGATGACCCGCTGTATGAGGCGGTGACGGCGGGGCGCAAACACCAGGGTGTTGAGCACTGGATGCCGTTTTTCTATGAGAAGCTGGAAACGCTGTTTGATTATCTGCCCGACGCGAGCATCAGCCTCGATGATCAGAACGCAACGCTGCGGCTGGCGCGCTGGGACAGTATTGTCGACCAGTACGAGACGCGGCAGATCGCTTCAAAGGCCAAAAAGCGGTTGGATTCGGTCTATAAACCCTGTCCGCCGGGTCTGCTTTATATGGATGACGCGGCCTGGGATGCAGCAATTTCCGGGCGACGGGTATTGCATCTGCATCCGTTTGCCCAAGCGTCCGGCCCTGGGGTGATTGATGCGGGCGGCCGTATCGGGCGCAATTTCTCGCCTGAGCGTCAGATGGAAAATGTCAGCCTGTTCAGTGCCCTGAAAGAACATGTCGAAGTAAAACGTGCAGCCGGGCAGGTGGTGGTTGCCTCTTATTCTGAGGGCGCACGGGAGCGGCTTTCCGGCTTGATGGCCGATGAGGGGCTCGGCGGCACAGTTGAGATTGCCGATTTCCGCGACATGCCCGAGGGCAAGGGCGGCGTATTTCTGGCGGTCTGGGCGTTGGAACACGGCTTTGAAGCCCAGGCGCTGACGGTGATTTCCGAGCAGGATGTGCTCGGGGACCGGCTGATCCGGCGGCCGAGCAAAAAGCGCCGGGCGGAGAATTTCCTCACCGAGGCACGCAGCCTGAGTGCGGGCGATCTTGTGGTGCATGTAGAGCACGGCATCGGGCGCTATCGCGGTCTTGAGATCGTCACCGCGCTTGGTGCCGCACATGAATGTATCCTGCTGGAATATGCCGGCGGCGACCGGTTGTATCTGCCGGTTGAAAACATCGAGCTGCTCAGCCGCTATGGTCAGGACGAGGGCCTGCTGGACAAGCTGGGCGGCGGTGCGTGGCAGAGCAAGAAGGCCAAGCTCAAGGAACGCATCCGCGCCATTGCCGACAAGCTGATCCGAATTGCCGCCGAGCGCCATCTGCGCAAAGCGCCGATCATGGAGCCGCCCGAGGGCATGTGGGACGCGTTTTCGGCGCGTTTTCCCTATCAGGAAACCGAAGACCAGATGTCGGCGATCGAGGACGTGCTGGAAGATCTTAGCGCGGGTTTGCCAATGGACCGGCTGATCTGTGGTGACGTTGGTTTTGGCAAGACCGAAGTGGCGATGCGCGCGGCCTTTGTGGCGGCGATGTCCGGCGCTCAGGTGGCGGTGATCGCGCCAACCACTTTGCTGGCGCGGCAGCATTACAAATCCTTCTCCGAACGCTTTCGTGGCTTTCCGATCAATGTGCGGACGCTGTCGCGGTTTGTCAGCACGAAGGAAGCGGCGTTGACGCGCGAAACTCTGGCGGACGGCACCACGGATATCGTGGTCGGCACCCATGCGCTGCTGGCCAAACAGGTGCGGTTCAAAAACCTGGGCCTGCTGGTGGTGGATGAAGAGCAGCGCTTTGGCGTCAGCCACAAAGAGAGCCTGAAACAGATGAAGTCGGACGTGCATGTGCTGACCCTGTCGGCAACGCCCATTCCGCGCACATTGCAGATGTCGATGACCGGCGTGCGGGATCTGTCGATAATTGGCACGCCGCCAGTGGACCGGCTGTCGATCCGCACCTTTGTCAGCGAATTTGACGCCATCACTCTGCGCGAAGCTTTGCTGCGGGAACATTACCGCGGCGGGCAGTCGTTTTTTGTGGTGCCGCGCATCACCGATCTGCCCGAGATCGAGGCGTTTCTGCGCGATCAGGTGCCCGAGGTTTCAGTGGTTGTAGCCCATGGCCAGATGGCGGCGGGCGCGCTGGATGAGCGGATGAACGCGTTTTATGACGGCAAGTTCGACGTGCTGCTGGCAACCACCATCATTGAAAGCGGCATCGACATTCCGACCGCCAATACGATGATCATTCACCGGGCGGACATGTTTGGGCTGTCGCAGCTGTATCAGATCCGGGGCCGGGTCGGGCGCTCCAAGGCACGCGCCTATGCCTATCTGACCACAAAACCGCGCAACCCTTTGACACCGACCGCAGAAAAGCGGCTGCGGGTGCTGGGCTCGCTCGACACGCTGGGGGCCGGGTTTACCATCGCGTCGCAGGATCTGGACATTCGCGGCGCCGGCAATCTGGTGGGCGAAGAGCAGACCGGACATGTGCGCGAGGTCGGCTATGAGCTATATCAGTCGATGCTGGAGGAGGCGATTGCCAAGATCAAGTCGGGCGAGCTGGAAGGCTTGCTGGATGACGACGGGCAATGGGCGCCGCAGATCAAACTGGGCGTGCCGGTGTTGATCCCGGAGGTCTATGTGCCGGATCTGGATGTGCGGCTTGGGCTGTATCGCCGCCTGTCCACGCTGACAACCAAAGTGGAGCTGGAAGGTTTTGCTGCCGAGTTGATTGACCGGTTCGGAAAACTGCCAAAAGAGGTCAATACGCTGATGCTGATCGTGCGCATCAAAGCGATGTGCAAACGCGCTGGCATTGCCAAGTTGGACGGCGGACCGCGTGGGGCAACGATTCAGTTCCACAACGACAAATTCGCCAATCCGGCTGGGCTGGTGCAGTTTGTGCATGACCAGAACGGGCTGGCCAAGATCCGCGACAATAAGATCGTGGTGCAGCGGGACTGGAAACGCGACAGCGACAAGATCAAGGGCGCTTTTGCCATCGCCCAGGATCTGGCGCGCCATGTGAAAGTGGCGAAAGACGCCAAGGCGAAAGCGGCGAAATAGTTGGCCTTTCCACAGGCAGTTTTGGCTGCGATTGGTCTTGTCCCGATTTAGTTCCGGTCTCTTTCGAGCGATATTCGCAATGAAGGAGACAAGAAATGGCACCAAGATACAGCGAAGAATTCCAGCGTGACGCGGTTCGCATTGCAACGACCAGCGGCCTGACGCGACCCCGGATTGCGTCGGATTTGGGGGTTGGCGTTTCGACCCTGAACAAGTGGGTTCAACAACACCAGAACGACGACCTGATGTCTGGCCCACATGAAGATGTAGAGAAAGAGAACGCCCGCCTGCGCAAGGAAAACCGGGTTCTGCGCGAGGAGAGGGAGGTCCTAAAAAAGGCGACGATCTTCTTCGCAGGGCAAAAGGCGTGAGGTTTGCCTTTGTCGACACCTGGAAGAAGATCTGGTCTATCGAGTTTCTCTGCAGTGTTTTGCAGGTGACTTCTCGCGGCTTTCGCGCTTGGAAATCCCGTTCCATCAGTCAACGTCAGCGTGATGACATGGTGCTTTTGGCGCATATCAGGGACCAGCACCGGCTTAGCCTGCAAAGCTATGGCCGACCGCGCATGACTCACGAATTGCAGGAGCTGGGGTTAAACGTTGGCCATCGTCGGATTGGTCGGCTGATGCGTGAGAATGGCATACGAGTTGTCAGGACGCGTAAATTCAAGGCCACAACCGACAGCAATCACGCGTTCAACA
>NZ_QOLB01000099.1 GCF_003333265.1 Candidatus Halocynthiibacter alkanivorans
CGCTCAACCGGCACAGCGAGAGGCCAGTATCAAAACTGGCCTCTCTGCCTTTCTGCAAAAGACGAAATATCCAAGAAGAATTCAGGCACGCCTGATCGGCATGCCAACAGGGGAAACAGGCCAACTCCCGGTCCGGTTCTTCGGGCCATCTGACTTCCCGTCGCTTTCAGATCATTCACCGTACGAGGCCATAATGATCGATCTCACCCGTCCGCCGGAAACCTATCCTCATTCAGTCCGCGCCGCGCGCCCCAGTCGCATCATCAATGCAGGACGAACCGCCATGGCGCGCAACCGCGAACGCTATGAAATTCCCGGACGCGGTGCGATCATGATTTCCGTACGCGAGGGCGATCAACTTGGTCTTCGAAACTGCGAAGGCATGCAAACCGTTGAATTGGTGGGCCTGACCACAGCCGGCAAACCCTGCCCTGGTATTTTTGATCAAATGCCCTACGGCGCGCCGCAAGGATTGATGGAGCTTCTGAACGCGCCGTTTGATAACAGCCTTGGCCGCTTTGCCCAAACGCTGCGCCGTCGTGACATCCGCCTTGAAGACTGTCGGGCGCAACGGCTGTTTGGAAATGGCAGCCCGCCGGGTGACACAGTGGAAATGACCGTGCATCTGGATGGCTTTGTCATCATTGCCACGCCTGCGCCACTGATGCAGATTGACGCGCACAACACCGCAACGCCGATCACCGCACTGGTCAAACGCGCCCATCATTCTGATAGCTACAGCTTTGCGCTGCCCGATCCGCTGGCCGATCCGGTGCTTGATCTGCGGGTGAAAACCGCAACCGCCGAGAGCTACTTTGTCAAAGCCGGCGACTATATCCAGATTCAGGATGTGGACGGGCGCCAATGTACCGACTTTCAGTGTTTTGCTGCCCGCAAGCTCGACAAAGGCATTGAGCACGCGCTGGATGTGACCACCACCCGCACTTTGCAAGGGCACGCCTATCCGATGCCGGGGCTGCACGGGAAATATTATGATCAGGACATGCTGCCGCTGGTCGAGGTCATCCAGGACACCTGCGGGCGTCACGATGCTTTTGCACTTGCCTGTGCTGCGAAGTATTACGACGACATCGGCTATCCGGGCCATGCAAACTGTTCCGATAATTTCAACGGCGCGCTGGCCGGGCATGGAGTCAGCGCCCGCGCCGGCTGGATGGCGATCAATTTCTTTTTCAACACCGGTATTGATGCGCATGGGGTGATGTATGCGGATGAACCCTGGTCGCGCCCGGGGGATTATGTGCTGCTGCGGGCGCTGACCGATCTGATCTGTGTCAGCTCTGCCTGCCCTGACGATACCACCCCGGCCAATGGCTGGAACCCGACTGATATTCATGTGCGCACCTATAGCGGCGCACAAACATTCCAGCGATCCGTGGCCATTCGCGCCACACCGGACTCGGAGCCGAAAATGACCAAAGCCACAGGTTTCCACGACAGTTTTGCCAGATACACCCGCAATTTCATCGAGTATGAGGGCTATTGGCTGGCCAATTGTTTTGCCGCCGCGGGTCCGCTGGAAGAATACTGGGCGTGCCGGGAAAAATGCGTTGTGCTGGACCTGTCGCCGCTGCGCAAATTTGAGATCACCGGGCCAGACAGCGAGGCGCTGTGCCAGTATGTCTTTACCCGCAATATTAAGAAGCTGGCGGTCGGGCAGGTGGTCTACAGCGCCATGTGTTATCCCCACGGCGGCATGATTGATGACGGCACTCTGTTCCGGCTGGCGCGGGACAATTTCCGCTGGATCGGCGGCTCGGATTATAGCGGCGAATGGATCCGGGAAAAGGCAGCCGAACTGGGGCTGAACGTGCTGGTACGCGCCTCGACCGACATGCAGCACAATGTGGCGGTGCAAGGGCCCAACAGTCGCGATCTTCTGAAGGAAATTATCTGGACCGCGCCGCACAATCCAAAGCTCGACGAGCTGGGCTGGTTCCGCTTCACACCGGCGCGCATTGGCAATGAGCAAGGCGTGCCGGTGGTGGTATCGCGCACCGGTTATACCGGCGAGCTGGGCTATGAGGTGTTCTGTCACCCCAAACATGCCGGCGCGGTGTTTGACGCAATCTGGCAGGAAGGCCAGGCCCATGACATCCGTCCGATGGGGCTTGAAGCGCTGGATATGGTGCGCATTGAGGCCGGGCTGATTTTCGCCGGGTATGATTTCTCAGACGAGACCGATCCGTTTGAGGCGGGCATTGGTTTCACTGTGCCGCTGAAATCCAAACCCGATGATTTCATTGGCCGCGAAGCGCTGATCCGGCGCAAAGAAACCCCGGCGCGTAAGCTGGTGGGGCTGGAAATTGACGGCGCGGTGGATGTGGCCCACGGGGATGCGGTGCATATCGGGCGCGCCCGTATCGGGGAGGTTACCTCATCGATGCGCTCACCGCTGCTGGGCAAAAACATTGCGCTGGCACGGCTGGATGTGAGCCATGCGGCGCTCGACACCCGGGTGGAGATCGGCAAGTTGGACGGGTTGCAGAAACGTTTGCCGGCAACGGTGGTGCCTTTTGCCCATTATGACCCGAAAAAGACCCGGCCGCAGTCCTGAAGGGGCAAGATATGGTGGAACCTCTGATAGACCAGATCGGCGGCGAGCGGGTGCTGCGGGCGCTGGTGGAACGGTTTTATGACATCATTGAACAGCACCCGCGCGGCGCGCGGATTGTGCAGTTGCACAAGCGCGGCCATGGCATGGCGCATGCGCGGGCCGAGCAGTTCAACTTTCTGTCCGGCTTCATGGGCGGGCGGCGCTATTATGATGAAAAACACGGCCATATGGATGTGAAGCTGATGCATGCCCATGTACCGGTCAGCGCTGAGGACGCCGAAAACTGGTTGCTCTGCATGGACCAGGCGCTTGGCGACCTGGGTCTTGAGGGGCCGGCGGTGGAGCGGTTGCGCATGACTCTGCGGCGGGTGGCGATGATGCTGATAAATGATCTGGGCGACTGGGGTGAGGCACCGGCGGCCGTGACATCTTCGACAAGTGTTTGTTCTGGAACGAGTATTCGCCGTGTTTAGGGCGTTCCCTTGCGGTCAGATCTTGAACCGGGCCGCAAATATCGCAAGCGGGGCAGGGGTGCCGCCGCCCCAAAATCGGGGGCGACGGCGGTATTTTCAGCAGGGTTGCATCCGCCCCTGAGCACTATCCGCGGGCGATCTGCGCTGCTTTTTCCACCAGCACCTCAGCCTGGCGGATGGAGGCGTAGTCGATCAGGCGGCCATCCAGTGAGACAGCCCCTTTGCCGGCGGCGGCGGCTTCCGTCATCGCCGCCAGAATGCGCTGCGCTTTGGTGACCTCCTCATAAGACGGGCTCATCACCTGATTGGCCAGCGGCACCTGGCTGGGATGGATCGCCCATTTGCCTTCACAGCCCAGCACGGCGGCGCGTTTGGCGGCGGCCAGATAACCCTCAGTATCGGAAAAATCACCGAACGGACCGTCGATCGGCCGCAGCCCGTTGGCACGCGCGGCCACCACCATACGCGCCAGCGCGTAATGCCACATGTCGCCCCAGTGCACCTGGCGTTTCTGGGCCTCATCCGGGTCGGTCAGCACCGCGTAATCCGGGTTCACCCCGCCGATGATTGTGGTGCGGGCACGGGTGCTGGCGGCATAGTCGGCAACGCCGAAATGCAGGCTCTCATTTCGCTTGGATGCGGCGGCAATTTCAGTGACGTTTTGCATGCCCAGGGCGGTCTCAATTATGTGCTCAAAACCGATGCGTTTTTTATAGCCTTTGGCGTCCTCAATTTGGGTCACCAGCATGTCGACAGCATAGACATCTGAGGCGGTGCCGACCTTGGGAATCATGATCAGATCGAGCCGTTCACCGGCCTGTTCAACCACGTCGACCACATCGCGGTACATGTAGTGCGTATCGAGCCCGTTGATTCGCACCGACATCGATTTATCGCCCCAGTCGATGTCGTTCAGCGCTTCGATAATATTTTTGCGCGCCTGGTCTTTGTCATCCGGCGCAACCGCGTCTTCGAGATCCAGAAAGATCACGTCGACGTCAGTTTTTGCAGCCTTTTCAAACATTTGCGGCTGGCTTCCGGGAATGGCCAGTTCGCTGCGGTTCAGACGGCCGGCGGCCTGTTCAACGGTAAAAAAACTCATAATCCGGTATTCCTTTGCAGTTCAGATTGTCGACTGCTTTCAGGCATTGGACGGATTTTGTTTCCTGTCAAGAAAAATTTATTCATTAAACCTAGGCGCGCGCACACGTGAGGGGCGCCGGTTTATGCGCTGTCACCGGGCCCGCCCGGAACCGCGCCCAGCCTGTTTGAATAATAAAATGCGATGGCCTGGGCGCGGTTCCTTACTGACAATTTGTCGTAGAGATTTGAGAGGTGAAATTTCACCGTATTGGTGCTGATGCCGAGCTCTTTGGACAGCTCCCGGTTGGTCAGCCCTTTGCTAAGCGCATCGAGGATGCTGCGCTCGCGTTTTGACAGCTGCCGGATCGGGTCCTGCTGCAGCTCGCGGATGTCCAGAAACGGGAACACCATTTTGCCCGCCGCGACGCTGGTGCAGGTCTCGAGCAGATTTTCGACAGCCCCGGAGCGCGGCGAAAACCCGGCAGCACCCGCCGCCATTGCCAGGCGCGGCACGTCGGCGGTCTCGTCGGCATAGACCACGAGGCGCGGCGCGCTGGCCTGTTCGCGCAGCACTTCGATCAGCCGGGCACCGCCCAGCACCGGCAGATCCCAGCCAATCACCCCGACCTGAACCGGCACCCGCATCACCGTGCCCAGAAATCCTTCGGCGGTGGCCGAGGTGGCCACCAGCGAGAATCGGGGGTCGCGGTCAAAAATTTCCGACATCGCAGTCAAAACCAACGGATTGCTGTCGGCGAGCATGATCGAGATCGGAGCTGGTTTGCTGGTAACTGGCTGCATTGTCTGGCTTTCTCTCAATAACCTACCCATTTGGGTGGGGCCTGTTTCGGTATACAGTGTTATTTTCGTAGTTTTGGGCAGGTATTTCCCCACCCAAACAGATACCCAAAAGCAGGATATAGTTACGTTGTGGCTTTTGTCGAGCCAGGCTTTCCTCAGGCCAATTGAAGTTGAAGCTGAGGAAAGCCAATGCCCGGAGCGAACCGTCAGATTCTGAGCCTTGCGGCAATCACGGGGAATTGCCCGTGCCAGACCATGGGCGTTGCCGCTGCGGGAAACTGTGGCTCTGGCCTGCCGCTGGCAGCACCTGTGCACGGCCTTGCCAACGCCGCCGCCACAAATCCCACCCTGAACATCCACAACGTCCAATTCCAGTAAGGTCCGCCGCCATGAACGCTCACGCTATTTTCCCACCTCTTGAGATCCCCGAAACCCTCGCTGCCGGCCCCGGGCCCGGAAATACCGACCCGCGGGTGCTGCAGCGCTTTGCCAACAGCGGCCTGGCCGATCACATGCAGGCAGATGTTCTGCGCGGCATGATCGAGTGCAAACAGATGCTGCGGCAACTTTGGGGCACCAGCAACACCTATACGTTTGGCGTTGGTGGCACCGGTTTCAGCGGCCTGGACTGTATGCTAAGCGCCATCCTGCCGGGCGACAGTGTGGTGGTCTTTGTCAACGGCACGTTCAGCGGCATTGATGCGCTGACGATCCGGATGAAAGCGGCGACGCGGGCGGAACTGGCGGCAAATCCGATGGACCCCGCGAGCGCAAGTGTGACCGTCGTCAACGTGCCGCACGGCCAGTCGGTGCAGGGCGGGACCGTGGCGGCAGCGCTGGCGGAACACCGTCCGAAATGGGCGTTTATGGCCCATTGGGAAACCGGATCCGGTCGTATCAATGACATCAAGGGTTTTTCCGATGCCTGCGAGGAGCACGGTGTGATGGGGCTGGTGGACGCGGTGTCTTCGCTCGGGATCGAGGACTTCTCAATCGATGATTACCCCGGTGTGGCCGGCTGGGCGTCCTGCCCGCAGAAAGGCGTGCTGTGCCTGCCACTGACCTATGCGCCGGTCAGTTTCAGTACCCGCTATATCGATACGCTGCGGGCCACCGGCTGTCACACCTATGTGCACCACCCCCTGCTAGAGGCGCGGCACTGGGGCATTATTGAAGGCCAGGACGTAGCAGCGGGCAGCTATCACCGCACCCATTCCGGTTATGCGGTGGCGGCATTCCACGAGGCACTGCGTTTGACGCTTCAGCACACGCTGGCGCAACGTGCCCGGGATTATGTCTTCCATGAAAAGGCACTGCGCGACGCGGTCAGCGCGATGGGCTGTCAGGTGACGTCCGACATGACCAGCCTGGTGGTTCTGAACTTGCCGGGGGCGCTTTCTGGACGTGAAAAAGAGCTGGTGCAGGCCTGTCGCGCCAGGGGGTTTGGCATCTGGCCGACCCTGTCGGAGCCGGTTCAGATCCGCATCGGCATCCTGAACCAGCTCAGCCAGGCCGCCATCACTGATATCGTGCTGCTTTTTGCTGCGGCGATGAACGAGATGGGTGCCGAGGTCGGTCTGACGGCAGTGCGGGCGCAGCTTGACCAGCATTACAAAGTCGCAATTGCGGCGCAATAACAGCGATAAAGGGGAGGTAAGACATGGATATTCACGAATATCAGGCCAAAGAGGTTCTGAGCAACTTTGGAGTCGCAGTGCCACCCGGGGCGCTGGCTTATAGTCCGGAGCAGGCGACCTATCGTGCCCGCGAGCTGGGCGGCGATAAATGGGTGGTCAAAGCACAGGTGCACGCCGGCGGTCGCGGCAAAGCCGGCGGGGTGAAGCTTTGTGAGACGGACGCCGAGATTCAAGCCGCCACTGAGGGTATGTTTGGCCAGAAGCTGGTCACCCATCAGACCGGCCCCGAGGGCAAAGGCATCTATCGTGTCTATGTCGAAGCGGCGGTGCCGATTGACCGCGAGATTTACCTCGGTCTGGTGCTGGACCGTTCTTCTCAGCGGGTGATGATTGTGGCCAGCTCTGAGGGCGGTATGGAGATCGAAGAGATTTCCGCCGATCGCCCGGATTCCATCGTACGCTCAATCGTGGAACCGTCGGTGGGGCTGCGAGATTTCCAGGCCCGCGAGATTGCCTTTAAACTGGGCATTGACCCGGCGCTGACCCAGCAGATGGTGCGCACGCTCAAGGGCTGTTACCAGGCGTTCTCAGAGCTGGACGCCACCATGGTGGAAATTAACCCGCTGGTGGTGACCGGGGACAGCCGCATCCTGGCGCTGGACGCCAAGATGACCTTTGACGACAACGCCATGTTCCGCCACCCGCAGATTGCCGAGTTGCGCGACAAGTCACAGGAAGACCCGCGTGAAAGCCGCGCTGCTGACCGCGGCCTGTCTTATGTCGGCCTTGAGGGCAATATCGGCTGTATCGTCAACGGTGCCGGCCTGGCGATGGCGACGATGGATACCATCAAGCTGGCGGGAGGCGAACCTGCCAACTTTCTTGATATCGGCGGCGGCGCGACACCTGAGCGGGTGGCCAAAGCCTTCCGCCTGGTGATGTCTGACAGCACTGTGCAAGCGATCCCCGTAAATATCGTCGCCGGCA
>NZ_QOLB01000161.1 GCF_003333265.1 Candidatus Halocynthiibacter alkanivorans
AACAGTGAAGCTGTTAATCACATCATCGACCCGAAAGCCTAGTGACCAGATATGCAGTAGTTTGTTCATCGATTGAACCAAACCGCCCACATATCTCTTCAGATATTAAATTTTCAAAAAACACCGGAGGTCAAAAATCAACGAGGGCGCCAGATCTCCGGCACCACCCGCTCAACTCTTATCTCCGCTACCCCGGCAAACCGTCCGCATCGCTGCGTCCCTGCCCTCCGGAGCACCCCGTCCTTGCTTGCGTTTCCGTGTCGCCCGGCCGGTGAAGTGGGTTTTAGGCCCAGTAACCCAAAGCCGCAAGCGCTAAATCACACAAAGATCCACTTTCCACCCAAAAACCTCGTAACCTTCTGAAAATAAACAATCTTAATCTTCAAATGACCGCAAGACCCGGCAGCAATGCCCCCCGCCCCCACGGAAACAGACCATCTCACAACACACGCAGGCAACGACCCGATGCCCATTGGTGCCGCGACCATCGGTTTGTCGCGGCCACCTCTGCGCAGACAACTCAACAACTTGCTGGCGGATCACGTTCAGTATTCGCTCTGCCTTCTGCAGCGGAGTTGCCGCCTTTTGGCTGGCCTTTTCAGAATGGCCCGCCTCCCGCAGCGCGTTCACCTGGGGCAACTGCTCAGAAGTCGCGATTTTCAGCACAATCATCAGACAGCCGGTCAATGCACTGTTTAATCTCAGTCAGCAGCGTTTCGAGCCCTTCGAAACGGGCGGTCATATCCAGATTCTCCGAGCGCGCCTGCACATCACTCAGGATATCGAACATCCGTTCACCACAAACGGGTTGAGGAAATTCTGTTGCGGTGCGGTCAGGGCTTGCCACGGCACAACAGGACTCCAGCTCGAAATTATACTATCGGCTGATATTCCCAGCTTACGGGCCGGGTGGATAACGTTTGAGACGGAGGCGCGATGTGGCAACGGTGTTGCGGCTGCAGACCGGTAGGAAATTGCCGCCGGAGAGAAGCTCAGGATTGCCCGGATGGTTTTAGCGGGTGATGGTCCGCCGGCCGTTGCCCGGGGTATTGGTACCCGGGGTGGCGCCGCCCTGCGCGCCGGTATCCGCTGCGCCGCAACACCCGAGTTGCAGATGCGGCCGGCCCCCAGCATCTCAGGTCCAGCCCCGTCAGCCTGGCCAGCGCAGCGCGCTCAGGCAGATATTGCCCCGCCAGGATATGGGCGGTTGCATCCCCCAATGCGGGTACCCGGCGGGAGGCACCGTTTATCTGCTGTCTGATCTTTTCACGCAGATCCCGCGGCATCAGACGTTTTAGCACGCGTTGCAATTTTCCGGGCATCCGGATCATGCGCTCAACTGCCGGAAACGCGGGCACACCCGACAGGTTCACCGTTGCATTGACCCGCTCATTCAGCCGGACCTCACAGGGTGCGAGCTCCAGAAACTCACAAAGCATCTGCCAGCTGCGTGGTGCATCTGTCTGAAGGTCCTCATATAACAGGAATAAGATCTGACCCGGCGCGAATAGCCGGGTGTAGCTTTTGATCTGCTCCAGGTAATGGCCGTTTGCCGCATAGCCATGCCCCCAGCTCCAGCCCGCCTGCATCCGGCTCAGTTCCGCCTCCAGCGCATCTTCAAATTTGTGGAGATTTTCCAGGCCGTCTCGCAGGTGGTGAAGATACTGGGAAAATGCCCGGCGCACCGGATCCCGCAAAATAATAATAATTTTTGCATCCGGTCGAGCCTGGTTTATCCTGGCGGCAGCGCCGGCATCGGTAAGATAGACCGGAGACACATCCCCCCTGAGCTTATCGCGAGCACCGGCATACAGCATTTTGTAATCGGCAGCGGTCACTGTAATCAGCGCGACATAGTTGGCGTCAAAATGGCCGGCACGCGGCGCCGCATCCACGCCGCCAAAACTGAAAAATCCTGGTTCCTTTACATCTGGCAGGCAGACATCCTTGTGCTGGCGCAACCAGGACCACAGGGCCGTGGTGCCCGACTTTGCAGCGCCTACGATGTAAAACTCAGGATAACTCTGGGTACACCTGGAAAAATCTGTCATACGCGGGCTCCTTTATCCCGTGGCCGCAGCAAAGATTGCGCAGGCCCCACGTCCCGGGCCTGCGTGAATGAAATCTGTTGCAGCCAGAACAAAATCATCTGTGTCCGGGTGCGCGCGCGCCGCCCAAGGGACCATCTTGCGTGGCCTTATACCCCCTCAGAGCACGGTCTCCCATTGTCAGATAACTGCCTTGGGGACGACAATGGGAACGTCGTTGGCTGCGGATGAATGGATCAATTGGGGTATCGCTCACCCGGCCGGTTCAGCCTCCGACAGAGAAAGCATGACAACTGCATTAACCAAGTTCAATCGCACGGGCGGACAGGGGCTGGGGCAAACAAGTCGAATTGACGCCAACGGATATGGGGGCACAGCCATAGGGCGCACCGCCCTGTCCGGACGGGTTGGTCTGCACGTTGCTAAGGCCGGGCGGGCCGGAACGCCGCATTGCACTGCGTCGGCGCAGCTCAGCCAGGTTTTCAGGCACGCCGGTCATGGTTTCCTGGGCTTCTGTCTGAGCAGCTTCAGCGTTCAAATGATCCGCCACGCGCCGGGGCAGCCTGTGGGCGCAAGTTCAGATCAGCCCTGAAACACATCGCGGAACTGATCTCTCAACAGGTTTTTTTGCACTTTCCCCATCGTATTGCGCGGCAGTTCATCAATCACTTTTATCATTTTGGGGGCTTTAAAGCGCGCCAGACCATCTGAAACCGCCTGATCAATCGCCCCGAGGTTCAGCGCCTGTTCTCCGTCCGCGACCAGCACCGCCAGCACACTTTCGCCAAAATCGGGATGTGGCACCCCGATCACGGCGCTTTCAGACACGCCTGGCTGATCATCCAGCAACAGCTCAATCTCTTTGGGATAGATATTAAAACCACCGGAAATAATCATGTCTTTGTTGCGCCCGACGATGTGAATATAACCCTGCTCATCGATGCGTCCCAGGTCGCCAGTGATAAAAAACCCGTCTTCGCGCAACTCTTCGCGGGTTTTCTCCGGCATCTGCCAGTAGCCCGGAAATACATTGGGACCGCGCACTTCGATCTGACCAATCCGTCCCTGCGGCAGGTTGGCGCCCGTAACTGCATCGGTGATTTTCAGCTCAACGCCTTCAAGCGCGAAACCGACGGTGCCGGCACGGCGCTCGCCATCATATGGGTTTGAGGTGTTCATATTGGTCTCGGTCATGCCGTAGCGTTCCAGAATGCGGTGGCCGGTGCGGCTCTCAAACCGGATATGGGTTTCGGCCAGCAGAGGCGCTGAACCGGAGGTGAACAGACGCATGTGCCGGGTTAGTTCTGGCGTGAAACGAGCGTCACCAAGCAGCCTTGTGTAAAGGGTCGGCACCCCCATCATTGTGGTGGCGGCCGGCATAAGTGCGATCACCTGGTCCAGATCAAACCGGGGCAGAAAAATCATCGCACCACCAGCCATCAGAGTGACATTGCTGGCGACAAACAAGCCGTGACTGTGAAAGATGGGCAACGCATGCAAAAGCACATCCTGATCGCTGAAACGCCAGCACTCCACCAGCGTGCGTGCATTGCTCAGCAAATTGTCCTGGGTCAGCATCGCTCCTTTGGAGCGCCCGGTGGTGCCCGACGTATAGAGCAGTGCAGCCAGATCTCCGCCATCGCGGGCGACGGTGTCAAAACTGTCGGGCTGGGTTTTGGCGCAGTCCGCAAACGTGCCGCTGCCATCCCCGTTCAGGGTAAACAACTGCGTGCCGGCATCCTGGCACATCGGCTGCAGCGCGTCCTGCCCGGCACCATCACACAGAAAAACCGACGCGGTGCTGTTGGTGATAAAATAGTCAATCTCAGAGACGGTATATGCGGTGTTCAGCGGCAAAAACACCAGCCCGGCCTGGGCGCAGGCGGCATAGACTGCCAGTGCCTCCGGCGATTTTCCGACCTGAACTGCCACACGATCGCCTGGTTCAAGCCCCAGTCCGGCAAAGGTATTGGCATAGCGGGCCGCCATCGCGAGGAAGTCTTTATAAGAAAGGACGGAGCCATCCGGCAAAAAGAGAAACGGTGTGTCCCGCCCCTGGTTTGCACCAAAGAGAGTGTCATAAAGGGGATTGCTCATAACGGATCTTTCATAAATCTGAAGAATATTTTCAACGCAGATGATCTGGCCGGGCTCCGTCCTGTCGACCACAGCGCGGCCCGGCGTTGAAGAAACGCCAGCGCCGCTGGGGGCGCTGGCGGAAAACGGACCGCTCTCACAGGACAAACCGGGATCTGCTCCTGTTCCTGTGTCTGAGCCGCGGCTTTACGCGGCGGCCGCTTTTCTGCGGCGCAGGCGGACCTCACTGATCAAAGGCAGCGAGACCGACAGCACCGTCAGGATCAGCAGAGTCACCACAATCGGGCGCCCGAGAAAGCCGGTCCATTGATGATCGAAGATGATAAGCGACTGTTTCAGAGTACCTTCAACCAGACCTCCAAGGATGAGCCCCATGATGATCGGCGCCGCCGCAAAGCCGTACCGCTGCGCCCCGAAGCCCAGCAACCCGGCAAAAATCATCGTCCAGACATCCAGCAGCGACTGGTTCAACGCATAGGCGCCGACGCAGGACAAGATAAAGACCGAAGGCCAAAGAAACTGGATCGGGATCAGGGTGATGCGGGCAAACAGTTTGGCACCAAAAAACCCGAACAGACCGAAGGCCAGATTGGCAATAAGCATGGCGAGGAAGATTGAATACAACAGCGTCGGCTGTTCTGTGAACAGATGCGGGCCGGGCCGCAGCCCCTGCGCCATCAACGCGCCGAGGATAATGGCGGTGGTGGCGCTGCCGGGAATACCGAGTGCCAGTGTCGGCACCATCGCCGCCCCGGTTGCCGCGTTATTGGCCGCCTCCGGCCCGGCAATACCGCGCAGGTCTCCCTTGCCGAACTGCGACTTGTCTTTGGCAAAGCGCTTGGCTTCATTGTACCCCATCATCGCCGCGACCGTGCCGCCCTCGGCGGGCAGCAGTCCAATGAAAGAGCCGATACCGCAGGAGCGCGCAATGGTGCCAAAGCAGCTTTTGATCTCAGCCCAGTCCGGCAGACGCACCGCATTCAGCGCAATCGCCACCCTGCCCTCGTTCAGCTTGCCCGATTGTTTGATGAACTCCGCACCGGCAAACAAGCCGATCATCACCGGAATGAAATTGATACCCTCAGACAATTCCCAATTGCCAAAGGTAAAGCGCTCGATCCCGGTGGTGAAATCCATACCCACCGTCGCGATCAGCACGCCGATCGCACCACCGATCAGGTTTTTAATCGCGCTTTCGCCGCTGATCGTTGCCAACATCGACAGACCAAACAGCGCCAGCGCAAAATATTCCGGCGGACCGAAATTATAGGCCAGCCGCGACAACAGCGGCGCTGCCACGATCAGAACAATGATCGAGAATATGCCGCCGATGACCGACGACACGGCTGCCATGCCCAGCGCTTTGCCCGCATAGCCTTTCTGGGCCAGCGGATAGCCGTCAAATGCGGTGGCGGCGGCGGGTGGCGCGCCGGGCGCATTCACCAGAATAGCCGTGATAGAACCGCCAAAGGTCCCCGCGCAATACAGCGCCGACAGCAAAGCGATTGCCGGCACCGGATCCATTGACAATGTAAAGGGCAACAGCAGCGCCGTGGCCATTGTTGAGCTGAGCCCCGGCATGGCCCCCACCAGCACTCCGCCGAGGGTTCCAAGGATCACAATACCAAGCAGGTACGGATCTGAAAATCCCGCCAGAGCAAGCAGAAAACTGTCCATGATTAAATTTCTCCGATTATTGCAGACTGGCCCACGCGGTTGCGCGTTTCATCCGGGCCTAAAACAGTTTTCCCAACAGGTTAATGATCAGTCCGGGTGGAAAGTTGACGTCGAGCACAACGCCGAACAGCATATAAATAGCGAATGGAAACAGCAGCGCATAAGCGATCAGGCCCGCCGATTTCCCGGCGCCCCAGATCAGTGGCATCACGACGCAAAACAACGTCATCGCCGCAAGCGGTCCAATCGCCTCAAATGCAATTGCGAATGCAACCATCAGTGCGCCGGTCATCAACATGACCGGTTTTGGAAAATCCCGTGCGCGATCTTTGTGTTGCAGGCCAAGCGCCATCATAACAACTGTAAGAGACGCAATCACCGCAAGCACCATGCGGGGAAACGTTGCTGGTTGTACATTCTGGGCCAGCGCCGCCGGAGCCTCCCCGATGTCAAAGGAGATCCAGTAAGTCACCGCCGTGAAGGCGAGCACCACCGCACCGATGGCAAGATCCCGTGGTAAACGACCCGCTTGCGCGGGCCGTTTCATCTGTTGCTGAACCGTCATCAGAGCAAACCAAGCTCCTTGAGCGCGGTCTGGCTGTCGACGAAGATCCGGTCGATATGGTCGTTCCAGCCGTCCATGCCAACCACAGAGGAACCGGTCATGCCGCCGCTTGCCAGATAGGCCTGGTAGACCGGGTGCTGCATCGCTTTCAACAAGCCCTGCTCGAGCGACTCCATGCGATCCTCTTTGATGCCGGAGAGAACAGCAAAACCGCGCACCGTGGATACTTTGGCGTCGATCCCCTGCTCCATCGCGGTCATCACGTCGGGAATGCTGCCAATACGTTCGCCTGCCAGGGTCACAACAGGTTTGAGATCCCCGGACAGAAACTGGCTTTCGCCCTCGGCATAGTTGAGAATTGCCGCATCCATATTGCCGCCAACCAGGCTGGTGACGATGTCGCCGCCGCCCTCAAAGGGAACGATGGTATATTCAATACCTTCGGCCTTTTTGGCGAAATTGTGCAGACCGACGTGATCAGCACCACCGGCAAAAGTCGTGCCCCATTTCAGCCCGCCGCTTTTCTCCTTTGAGGCGCGGATCAGATCTTCAAGACTGTTGATCGGGCTGTTTGCCGGCACCGCAACAACGGTCGGATCATCGGTGGCACGCGCCAGACCAACAAGCTGGTCGATGGTAATCGGTATTTTCTTTTGAATGATCTGGAAAATGTGGCTTTGGGTGATGGTCAAAAAAGTATGCCCGTCACGTGGCTGAGAATTCAGGTACATCAATGCTGCAGAGCCGCTGCCGCCGCGTTTACTGACCACGGTCATGTCCTGCTTGAACACGCGACGTGCGCGCAACATCATCATGCGCGTGGTGATATCAGTGCCACCGCCAGCGCCCGCATGGGTCACCACCCTCATAGTTTGAAAGGGAAAATCTTCCTGTGCAAAAGCAGCACCGGCAAGCGATGAGCTCATGGCAACACCGCCAAAAGCCGCGGCCCCTTTGAGTAATGTTCTTCGATCTGGTTTATTATATTTGTCCATAGCGCCCTCCCTGACACGTTTTGGATATTATGAAATTGCGTTATCCTTCTGTTGCCCCTTCAACAGGGCGTTGTGTATTGTCGTTTCAGATCCGGCCCCAGGACCGGTTGTCGTCGTCGTCCTGACCGTCCGCAGCTTCAGACAGTGTCTTTTTAAAACGTTCCGACCCGGACTGAATGTGGCGCAACGCTTGCGCACGAGCAGCGGTCGGGTCGCCAGAAGCAATGGCGTCCACAATGTCCGCATGTTCGTCCAGTGATTTTGAAATATTCATCGCCACAGACAGACCACGCCGCCGGAACAAATGCATTTCTTTGACGAGACTGTCGTAAACACCCTTGGCTTTTTCATTGCGCGCGGCGTCCATAATCATGTCGTGAAATGCGATATTCAGACTGTAATAAGCCGTGCGGTCATCCGCGACACTGGCTTCCTGCATCAGTTGAAGGTTGTCGCGCAGCGCAGTCAGCAAGTCCGGATCAGGCGCTTCTGCGATATGCTGCGCCGATGCGGCACAGGCCATCGCGAAAATGGCGCCGCGCAGCTCATAAAGATTGCTGATCTCCTGAATCGTGAGCCGGCGCACATAGGCACCCCGATTGGCCACCAGATCGATCAGCCCGGAATCCGCCAGCGAGCGGATCGCTTCGCGCATCGTGCCGCGGCTGACGTTCATATCCGTCGCCAGAGCCACTTCGTTCAGCTTCTGCCCCGAGTCCAGATCGCCAGCCAGGATGCGCCGTTCAATTTCAGACCGCACCTCGCCAGCCAGCGTTTCCCGTTTCGATCCGATAAATGTTTTGTTCTGTTCCATGGCACCGACAAAAGCGTGGATCTTAAAAAATGTCAACATTTAACATTTCAATTGTCAACATTTACAAACCTGCCTATACAAAACGGAACAGATCCGCAGGGAGAACGTGCATATGACGGACCAAACTGCCCCGGAGCATATTGTGGCTCCACCACAAAAGCCTGCGGGGCGCCTGCCCCCGGCAAGTACAGCGCTTGAGCAATTTCTGGTTCTGGACCTGACTCGTGTCCGCTCCGGCCCCACCTGCGTGCGCCAACTCGCCGACTGGGGCGCGGACGTTATTAAAATTGAAACGCCGGTTGATTCCGCACAACTAGGCGGGCCGCGCCACGGCGCCGATTTTCAGAACCTGCATCGCAACAAACGCAGCGTGACCCTGAACCTGAAAACCAAAGCCGGTCTGGCAGCCTTTCGAAAGCTTGCAGAAAAAGCCGATGTGATCGTCGAAAACTTCAGGCCCGATGTAAAAAACCGCCTGGGCATTGATTATGACACCCTGTCAGCCACAAACCCGGGTCTGGTCTATGCCTCTATTTCCGGATTTGGTCAGGATGGCCCTTATAAGGAACGCCCGGGATTTGATCAGATCGCCCAGGGCATGGGCGGATTGATGTCAATCACCGGCCATCCGGGCGAAGGTCCGATGCGGGTGGGCATTCCAATCGCTGATCTGTGCGCCGGACTGCTGGCGGCCCAGGGCATTCTGACCGCTTTGCTGGAACGGACGCGTTCAGGCCGTGGGCAATGGGTGCAGACTTCGCTGCTGCAAGCGCAGGTCTTCATGCTGGATTTTCAGGGCGCGCGCTATCTGGTTGATGACGACGTCCCCGGACAGGCCGGCAACAATCACCCGACCTCAATCCCGACGGGCGTGTTCCGCACCCGTGACGGGCACATGAATCTTGCCGTCGCCGGAGAAGTGATCTGGCAGCGCTTTGCCGATGCGTTGGGACGCCCGGACTGGAAACAGGACCCGCGCTTTCACGACGCGCCTTCCAGATCCGAGAACCGCGATGCTCTGGGGCGGGAAATTGAAGAGGTCACCCTGCAGGCCACTACCGCGGAGTGGATCGACAGGATGAATGCCGCCGGTGTCCCGGCCGGTGAGATCAATGATATCGGACAAGTGTTCCGCGATCCTCAGGTCCGCCACCTCAAACTTGCGCAGCCTGTGGCCAGCCAGGAACGTGGCGACATTGAGCTGATTGGCCAGCCGATCCATATGAGCCGCACGCCAAGCCACATCACCGCTCCGCCCCCGACCGCGGGTCAGCATACAGAAGAGATTCTGTCGCAGATCGGCATCAGCGCAGCGGAAATTGAGACCATGAAACGCGACGGCGTAATCTGACATGCAAGGAATGCCTGAGATGACTGACAAAATTCTGACCGAGCGTGATGGCGACATTGCACGGATCATTTTCAACCAACCCGAAAAGCGCAACGCAGTGTCGCTGGAAATGTGGCAGGCGGTCGAAGCCGCATTGACGGAATTCGCCAAAGATGACTCGATCCGGGTGCTGATCCTGTCCGGCGCTGGCGGGCGTGCTTTTGTGTCCGGCGCCGACATATCAAAATTTGAAAGCGAACGCGCCAGCGAAGCGGGTGTCGCCAATTACAACGCCACCACCAAACGCGTCTACGACCTCGTTGAGGGTTTTGACAAACCGACGATCGCGCAGATTGACGGGTTTTGTATCGGCGGCGGTGTGGCTCTGTCGCTGTGTTGTGACATCCGCATCTGCGGCAAAGGCTCCAATTTCGCCGTTCCTGCGGCAAAGCTGGGGCTCGGGTACGGCTTTGAAGGTATCAACCGGCTGGTCAACGTGGTCGGCCCGTCTTTTGCCAAAGAGATTTTCTTTACTGCCCGCCGTTTCAACGCCGAAGAAGCGCGCATGATGGGGCTGGTTAACCGGGTAGTCGCAGATGATCAGGTCGCAAGTGCCGCAGCTGAAATGGCCGCAATGATTGGTGCCAACGCGCCGATGACTGTCAACTCAGTCAAATTCATTGTTGGTGAAACGCTCAAAGATGAATCGGCACGTGACCTGCCGGCCTGCGCAGATCGCGTCAAACAATGTTTTGACAGCAAAGACTATATTGAAGGCCGCCGTGCATTTCTGGAAAAACGCAAACCGCAGTTTGTGGGGTCCTGATGACCAGGTCTGACCGAAAAGTAGACGTCCCCCAGGCGCAGGCGCATTTTGACACTGTACTGCAGGAACACAGCCAGGATTTTGAAACCTTTTTTCTGGCACGGTTCCTCGGGCTGACGTTCGAATACCTGCCTGAAGACGTTTCAGACAGCGAAAAAGAAGTTTGCAGCATCCGCTTTCCTGTCACTGAAATGGTGATGAACCCGCAAGGCAGCCTGCACGGTGGTGTCATGGCTACAGTGATGGATATTTCGATGGGGCACCTGGTGCGAAAAATCACCGGCCCGGGAGCCACAATTGAAATGAAAGTGCAGTATCTGCGTCCGGTATTTGCAGGTGAGGCCAGATGCGAGGGCCGCTTTACCAAAAAGGGCCGCTCCATCTCCTTCATGGAAAGCCGGGTTTGGGGACCGGATGGCAAACTTGCCGCCCATGCAACCGGCACATGGAAAATGCCCTGACGATTGGCGCGCCGCGCCGCATGAAAAACAGCTCAAAGGAAGGCGGGGATGATTGAGACCATACCAGGTCCTGTCAAAGGGATCCGCCGCCCCCATTCGACGGTCTGTAAATATGAATGCGACCGCAGCTCCTCCGCAATGGGCCTGGCCAGAGACAACAATAGTGGCCTTCTGCCCGCGCCCGAAAGGAATTCCGCTTTGCTTATACCCGATATAATATTTCAACATTAGAAATCACCGGACTGAGCGGCTATGCATTAAGCAATCCGAAGCCTGTCACGCTTCATATCTTTGCTTCTTCTGGTTGGCGCGGGCGGACAGTCATGCGCCACCTGCCCCCGGAAAATACCCTGACGAAATGGCGCATCGCGTCGAGTGAACGATGATCAAAGGAAGACAAGAATGTTTGATACAAAACCGGGTCTGATCGATGAGATCCGCAACCGATTTGCACATGTAGACAGCTGCCCGTTCCAGGGACCGCGGATCTTTTTTGAAAACGCCGGCGGTGCGCTGACGTTGAAATCCGTGGCTGAGACATCGGCAAAAATGGCCGCGATCCCGGACAACCAGGGACGTGACAATCCGGCTTCCCATGAGCTTGTGCGCATTATCAACACTGCAAAAGAAGACGCGCGTGTCTTTATGAACGCACCGGACGGGCAGTTTTTTGTCGGGGAAAGCGGCACTGAATTGCTGTTCCGGCTGATCAGTGCCGCCTGTCTGGCGGGGCCGGACGGTGGCAAGGTTCTTGGCAGCTCTCTTGAACACCCCGCCACCCGCAGCGCTTGTGACCGCTGGGCCAAAATCGCCGGCAAATCCCATATCGTCGTGCCACACAACTCAGACACCGGTTCTGTCAGTGTTGATGATTACATGCCGGAACTGACAGCAGATATCCGTGTTGCCACCATATTGCACACATCGCCCGTTACCGGCATGGCCGTGGATGTGGCTGCAATTGCCGCCGCGATCCGCAAAGTTGCACCAGAATGTTATATCATCGTGGATGGTATCCAGCACGCGGCACATGGCCGGCTTGATATCGACAGCTATGGGATCGATGGCTACGTGATCTCACCCTATAAAGTGTTTTCCCGTCACGGCTATGGTCTGGCATGGGTCTCTGACCGCATGGCGGCAGTCGGACATGACAATCTGATCGGTGCGCCGGGCGAGCCTTGGGAAATGGGCACCCGCGACACCGGTTCTTATGCGACGTTTTCTGATGTGGTGAGTTATTTCGACTGGCTCGGCAGCCAGTTCTCAGATTCAGAAGATCGCCGCACCCGGATCCTGGCGGCGGGTGAAGCCATTCATGCCTATGAGAAGTCCCTGACCGATGCGATGCTGTTTGGCACCGGCAATCTCAAAGGTCTGGCGGATATGGAACGTGTGACCATTGTTGGGGGGGCGGACAATCCCCTGCGCGAAGGCCTGGTCTCGATCGCTGTCAAAGGCGTGCCAACCGTCGACGCTGTGCGTAAATTGAATGAGGCTGGCATCCGCACCCACACGCGCAAGGCTGACCATTATTCCGGCAATATTCTGGACCCGATGGGTCTGGACAGCTGCATCCGGGTGTCGATGTGCCACTATAATACATTGGCTGAAGTGGCGCAGTTTCTCACTGAGATCCGCAAACTTGCTGAAGATTAGAGAACCGCATTCATCTGAGGGGAGCGCTGCCCCCCTCAGACCTGTTCCCGGCGGATCAAAATCCCCGCCGGCACAGAGCACTGCTCGTAGCTCTTGTCCTGTTGGACGCGGTAGTTCTTGTCAGTTTTAAAACGGCCGCGACATGTTTGACTGATGAAGTCTCGCGTGTCGCGGCCGCCCAGGAGGAGCAGGGGCTGACCCCCCTGCATTTAACGGCCGAGGGAAGCCGCTAACTCGCCAGCACGACTGCTGCGCTGGAGTTAATGTTCAGAGAAACTTCGGCGCCGATATCCTGCCAGGTCTCACCAGAAACATGGCTTTGATCGATCACAATCTCTGTACCTGCGGCATCAACCAGATAGCGGATCTGGCTGCCGAGGAATTCGCGGTGCATCACAGTCCCGCTGATCGAGTTGGCACTGTCTTTCGCCACGATCGAGATGTTTTGTGGCCGCAGAACGATAGAGCCACTGTTGACCGTAGTGTCACCAACCGCGATTGCATCGCCTGTTTTGGTGACAAAGCGCGCAGCCGCACCGTCCTTTTCAACCACACCGTCAATGATGTTTGCGGTGCCAAGGAAGTTGGCCACAAACAGATTTGCCGGGGTGTCGTAAAGTACTTGCGGCGAACCAACCTGCTGGATCACACCGCCATCCAGAACCGCCATACGATCTGATGTCGTATTGGCCTCTTCCTGGTCGTGGGTCACAAAAATCGTCGTCAGACCAAGCTTGCGCTGCAGCGCCAGAAGTTCACGGCGCATTTGCACCCGCAGACTGGCATCCAGGTTTGACAGCGGTTCATCCAGCAAAAGCACCTGTGGCTCAACCACAATCGTTCTGGCCAGCGCGATCCGCTGCTGTTGCCCGCCCGACAACTGGTTCGGCATCCGGCCCGCCATCGACAGCAGCCCGACAAGATCAAGCGCAGCTTCAACGCGGGGCCCAATCTCACTCACCGGCATTTTGCGCTCTTTCAGACCAAAGGCCACGTTGTCACGCACCGACATATGTGGCCAGAGCGCGTAGCTCTGGAACACCATGCCGACATTGCGTTTCCACGGTGGCAGATCCACGATGTCGCGCCCGCCGATCAGGATCTGGCCCTTTGGTGTCGGACCAAATCCGGCAACTGCGCGCAGCAGTGTCGATTTACCCGAACCCGATGGCCCGAGGAAAGAAAAGAACTCCCCCGGTTCAATCGTCAGGTTCACCCCAGTCAAAACCTCTGTCTCACCAAACGAAAGGTGAAGGTCTTTGATTTCAATTCCAACCATATTTGTAGTCATTACATCTCTCCCATTTGGCCGCGATTAGTGCGCGTCGCCAGACATTCTCATTTTTTTGTCACGTTCAATGATGCGCTGTGAGGCATAGGTACCGACGCCCACCAGGATCACTGCAACAATACCAAGAGCCGCACCTGCACCACGTCCGGACGGCGTTTGCATGAACAGGTAGATCCCGTAAGCAAGCGGCGCGTCGCTGTCGGATGACACCAGCATGATGGTCGCTGACAGTTCCACCGCAGCTGTGGCGAAGCTGGTAACGAAGCCAGCCAGGATACCACCGGACATCAGTGGCACTACGATGCGCCGGATAGTGCTTTGCTTGGAGGCCCCGAGGCTTTCGGCGGCTTCTTCAAGCGAGATGCTCACCTGCTGCAATGCCGCCATACAGGCCCGAAGCGCATAAGGCAGACGTCGGACCATCAGAGCCAGAGCGATGATCACCCACCAACTGGCCATTGGCTCGCCGGAAAACGGCACCTGGACACCGTGGAACAGGCGCAGATAGCCAATGCCCAGAACCACACCCGGTACAGCCAGCGAAGCAGTCGCCATATAGTCCAGTGCCTGACGGCCGAACAGTTTGGTGCGCAGCACGATATAGGCGATAGCAGTGCCCAGGATCACGTCAGCAGTTGCAGCCAGGCCGGCATAAAGCACCGTGTTGGAGATATAGGTGCCGCTGTTCTCCCACATGACGACAAAGTTCTGCAGCGTGTAGTCGTCGGGCAGCGGAGCATAAGACCAGATCGTGCCGAACGAGAGCAGGAGCAAGCCGATATGGGGCGAAAGCACCATCAGCAGGATCAGGGAAACAGTGCCGTAGGCGATCCATTTCTCGCGGGTGGACAGGTCACGTTTGGACAGACCGCCGCCGCCTTTTTGCACGGTGGAATAGTCTTTGCCACGCATGAACAGGAAGGACACCCAAAGCGAGAAGATCGAGAAAGCCACCAGGATGAACGAGATAACATAGCCCATCGGGTCGCTGATGCCGATTGAAGAAATCCGCAGGAAGGCCTGAGGCGCCAGCATATTGTTCACGTTCAGAAGCAGCGGTGTGCCGAGATCATCAAACACTTTGATAAAGACCAGCACCGCACCGGCAATATAGCCAGGCATCGCCAGCGGGAATACGATGCGACGGAACATGCGCATACCGGTAGAGCCGAGATTTTGCGCAGCTTCTTCCATCGAGCGGTCAATGTTGCGCAGCGAAGTCGACAGGTTGATCAGGATAAAGGGGAAGTAGTGGATACTCTGCACGAGGATCACCCCGTTCAGCCCTTCCATAAACGGTATCGAAATACCGAACTTGTCCCGCAGGATCAGGTTGACCGAACCGTTGCGGCCAAAGATCAACTGCATCGCAACCGCGCCAACAAAAGGCGGCATGATAAGTGGAATGAAGCCAAGGCTCTGAATGATCACTGAGCCGCCGAAGTTGAAGCGGGTGGTGATATAGGCCAGCGGCATCGCGATAATCGTCGCCATTACGACGGAGACGGCCGAGACATAAAAAGAGTTTCCGAAACTCTCGCGGAACAGGGAGGATCCAAAGAAATCTTTGAAGTTGTTCAGTGTCAGAGCGCCGGTATTGGGATCAAGAAACGCGACATAGATGACCTGCAATACTGGAACAATAAGCAAACCAACCAGCAGTATAGCGATAAGAAGGGCGATCGCGGCGGTGCCCCCGATCCGGGGAAACAAGTACTTCGGAAGCCGGTCAGCGATGGAAAGGCCCGGTGCCGAGCCACGTGGCGAATGGGTCATAGTGAAGGTCCATGATTAGAGGGATTGAATTTCAGGGGCGAAATCATCCGCCCCTGAAATCCTTAGAGATGGGACCACGGTGTGGCCCACCCTGGTTACAGATTGGCTGCCTGTTCGGCCAATTCCTTGGCACGACGGTAGTTTTCGACAACCATTGTGTCCCATCTCTGTTCGACTTCTGCCTGGCGTTCGCCAACAGTATCGGTCACTTTTTTGCGCTTCTTGGTGAAGATGCCAGCAAAGTCTTCGTTCAGGCTCTGGGCCTCATCGATCGGGTTGGCTTCGATCAGAGCGCGGGCTTCTGCGATCAGTGCAGCAGCTTCGGGATTGGAGCCGTCTGGATATTTGGCTTCCGCCACCTGAACGGCCCGCACTGCTTCGCGCAGATCATCCAGACGATAGGTGATCATGACGTCAAACAGTGAATTGACCAGATTGTAGCGCGCACCGGATTTGCTGACGTCAAAGTTGACAGCAGAACCGATCGAGCTGTCCTTGAACGGGTTCGGGAATCCCTCAGGCGCACTGGCATAGGTGGCCGGATTGATCGGCAGACGCATGATCGCAGGATCCAGCAGAACTTCCTGGCCTTCAGGTGTCAGCAGATATTCGATAAAGGTCGAAGCTTCTGCGGCGTTGGGACCGTCTTTGACCAGGCCGATATTGGCGGGCACTAGAGCGGTGACAGACGGGTAAGCAAAATCAACCGGGAAACCGGACGCTTTGGACGAGAAGCCAAAGAAGTCGATCACAATGCCAAGGCCAAAGTTACCGGTGTTTACGCCGTCAGGCACACCAAAGCTGCGCTCAGTGACGGTGGCGAAGTTGCCCGCGATCCACTTCCACTCGGCCCAGCCTTTGTCCCAGCCTTCGCCTTGCAGCATGGTTTCAACGGTCAGGTGTGTGGTGCCGGAACGCGAAGGTGCCGACATGCCGACATGACCGAAATATTCGGGGTTCTTCAGATCGGACCACTCAGAGACCGGCTCCAGACCGTTGGCTTTGAGGTAACGTGTGTTCCACATGATACCGTAACCAGCGGCGGCAAAACCAAGGTACTTGCCATCCGGATCGTTCATCGGGAAAGATCCGATTTTATCCGGAATACCGGTGGACGAAATGCCGCCCGCATCGGCCAGCAGACCGTCGCCTTTGAGCACTTCAAACGCGTCCGGGGCGGAAGCCCAGAAGATGTCCGCTGTGTTCGCGCCGGCCAGTTCCTGAATATACTTCACGCCGGCAGAAGTCTTTTTGTTCAGAATCTCAAGATCGATTCCCGGGTTGGCTTCTTCAAACGCGGCTTCAATCGGCCCGGTCATTGAGCTCGGGAACGAGGTAATTACCACGACTGGTTCTGCAGAAAACGCCGCCATCGATGACGCGGCAAGCGCGCATACGGCCAAAGAGCCGCCTAAATAGTTTTTCATATCTTCCTCCCATTTGTTCAGAGATGAATTCGGAAACTCAGCTCTGGGGAAGAGAGTGGGGCGCAAGGTGCCAACCCGTCAATCCATTGTTATAAATAGAGTTTTTTACAAATATCGGGTCACTTCTGACCCTTGTTCTGGGTCAGCTTCGACCCAAATTCAATTCAGACCATATTGTTTCAGCCGCAAATAAAGCCGTTTGCGGGGAATCCCCAATATTTCAGCCGCGTCCCCTTTGCGCCCGCCCGCCTGCATCAGGGCGGTCTGCAACAGATCAAATTCGAACTTTTGCAGAGCGGCATCATATCCGCCGGCGGTGATCCTGGTGCTGCTGCCGGAGGTGCCCAGAACCACATCAAGCCCGATGACCATCTTTTCGGCAGCATTGCGCAGCTCGCGCACATTGCCGGGCCAGTCATAGGTCTTGAATGGGGCCAGATCTTCGGCGCTGATATTGGGCAATTTAAGATTGTGACGCCCGGCAGCTTCGCGGATGAAATGCTCCAGCAACACAAAGATGTCTGTGTCACGTTCCCGCAACGGTGGCAGCAAGACCTGCGCCACATTGATCAGGTAATAGAAATCAGCACGCAATTTCCCTGAGGCGATCAAGCCCTCTGGTTCTTCTTTCAGCGCCGCCACGATGCGCGGCGCTTCCAGCTCATTGCTGCGATCTTCCAAAAAGCGGAAAATTCGGGCCTGGACCGTTTCATCCAGGCTGCCGAGATCATCCAGAAATAACGTGCCCCCCATTGCTTCAGCAATCTTGCCCTGGCCTGAAAACAGACTCTCTTCGATATTCTCAAGGCTCAACGTCGCACAGTTTACTGTGACAAACGCTTTTGATTTGCGCGGTGACATATCATGAATGCAGTGGGCCGCCAGGCCTTTGCCGGTGCCGGTCTCACCGCGCAGCAAAACATCTACATTCAGCGGCGCAATTGCCAGAATATCCCGGCGGCAGATCTTCATCGCTTTTGAGCGGCCGGCCAGGCGTGTTTTCAGACTGCCGCCGGTGACGATCATCTGGCGCAGCGATGAATTTTCCAAGTGCAGGGTGCGGGCCTGCAATGCACGCCGCACAACTCCCACGAGGTATTCCGGCGGGGTCGGTTTTTCGAGAAAATCATATGCGCCGGCCTTCATCGCAGCGATGGCGGTCGCCACGTCCCCGTGACCGGTCATCAGGACAAAGGGCACGTCGGGGGCGCTGGCTTTGGCCTGATCGAGAAATTCCAGACCGGAAATGCCCGGCATCCGGATGTCCGACAGAATGACGCCAGGCCATTCCGGGTCCAGAACCTTCAGAGCGTCGGACGCCCGGCTGAATCCGATGGCAGGGATAACAGCATCTTCCAGTGTCTCCAAAACGGCTTCACGCAGGTCGCTGTCATCGTCAACAACGTGGACAAGGGGGGCCTCGGTCATCTTATTCTCCGCAGGGTAGTGTCATCAGTGCACTTGTTCCGGTTGGATGATTATGCTCCAGCCGCAGATCCCCTCCCATGTCTTTTACGATATTATATGAGATCGACAATCCCAGACCCAATCCTTCGCCGACATCCTTGGTGGTAACAAACGGGTCAAACGCTTTGTCCGGCGGCATATCCCCCAGGCCGATGCCATTGTCCGCAACTTTCAGCGTGTAGGAGTTTCCCTGCCTGGCCCCGCTCAGCACAATTCTGCCTTTGGCGCCTTTTGCCGCGATGGCATCAAGCGCGTTGGACAACAGGTTTACCACAACCTGCTCAATCAGGATCTGATCGCCCTGCACAACAGCGGACTGCAGTTCAGGCTGAATGACAATATCGACGTCCGGGGCGCTGATGCGGCCTTTCAAAAGCAGTTCACTTTCCGAAATAATCGCAGCCAGTTCCAGCCGTTCCGAGAGATATTCCGAATTGCGGGCAAAGCGTTTCAGATGGGTGATTGTCGCTGCCATCCGCGTAACCAATCCGTCCATCCGTTCAATTTGCCGCTGAACTTTGGCGTCAGAGCCTTCATTATATCCCGCTTTCAGCAGATGTATCCGGTGCTTCATCGCCGCCAGGGGCTGATTTAACTCGTGGCTGATGCCCGAAGACAATTGCCCCAAAGCCGCAAGTTTGCCGGCCTGAACCAGTTCGACCTGAGTTTGTTTTAATTCCTCAACTGCGCGGCGGCGCTCGGACACTTCGGCGCTTAACTGCGAGAACGCCGCATCCCGCGCCTCAACGGAGCGCTGAAACGTGCCGACAGCATGGGCCATTTTGCCGATTTCATCCTCCCCGGTATCCGGCAGCCGCCCCACCGGTTTGCCGTCAGAGATCGCCAGCATCGCCGCAGACATTTCCCCAAGCGGCAAGACGATACCGCGGCGGATATAGCCGAACAGCGCCAACGCGCCAATGACCCCGGCCAGAACGGTCAGCCCGATCAACCACCAGACCGCAAGCCTGGAGCGCCGGGCCGAAGCTTCTGTAACCGCCAGAACCGCAGCGCGTTGGTCGGCCCCAATTGTCGCCAGAGCACGTTGAAGATCTGTCAGGTCTCTTTGCACATCATTCAGCAGGACCAACAGCACATCCTGGGTTTCAATCCATTCCTGTCGCAAATTGAAAACGCTGTTTTGCTGCTGAGCCATGGATAACAATGCATCCACGGACTGTGAGAGGGTCAAAAATTCCGTACCAGTGGGCAAAGACGCCGTCATGATATTCAGCCGAGCCAGCGAATCTTCAGACAGGCTTCTGAACTGGACAAGCTGGGCACGATCCAGGGCAACAGCGCTTTGCAACATCAGCGTCACCAGGTTTGCCGCTTCGCCGCCGACTTGCCGGATGCTGTCGCGCGCGGCACGTTCAGCGGCAATACGTATCCCTTGTACAGTGCGATAAAACTGATCCGCGCTGCGCACCATACTGTCAGTGGCAACGGCAATGTTGAAGGCAAAGTCGCTGAGCAGCGGATCGACCTCGTCCTGGATATCAATATTAAGCCAGCGCACCGCCCCCATCATCTCCGTGATCTGTTCTGTCAGCGATTTTCGCCGTTCCAGTGCCATCAGCACATTTTGCAGACGTTGAGTAAAACCTTCACTCAACAGATTGCTGCTCTGCGCGGCGGTGCCCGCATCCGCATCCCTGATCTGCTTTGAAATCGCGACGATCACCTCTTCCAGGGAGCGGCGCATATCCTCATCCGCGCGCCCTTCCTGCTGCCCCACAATCGCAGTGGTGATGCGCGCCAGTTTTGCGGAGTTTTCAGCCAGTTCGCTCGCCAGCGCGATGCGCGGAATATGTTCCTCCGCCAGATCGCTATAATCCCGGCTGACCTGGCTAAAAAAGACAATCGCCACGCCTAAAACCACCCAGACGATGGTGACAATCGCCAGCACAGACACCAGCAACCGCGTCCAGATACTGGGCAGATATCGGTTCAGAAGTGACACAATCATCGCGTGTTTGGCCCCTTCTTATCCAGAACCTCGAGGACATTGCCGGCCCGTATCAATAGTTCTTCCGCCTGAATCGCCCATCGGGTGAGCGAGCGTTGCTGAAATCCGGTCGGACCTGTCAACGCGGTCAGCCGGGTCAGGCTATCGTTCAGAATCCGATCTCCCGCCTCGCGCTCAGACACGGGCATCCGGGTCAAAAGCGCTTTCACACGGGCAAGGTCCTGCGACTGCCGACTGTCTCCCCGGGCCAGAATCTCGCGATACTTCGCCCAGGCCAGCCGCCGTTTTGGCAATCGGGAAGTTATGAATTGGTCAAACAACGCATTCACTGCCCAATAGCGATCTCGCGCCAACAGCGCATCGTATTGCAGCCAGTTCAGTTTCAGCGCGTAAGTGATTTCAGGAGGGATATTGCGCGCGGATTGCCGGATGGTGTCATCAACTGGCACCCGCCAGACGCTTGGCATCAACAACAGGGTCTGTCCTTCTTCCGAGAGCACAAATCTGATGAACGCCATCGCTTCCTGTTCAGAGACACCGCCTTTCAGCAGCCCGATCTGCGCCGGTATCACCATCACCGGTTTGCCATAGCTGAAGCTCACGCCCTGATCCCGGCGCGACTGGGCCAGGAAGTCGATCGTAATTCCAAGTTCAAACCGCTGCTTTTCCACTCCATCGACCACGCCAAAACTGCGCGATGTCAGCGTGCTGATATTGGCGGTGAGCGCCAGAAGATACGACCAGCCCTCTTCCCAGCCGCGTACCTGTAAAAACCGCTCAACGAACATATGAGCAGTGCCGGAACGCGACGGGCGGGCCATGGCAATCTGGCCGGCATAACGATCCTGCAGCAAGTCTTCCCACTGCCTGGGGGGCATGATCGCCGAGTCCCCACGTTGCGCCCAGCCAATTGATGAATAGGCAAAGGGATAAAAAGCAGCGGCTGCATTCGCACCAGATGCGCTCTCCTGCCCGCCCCTGTTATCCCGCCGAAACGCATCCCGCGCATTCAGGACCTCAAAGGCCTCCGCCGACGACGCCCAGAAAATATCAAACGCCCGTGGATTTCCCCGCACGATCTCGGCAATTGAGGCATTGGTATTTTTATTCAGAACGATCACAGATATTTCCGGGTTCCGGTCTTCGAACGCCGCGATAAAGGGCTCAAAAAACGCCTGCGACATTGAGGTCAGAATGCGCAGCTCAGCAGCGGCGCCGACCGAAACCGACGTAAAATACGCTGCAAAAACGGCAGTAAAGAGACGAACAGAAGCTGCTGCAAAAACGTCATGCAAACGGTGTTTTGGTCCCATACATCTCTCCCCGGTGTCAATTCTGCGCCACCTGCCTCCCAAAAACAAATTTTTGGCGGCACGTCTATGGGCAAACAGGTTTCCCACTTTCCACGGGATTTGCAAGACCAATGCGGGTTTGGGACACATGCTGCAGCGACCGGTGACCGGCCTCCTCTGCCAGGGATCTGAACGATATAAGGATCAGTAAAATGGGTTGGTGACAACTATCAGATTGCGCCACTGCCACAACGATCAATCGGGCGCATGTTGGCAAGGGGGGCCACACCGCAGCACGACCAGCGTAAAACCTTCGCCGGACCGGCAGTCTTTGCTCCAGACTGGTCTGTTGGTTCGGCTTCAGACGCAGAAAACCGGAGCCGCGATGGGCGACCTCCGGTGGAAAATTTTGCATGAGGGGCGGCCGCGGCCGGCGCCAAGACCAGGAGCCATTGCTGATCCCCTTCCAATTGTGGCGTTTTTGGAAGGGGGGGGCAAAGTTGAATACAGGCGGATGCTACCCCGTCTGGTTGTCAGCCTGTTTCAGATACCAGCCCCAGGGGCTGTTGTCGTCAAAGCGGGTGATTTGTTTGGTCTCGAGATAGTTGTTCAGTCCCCACTGGCCCAACTCACGGCCGATTCCCGATTTTTTGTAGCCGCCCCAGGGGGCTTCGACAAAGGTCGGTTGCGAGCAATTGATCCAAACGATACCCGCCCGGAGCGCGCGGGCGACCCGTTCACAGCGGGCATCATCTTTGGACATCACCGCAGCTGCCAGACCAAATTCGCTGTCGTTGGCCAACCTGACCGCCTCAGACTCTGAACTGAAGGATTTGAGACAAACAACAGGCCCAAATATTTCCTCCTGCCAGATCACACTGTTTTCATCGACGTCCGCAAAAATGGTGGGGGCAACAAAATAGCCTTTGCAAATATCCGTATGCGCCCCGCCACAGACCAGTCGCGCGCCTTCTTCAACGCCGGTTGCGATCAGACCGAGAACTTTGTCATACTGGGATTTGTTGACCAGAGGCCCAAGTAATACGCCCTCATCCATGCCGTCGCCGATGGTAATTTTCCGGGCCTCCAGCTCCAGCCGGGCAACCAGTTTTTCATAGATCGTGTCTTCGACCAAAACCCGCGACGTGGCCGAGCAGACCTCGCCCTGGTTCCAGAAAATGCCAAACATGATCCATTCAACGGCTTGTTCAATATCGCTGTCGCCAAACACGACAAAGGGAGATTTTCCACCGAGTTCCAGCGACAGGTTTTTGATGTCTTTCGCGGCCGACTGCATGATCCGGGATCCGGTTGTCACCGAACCGGTAAACGCGAGCTTGTCGATGTCAGGGTGTTCGGTCAGCGGCTGGCCGGCGCTGGGACCGAAGCCGGTTACGATGTTCAGAACCCCGTCGGGCAGCCCTGCCTTTTGCGCAATGTCGCCCAGTTCAAGCGCGGTCAGCGCGGTGACCTCGGAAGGTTTCAAAACCATCGTGCAGCCCGCAGCAAGCGCCGGTGCTACTTTCCACGCTGCCATCAGCAGCGGAAAATTCCACGGAATAATGGCCCCGACGACGCCCACAGGTTCTTTGACAACCCTGGTCGTAAAACGGTCATCACTGACAGTGATGTTCTGCGCGTCTTCCGCGTCCAGCTCCTCGGCCAGACCGGCGTAAAAGTTGAAACATGCGGCGGCGTCTTCTATATCCCAGCGCGCTTCTGGCAAGGGTTTGCCGTTGTCAAGCACCTCCAGCCGCGCCAGTTCTTCGGTTCGGGCCTCAATATTGGTGGCAATATTGCGCAGAACTTTGGCCCGTTCCGCCCCGGTCATTCCTGACCAGGTGCCAGCATCAAACGCGGATTTGGCGGCTTTTACCGCTGCATCAATGTCCGCAGCCTCCGCCGAAGCAATCTGGTGGACCACCTGCTCGCTTGCCGGGTCGATCACGTCAATCATGCCGCCGGATTGCGCCGCCACCCAGGCCCCGTTGATAAACAGTTCTGATTTCATTTCGCTCTGTCCTCCCAGGAACCGTTTGTCATTTTTCTGCAAGGATCAAAAGCGCTGCCTGCAGGCAGTCCTTGTCCCCCGCAGCAATAACTTTCCCCGACCAGTCGAGCGAAATGTCCTGCCCGTCCCAATCGGTTATGAAACCTCCGGCCCCCTGAATAACGGCGGCGCTGGCGTAGACATCAAACGGTTCCAGACCGCTGTCCACGGCCAGATCTGTCCGCCCCGAGGCCAGCGTGCCATAGGCGAAACATGAACCGCCATACTGAACATAAGGCACCAGTTTGCGCAGTTTCGAGAAGCGTGCGCTTTCACTGTCGCTCATAAAGTCCGGACTGCTACAGGTGACAAACGCCTGGGACAGATCACTGCAGGTCTTAACGCTCACGGGCTGACCGTTGCGCTTTGCAAACAGATGCGCGACGCCAGTCCAGCGATCCAAAGTCGCCGGGTGGTCCATCACACCGATGAAGGGACGGCCGTTCCAGGCCAGGCCGATCAAAGTACCATAGACCGGAATCCCTGCGATAAAAGGCGCGGTGCCGTCGATCGGATCCAGCACCCAGACGAATTCGGCGTCAATGTTTGTATTGGGGAATTCTTCGCCCAGAACACCGTGATCCGGGAATGCTTCCGCGATCATTTCCCGCATCCGCTTTTCGATCGCCTTGTCGGTGTTGGTGACAAAAGAAGCGTCGGCTTTGGTGTCGATGATCTGGGTTTGTTGCGCAGCGTCGAGCAGCATCTCCCGACTGGCATCGGCCAGTTTTTCGGCAAAGGCCAGGAATTCTTCATGGGGGGGGAATTGGGATGTCATCTTTTGCATCTCTTAATGGGTCAGGATCTGGCTGAGGAATTTCTTGGTCCGCTCATTGCGCGGGTTTTTAAAGAACTCTTCGGGTTCCGCTTCTTCGACGATTTCACCCGCATCCATGAAAATAACGCGGTCGGCGACAGAGCGGGCAAAGCCCATTTCGTGGGTGACACAGATCATGGTCATGCCCTCTTTGGCCAGATCAGTCATCACTTCCAGCACCTCGTTGATCATCTCAGGATCAAGCGCTGACGTCGGTTCATCAAACAGGATGATTTCGGGCTTCATACAGAGGGCGCGTGCGATCGCGACCCTCTGCTGCTGGCCGCCGGACAGTTGCACCGGATATTTTTCAGCCTGTTCGGCAATCTTCACCCGCTCCAGAAAATGCATCGCGGTCTCGCGCGCTTCGACCTTGTTGATCTTGCGCACCAGACGCTGGGCCAGCATCAGGTTTTTCACAATTGTCATATGAGGGAACAGATTGAAGCTCTGGAACACCATGCCGACTTCACGCCGCACCGCATCAATGTCTTTGACGTCGTCGGTCAGTTCCTTGCCGGCAATAATAATATGGCCCTGATCGTGTTTCTCCAGACGGTTGATACAGCGGATCATAGTGGATTTACCCGATCCGGACGGGCCACAGACCACGATCTTTTCGCCGCGTTTAACTTCCAGGTTGATGTTTTTCAGCGCCTGAAAAGTGCCGAAAAACTTGTCCACGTTTTGCATTTCAATCAAAGTTTCGGATGCAGAGTTGGTCATAACGGGCCTCACGGTTTCACGTAGCGGCTCAGATATTTTTCAATCCGGCCAAAGGTTTTCTGGATGCCCCAGGTCAGGACCATGTAGATGATCGCGAGCGATATGAAGATTTCATAAGGTGCGAAGGTCTGGGCAACGATTGTGCGCGCTATACCGGTCATATCCATCAGCGTGATGGTGCTGGCGAGCGAAGTTGCTTTCATCAGGCTGATGAAATCATTGCTGTAGGCCGGCAGGGCAAGCCGCGCTGCGATGGGAGTGGTCAGGTAGATAAACTTGTGGCGCGCGGACAGTCCCAGCGCCGATCCGGCCTCAAGCACGCCGCGGTCCACGCCCAAAACGCCGCCCCGCAGAATTTCGGACACATAGGCTCCCGTATTCAGCGACAACGCCACAACGGCGCAGCCAAAGGGTTCACGCAGGATGGGCCAAAAGATGCTTTCCCGGATGAACTCGAACTGCGGAAACCCGTAGTAAATGATAAAGATCTGCACCAAGATCGGCGTGCCACGAAAGACATAGATGTGAACCTGCGCCGGCCAGGACAGGTACCATTTACCGCTGATCCGCATCAAAAGCAGTATCACCGCAAGGATCAACCCCAGAAAGGCCGACAGAGCCATCAGTTGGAATGTGATGCCGATGCCAGCCAGCATTTTTGGAATGCTGTCGGCGATTAAAGACAGGTCAAAAATCATCGCGCGCCCTCCGTGGTGCGGAGACCGAATTTTTCCAGCCCCATTACGGTCAGGGTGATGATGGTGGAAAACCCGAGATAGATAGCGCCAACGACGATATACATTGTGAACGGTTCTCCGGTGGTGCCGATCGCTTGTTTGGCGACAAAGAATGTTTCATTCAGGCCGATGATTGAAATCAGTGCAGTGTCCTTGATCAGCGACAACATGTGGTTGCCAAAGGCGGGCAGCGCCAGACGCCACATTTCCGGGATGCGAATGAATACGAAAGTTTGCAGGTTCGACATCCCCAACGCACGCGCAGCTTCGATACTGCCGGGTTTGACGCCCAGAAACGCGCCGCGGAAAGTTTCAGTGGCGTAGGAGCCAACGATCAGCGCGATGGCGAAAGTTCCCGCCCACATAGGTGGCACATCGACAAATTTTATTTCCGGGTTAAACACCTGTGCCACAGAAGTCAGAAAGATGGCTGACCCGAAATAGAGCAGCAAAATCACCAGAATTTCCGGTGTACCGCGAAAAATAACGGTGTAAGCAGCAGAGATTTTCTGCGCCACGCGGTTGTCTGAAAGCTTGGCTGCAGCACCAATCAAGCCAAAGAGAACCATTAGTAAAAGCGAGAAGATAAACACCTGGAGAACGACCATCGATCCCCAGAAATAATCATCCCACCATCCAGTTACAGCGTCCATTGGTTCCCCCACAGTTCCGCTTTTGTTTAAAAGCCCGTCGCGGCAGCACATCCTTATGCACTGCCACAACGGATTGATCAGATCTTACATTGTGCCCCATTCCGGATTGTGGATCGGGAACGGGAAGATTTTCAGGGCGTATTCGGTCATTGAGCCGTTGTTGATCAGTTCGCGGATCGCAGCGCTCAACCGGTCGCGCAACTCGTCCTGACCCTGCCGCAGACCAATGCCCACTCCGACGCCGAAATATTCAACTTCACTGATGGCCGGGCTGGCGAAGGCAAAACCGCTGCCGTCCTCTTTGTCCAGGAACCGAAGCTGGGCTTTCATCGGGTTGGTCATGATCAGATCAACGCGACCGTTTTTCAGATCAAGATACAGCGGCTCAGAACCATCATATAACACGATTTCAGCGCCAGGCAGTTTGGCATTGAACCAGTTTTCATATGTCGACGCGCGCTCTAGCCCCACACGGAGGCCGTCAAAGTTTGCAGAAATAGGGTCGCCATTGTCGTCAAACAGGTTCAGATCCCCGTCCACTTTACCAATCAGGCGCCCAACGGAGTCACGGTAGGGGCTTGAGAAGTCGATCTTTTCCATGCGGGCGTCGGTGATCGACATTGAAGCCACAATCAGATCGAATTTGTTGGCCAGCAGCGCCGGAATCATGCCGTCCCATTGCTGACAGACAAACTCCAGATCGGCCCCGATGATTTCCGCAACGCCTTTGGCCACATCCACATCGTAGCCGGTCAGTTCACCGTCGGCAGTGCGATAGTTAAATGGTGCATAGGTACATTCCATGCCCACGCGCAGAACTTCGGCAGATGCGGTGTTGACCGCCAGCAGCGCCACAGCCCCAACGGCCAGTGATTTCAAAGACAGAAAGTTCATATCATCCTCCATGTTGTTGTTATTGGTATCGTTTCTTATTTGCTATTGACCTGAAGCCCTCTTGTGGCGGCATCGACTGCCTCCACAACGCGGGTGACTTCTTCGTTGGTATTGTAGTGCGCCAGCCCGACGCGCACGACGCCCTCCTCTTCCGGAATGTTCAGGAAGCGGGTCGGCTCATAGGCGTAATTGTGCCCGTGCCAGACGTAAATGCCAGCGTCCGCCAGAGCTTTGGCGATAACACCGGGCATAACTTTGTCGTGCCGGATGGAAATTGTTGGCACCCGCTGGTGCACCCGGTTGGGATTGGTGATGCCAAATATTTTTATGCCGGCAATATTACCCAGCCCGTCGATCAGTGTATTTGTCAGCGGTTCTTCATAGTCACGCGACTGTTGATAAGCGGCCGCGATAAGCGCACGCCGCGACCCCTCTGCTCCGGTACGGCTGCCCAGATCTTCAAAATACTGCACTGTGGCGGAAAGACCCGCCAGAAGTTCAAACTGAGGGGTGCCGGCTTCAAACCGGTCCGGCAGTGCATCGGAAACACAGCGCCCCTTGTAGGGATGCAGGGCCGCCAACACCTCTTCTTTGCCCCAAAGGATACCCAGGTGAGGGCCAAAAAACTTATAAGAAGAACAGACCAGGTAATCACAGCCCAGCGCCTGTACATCGACCAGGTGATGGGGTGCCAGCTGAACCGCATCCACAAAAACCTGCGCACCGGCGTCGTGGGCCAGGCGCGTCAGTGCGGCAATATCATTGATTGAGCCGGTCATATTGCTGGCAAAGTTCAGGCAAACCAACCTGGTTTTATCTGTCAGAACGGCGGCGAGATTTTCAGGCTCAATCAGCCAGGTTTCACGGTCAAAATCAACCCAGCGGATGTTGAGCCCTTTGTCTTTGGCGATCTCAAGCCACGGGCCAATATTGCCTTCATGCTCCACCCGGGAGACAATGATTTCATCGCCGGGCTGAAAATCGCGGCAGATGCTGCGCGACAGATGAAAAGTCAGGGATGTCATGCTCTGACCGATGATCACCTCGGCAGAGGACTTTGCGCCCAGAAACAAGGCGATGTCCTCATGCGCCTTAAGTGTCACCGCATCGGTGTTCAGGCTGGTGGTAAAGTGTCCACCCATATTGCTGGCGTTGGTCAGCATATAATTTGCTATCGCACCAGCGACAGATTTCGGAACCTGGGTTCCGGCAGGGTTGTCCAGACATACCCTGGAAACGTCGTTGTCGGTCAGCGACAATGCCGGAAACAGTGCGCGAATATCAGCTACGGGAAACACCAAAAGTCCACCTCATTCTTAGGTCCCGCGGTTGCAGGTCTATTTAAGATTACCAGGGCAGTATGTCCCGGACAGGTGGTGGCGAGTATCATCCTAAGGGATGAGTACTATGTTGGAGATCCCGGAGCTAGTTTCCCATTTCCATCATTTGCTGAACAAACAGACTGAACAGTTCTGCCTGCGAGGATATCTGCAGTTTGGAGTATATATTCCGGCGATGTGTTTTGACCGTCGGCAGTGAAATTTCCAGGTTCAGTGCAATTGAAGCGCTGGAATGGCCCTTGAGGATCAGCTGGACTACAGAATGCTCCCGTTCGGTCAGCACCTGTTTGCCAAAATCCAGGATCCGGAACTCCATATTCGGGTTCGCATCCGATGATTCAAAATCCTGCGCTGCAAATTCAACATGCTTGATAAGCGCGCTCGACAGAGCGGGAAAGATGTCCTGCAGCCCGGCGTAACAGCTTTGAGTCTGATTGCTTTCCAGAGCGTTCATAAAACACAGCTCTACCATCTTTTCGCCCGGCAGCGGGATCAACCCCAGAACTTCGATCATATTTCTGGGCCAGCCTGGTGTGCGATAGCCGATGGTTTCCTCGTCATCGATCCAGATGTGTAAGTCAGTCTTCGCAATCTGATTTTGTGCGCTTTGGGGTAAAAAATCGGTCATGACATAAGCACCGGCAGAAACGCCTTGCTGAAAGGCGCGATACACCGGGTTAATGACGTAGGAATATTTCACATAATTTTCTATGCCGGTCTGGAAACTCAGCGCCTCCTTAAAACATCCCAAAGTCATAGGCGCGCTGTCCTTGCTGTAAATGCAGATAAACAGCCCGTCGAAACGCAGATGCTGTTCGACCACCTTGGCAATGTCGGGGAAAAAGGTTTCCGTGCCGATCACATCTATTATTTCAGCATAGAACTCACTGGCAGAAAGAAGATTTGAAATGGCCGTTGGCGCAGTGGTCATCAGAACAACACTTCCTATCTGTAAAAACCGAAAGTTCGCTCTTCTGTGTTCAACGATACGATGCGGTATTATCGTATATCCGGCACCGCGAGTTTAGCACAAGAGAAAATAAAATTCCACATAACAAACAGTAAGTTGCACTGATTGACGTCGAAGAATTATTGTGTCCCAGGTCTGTCGCGCAAGGCAGGCGGCGCTGTGTCCACGGCGCGGGAATGTTCGTCTTCCCGGTTCTGTTCCTACCAAGTTCCGCCGGAGTGTTCGTTAACAGATTTTGTGGTGCACAGGACCGGCTGCTGCAGGCGAATGGCGCATTCACGCCATCTCCAACGTGGATTACACTGCGTTCCGGATTGAGCCGTTTTAGAACTGACGCCTGTTCGGGTTGCTCTGAGACCCAGGCCCGGACCGCGCAGCACTCACCCGAAATCAACTTACACTTCGCGTAATTCCGCGTGGTTTTCCAAAAACCATTCATAGGTCGCGGCGATGCCGTCACGCAGCGGGGTGTTTGCCCGCCAGCCCATGCCGGCCAGGCGGGAGACATCCATCAGCTTGCGCGGCGGACCATCGGGTTTTGAACAGTCAAAGCGGACGTGTCCGGTGAACCCGGTGACGTCAGCCACCATGGCTGCCAGCTCAGCGATGCTCACGTCCACACCGGTGCCCACGTTGATATGGGACAGCATTGGCGTGGTATGGGCGTCGTACTCGGCCCTGGGCAAGCCCATCACAAACAGAGAGGCCCCGGCCATATCATCCACATACAGGAATTCACGCATCGGTGTGCCGCTGCCCCAGATCACCACCTCATCGGCACCGCTGCGGGCAGCTTCATGGAAACGACGCATAAGGGCCGGCAGCACGTGGCTGTTTTCGGGATGAAAATTGTCACCGGTGCCATAGAGGTTGGTCGGCATAACCGAGCGGTAGTCCGTGCCATATTGCCGGTTGTAGCTTTCACACAGTTTAATGCCGGCAATCTTGGCTATGGCATAGGGCTCGTTGGTGGGTTCCAGCGTACCGGTCAGCAGCGCGTCTTCCCGCATCGGCTGTTCAGCATTGCGCGGATAAATACAGGAACTGCCCAGAAACAGCAGATTTTGCACACCTGCCCCATGCGCCTGATGGATGACATTGGCCTGCATCATCAGGTTTTCATAAATGAAACCTGCGGGGTACGTATTGTTGGCATGTATGCCACCGACCCTGGCCGCCGCAAGGATCACCGCATCCGGGCGCTCCTGCTGCATAAACTCGCGCACTGCTTCCTGGTCGGTCAGATCCAGTTCACAGTGCGTCCGGGTGATGATCTCATCCCTGCCCTGCGTCTTTATCTGCCGCCCGATTGCAGAGCCGACCATGCCACGATGTCCTGCCAGAAAGATTTTCATAGACTGACCTCAGTACTCAGCGGCTAAGGGCATTTCCAACCCTTGCGCTTTCAATATCACTTGCCGTTTTACAATTTTCAGATCTTCGGCCACCATTTCTGCACACATCTTCTGCGTAGTGATTTCCGGTTTCCAACCCAGAACTTTGCGCGCTTTGCTCGCGTCCCCCAGCAAGGCTTCAACTTCCACCGGGCGGAAATAACGAGCATCAATCCGCATCACCACATCGCCGACGGAGAGCGCAAGTGCGTCGGAACCGGAAATGTCGTCGACAATGGCGATCTCATCAAGGCCCTCGCCCTCAAAACGCAGCGTGATCCCCAACTCCTTTGCCGCCCAGGAGATGAAGGTGCGCACCGAGTATTGTTTGCCGCTGGCGATAACAAAATCTTCCGCCACATCCTGCTGCAACATCATCCACTGCACGCGCACATAGTCTTTGGCATGGCCCCAGTCGCGCAGCGCATTGATATTGCCCATAAACAGGCACTCATCCTGGCCCTGGGCAATATTCGCCAGACCCCGGGTGATTTTGCGGGTGACAAAGGTCTCGCCGCGCCGCGGGCTCTCGTGGTTGAACAGGATACCGTTGCAGACATACATGCCGTAGGCCTCTCGGTAATTCACGGCGATCCAGTAAGAATAGAGTTTTGCCACCGCGTAGGGGCTGAGCGGGTGAAACGGCGTTGTCTCTGTCTGCGGGGCCTCCTGCACCAGACCATAAAGCTCCGAAGTCGACGCCTGGTAGAACCGGGTCGTTTTCTCAAGCCCAAGAAAACGCACCGCTTCAAGCAGGCGCAAAGTGCCCAGCGCATCAACATCTGCGGTATATTCCGGGGCCTCAAAACTCACTGCCACATGGCTTTGTGCCCCAAGATTGTAGATCTCATCCGGCTGGGTTTCCTGAATGATCCGGGTCAGGTTTGAGCTGTCGGACAGGTCGCCATAATGCAGCTTCAGCCGTGGATTTGCCTCATGCGGATCCTGATAGATGTGATCAATCCGCTGGGTGTTCAGCGATGAGGCCCGGCGCTTGATGCCGTGAACCTGATAGCCTTTTTGCAAAAGAAATTCAGCCAGGTAAGACCCATCCTGGCCGGTGATACCGGTAATAAGTGCAGTTTTCGCCATTTGACTAATACACCTTTCACAAACAATAAATTAACTTCCCATTTCTTTCAGCGGTAATCGTCCATCTACGCCGGTATCATTGCTGCGACTGACGCGGTTATTTTATCAAATTCTGCAAGTATCCCTTCTGATGACAGACCCTTTCTCCAACACCGCCACGTTAGCGTCTCCAAAACTGAGACCGTTCTGATGTTCCGTTAGCTTTGATGAAAGGGACTGCACAGTAGTCCAAAATCAGCGAAATCGAGTGCCTCTCTGTTTCTGATACGCTTGCCAGTCCTGCAAATTTACAGAGCTTCCAATATGATAATATCAAATTTGAACCACCACATTGATCCGGCAGATCCACCCGATAGTCTAATCCGTGTAATACTCGTCATAACGGTAGCCGGTCACGCTGCTCTCATCATGGCTGAGAACCGAAAAAATCGGTGTACCAGGGCGAATACTATCATTCAATTGCGCAAAAGCAGAACGCAAATCGTTTTGTCCCGTCACCCCAAAACGCACGCAGTTCACGATGACATCAGCATGAGGCGCCACATAACGGGCATCCACGACCGGGAGCAACGGTGAAGTGTCCAGAATAATTATATCCATCACGGCACGGGCATTTTTCAACAGATTTTCAAAAAGACTGGACTGGAGCAATCGGTCGGCTGGCATCTCACTGCGGCTCCGGCCTAGCACTGCCAGCACAGGGGAACGAGGGTCCGCAGCGTAGAATTGTGCATCTTCCGCCAGCATTCCGGGGTCCCGGAGATAATCCAGAAATCCGTATTCAGGTTTGAGACCAAGGTATTTGTGCAGGCTGGGTCTGCGTAAATCTGCATCCAAAAGCAGGGTTGATTTACCCGCCAGCGCATAGGTCCGGGCAAGGGCCATCGCAACAGTGGTTTTACCCTCAGCAGGCAGGCTTGAAGTAACCATGATCACCGTACAACCACTACCGTTTACCCGGGCACTCTGATCGATTGATGCGCGCAGACGTCGCATCGATTCTGAATACACCGAAAGAGGCGCATCAACGATTGTGTCTGCGACGGTAAACTGGCCCTTTTTCTCATCGATCCTGGGGACAGCTGTGGCCACTGGTGCCGGCAACACCATAGCCAGATGTGAAACGGATGTAACGCCACCGACGTAGAATTCATTCAGGAACGCAAGGCCAGTACCAACTCCAAGAGCCGCAACCAAAGCCAGCGACATTATCAAATTTGTGTTGGGGAAACTTGCTTCTCGCGGCGACAATGCAGCTGACACAATCCGACTATCAGCGATCTGCACCATCGCCTCTGCGTCCAGATCGCGGGTCCGCGACAAAAGAGTTGCGTACTGACGCTGCGCGATTTCCGCTTTCTGTTGCAACTCGTAAATCTGCGTCAGCGATGTCGAAGACAAATCTCCCTGCAGCACCAGACGACGGATCCCGGATCTGGCATCACGGGTGTCATTTTCCAACGTCACAATGTCAGACTGCAGTCTTGCGATCGCTGTTTGGGTGCGGTTTTTCAACGCCTCATCCATACCTGCCAACTGAGATCGCAGGTCCATTTTCTCCGGGCTGCCCACATTTGCACGTCCCAATCGGCGACCAAGCGCCTTGCGCTGTCTCGCCAGCGCCTCAAGGGCATCATCTCCAAGTGACTGAGCCAGCGCCCCCCAGTCTCCACGGGACAAAGCACTTTTCGCACCGGTCAGCTGCAGTTCTGCGCTGAGCCGGGATGCAGTGGCTGTCAGCAATTGTCCCCGCAATGCACCCAGGCTGTCGCCGCCGCCTTCCTGCTGCAAGCGGTCGAAATTTCGGTCAATAAAACTGTCCAGCGCATCCTCAGAGGCGACCAGCGAACGGCGGGAAGACTCTGTTTGCGCCAACAAAATATCACGGGCCGCAAGCGACGCGTTCACTTTTGACCGGATCTGCAGGTGGATATATGTCTGCGCCAGAGCATTCGCAAATCTGGCGGCCCGGTCCGGGTCTTCCGCCGAAACGGACACGGCGATAAGATAGGTCAGCCCACGCCGCCGCACGGAAATCGCATCTCCGAACCGGTCAAGCGTGGCGTTCAACAGTGCCCCCCCAGTTTCAGCCTTTGCAGTGCTGATCCCAAATGCGGTTTTAATTTTCTCACTCAGCCCGATCTGTGGCCCAAACTCAGGGTCGCGCAACAGGCCAAGCGCTTCCACAGTCGCCATGGCGACGGCAGCTGACTTTAATATTTCGACTTCGCTTTCCACCCGTGCGTTTTCTGCTGAACCCGGCATAGAGGTGCTTTCATCAGGGTACAGAAGGTTTTTTCTTGCCGGATCAACAAGCAGAAGTGCTGTCGACGTGTACAAAGGGGTGACATAAAACAAATAGATCAGCGCGCCGCCCAATATTAATAAAACAGAGAGCAGGATCAGTCGGAATTGCCGGCGCAGAAATGTCAAAACGCTTTTGAGATCAATTACTTCCTGAGGAGCGTTTGGCATAAAATTACCTTTGAAATACTTAGTGTGACACTCATCCCGCAGCTAAAATATCCGCCCGCCCCGCGCTCTTAAAACGCATCAATTATCACCAGACGATGTGATTATGGTAAGTGCCCCGCCGGGCGTGATTTTGACCGCGCTCAACTTCCCAGACGTATATGCCCCCGTATCCGCGTCGGTCCGGGCCTCTGTAAACAGTACCTTATCCACAGGTATATGGCCATGAACCGCGTGTATCAGACGTGCCTGAGCATCCAGCAGCGTCGGATCTCCCCAGAGCAGATCTTCCTTTTTCTGATCCGCAACAGGTTTCGCCCCGTCATAGCCTGCGTGAGAAAACAGATACTCTCCGACAGAAAGACTGACTGGAAGTTGCTCCAGAAACGTGCGGTGAGACTGAGGAATACAGACATCTGACATCTGCTTCAGACGGGTTTCAGATAATGCAAAGCCAAGGCCTGCGTAAGGCACCATCCCATAAGACAACAGTGTTTCACGCCCGCCAAACCCAAGCCAGGACATATTCCATGATGGCGCATTCAGGAATTGCAGCATCATCTCCTCGTGGTTCCCCATCAGAGTCAGACGCTGAAATCCTGCAGGAGCGGGTTGCAGAAGATGCTCGATCATTTCAGCACTTTGCGCGCCGCGATCCACGATGTCACCAAGCAGAACAATAAGTTTTCGCCCCGGTGTCCCTGCCCCGTCCGCGATGATTTTTGTTTCCAGCGCGAGATACAGCTCCAGGCAACCGTGAACATCGCCAACGACATATATGGCCGCCGGAAATGTTGTCAGCGACACCCGCCTGATCGTGCTTTCATCTTCATTTGACCGTTGAGGGCGGCCAAAGACGCGTGCCAGCAAGGATAGTTTACCAACCATCGGACCGGGCCCTCTTCCGGCGCAGCTGCGCCGCGCCCATACCAAGGATCGTCAGAAACAAAAACACATTGGCTTCCATCTCCAGACTGAAATCAACAAGTGAATGAAACGCGCCCAGCACTACGATCCCGGCGGCGGCAACTGAAATAGCATAGTCGTTTTTGCGACTTCGCAGGACCCGGACGATCCGCAGCGTGATGTACATCACAGCAATCAGCGGCAGCGATCCAACAATCAGGCCCATTTCCGCCCAAAGCGTCAGATAGGTAGAATGTGCGTATTCCCAGGTCACGGAAACAGACAACGGAGGCCTGTGAAACAGTTCAAACGCCGCACGGAAATTATCCAGCCCGTAGCCTGTCCAGGGGCGCTCCCGGATCATACCAAGCGTCTGGCGCCATAATTGAACGCGGGTTTCGCCGTTTTGAACGGTGAACAGAGACCGTTCAATCAGCGCCCGCCCAAAAAGGACAAGTGTAGCAACGACGGCCAGCACACCAATGCCCAGCGCCTGTAAAACGGCGCGCGCGGAGTTACCCGTACCTTTGCTGCGCATAACTACAAACGCAACCAAGGCCCCCAGAAACGTCGCAAAAACCCCCATGCGCGATTGCGACGCAAGAAGTGCCAGAGCAATTAACATCAGGTACATCCACAAAAAGACTGTTTCAAGCAGGTCCGGACTTGCCATGCTGTTACGACCAGGCCTGCGCATATGCGGACGGTTTGCGCGCTCCATCGTCAAACATAACCCCAGAATCTGCCCCATTCCCATAAACGTGGCAAATGAGTTGCGGTTGATAAAGGTCCCTGTCGCCGCACCAATATACGCGGTCTTTTCGCCCCAGAAAAACTGGTCGCCAAAGAGCGTGAGCGAAACCATGGCCCACACCGCATGTGCCACAAGGCCAAAAAACAAAGTCCACGCCATACGTCTGATCCGTGTCGCCTGTGTAGTCACTTCCAGAACCAACATGAACAACGCGCCGTAACTGGCAAATCGCAATGCTCCCAGGATCGTTGCGCGCGGCACCAGGGAAATTGTCTCCGGTATTAAACCATTCGATTGAAAAAGCCCCAACGGAAGGATTTGCAACAGGGCAAACAGCCCGAAAGAAACGCCGGCAATAAATACAGGCCTGTGGGCGGCAGACCGCAATGGTCGCTTTGGATCCAAACGACTGAGTGTCACGATCTGGACTATGAGCGCCAGGTTCAAGACAAACGACCAGACCATCCATGGCACGGGACGATTGGATCCCATTGGAATGGGGGCGATCAGAACCAGCGCCACAAGGAACAGCGCCATCCGGTCATTAAATGTGCTGACCGTGCGTGCGCCTGACTTGCTTCGCCCGCTCTCCTTGACGATCTCAGTCCCGAAGCTCAATTTTTCGGTCGGCTGAACGCCATCAGGCCCGGTCGCTGGATATTCCAACGTCGATTTTCGCCGGCCGGGTTTCATTGGCTCAGGTCCTGCGCCTGACGCCGTTTGCGAACCTCATTGAGGAATTTATTCTGTACCTGCGATGGTTGCTGCCCGGCGGCCTGAAGTACGGCGTCCTGAACCGCTGGGAAGCGCACAAAACGATCGGCCACGACTTTTCGGGTACTCCATTCACCCAATAGCACCGTTACATCCCGCTCAAATCCTTCCTTCGCCGCATCACTCAGTTGGTCAAATGCACCGATCGAAATGTCCATGCGCCGGCTCGCAAGCCATCCCTCAAACGCAGCAGTCTGGCGCGCCAGGATTAAGGCCCGGTCAAACCCGTCCTGGTCTCCCAGTCTCGAATAAGAAACCGCCGCAGCCAGGTGCGCGACGGACATCGAAGGGCTTGCCGCAAGAATTTTCTGCGCAAGTAATAAACACGACAGAGCAAGAGCCTCACGGCCCGGTTCAGGATACATACGCGCGCCGAGAGACGTTTGACCAGCATAACACCTGTTCATCAGCCGAACCTGAGAACTAATTGCATAGGGGATAGAACCTGGCTTGCCTCGCCTGAATTCAAGCATCTGCTGATCGAGAGGCGCGGCATCCGCCTGATAGGCAATATATTCCGCGCGGCCGATAACCAAAGACCCCGCCATCACAGCAAGTGCACCAGGTAAAATTGCAATGCGGAACATCTTCATTGTGAAAATCCGCCAACATAAGGCCTAAAAAATATTTATTGGCCGCAACCCACTGTTTGAGAAAAATAATAAGACGCGCGGCTTGATATCAATCCAGTATCGCATACCAGATCCTGATATTGTTAGTGATTTTCAAATTTCCTTACACTAATGTGCTTCGCGCATAAGCAGGCCAGTTTATTACACACAGATTTTTTCTGTATGAGGCTACCCCATGAAAAACATCGTTATTGCAATATCCTTCGCCGCAGTGGGCGCGATCTCGACTCCCTCTGCAGCACGCGCGCAGGCTGCCACTTTTGATTCTGCACAGGTGACCGCTGTTTGTGCGGCCTCGTCCACACAGTGTCAGGCACTCGTCGCTCAGATCATCGCCCAGTTGAAGGTCGCAGAATTGTCCGCCGCGGCCATAAATACACAGCTTGGTGTTCTCGCCTCTTCCATTGTGACTGCGGCCCAGGAAACGCCCGCTGTTGCCGCTGCGCTTGCTGATACGTTGCGGACCGTCGCAGTCGCGTCAACGGATCCCACTCAGGCCGAGCAAATTCGCGAGGTTGCGACAATTGCCTCCGAAGGTGGCGCCGGTTCCGTAGACACAACCACCGCCGTGGGCGCCAGCCCTGCATAAATGTTTCGACCTGAATGCTGGAAAGCGTTCGAAATATCGGGCGTTTTCTGTGATTATGCGCATTCAGAAATGCCCATCCGGATTAGCTCGCGGCCACTCATCTCATAAAACCCGACTGTAATCATACGCCCGGTTTCCATGTACCAATGGCGCAACGACGCCGGATAATAAGATCCCATAACCGCAGACCAGTACTCGAATTCCCTGGGCGGCAGAGCGAAGCCATATCGCGACGAACCCGGGCCATGAAAACCGAATGTTACATCTGCCATGACGCAAGTGTCCTGAAGCCCCAGATACATCGTACAGGCAGACATGCAATAACCGCTGCGAATTTCGACATGTCGCCCCGAACGCCGGATTTTTTCGATCAGCGCAACGCGCTGCGCGAGGTTCCCCCCAGGATCATCCCGCACAATTATGCCGTGGGTTTTTTGTGCCGCCTCCACGGGCAGCGACAACAGGAAAATGGCCAAAACCGGCGCCGCCAGCAACATTAGTGCTCGACCAGGGGCGTAAAACAATGCAGCAGGCCGGTGCAGCCAACGCGCGTCGTCCCCTTGCAAGCGATGCAGTGTCATGGTTTCACCATACTGGCGCACGTACCCGCCGCGACATGACGACAAGCCCGTCTCGTCGCCTGTAATGATCAAACCTTCGCCGCGTAAAAATGTTCTTATCGTGACGCCCGGAAGATGCCACCATTTGATGAAAATTTTAGGGACCGCGCCCGCAACCCGTGGCACGAATCGCAGCGACTCACGGCCGGGCCATCACCAGTTCAGACAATTATTGTTGTCTGTTTCGTCTCGAAATCGCGTCATTCAGAGACACGTTTAGCGGTTTTTTTAAGTCAAATTTCAACCGGCTAACAGGCAAGACCAGCGCCAGATTCGCCGGTGTTTAAGGTCCGGAAGCACCGGTTAAAAATGCTGCAAATTAAACTGATTACCGTACCACACAAATCAGAACGACCAATAATTCCGCTTCGTTTCCGGCGCCGTCAGCAAGATAATTTCGCGTCCAAAGTTCGCCCGCGATCGCCTTAAAGGCGTAACGCTTCATTAAGAATCGCTCGACTTTTTTGTCAATTAGGGCTAAATAAATCTGGGGTCTCTTAATCGGTTTACTTACCGCTTTCATTAGTGAGGTCCGATGTTGTGATTGATATTTCGGCAACGACATCCGCCAAACATCAGGTTCTTTTTTCGTTTCGTTCGACGCTGTATTCGCGTTTCGGAAAACGAATTTTTGACCTGCTGCTCGCGCTCCTGCTTTTGCCAGTAATCAGCCCGGTTATTCTGATGCTTTGGTTGATTGTCAGTTGTGACGGTGGTTCCGGTTTTTTTGGCCATACGAGAACCGGCAGAAATGGCCAGGAGTTCCGCTGCTGGAAGATCCGTTCAATGGTTTTGGACGCGGAACTTACCCTCAAAGACCACCTGGCCAGCGAGCCCGTCGCCGCAAGGGAGTGGCTGAGAAATTTCAAACTTGTTGACGACCCGCGCATTACCAAATTCGGCAGTTTTATCCGCAAAACAAGCCTGGATGAACTTCCTCAAATTCTGAACGTATTAAAAGGGGAAATGAGCTTTGTCGGTCCGCGCCCGGTCACGCAGAGAGAGTTGAGAAAATATGGCCTGTCCAGGAGTGCTTATCTTGCGACGACACCAGGAATTACCGGCCTTTGGCAAGTGTCCGGCAGGAATTCTGCCAGCTACGACGAGCGCGTTGAATTCGATACCCGATACGCTCAAAGGAAAAGCTTTGCTCTGGACTTATGGATCATATCGCAAACCGCAACTGCTGTGCTCAAGCAAACCGGGCAGTGAGTTGTAACGTTCCGGACAGCCGTTGCTCTCAGTTTGATCCACTGCACTTTGGAAACGCTGCTTCGGATGGGACATTCACCCGGTTCGCTTAAAGTTGAAAATAAATATCGTTGTGTTTTTTACCAGGGGATTGGAATGAAACGAAGCGCACCTTTGCGCGCAGACAGAATAATGACGTCTGCCAACCCGAGTGTATTACGGACCATTGGCAAAGCCAGCGGGAACTCTTTTAGCACGAGATACAACAGGGCTACGGAAATGCGGGTGAAACAGTAAGCCCTGCATTTGGGGCCGACGCCTCACCAGCGACCAGATACAAAAAGATATGCATCGGACCACAACACAAACTTTGCGGGAAGGAGAGGATGTGACCCATGTATGATTTCAAACAAGTTCGCCCGCATGCATGGCCAGGAACCAATGTATCTCCTCGGATGAATATCCTGGTGCATGACTATGCGGGTCACCCGGCTCCGGTGGAACTGTCGCGGGAACTTGCGCGGCGTGGCCATCGCGTGACACATGCCTATTTCGCCGCTGACCCAGGCCCCAAGGGCCAGTTACAACGCGCAGAGAATGATGCTGAGGGGCTGCATTTCCTGCCGTTAGGTGGCGATATTACCTATTCAAAAACCAATTTCATACGGCGACGGTCTGGCGACATAGCCTATGGTCGTGCACTGGCCAGCCACATTCGAACGACCTGCCCCGATATTGTTATTTCCGGGAATACACCGACTGAATCCCAGGAACGGATCGTTGCAGCGTGTATCGATACAGATGTCCCATTTATCTATTGGTGCCAGGACTTCTATTCCATTGCTGCGTCGCGGCTGCTGGCAACGAAACTGCCGGGGCCAGGGCATCTGATAGGGGGCTATTACCGTTTCCTTGAACGAAGGCAAATGAGACGCGCCACCAAAGTCGTCCACATCACAGACGCGTTCTGTGATCAGACAGATTGCTGGCGCATTGCGCGAGATAAGGTTTCCGTAATTCCGAATTGGGGCGCCATTGACAAAATCAGTGTTCTGGCCCGCTCGAATTCCTGGGCAGCGGCGCAGGGCATGACGGCAGAAACGCGATATCTCTATTCCGGTACACTGGCTCTGAAACACAACCCGGCCTTGTTGGCAGCTCTGGCCAACTCATTGCCGGACACTCAGGAGGTTGTCCTGGTCTCATCCGGGGCTGGCGCTGAAACACTGCTGGCAGCTGTTGCGTCGGGAGAAGTTAAAAATATGCGTGTTTTACCGCTCCAGCCATTTGATCTGTTTGACGAGGTTCTCGCTTCTGGCGATATTCTGCTGGCTGTGATTGAACGAGAAGCCGGCACCTTCTCAGTGCCATCGAAAATTCTGTCCTACCTTTGTGCCGGACGCCCGATCGTCCTTGCAGCACCAAAGGACAATCTCGCAGCGAAGATCCTGCTCGAAACCGGCGCCGGTAAAGTCGTCCCGCCCGAAGACATCGAAAGCTTCGTATCGGCCGCCAGGGCGTATGCTCAATTTCCTGAGACCGCAGTAGCTGCTGGAAAAGCAGGCCGCGCTTACGCGGAGAAGGCTTTTGTCCTTACGCCAATAGCAGACAGGTTTGAGCAGGTATTCAGGGCAGCCCGACGTCAGACACAGAATGTCCAATCGCTGCCGGGCCATCGGAAACACATGCGCTCAGATTAACGCACGTTCTTTTGGGAGATAACAATGCAAGGAACCGTCAGACGCCCGCCAAAACCTGTATCGCGGAAGAGACAATATTATTCTTCTGTTGCTTCAGGCTTGCGGCGTGCTGGCCAGGCCGCGGTTCACGACGGGTTTTCTCAAGAACCGGTTGCGATAACCGGTCAGACCCCGCCCCGCTTCCGGCGAAGGTTCGGGCGCGTCTTGCCGTGTCCCCCGGTTCTGGCTCGGGAATGAAAACCGGTACAGAGATCATTTTCCAGGTCCGCCGCAATTTCTTGCGGACCGGCGGCGTGACAATTTTAACCTGTTTCCTGAATGCCACGCTCAACCTGGTACTTCTGGGCTGGTTTGCCCGTGAAGGCGGCGTGGCACTGGTCGGAACTTGGTCGCTGCTCAACGCGATTCTGATGTATGTGCTGGTACTTGATTTCGGTCTGACGAATGCTTTGACAAGAGTGATTGCAATCAAAGGGGCGGTCGAAGCTGCCCCGTTGGTCCGCTGGCTTCTGACGCGTCTTGCCGGCCTCATCTGTCTGGGAGTTTCGGCACATTTTCTAATCTGTCTTACCAGCGGGGCTTACAGCGAAATAGTGATCGCCTGGGGGCTTGCCGGGCTGGCGGCCTGTTTTCAACTGGCTTCGAACTGGCTGATCTGCTTTCGGCTTGGGCGGTACCAACAGTATTATTTCAACCTGAAATCAATCGTTCGTGTCGCGGTGCAAACCAGTCTCATTTTCACCTTCTACGCGCCTATTGACCTCCCTGCTCCGGTTCTCTTTGGCGCCGCCTTAGCATTTGCCGGATTCTGTGAATTGCTGTTCGCGGGATTTATTGTTCGTGGTCCTGATCTTAAGTCTGTCACCGCGGCCACCTCTGCAAATTTTTCCGACATACGGCAACTTTCGCGCGGATTTGGCATGGCTGACGCCATCAACCGGGTCCGACAGCCCGTATTACAAATATTGATCGCTTCCATTGCAGGAAACGCCGCCCTCGGGGTCTTTACGATCGCGCTGAGAGTTCCAACAGTTTTGAGCCAGTCGGTGAGCGAAGCTATGCGTGTCTTATTTCCCGGCTTGTCAAATCTGCAAAAATCTAGCGACCGCCCGATTGTAACAATCATGTTGCGGAACGGCTTTTTAGTTCAGCTGCTTATTGTCGTACCTGCCTGCATATTTTTGTTAATTGCCGCCGAAGATATCTTGGGTCTGTGGCTGGGACAGACGACACAAACCCAAATTTCTGCAACGCGGCTTATCACCATTGGCATTATGATAAACAGCCTCTCAGTCCCGTTTTTTTGGGCGTTGAATGCCTTTGGATATGCCAACCGGATTGCCTGGGCTGGCCTCGCGGGACTGCTCATCAGCGGTGTATTTGGCACTTCCGCTTTACTGCTGCTCCCAAATCCAATTCCCACATTTTGCGCAATATATGCATTTTCTCAAATATTGACTGCGGCGCTTATCGCCTGGTGGGCCGAAAGCCGGGCTGGTCTTTTATTCGCAAGTCTTAGTCAAATTCGCTGGGCAAATATCCTGCTGTTTTGGACGGCATTTATCGTATTTTCCCTGGGACTATTTGCGGGTCTCACAGACCACAGCGCGGAATTTCGGCTTGGCTCTGTCAGCCTTATTGTCGCGGCGGCAAGCGCCGTTGTCCTTGGTTCCCTGTATCGCAACGGTGGTTTCCAACACCCCAATCCGATGGAGCCCTGAATGCTTGAGGGGACAATATTCCTTGGCCGCCAATTGCTGCGGCAAGCCATCTGGGAAACGTGCAATCGCCATCGTCCAGGCGGACAGCCGAATATCGCACTCATCGGCTCGCGCCGCAGTGGCTCAACCCTGCTGATGCAGATTTTGGGCCGGGCGCGTGGCCTGAAAACAATCAATCAACCCTTCGCACCAGCCGTCGCGACAGCACACCAGATGACCCATTTGCCATGGCCTGCGGGTGGCTTCTTCCTTGAACCAGAAAGCGAAGAACGGGACGCCCTTAAGGACTACATAAAAAAGATCACATCTGGCTCAATCCATGTTCAGGAGCCCTGGCGTTTCTGGTCATCAGATTTTCATTTTCGCACCAGTCGCTGCGTTCTGAAAACCACCGACGCCCATTACCTGGAGGCCCTTTTTGAAGAAATGGGATTTCTGATTGTGCGATACTTCCGACACCCGGTTCCACAAGCGATATCCTGCCGTCGCAATGGTTGGGACGACAAACTCGCGCATTTCCGGGCCCGCTCGGGGTTTGTTGACGCGGTACTGTCTGAACCTCAGCGCGAGATATTTGAATGGATCAGGCATGGCGGGCAAGCTCTGGAGCGCTTCGTGTTAGGTTGGTGCTGCGAAAACCTGCCGCTCTTCAGCCCGGTCTCCTCTGGTGGAATTACAGTTTTTTACGAAGACCTTGTGCAACGCCCCGAAGCTACAATTTCAATGGTTGCTGAGCACTGCAGTTTAACGGTAACGAAAAAAATGGAAAAGATGGCAGGACGCCCCTCTGTCTCGGTTAAAACACTGAGCGAAGCCTCCACATGTGACGCAATAAAGTCCGGCAATACAAAGTCTGTTATCAGCCGGTGGACGCATCAGCTCACTCCTCCGGAAATTGTTTCAATACAACGAATTTTGGATTGTTTTCCAGGTTGCCCCTATAAGTCCCAAAACGCCACCCGGCATATCAGTTTCCAAAATGTATCAGGGTAAATTTGATAAAATATATTCTGGTATGAACCATGACAGAAACAACAACAGGCCAGGCGCAGGCCTGTTTCTACCCATTATAATTATAGTTCTGTATCTCCAGATTGAGCTTTGGATACCATACGGACCTTACCTGGTGTCAGGGGTATTGGCAGCATTGTTGCGGCCAGCCACAAAATCCGAATATCTTGCCGTCGCAGCACTGGTTCTTCTCGGTACGCTTTCGGTTTCCCTGAGCGATCTGCCTGGTGCAACGTCGCAAGAAGTCCTTGGGCGGATCCGTTCCCTGGGGATATATTTCCTCTCAATTATGGCAGGGTTTGGCACATATCTGGTCGCCCGGGAACGCGACGTAGAAAAGCTACACAGGTTCTTCAAGCTTCTGTCATTAATCATTTTTTCCGGCGCGCTGTTAGAGAACCTCGGGCTCATTCGCGACTTAAGCAATAGCTTCAGAAGCTACGTTTTTACGTCTGAAATCCTCTACGTAAATGATCTGCGAGACATTCAGCAATATGGGTTTATACGTCCAAAATTATTCACTTCAGAACCCTCTCATTTGGCGAAGTTTCTCGGTTTATTTTTATATCTGGCTGCATTAACAGCTAAGTCCCGAAGCCCACTAAATATGCTTACGTTGATTGCAATTTTGAGCATGTTCGCGGTGCAAAGCGCCGCGCTTCTGCCCGGCGCTCTGATGACCATTATTCATCCGTTTTTATTTGCCAGGAATAAGTATCCCCGACTGTTCAGCTCAATGCTTATGCTGTTGGTTGTGGCCGTTTCAGCGGCCTTCATAATCGGTCCCGAAGCCGTTGGTCGCCTGGGCCTGGATGGAACTGCTCTCGAACCCAGCGCATATCTGAGATTGGTTCGGCCGATGCAGGTCGCATATCACGTACTTCAGGAACGGCCGCTGTTTGGATCAGGTCTTGGCGCTGAGGCATCGCTTCACAATTTCATTATAGCTGCTCTGAGTGCCGATAACGTGCCCTGGTTTGTCAGAAACCAATCGGTCGGATCTTTCGTTTTTGGCAACATTCACTTTGCGCTGATATTACAGTTTGGTGTTCTGGGAACGCTCCTGTTCATTGTACTGCTCTCGCGCCTTGTTGGCAGACTGGCAGGTGACCATCGAACGCAGTTCTTCCTTTTTTTCGTTTTGTACGGCGCAACAGTCGGGTCTGTTAATACACCTATATTGTGGGGACCTGTTTTCCTTGTCCTTGCGACCTTACGAGCGAGCGAGGCATCAATCACCGCTCAACCTGAAATGGATTAAAATGGTGTCTCAGACCTGTTCAGAAGCTAAGTCATTTGTCTGTTTCGGATCTCTGGCGGCTGGCATTGCAGCTTTCGGGCAGAGAGGCTTCTGCGGGCTGCTCAGGCGGCGCAATTCAATATCTGCTTGTTGATTGGCGCCCTGACTAAACAAGGGGGAATTTTTGTGAAAATATTCTTTATTACCAAAGCTTACCCCTACCCCGCCCATTCTGGAGATTTTCAGTTTACCGGCGGCATCATTGAGGCGCTGGCAGAAAGAAACGACGTTGAGTTAACGGTATACTGTTGTGGCGGATTGCCCGTAGCCCCCGCTAAAAACGGTCGCATAACCTGGATTGCCGGGCACCCGAAAGTGGACCGTCGGCGGGACCTTATGTCCCTGATTTCGCGCGATCCGCGCCAGGCTTCCCGGACAGTATCGCGCAGCGATCTTCGCGACATTTCAAAGCGCGTCGCGCTAGGCGATTTCGAAGTTACGATTCTGAACGAATCCTGCACCGGATCTGTTGCCGGCGTATTGGGCGCGTCGCGGAAAATCTACCTGTCGCACAATGTCGACACTGTAATCCGGCCCACAATCGCACATGCAATAAAAAACCCGCTCAAAAGATTGCTCCAGATTTTTGATGCCTCAAAATACAGCGGCCTGGAAAGGCGCCTTATGAACCGCGTCGATGGCATGACCGCCATAAGCGAAACCGATCTGCGCTGGTACCAAAAGGAAATGCCGGCCACACCATCCATATTGCTCAAACCCGGGTATTCCGGTGCCAGACTTCCCGCCCGCCATATTGACGCTTCAGTGCCCCTGGTTGTTGCGCTGGTCGGATCATTCTTCTGGAATGCAAAACAGCGGAATCTTTTTGACATTCTGGATGCCTACGTCAATCGCCTCAAAACCGCGAACCTGCCATTTTTCCAGCTCAGAGTGGCGGGGAATATGCCTGCTGATCTTATTGAGAAGCTCAGAAAGAAATATACCAGTGTCCAATTCACCGGCGCCTTTGAAGATCTGTCTGATGTGTTGAAAGATGTGCGGATTGCATTGGTTCTGGAACGGCTTGGCGGCGGATTTAAGCTAAAGATACTGGATTACGTTTTTCACCGTGTTCCTGTTCTGGCCTTTCCTGAGGCTATGGCTGGAACAGGATTTGCCCCGGGTACAGACTTCATTTCCTGCAACTCATATCGGGACGCAATGATCACGGTTGCGGAGACTATTGAAGACTGTCCGCTTTTGAACCGCATCCAGGAAAGCGCCTGGCACCATGCCCGGTCCGATTTTTTGTGGAGCGACCGTGCGGCGGATATTGTTCATCTGGCCCGCAAGTGAAAGAGCGCTGAATACCGGATCTGTCCTTGCCCGGATTTACCCGTCGCCAGAGTTTCTGGCGCCGCAAGCCGCATGATTTAAGCGAGACCAGGTGACGGAATACCGCCCGTTGCCGCGATGGCGTCATAATCGTGCCTCTCGCATCCCGTCGGGAGGCAGTCCCTCTCATAGCTGGCTGGTTCCATGGCAAATGGCATCGCGCAGCCGGTCTGAGCGCAGATGAGAGCCGCGACATGCTTGCAGAGAGCTGTCAGCTAACCCGCCTCCAAAATGAACGGCCTGGCGAATAAACGTCGCACTGTATGCATCAATGCGCAAACGATAAAGCACTCCGTAAGACTATGTACGGATTAACGGCCGCGCCACGCTACGCTGCGGCTTCTCATTGGGTTCTCTGCATTGGTTAAGCAGTTCAGGACACTAAAATCTGCACGACGAACAGGGCAAAATAGGCAACCATCGTTAACCCCAGCCCGAAGACAAATCGTTTTCGTTTTTTGTGCCGCAATTGAGATACGCGCAAAAGTTCACAGCAGACTTCGTTGAATGGATCACACTGGCGCACCGCGTCCACAAACTCAGCTTCTGAGATTTCGGGATTATCTTCGATGTAGAGGATACCACTATCGTCACGATGCCCGCTGTTTAACGTCGCCCGGGAGGGGTACAGAACCAATCCGAACTGTAAGATTGGGATCATAAATATCAGCCAGAAAGCAACCACTTTCCAAGTATTCAAAGTCGCATCCGGAACAAGTATCGTCTGGAGCTGTCCGGCGATCCCAAGCGAGAAAATATAGCCAACGACCGCGATCTGCGCTTTTGTATCATACGCACGGACGGCGGTGTTTGCCTCGCCCAGCGCGGCCATTAACACCGAAATCCGGATGCTTGCTTCCTTTCCGTCAGGCATTGATGTTTTCGCCCGTCGCAGATTCCTGCTGAGCCACCGCCCCACGGAAAAACAAGCGATAGGCGGGCGGAACAAAAACCAGGGTCAATGGGGATGCAAACACCAATCCACCAATCATAAGAGTCGCCATTGGTTCAAACAATGCACCCCCAATGAGCGCCATCGGCAACAGCCCGAGTACAGTTGTCAGAGACGTCAGCAAAACAGGCGTTACGCGCTTTTTGGCTGCCGTAACAATGGCATCGTCAAGCGCGAGCGTTTCACGTTCTATGTCGATTTGGTCGATCAGTACGATCGCATTGTTGATGATAATTCCCATCAAAGATATCAAACCAAGTGTCCCGAAGAAAGACAGCGGCATATCCGTCAGCAGCAGTGCCAGCGGCGCTCCGACCACGATCAGAGGAATGGTCATAAACGTCAACGCAACACGGCGGAAGGAATTGAACTGGAAAACCAAAGCCGCGATCATGACCATGACAGCGATCGGCATACTGGCCAGAAGCTTAGCGTTCGCATCTGCGGAGTCCTCGCTTTCCCCACCGATACTTACGTCATAGTCCGGCCCAAGGTCGAGACCTGCCAAAACCGGAGCGATCAAAGCTTCCACTTCGCTTGCGGACAGTGCACTGCTCTTGCCCGAGATTGTGATTTGGCGCTCCTGGTTTTCACGACGAATTTGTGAAAACTCCAGCGTCGGGCGGAAGACGGCGACTTGATCCAGCGAAATGAGCCCTGATTTGGTGGGCAGCGACAAGTTTGCCAGATCCTCAATGCTATCGCGAAAAACGTCTTCGGCGCGTAGAACGATAGGAATGCCGTCAGAGCCTTCCCGGAATGTCGAGTATGTCGTGCCAGTAAAAAACGTTGCCATCACATCTGAAATTTCACGCGAAGTTGTACCAAGTTCCCGCGCTTTTTCCTGGATGATCTCCATACTAATCTTCAGTGTCTTGTTGCCCCAGTCGTTCTGATTAAGCACGATATCAGGCACTTGTGCGAAACCAGCTTCGACCCGAAAGGCGGCGTCCAGCATGGTATTGGCGCCGGGTCCGGTAATCGACACTTCCACAATGCCAGATTCACTGCCCCCCATAGACAAGCGGGTCACACGTGCCCTGGCTGCAGGAAATTTTTCAAACAGGTGTCGACGCGCGCGCTCGGCGGCATCGACAGCCCCTTCGAAAGATGAGGTATTCACGACGATGAACGCGCTTGCCGGATCGGTATTTCCTGGCGACAGAGCTAAGTAAAAACGAGGACCACCGTGGCCGACAAAGGCAGTCGTATTGAGCACTTCCGGGTTGACCTCTTCGTCACGCAGCCAGGCGTCCACCGCAAGGGTTTCTGCTCTTGTGGCCGAGATGGATGTGCCTTTGGGCAGGTCGAGGTAGATCAGATATTCTGCCCGCTCACTCAATGGGAACATTTCTGACCGCAGGCTGCCGAAAGTTGAAACACCTGCAACGACCAGCCCGTAGCTGACAACGATGATGGGCAGGCCCCAACGCAGGGTATTGCGAATTAACACGCCATAAGCAGCAACAAGCCGGTTTTCTCCACCCGTCTCAGCCTTCGGGCGCAGTGTTTTGGCAGCCAGGAATGGCAAGATATAGTGCGCAGTCAACCACGATCCGGTCAGCATAATCGCCACGACGGCGCCCAGCGAGAACGCAAATTCGCCTGCGGTGCCTTCGAGGATAAGCATCGGAATAAAGGCGGACACGGTTGTAACCGAAGCGACCGCCAACGGGACAAAAAATTGTCCGCCCGCCTGAATGGCGGCGTCTTCAGGGCTGGCGCCTTTTCGTATTCGTACTTCGATATCTTCCACGACAACCAGGCCGTTATCGACCAGCAAGCCCAGTGAGATGATTACTGCGGCAATCGAAATCTGTTCCAGATCGATGCCCAACAGTGACATACCTATCAGCGCGAAAGTGACCGTGAACGGGACAATGCAAGCAACAATCAGCGCCGGGCGCATCCCCAGGAACACAAGCATCACCGCCAGCACAACCACAAATGTCTGCGCTACATTCGTCAGCGCGTTGTTGATTGCAACCGTTACATTCCCCTCCTGGAAGGTCGAAACATTGTAGCTGACACCAATCGGTTGCAATTGTTCCAGTGCGGCAATCTCAGTTTTAAGAATTCGCCCGATCTGCTGTATGTCCCGGTCATCGGCCATTTCAACGCTGACCAATACTGCAGGTTCTCCGTTGAAATAGACCGGTTTCGTCATCGGATCGACATACCCTCGCCGCACCGTCATCAAATCGCGCAGACGGACCAAGTCTGATGTGCTCTCTATCTGAGTCAGAACACCCTCGATATCTTCGATGGACTTCAGATCACCGTTCGCTTCAAGCACAATATTGACACCAGAGGCATCAATCTGCCCTGCCGGCAGGATCACATTCTGCGCCTGGAGGTCGCCGATGACTTTCTGGATTTGCACGCCGACGCTAGCCAACCGGCGACTGTCGATCTCCAGCCAAATTCTCTCTTCCTGCTCCCCTGACAACAAGACTTTGGTCACGCCGCTGATCTTATAAAGCCCCGTGCGCAAGTCTTCGGCAGCGTCCGACAATTCCCGGTACGAAAAGCCTTCGCCCGTGACTGCGATCGTTGCGACGGACACATCGCCATAGTTGGTATTAACGAACGGGCCATAAGCGCCGTCTGGCAAGTCGCTGGCCGCCTCTTCCATTTTTGTGCGGAGATCCTGAAACACGCTGTCCAGCGCCTCTCCGGGCAGGGATTCAGACAGTGCAATTGTCAGCTGTGCTTGTCCGACAGTCACAAGTGTAGAAATATCATCCACTTCGCCGATTTCCCGCGCAGCACGCTCCAGCGGTATTGCAAGCAAGTCTTCGACGCGTTCAGGTGCCATTCCTGGAAACTGCGCTGTGACGATGGCGCTACGAATGGTGATGGCCGGGTTTTCGCGTTTTGGCAGCGAAAAATAGGTCATAATTCCCAGCAACAAAATGACGATCATTACAAGGACGGTCAGCCGTGACTTTTTGATCCCAAAGCGTGTTAATCCCTCCATTCGACTATTCCCCGTCGCCAAGTAATTTAACTTCCTGACCGTCCTGGAGGAACGATACTCCGGCCGAGGCAATCTGTTCGCCGACCTGCAACCCATCGATTATGATCAGAGAGTTACCGCTGATACCACCGACAGTCACTTCGCGACGCTTAACTGTACTTGTATCAGGATCGAAGACATAAACGCCCATTATTGAAGGTTGTCCCGGACCAGACGGCTGCCCTGATTTTCCGTCGTTAATAACCACGGTCAATGGCACCGTATATCCTTCGGCGACAGCAAGCTTAAATTCAATCGCCGCCTCGACCGCCATCCCTGCCTTAAGCAATGGATTCGTCTCTTTAAGTTCAAGCACGATCGGGAAACTCGAGACAGCATCGGCGCGGGAACCAATTTCGCTTACAACCGCATTTAGCGTGATATCAGGGCGATCGGCCAGGCGGACAGTTGCACTTTTACCAACGACCAGGCGATTGACCGTGTCGAAATTCACTGAAAACGCGACTTCAAAACCATCGCTCGGATAAATCTGGGTAATCGGTGTCGCAACTCCGACAGTCGCAAAAGACTCAACTTCAACAGAATTAACGATCCCGTCAAATGGCGCCTTTATCTGAGCTTTATCCAGATTGTTTATCGCTGTCTCAAGGGATTTTTGGGCTTGATCGAGACCCGCATCGGAAATTTCTGATTGGGTGCGTGCGTCATCTACCACGACACGGGTGGTCGCCCCGCGTTCAAATAATTCTTGTTGCCGTTTGAGATTTTTCACCGCGTTTTGCGCAGACGCATTTGCTTCTACAACCGAGGTTTCAGCAACTTCGACCTGAAGCTGCAGCGACGCCGGATCCAGCCGCGCCAGAATATCGCCTTTGCTGACCTGCTGGCCGACATTAAGCAATATTTCTTGAAGTTTCCCGTTAACTTCAAAGGAAAGCGTCGTGATTTCAGAGGGTTCCAAAACCGCCGGGAATTTACGCAAACTGAAACGCTCCACTTCGGACACTTCATGTGTCTTCAGGCCACGGATCATTTTTTCGACACTCGGATCCTCTTCTTCGCACCCGGACAATATCAGCACCAGTCCAATAAATATAAGATTTCTCATCATAATCGTTACTCCGATGACTGATCAATTTGGTAAAGTAGATAGCGAAAATCGCATAAAAGCAATTAGCTTGACGAAACACAATATGTGCCATCCCGATCGAACACGAAGGCGTAAAAGGCATGGCGTTCCGAAATCACATCTCCTGATCTGCTGCGCTGGTCCAGAGATAAACTGAGGGCGGCCTGGACAGATGAATTTGAAAGCAGGGCAGCATTCCTCCGCTTCCACCGGAGCCATCGGAGCAAAGTTCGTGGACACCTCTGGCCCAGACCGAATTTGCATCTGCCCCCCCCGATCGGCGGAAGCCTCGCCTTTCGCGTCACAACACTTCTTCTAATGGGTCACAGTTCCGACGTTGAGGCACACCACAACTCACCCATCGCACGGCTTCACTTAGCCGACGTAGAAAGCGATACGCCCGCGGCTCTGTTTCTGAAAGCTTTCAACGCTTGCGCGGCTCAGAAGTGTTGAATTGGAAGCTACCGTGCGCAGGGATCGCAATCCACCTCGTGGTTTCAGCCTTTCTTGTCGGGCGTCCTGGCCCGCCATCACGCTCAGAGGTTCACAATGATGTAAGCGGTCAGGCTGCCGTCGAGCACCTCCTGGTAATAGACGCCGCCACAGAACGAGTAGCGCTGTCCGTGCCTGATGACGATGGAACAACCGCGAGGTAACGCGCGAAAGAAATGATGATGGTTATTGTCATAGCGCCGCTCTACCCGGCGAACCGCCTGCCGCACTTCACGGCGCACTTCACGGCGAAATCCGTTTCGATCCCCCGCCTCAACAACTGACGCTGTGAACATGGGATTTACCGGAGTTTCAGTGCCACTATATGCCGGACGAATGGCACCGCCGACAAAAATCGCTGCTGCAGCAACTGTGATGAGAAGGGTCATTCCGAGTTTCATTTTCTTTCTCCTGGTTAATGCGCAGCGACGCTGTGCGGCTTCAACCTGTTGTGTGAGGGAAATCCGACTATCGTCATCCATCACCCTTGGTTGATAATTGACAATTACGCCCGCCGATTCTAAATGTCAACCATGGGTGATGAAAAGAGTGACCTGATCTGGTCAGACAGTATTCGAGCGTTGGTTCAGGAGGTCTCCGAAAAGATCGATGACCGCGCGCGCGACCTGCGCAAACAGGCTGGCATGAAAGATGTCCGTCCTTCAGATGCCAAAGTGGCCATGCTGGTGGCACGGCGTTCGCGCGGTTTGACAGAAATCGCGACTAAACTCGGCATCTCGCGTCAGGCTGCCCACAGATCGCTACAACGGCTGCAGGAAATGGGGGCGGTATCATTCGAGCATCCGCCGGGTGGCAAACGCGAGAAGATCGCGAGTCTCACACCGCTCGGTGCAAAGGCCCAGGACGCAATTTCCAGCGTGATTGAGCACATCGAAACCGATGTGGCAGAGATTGTTGGCAAAGATGGCATAGAAGATTTGCGCTCGGCTTTACGTGCCCTCTCCGCGAACCTATAGGCCCCCCTGAATTCGGCATGCATACAGCCTGATAAATTGGCTAAGATTGCAGCGGTGAACTGGTCACGGTCCGTTCGTCAGTTCTGTCAAAATGTTGGTGACGCAATATTTTAGTCAGCGTGCCTGATTGAAATACATGTCGCCACGTCCGGGTAGACCAGGGGATGTAGGCAGATACCCGCTAAGCAAAGCGCTTTGCGCCCGCGACGCAGAAGCCAACAAATACGGACACGCTGATCATGCTCAAAGCAACCGGTTCCCGTAGCAGCAGCCCCGCCAGCATCAGTCCGAAAAATGGCTGCAGAAGTTGCAACTGGCCTACGGCTGCGATGCCTCCAAGGGCCAGTCCGCGATACCAGAACACAAAGCCCACCAGCATGGAAAAAACTGAAACATATCCGAGGCTGATCCACGCTCCCACACTGATACCGGTCCAGATATCGGGCAAGTTGCTCAGAGCGAGAAGCGCCGTTACAGGAAGCGCCAGAACCAACGCCCATGAGATCACCTGCCAACCGCCAAGGCGGCGCGATAATGTCGCCCCTTCGGCGTATCCGAGGCCGCATAAAACAATAGCACCCACCATTAACAGATCACCTTTCAAGGACGCATCGCCACTCTGAGACAAGGCAAAGAGCGCAACGGTCAAACTACCCAGACAGGAAAACAGCCAGAACAGCGGTTTTGGCATTTCACCACCGCGCAGGACACCAAAAATCGCGGTTGCAAACGGCAACAGGCCAATAAAGACAATCGAGCGCGCCGAGGTGATATGCTGCAACGCCATGGCCGTGAGCAACGGAAAACCCACAACCACCCCAAGTGCCACGATCGCGAGAGATCCGATATCCCTGCGCCCGGGGCGCGATTGGTTGAAAAGCACCAGCAATCCGATGCCAAGCAAAGCCGCTATCACCGCGCGCGCCGACGTCAGGAACACAGGGCTGAACCCGCTCACCGCGATGCGGGTCGCCGGCAAAGAGCCGCTGAAAATAATGACGCCAAGCAGCCCGCTGCCCCACCCTTCTTTTGTTCGTTGCCCCATCGCTGTCTGCACTGTGCTTTCCTTTCAGATTTCACCCATATTTAGATGAAAGAAGCTGGTACAGACAGGCACGGATCAATACAGTTTATAGAAACTGTATTGGCGCAAACACTCATACACTTTGAGGGACCACCCAATGAAACACGGGACACGCACCACCGGGGTGATCGAAGCAATCCGTCGAAAAATTGCCAGCCGCGCCCTGGAGCCGGGAGAAAAACTGCCCTCAATCCGGGGTTTTGCCGCGACGATGCAGGTGTCGCCTTCGACGGTGGTGGACGCTTATGATCATCTGGCCGCAGATGGAGTGATCATTGCACGCCGCGGGGCGGGCTTTTTTGTGGCGGCGACCACACAACCCTTTGCGGTTTCCGAAGTCGGGCCACGTCTTGACCGCACGATTGATCCTTTCTGGGTGTCGCGTCAGTCATTGGATGCCAGCCCTGATATGTTGAAACCAGGCTGTGGCTGGTTGCCTGCCGACTGGATGCCGAATGCCTCAATGCGGCGCGCGCTTCGCAGCCTGGGACGGGCAGACGATGCTCTGCTGTCCGACTATGGCAGCACACGCGGCGCTTTGAACCTGCGCCGTCTGCTGGCCCGGCAATTTTCAGACGAAGGGATATTTACCGGCCCCGACCAGATCCTGCTGACGCCTTCCGGAACGCAAGCCATTGACCTGATCTGCCGTTTCATGCTCCGCCCGGGGGATACGGTGCTGGTGGATGACCCGTGTTATTTCAACTTTCAGGCTTTGCTGCGGGCGCATCAGGCCAAAGTGGTCGGCGTGCCCTACACAAGGAACGGCCCGGATACCGAACAATTTGAACAGGCTCTGATCCGCCACAAGCCGCGTCTCTACATCACCAATTCGGCGCTTCATAACCCGACGGGGGCTACGATCTCGCCGCAGGTGGCGCACAAGATTCTGAGTCTGGCCACCGCCCATGACCTGATCCTCATTGAGGATGACATTTTCGCGGGCTTTGAACCAGAGCCCTCACCGCGCTTTGCCGCACTTGACGGGCTTGACCGCGTGATACGGATCGGCAGTTTTTCCAAAACCCTGTCGGCCTCGGTCCGTTGTGGCTATATTGCTGCCCGGCCCGATTGGATTGAGGCCATAAGTGATTTGCAGGTGGCAACGAGTTTTGGCGGGCCAAGCCCTGTGGCCGCTGAGCTGATCTATACCATCCTCAATGACGGCAGCTACCGCAAGCATATGGAGGCGCAGCGCACGCGCCTTGCCCGTTGCCGCCGCGAAACGGCGACAAGACTGACATCGATCGGGATCACACCCTGGCTGATGCCGCGCGGCGGATTTTATCTTTGGTGCCAGTTGCCGGACGCGGCAGACGCCGCAGATCTTGCGCGTGCGGCGCTGGTTGACAAAGTTGTCCTGGCGCCCGGGAACGTATTCAGTGTTTCCCAGGCCATGACCAGCTTCATGCGGTTCAATGTCAGCCAGATGGAAAACCCCGAAGTCTTCAAAGTCCTGGGGCGCGTGTTGAGACGCGCGTAGGTGAACGGCCCTTAGTGAACCTTCATTCATACTGCGATGAATGACTGGTTAGGGTGGCCGGCTTGGCAAATTGGATACGGCTGCCAAATTGACGCTGAAATTGACCTTACGACGCGCATATGACGGCCTGCAGCGCCGATGGACTGGAAAGCGTGAAAACCGCGCGGAACAACAACGATGTAGCGGCAGCGGTTCTGGCGCGCCAGATCAAAACCCGTATTGAAGAGACGATGGTACCGCGCCTTGGCGAGCTGGTGGCGTTTGCCGCACGCCTGCGGTTCTCAGCGGCCCAGCATGTGGCGTCTGAACGGCGGCGCGGACTGTGACTCTGGGTGTTTGCCGGCGCGCTACGCCGACTGAACGCCGGGGCGCAGAACGCGAGTCCGCCAACTTACTGAAAGCGGCGATTGCCACCAATGGTACGCCCGATGACACCGGGCACGGCTCCATGTACCTGATCGGAGCAAGATGTACCTGATCGGGGCAAGATGTACCTGATCGGAGTAAGATGTACCTGATCGGAGCAAGGTCGGGCTTGCAATAAAAATAGCCCGAATGTCCCTCCTGGGGACGCCCGGGCTTCACGGCAGCGTCTCCGCTGCCGTGAAGCCCGGGTCGTCAGTTGACAGAGACCGGCGCCAGCGCACAGGAAATACAGGCTTCGCCCTGACCATGCAGCGCTGCGTTATAGCCCAGAATCGTGTCCTGCCGCGCGGTGGTCAGCAACTGGCTCGCCACCTGGGTCGCAGAAGCGGTGGTGAATTTGCTGGAAACAATGGCCGCATAGCCGCTGACGATGGGCGCGGCAAACGAGGTGCCGTAAAGCCCGGTGGTGCCGCCATCCACGCCCACCACGAGGAACTGATCCTGCACGGTGGTATTGTTGCCGGCGGTGTTGGAATACCAGGCCAGAGACGCTTGATTATCCGTGCTGCCGTTCCAGTCCAGAGCGCCGACAAAAATTGCCGATTGCGCCCCGATCAACGCGGTGGCGAGGAAATCCTCATTGCCATCGCTGTTTGTGCCGCCAACAACGACCGCATCATTGCCCGCCGCTTTGGAAATCACCGCCTGGCCGTTTTGCGCATAAGAAATGATCGAGGCTTCCTGCGCGCCCCAGCCGATCTGTGACACATCATAGATCGCATTGGCATACATGCCGTAACTCAGGTTCAGCACGTTAAAGCCTGGGGCGAGGGCAACGGTATCGCCTGAATAAAAATCATCCGCGATCATCGTGGCACCGGGCGCAATCATACCTGCCTGTTTCAGGGTCCATTCGCCATGGCGCAGCGTCAGGCCTCCGTCACCCAGGTTACCGCCGAACGAGGAGGCGCTGCCGAAATCATCCACCACAGTGATGGTGACTCCCTGACCGACATATCCTCCATCCCAGGCGGACTGAATATCGCTGTTCATCCAGGAATAATACGTGCCGCTCACCTCAGGCGGGCTTTCCACAGGGGGCTCTTCCGCCGGAGGATCTTCGGCAGGAGGATCTTCAGCAGGGGGATCTTCGGCAGGAGGATCTTCAGCAGGGGGATCTTCTTCCGGCGTGCTTTTGTCCTTTTTTCCGCCACCGCCGCCTTTACCGCCGCCGCCGCCGCCGTCAGGCGGGCCCTTGCCGCCGCCTTTTGCCTGGACTGTCGCATCCAGCGCATCTGCCACAACCAGTTGCGCCGACCCCAGGCTGCCTGCCAATACGACCATCAGGCCGAGCGAATATTTCGATAAAATGTTCATGTTCACCCCAAACGTAAATGTTTTCCCCCGTGTACGGGCAGAGGAGCAAAAGGGACAAACTGAACAAAACAAGGTGTTCCGGCGCCATTGCTCCAATGTTTCCGTTAGGTAAAGCTTACATCAAAACCTTAACAAACTCAAAATTGCAGGCCGTAAAACCTGACAAAATACTAACATTTGCGGCGCGCGATGAGTAATTGATGACGGGTTGTGTACAATCAGCCGGAACCGGGACGTTTACCGTCAAAACCGAAACGAATAACGCAGGGAGAGCAGAACCTGATCCGCCGGAGCTTCATTATACAGATACTGCAATGTTTCCTCCGGCGGCAGCGCCGAGGCCGCAAGCCGGCAGTTCACCGTCTGCACCCCACCGATGGCGCCATAATCCGCCACACAGCTGTCTTCTTTCAGCCAGCCGCCCAGAACGGTGGTGGCAGACAGCGACAGGGAGCTGTTGCGCGACAGGTCGGTCCGGAAAAGCACGCCGATTTTCACCCCGGGCTGGATGTGATATTTTTCACCGCGCTCGCCGGTGCTTACGCCCCAGAGCAGGCCAAAATTCGCGTTTAACTCGGTCAGCCATGTCAGCTGCAGATCCTTGCGGTTGCTGGCGTACCACTGCCGGAAACTGACAGGGCTGCCGTCGGCGAGTTCATAACCATCGCGGCGCACCTCTCTCATCTGGTCCGAAAGGGAGGATCCGTAGCGGAAAGATATGACCGAAGTGCGCTCGGTAAAGCTCTGGGCCTGCAACTGGCTGGCGGGCAGCGACATCGCCAAGCTGAGTAACAGCCAGAACCCGAAGCTGCGCCATGCTGCGCAGAACGCCTGGCAGGTGCGGCGCAGGGCCCGGGCCGCCTCTTCGGATATGTCGCTGTGCAGTCTCATGTGCAGAGTGGTCCTGGAGAGTGCAACCAGGACAGAGTTTGTGCTGTCCCTCATACAAATCTCCGAGGCCAAGAGACTAGGCATGACCCCGTATGCCGGTTTCTGTTTGAGAAAAAAAATATCCTCAAATAAGGGGCCGAAGCCCCTGCAATT
>NZ_QOLB01000078.1 GCF_003333265.1 Candidatus Halocynthiibacter alkanivorans
ATGTATCCGTAATCTTATATTTGCTTCACGGGCCAACGTGGGTGTAACGACCTAACCCTGTGTAAACACTTTCTTATATGAATGTGTCATTAATCGGCTAAGTATTAAGTAAAATCAAGGATTTATCAATATTTATAAGGGCTGGAGGGGGTTTCGAATTGTTTTTTGCGGGTTAATCATAATTTCTTACTAAAAAGGCAAATAAATATCAGTGGAATCAAGGGATTACACCGATATTTATTGAGCTAATAGTTAGCTTGCCAGCAAGATTCTCAACATACGACGCAAAGGTTCGGCCGCGCCCCAAAGAAGTTGATCACCTACCGTAAAGGCAGAGATGTACTCAGGCCCCATATTCAATTTACGAATACGGCCCACGGGCACACTCAGTGTTCCGGTCACTTTGGCCGGCGTCAGCTCGTTGATGGTATCTTCCTTGTTATCAGGAATCACCTTCACCCAGTCGTTGGCAGCCGCCAAAATACTTTCGATTTCAGAAATGGGCAGATCTTTCTTGAGCTTAATGGTCATGGCCTGACTGTGACAACGCATGGCCCCCACGCGCACACACAAGCCATCTATGGCCATGGGGCTTTCTTGAGTACCCAGTATTTTATTGGCCTCAACTTGCGCCTTCCATTCCTCACGGCTTTGACCAGACTCTAGCTGGGAGTCAATGTAGGGAATCAAACTGCCCGCCAAAGGCACACCAAACTGATCATTGGGGTAGTCATCTCCACGAATAAACTCAGCTACATTTTTATCAATGTCCAATATGGCAGCCGCTGGGTCATCAAGTTTGTCCTTCACCTGCGCGTGTACCGCACCCATTTGCGAAATTAATTCACGCATGTGTTTGGCACCCGAACCCGATGCAGCCTGGTAGGTCATGGGAGAAATCCACTCCACCAGGTCTTTTTCAAACAAACCACCCAATGCCATCAACATAAGGCTGACGGTACAGTTACCACCCACATAGGTTTTAACACCGCTTTTTATGCCGTCTTTGATGACATTCATGTTGACCGGATCGAGCACGATGATGGCACTGTCATCCATACGCAGCGAAGACGCCGCATCAATCCAGTAACCCTGCCAACCAGCATCACGCAATTTCTGATACACGGCCTTGGTATAGTCACCACCCTGACAAGAAATAATGGCATCCTGCTGCTTAAGAACATCGATATCTAATGCGTCTTGCAATAGACCTGCCTCAGCCTTTCCAAAAGCGGGAGCCGGCTGGCCTTTTTGCGAGGTGGTAAAAAAGGTAGGGTTAATGAGTTCAAAATCCCCTTCCTGCTCCATACGGTGCATCAGTACCGAGCCCACCATGCCACGCCAGCCTACCAGGCCAACGTTCATGCTCTTTGTATTTTCACCCATGTTAAGAAGCCTCCTGTAAGGCAGCAACCACAGCTTCACCCATTTGTGATGTGG
>NZ_QOLB01000074.1 GCF_003333265.1 Candidatus Halocynthiibacter alkanivorans
AGGCGCCCGTCCATCACCTTGCGCCAGCGGCGGGGAAACAGCGCCAGCGTCGCCATCACCGGCAGCGAACGCGGCAGCAGCGGCGCATCCGCAGGCAGTTGCAACTGCGGGTAGGGGCGTGCCGGGTGGGCGTGGTGATCGGAATGACGTGGCGCGTTCAGCATCATATGGCTGGTAAAGTAATGCGGCGTGTTCCAGCTGTGGGCGCTGCTGACCGGCTCCAGCCGGCCGTTTTCCAGCCGCCGCCTTTGCAGACCGTAATGCTGCACATAATCCGACAGCAGCAGTTGCACGGTGGCATGGGCTGACAGCGCCAGCCAGGCCAGCGTGGTGCCGGTGAGCTGCGCCAGAACCAAAAACGCGAGGCTGCCGGCCAGATAGACCAGATAGGGGTGGCGCATCCAGCCGCGCCCGCCGCGTTTCAGATCAAGGGTTTCCTGCCGCAGCCCGGCGCGAAAAGAGCCCCACCAGGCCCGGGGCAGAAAGTGGTAGAAACTTTCGCCTTTGCGCGCGGAATTGGGATCCAGCTCAGAGGCGACATAACGGTGGTGCACTTTGGGATGGGCGGAGGCGTGGTGGCCGAACAGCAGCGAGATATAGACCCAGGTGCCGAGCCGGCGCAGCCAGGGGTTGGCGCGGTGGATCAGCTCATGGGCATTGGCATTGCTGACCTGACCAAAAAACAATCCGTGGGCCAGGAAGATCAACAGCCGTTCCCAGCCGGACAGCCCGGTGTGGCCGGCAATTGCCGCCAGCGCCAGCGCCATCAGCGCAAAATGCGACAGCGCCAGCAGCACCGACAAGGGGTCGGCGGCGGGGAATTCGGTATCCGGGTGGCCGTTGCGCGTCGCGTGTGCAATCAGCCGGTCGAGCAGGGCAGTGACCCCTGCGATATAAGCAAACGCCGCCACGGCCCAGACACCGCCAGACCAGGAGGCCAGCGCCAGCAGGGGCACCGGGCTCAGAGAACAGAGGGCAAAAAGGCGGACAGATCCGGTCATGGCGCCAGGATAACAGCGCTGCGGGTCTGAACAAGGGGGATGATCCAGCGGCACCAGGGCTTTTCATGTGTTCTGCCACGCGTTTAGGCTGGCCTCAGACGGGCTGGCGTGTTTCGGGGCTGGTTGGGACTGGGCTGGTTGGGACTGGGCTGGTTGGGATAGGGCTGGTTGGGACTGGCATGTCGCACTGAATGCAATATGCGGCAGCTGCAGGCGCTCAGCCCTCAGCGCGCTGCCATCGGTGCAGCGACGACGGCATGGCAGGCAACAGGGCTGCCACTGCCAATGAGGCGGAGGTGATATGGACGCAGCACTCTGGTCACTCGCGGCGGGTTTTGCGCTGTGGTATTTTTTCCAGAGCAACGGGGCTGCGAGCCTGTTGCGCAGCTTGGTGAAAACCGTGCCGCTGCTTGTGCTGGCGCTGATTGCCGCGCAGGGCGGGGCGCCCGCAGGGCTGACACTGGCGTTTTGCGCTTCGGCTGCAGGTGACCTCTGCCTGTCGCGCCCGGGGCAAAGGTTCTTCCTCGCCGGTATGGGTTCTTTCGCCGCGGCCCATGTCGCCTTCATAAGTGTGTTTCTCGCCACGTCTGGGCTGACGCTGTGGGGCAGTGCCGCAGATCAGCCGGTGCTCACAGTGGCGCTGATCGTGCTGCTGCTGTCCACCGAGTTCTGGCTGGCGCCTTTTGCCGGCGATTTAAAGCTGCCGCTGCGGGCCTATGCGCTGGTGATCGGGGCGATGGCGCTGGCAGCAGGCGGGCTGCCTCAGGGGGCTGATCCGGCTCGAATCGGTGTCGCAATGTTCGTGCTGTCAGACCTGCTGATCGCCGTCCAGATGTTTCGTCTGAATCCACCGGGCTGGAGATTCCGCGCCACAGGCTATGCGCTCTGGAGTCTTTATTTTATGGGCCAGGCGCTGATTCTGACGGCGTTTGTGTAAAATCCCTGAGTCCGGAAGGTCTTTTACCGCAGAGCGAATCCCCTTAAACGAGATCGGTCTCCGGAGAGTGAAATGTCCCTGTTCAGCAAGTTGAAATCGAAATTGTTTAAGTCCTCTTCCAGGCTGGAAGCGGGACTGGAAGCCATTGTCGATGACGGTGGTGTGGTGGAGAGCCGTGCGGCTGCAGTCAGCCCGGAAACCGGTGCTGAGACCGCCGGTGTCGCGCCGGCAGCGGAGGCGGCGCCAGACGTCACGACCACAGAGACCACGCAGGACGTGGCGCCTGCAGAGGCGAATACCGCAGCCCCGGCTGTTGCGAGTGAAGCGCCAGAAGCCAAAGACCCGGTGGCCGAAAAACCAGGGACCACGCCGGACCAACCGGTTGCAGAGGCCAGCCCGGCGCCAAAAGCTGCCGCAGATCCGGCTGCAACGACTGAAACGGCAGAGACTAAAGTCTCCCGACCTGGATTTCTGGGCCGTATTCTGGGCCGCAGCACTGGCGCGCCGGAAACCCGCCGGGTGCTTGACGACGCGATGCTGGAAAGCCTCGAAGAATTGCTGATCGCAGCCGATATGGGCGTGGACACCGCGTTGCGCGTGACCGCCAATATGGCCGAGGGCCGGATGGGCAAAAAGCTCTCGGTGACCGAAATCAAACAATTGCTGGCCGCGGAAATCGCCCGCATTATGGAGCCGGTGGCCAAACCACTGCCGCTCTACGGCAAAAAACCGCAGGTGGTGCTGGTGGTCGGCGTCAACGGCTCCGGCAAAACCACCACCATTGGCAAACTGGCCAGCCAGTTCCGTGCCGCCGGCAAAAACGTGGTGATCGCAGCGGGGGATACCTTCCGCGCGGCGGCGGTGGAACAGCTCCAGGTCTGGGGCGAACGCGCCGGGGTGCCGGTGCTGACAGCGCCCGAAGGCTCGGATCCGGCCTCGCTGGCTTTTGATGCCATGACCCAGGCCGAAGCCGATGGGGCTGATCTGCTGCTGATCGACACTGCCGGCCGGTTGCAGAACCGCGCTGATCTGATGGAAGAACTGTCCAAGATCGTGCGGGTGATCCGCAAAAAAGACCCGTCCGCGCCCCATAACACCCTTCTGGTGCTGGACGCGACGACGGGGCAGAACGCCATCAACCAGGCCGATGTGTTTTCCAAACTGGCCGATGTATCCGGCCTGATCATGACCAAACTCGACGGCACCGCCAAAGGTGGGGTGCTTGTTGCACTTGCCGACCGGTTCGGCCTGCCAATCCATGCCATTGGGGTGGGGGAACAGATCGATGATCTGTCGCCATTTGACCCCGAAGAATTTGCCGCTGCGCTGACGGGACTCGATGCTTGAACTTTTGAAAACTACCGACCGTTGGCCCGACTATTACGCGGTGACTGAATTGCTGTCTGAAGCGGCAATGTCACCGGTGTCAGAATCCACCGACTGGCCGGATGACCGGGCGCTCTATGCGGAATACGGGCTGTGGCTTGGCGAAGAGCTTGTCGGTTTTGGTCGTCTGATCTGGGACGGGGCCGGGTTGCCCTGTATCATCGATTTTGCCGTGGCCGCGCCCCATGACACCGGGTTTTGCTGTGACGCGCTGCTCGAAGTGATGCTGAACGATTATGCCGAATGCCCCACCGGCGGCGATGTGGTGCTGGGGCCGCAGGGCTATGAGATTGACCTCTCTGAACGGGTGGCCTTCTTGTCGGGCACCCCCGAAAGGGGCCTGGCCCGCAAATGGGCCTGACCGACTGGCTGATATCACTTGAAGGCACCCCGGAAGGGGCTCGTGTGGCCACTGGTCTGGCCTTGATGGCGGCAATGTTGCATGCGCTGTTCGGGGCGCTGCAAAAGGGCCGTCATGATCCCTGGCTGAGCCGCGGCGCCATTGATATCGCTTATGGGCTGATGTCCATACCGCTGGCGTTGTTTGTGGTGCCCTGGCCGGAACCCTTCATGTGGCCGATCTTTGCCGGCGCCTTTCTGATCCACACCGCCTATAAAATCTCTCAGGCCCAGACCTATTCCAAGGGCGCCTATCTGGTGGTCTATCCGGTGGTGCGTGGCACCGGGCCGCTGTTTGCGGTGCTGGTGGCCGGGGTGGTGTTTAACGAACGTTTTACCGGCGTGCAGTGGGGCGGGGTGGCGATCCTGCTTTCGGGCATCTTTGGTCTGGCGATCTATAATCTGCGCACCATCACCAAAGACCGTGATACCATGGTGCCGGCACTGGCGCTGGCGGTGCTGACCGGTGGTTTTGTCGCCGCCTATACCACCTATGACGCCTGGGGTATCCGCGCCACCGCGGACCCGTTTACCTTTCTGGCGTGGTTTTTTATGTTCGACGGATTCGCCATGCCGCTGATCGCGCTGTGGCGCTATCGCAGAATGGTGAACCGGCCGGACCCGGGTCCTTTGCTGCGAAAGGGTGTAATGGGCGCCTTCATTGCCTATTTGTCTTTTGGATCGATTATGCTGGCGACGCGGATCGGCAATGTCGGCGAAGCGGCGGTGCTGCGGGAAACCTCGACTGTATTTGCGGCGCTGATTGGCTGGCTGATCCTGAAAGAGCCGACCGGGCCGCGCCGGATCACCCTGATGGCGCTGATCGCGCTGGGCGCGGTTGTTGTGGAACTGGGCGGCTGATCGCTGCCCGAATGAATGAGAGATGATGTAATGGCTGAGACCAGCGGCACGAAAAAAATCAATCCGATGCTGAAACTGGCGCTGGAACTGGGGCCGGTGGTGCTGTTCTTTGTCGCTTACAGTAAATTGAAAGACCAGGTCTTTACCATTGCCGGTCAGGACTATTCCGGATTTATCCTTGTCACTGCCGGGTTTATCCCGCTGATGGTGCTGAGCACGCTGGTGCTGTGGAAACTTACCGGACATCTGTCAAAAATGCAGATCATGACGCTGTTGCTGGTGGTGGTGTTTGGCGGCTTGTCAGTCTGGTTCAATGACGAACGCTTCTTCAAAATGAAACCGACGATGATTTACCTGCTGTTTGCCGGCTTGCTGGGCTTTGGCTTGCTGCGCGGGCAAAGCTATCTGCGTTCGGTGATGGAAGATATGATGCCGCTGCAGCACGAGGGCTGGATGATCCTGACCAAACGTTTTGCGCTGTTTTTCCTCAGCCTCGCCATCGCCAATGAGCTGATCTGGCGCAATATGTCGACCGATGCCTGGGTGAATTTCAAAACCTTCGGCCTGACGCTGGCGATGTTTGCCTTCTTTATGAGTCAGAGCAAACTGCTGTCGACCTATGCGCTGGAAAAAGACACCGAATAACGGGTCGCCAAAGGAGTGGCCTGGCGGCCACGCTGGATTTTTCAGACTGGGGTCGCGGCGGCGTGACGCGTCCCCGGCACGCCAGGCGGGGTGCGGGGGCGGGTCAAAAGATTTGCTCCGGGACCCACCAAAACGGAACTCCGTTTATGAGCCGCCCTTCACCGGACCTGCATCACAGAATCTGGCGCCTGTTCAAGACAAATGGACCGTATCCCCACCGCGGTGCGGTGCGGAGCCTCGGCAATTTATCCTGAGCAGGCTTTCGATCCTGTGTTTGGGTCGCTGTGACGGGCGGCTCCGGAACGGAACTCCTCAGCCCCGCTGTTTGAACAGGATGTCCTGCGCCTTGCGGTCGGTTTTCAGGTCGCCCTTGCTGTCCGCCGCCAGCGCGCGGCCACGTACCACTGCAGGGCGGGCAGCGACCAGATCCAGCCAGCGTCGCATATTTGGCCTGTCGCTCAGATCCTGTTGCTGGCCCTCCCAGCCTGCGGCCCAGGACCAGATCGCCATATCGGCAATGGAATAGGACGCGCCGGCGACATATTCATTTTTCGCCAGCTGCTGGTCCAGCACCCGATAGAGCCGGCCCACCTCATTGCGGTAGCGGTCCTGGGCGTAGGGCAGTTCATGGGGCGGATCCATCGAGGGTGCGTAATTGAGGAAATGATGCGCCTGGCCGGCCATCGGCCCCAGCCCGCCCATCTGCCACATCAGCCACTCAGAAACGGCGATCTTTTCGCGTGCGGATTCCCCGCCGAAAAGGCCGGTTTTTTGCGTAAGATACTGCAGAATGGCGCCGCTTTCAAAAATGCTGACCGGCGCGCCGCCGGGCCCGTCATGGTCCACAATCGCCGGCATCCGGTTGTTGGGCGCAATGGCGAGGAAGTCGGGTTCAAACTGATCCCCGGCGCCGATATTCACCAGCTTCAGCGTGTAGTCCAGCGCCATTTCTTCCAGCGCAATGGAGATTTTCCAGCCGTTCGGTGTCGGCCAGTAATAGAGATCAATGCTCATGCGGTATTCCTTTTGTGCTTCTTCCCAAAATGGGAAGCCTGGCGCAGAAGACAAGAGCGAATACAGGTTTGCTTAGTTCATTGTTTTTTGTTCTTCATATTTTTCTTGAAATCCACCCATTCCCAAACGAATCCGGCAGGCAGTCCGACAATTAAAAAAAGGTCGCCCAAGCCGGAAAAACGTGAATTGCCGTAAAATTCAGGACCTGCAAGTTTTAGGGTGAGCAAGATACCCCAGACAATAATTTGCTGCATCAGACTTTTGCCTTTTGCGCGCAAAAACCTCATCAACATAGCAGACACTCCAACATTTCGTTTGTCACTGAACCGGCACTGGCTGCGCGGCTTTGCTGCCTCGAGACAGAATGGCCAGCCTGACACGGAAGGCAAGCGCTTAAACACCCGGGAAGCTGTGCAATTTTGCTAGCCTGGACCGCGACCACAGCCCGCGGCCGTTGACAAGCCAGCAGCAGCGGGCTATCGGAAGACTATATGCCGTGGCGATTTGTCACCCGATTGCGGGCCACGTAAAATATTTCCGCTAAAGAGGTCGAGGACGCATCCGCACCCCGGCTCTTGATTAGAGGTGGGGTTTTTTGTTGCGCAAAAAGGAGCACGCGGCATGTCAGAGAATTGGAATATACGCACAAAACTGGTGCATAAAGGATCCCGCCGCAGCCAGTATGGCGAGCTGAGCGAAGCGATCTTTCTGACCCAGGGTTTTGTCTATGACAGTGCCGAACAGGCGGAAAAACGTTTTCAGGATCTGGGCGAAGACGAATATATCTACGCCCGCTACGGCAATCCCACCACCCGCATGTTTGAAGACCGCATTGCCGCGCTGGAAGGCGCCGAAGATGCGTTTGCCACCGCCTCGGGCATGGCTGCGGTCAATGGCGCGCTGATGGCGCTGCTTAAAGCCGGCGATCACGTGGTGTCTTCGCGGGCGCTGTTTGGCTCCTGCCTCTATGTTCTCGAAGACGTGCTGGCCCGGTTCGGCGTTGAAATCACCCTGGTGGACGGCCGCGATCTTGCCGCCTGGGAGGCCGCAATCCGGCCTGATACTGCGGCAGTCTTCCTGGAAAGCGTCTCCAATCCGACGCTGGAAGTCATCGATCTGAAAGCGGTGTGTGACCTGGCTCATGCTCAGGGCGCGCTGGTGGTGGTAGACAATGTCTTTGCCACGCCGATCTATTCCTACGCGCTGAAATGTGGCGCCGATCTGGTGGTTTATTCCACCACCAAACATGTGGACGGCCAGGGCCGGTGTCTTGGCGGTGTGGTGCTGGGCAAACGCGAGCTGATCCGCGGCCCGGTGGAAGCCTATCTGAAACACACCGGCGGCGCGATGAGCCCGTTCAACGCCTGGGTGATGCTGAAGTCGATGGAGACCATGGATCTGCGGGTGCGGGCCCAGTCGGCCACTGCGCTGGCGATGGCTGAGGCGCTGGAAGGCCACCCGGCGCTCAACACGGTGGCCTATCCGCAATTGCCCTCCCATCCCCAGCATGACCTGGCGATGCAGCAGATGGGCATCGGTGGCACCGTGCTGACCATCGACGTCAAAGGCGGCAAAGACGCGGCGTTCAAATTCCTGAACGCGCTGGAGATCTTCACCATTTCCAACAACTTCGCCGACGCCAAATCCATCGTCACCCACCCCGCCACCACCACCCATCAACGTCTGCCCGATGCGCAAAAAGCCGAAATTGGCATCACCCCGGGTTTGATTCGGGTGTCCTGCGGTCTGGAGGACAGCACTGACCTGATTGCTGACCTTCTGGCGGGATTGGACAGTATCTGACGGTTTTTGATACTCTGGCATCAGGGATTCGTGCTAAAAGCGCCAAATCGCTCCCACGTCTCCCTGATCCGCACTCCCCGGAGGACCAGCCATGAATATGCCCAAGTCTGTCGCAACCGCTGTTGAAGCGGTTGGCGCAGTGTCTGACCGCAGCCCTACCGATAGCTCCCAAACCGACCGCGCCCAGCCGGGCCGCGAAGAGGCCGAGCGTGCGCTGGAACTGCTCAAGACTTGGGCGTCGACCGCCTCTGCAACTGAGGTGGCCGAGCTGAATCCGTCAATTTCCCGCCTGTTGCCCAATGCACCGCTGGGCAATTACCCGGCGCTGGCGCGGGCCTATCCGGAAGAATTTCAGGTGGATGCGCTCTATCGCGCCACCCTGCCGGATCTGCAAAACGGTCCCGAAAGCCTGATCAAGGGTGCCAAACGGATGATCCAGCATGTGGGCATTTCCAATTTCCGCCTGCCGATCTCGTTTCACACCCGCGACAATGGCGATCTGACACTGGAAACCTCGGTGACCGGCACTGTCAGCCTTGAAGCCGGCAAAAAAGGCATCAACATGAGCCGCATCATGCGCTCGTTCTATGCCCATGCCGACAAGACCTTCAGCTTTGAAGTGATTGATGCGGCGCTGGAAGACTACAAGTCTGACCTGGAAAGCTTTGATGCCCGCATTCAGATGCGGTTTTCCTTCCCAATGCGGGTGAAATCACTGCGCTCGGGCCTGTCGGGCTTTCAATATTACGACATTGCGCTGGAACTGGTGGAGCAGGGCGGCGTGCGTAAAAAGATCCTGCATCTCGACTATGTCTATTCGTCGACCTGCCCCTGTTCGCTTGAGCTCAGTGAGCATGCGCGCCAGCAGCGCGGGCAGTTGGCGACGCCGCATTCGCAGCGTTCGGTGGCGCGGGTCTCGGTCGAACTGAATGAGGATCACGGCTGTCTGTGGTTTGAAGACCTGGTCGAGCTGTGCCGCAGCGCGGTGCCGACTGAAACCCAGGTGATGGTGAAACGCGAAGACGAACAGGCCTTTGCCGAACTGAACGCCGCCAACCCGATTTTTGTCGAAGACGCGGCGCGGCTGTTCAGTGAAGCGCTGCAGAATGATGCGCGTATCGGTGATTTCCGTGTCATCGCCAGCCATCAGGAAAGCCTGCATTCCCATGACGCGGTGTCGGTGCTGACCGAAGGGCGCACGTTCGCCTCTGAAAGTCTCGACCCCAAACTGTTCTCCACATTGTTCCATGTGGGGTGAGAACCGGTAAAGAAATGATCCGGGGGATCATTTCAGGTTCGAACGGGCGGAGCCCCGGGTGCCGGTAAAGACAGGCCGTGGGGCGGCGTTTCAGCTCCGAACGGGCGGAGCCCCGGGTGCCGGTAATGACAGGCTGTGGGCGACGTTTCTGTTTCGGACGGGCGGAGCCCCGGGCCACTATAGAGAAATGATCCGGGGGACCCTTTCCGGCGTTCACAGACGGAGCCCCGGCTGTCTCAACACCAGTGCCGTGGGGCGGTGTGGCCACGCCAAATATATCCGCACCAGACTGTGTCTGCTCCACACCGACACGCTTCAGCCCGATTGTTCCCTGTGATGCTGCGCGACGGGTCCGCTGATGAGCCGTGCTGATCTGGTGCTGAGCAGGCCCGGTAGCCTGGTCAATCCTTATGGTCCGGCGCTGCAGGACACTTGCACAAATCCCGCAAATCCGCCTGATGCCGCTTCACAACCCTTTGATCAGCTTTGCCAGCAGTGCGCTCAGCTGTTTCTGCTCGTCTTCATTCAGGCTCGCGGCGATCCGCTCCAGATTAACCACATGATCCGCCAGTGCCGCTTCCAGCAGGTCTTTGCCGTCCGCGGTCAGGCTGACAATGGTGCCGCGCCGGTCATTGGGGTTGGGGGCGCGACTCAACAGCCCGCGTTTTTCCAGCCGGTCCAGCCGCGCGGTCATACCGCCTGAGGTGATCATGGTGCTTTCAAACAGTTCCGTCGGGGTAAGCGCATAGGGCGCGCCGGCGCGGCGCAGGGTTGAAAGCACGTCAAATTCGCCCGACACCAGCCCGTGGGATTTGAACACCGGTTCAAGATTGTCTCGCATAATCAACATGCTGGCCTGGTTTAGCCGGCCCAGCATCGCCATCGGGCGCAGGTCCAGATCGGGCAGTTGCCGATGCCATTGCCGGGTGACCAATTCTGCGCGGTCCAGCGTGGGTGAATTTTTTTCTGTCATTTACCTTGCCATTAAGATACTTAGTACCAAGATACTTTCCAGAGAGTATCTTACCTGACTGATAAAACCGGAATGCACACCATGTCAAACACTGCTGCCTCCAAACGCACGGACTCCAACCCCGCCAACCCCAAAGCGACGGGTTCAAAATCATCTGGCCCCGCCACTCTGTCCCTGATCCTGCTGCTGGCCGTGGGCAGCAGCCTTGCGTTGCAGACCACCATCGCCAAAGTGGCGGCCGGGGTGGGCACGCCGCTGCTGTCTTTCCTGTCGCTGGCCATTCTGGGCGCCGGGGCACTGCTGCTGATCCGGGCACCCAAACCGCGCCTCAGCCCGGGCCTCCTCGCTTATACCGCCGTATCGGGTGCCTTGTTCGCGCTGCCCAATGCGCTGGGATTTCTCGCTGTGGCCGAACTTGGTGCCGGGTTTGTCGCCATCATTTTTGCCTTTGTACCGCTTCTGACCTGGGCGCTGGCGGTGCTGATCGGCATGGAGCGTGCACTGAAACAACGGGCCTTTGGGGTGCTGCTGGCGCTCAGCGGTGCCATTGCGCTGTCGCTCTCAAAACTGCAGGGCGACGGCGCTGGTGGCACCTGGGTGCTGATCACGCTCAGCTTCCCGCTGATGCTGGCCACCGGCAATCTGTTTCGCAGCCGCTTCTGGCCGCAGGACGTGTCGCCGGTTTTCCTTGCCGGCTCCATGCTGTTTGCCGGCGGGCTCTATGTGGCGCCCTTTGCACTGATGATTGAGGGCGTCTCCCTGGTGCAGATCCCCGCAACCCTGCCGCTGCTTGGCGCAGAAACGCTGATCTTTGCGCTGTCTTTCTTCCTGTATTTTCAACTGCAGAGCCGGGCCGGCGCGGTGTACCTGTCCCAGATCGGCCCAGTGATCGCGCTGATGGGGGCGGTGATTGCAGTGCTGGCGCTGGGCGAAACCCTGCCACAAATGGTCTGGCCCGCCGGCGCGCTGATTGCGATCGGAACGCTGACCTTTCACCGGGCGCGCGTGCCTTCTGCTTGACAGGATCAACCGTGCGGGCCAATCGTGCGTGATGTTTGATTTACGCCCGATAGGATATGTCATCGGCCTGCTGGTCGCCGCACTTGGTGCCACCATGCTGTTCCCGATGCTGGTGGATCTGAACGACGGCAACGGCAACTGGGCGGCCTTTTTTGAGGCCGGGGTGCTGACCTTCGCGACCGGCGGGCTGATGGCGTTCAGCTGTTCCAACAGCGTCGGCTCGCGTCTCTCCATCCAGCAGATGTTCCTGCTCACCACCGGCGTCTGGCTGGCGCTGCCGATCTTTGCGGCGCTGCCCTTTGCGCTTGGTGAGACCGAGGCCCGCACGGTGGACGCGTTTTTTGAAGCGATGTCGGGGCTGACCACCACCGGATCCACGGTGTTTTCCGGGCTGGATGACATGGCGCGCGGGCTGTTGTTGTGGCGCTCCATGCTGCAGTGGTTTGGCGGCGTGGGCATCATTGTGGTCGCGATGGTGTTCCTGCCCGAGCTGCGCGTCGGCGGCATGCAGATATTCCGCTCCGAAGGTTTTGATACCGGCGGCAAAGTGCTGCCGCGCGCAGTGCAGATTTCAAGCCGGATTTCGGTGATCTATGTCGGGCTGACGCTGGCGGCCTTCCTGTCTTATTTGCTGGTCGGCATGGGCGGGTTTGACGCGTTCAACCATGCGCTGACCACGGTTGCCACCGGCGGCTATTCCACCAGGGACGCGTCTTTCGGAGCCTTCAAAGGCAATGCGGAATATGTCGCCACCGTCTTTATGGTGCTCGCCAGCCTGCCGTTTGTGCGCTACGTGCAGCTGGTCGGGGGCACCGCGCAACCTTTGTTCCGCGACAGCCAGATCCGCGCCTATCTGAAGCTGAACGTTGCGGTGATTGTGGTGCTGAGCGCCTATCAGATTGTGGTGAACGGAGACGCCAGCGCCGGGACCCTGCGCGAAGTGGTGTTCAACGTCACTTCAGTTCTGACCGGCACCGGCTTTGCCTCGGTGGATTACCAGCTCTGGGGCGCCTTCCCGGTGGTGCTGTTCTTCTTTCTCGGCCTGATTGGCGGCTGTGCGGGCTCGACCTGTTGTTCGGTGAAAGTCTTTCGCTATCAGCTTTTGTTTGCCTCAGTGCGCACCCAGATCAGCAAGATCCATTCGCCCAACGGCGTGTTTACCCCGCGCTTTGAAGGCCGTGCAGTGACCGAAGACGTGCTTTATTCGGTGATGGCGTTTTTTGTGGCCTTTGTGGTATCGCTCGGCATTCTGGCGATGTTGCTGTCCGCGACCGGGCTGGATTTCACCACCTCGCTCTCGGGCGCGGCGGCGGCGCTGGCCAATATCGGCCCCGGGCTTGGCGACATCATCGGCCCGGCGGGCAATTTCGCGCCGCTGAACGACACCGCCAAATGGCTGCTGGCGGCCGGCATGCTGGCGGGGCGGCTGGAGCTGATGGTGGTCTTTGCCATATTCACCACCAAGTTCTGGCGCGGCTGAGCGCGGGTCCGGTCGGGGCAGGGCATCCCGGCGCCTCTCCGCCAGTCCCGCAATGACAGAGCCGGTGTGACAGGGCCGCTGTGCCAAATCCGGTGTGACAGGCCCACTGTCAACGACCCGCGGTGACAAATCCGCTTTGCGATGCGCACAGGCCGGACTGCCGCACCAACTGCATCGACCTGCGCCGCCGCAATCCCCACCGCCCGAAGCGCCACAGACTGGTCCCGTCGCCGGGGCCCGTCATTTGTAGCGACCGCTGACACTTGCGTGAACACCGACCACCGACACCGACCACCGACACGTGTCGCCGGGCTCAGTTCCAGCAGCTGACCAGCACCGTGATCTCCGCCGCTTTCGCCGTCAGTTCTTGCGGTGCCAGCGCGCCGTCTCTGTCGGCGGCACTGGCAGCGATACCCTGATCGGACAGGAACGAGGTCACCGTCTCCATGTCGCTGGCAAATGCGGTACCGTCGGGCAGGGCGCGTGCGCCCATCGTTTCAGGCAACAACATGCCAAGAACCGCACCGGACCGGTCATAGACCGGACCACCCGCATCTCCGGGCAGCGCTGCAAGCGCCAGCCGCATCACGTCCTGTTCGCCGCCCAGCCCCTGCAATTCGGCGAGGCTGCCCCAGGTCAGGCTCGGCGCCAGCAGACGGCCGCCAAAACTATAGCCCGCCACCGCGATCTCGGATTTCAACCTTGCGATGCCGGGCTGAAACCGCGCTACCGCTTGCGGCGCCAGCACCTGTTCGGGCCGCAGCAGCGCCAGGCTGCCCTGCACCGCCACGACCTGCGCCGGCAGCGCGTCAATCGTCACGCTTTGGCAGGAAGCGACCACATCGGACGTGGTCAGCACCGCGCCGGCCGGGTCGACATAAAAACCGCTGCGGCTGTTGTCCGGGCGGCGGATCTCCAGCCCTGAAAGCAGATCGATATCCTGCACCGCCTGAGCGCCATAGCTGTCGGGCAGCACCGCAGCCCCGCCGGGCGCAAAGCTTGCTTTCATCGCCTCCACCACCTGTTTGCGGCGTCTCTCTTCCCCGGCAGGCCAGACCAGGATAAACCCTTTGATCTGACCATTGCTCAGCGCGGCCTGGCTGTAGCTGACGATCTTCTCGCTGCGCCCTTCAAGACTAAAGCTGCGTCCGCGCAGGCGGCGTGGCCCGTCCGGGGGCACAATCTCCAGCGTTTGCAAAATGTTATAAAGCGCGTTCAGGCTGCTGCCGTCGCCGGATTGGGAGATCAGCAATACCCGCACGCCGGATCCGTCCCGCGCCGCGTAATGTACAAACGGCGGCTCGTAGCGCGCGAACTCCACCAGCCCCAGTGGCAGTTCAACGGCGATGCCTGCGACGGCATCCGCGACCGGTTCCATGCCAAGCCGGTCCAGCGCCGCAATATAAGACGCGATCAGCGCCCCCCGCTGCGCGGAGGTCAGCACCCCGCTGGGCACATACCCGTTGGCCTGTTGCCAGTCGCGCATGGAGGCGCGAGTGCCGCGGCCAAAGGAGCCGTCAATCGCAGCTGCATAAAAGCCTTCCCATTTCAGCGCCCGCTGCAGATCCATCTTTTCCGACCGGCTCAGCAGCGCTTCTGAGGCCCGCGCCTGTCGTGGGGTTTCGTCCACCAGCACCGGAGCACCGACACTGGGCTGCGGGTGTGCCGCCACGTCTGCGACAGGATCCGGATTGGTGATTTCTGGCGTTGCCGGTGCCACCGGCACAAGTGCCGTCGCGCCCACCGGCCAGATCCGGCGGCCAAATGTTGCGCCCGTGCCGAGAAAACTGTCGCCCGGGATAAGCCCGCGCCGGGTCAGGTTCAGGCGGATCTGCTCGGCCTGCTCTTCGCCATACGGGCCAAGCGCGATGGCGTACCAGCTGCTGCTGGTGGCAAAGCCGGCGACATCAGGCAGCCGTGCCGCATAGCCGCGGGCGCGCGCTTCCGCGTCGCGCAGGCTGGGCTGTGATTCAATCTGGATCCAGGTGTTGCCCTGTGCGGCGCTCTGCGCCTGGGCGCTGCCGACGCCGGTGATTTGCGCGATTCCCCACAGGGTTGCGAATATCACGGCTGCAAGAATGTGTTTCATCTGCCTCTACCACTTAAGCTCACAATGATTTGATGCTACCCGAAACAAAGCCTGGCGGCTATAAATCTGACCCGCCTCCCGTTCAATTTGCCGGCAGGGGGTATTTCTGCCGATGGTGCAATTGACCCTGCGCGCGCGCATGTTATTGAAAGGCGCGCTTTGACCAAAGGGTTTGACATGTTGGATACCGCGAACACCACTCCGCGCAGCTTTCAGGAAATTATCCTGCGGTTGCAGAACTACTGGGCTACCCAAGGCTGCGCTGTGATGCAGCCCTATGATATGGAAGTGGGCGCCGGCACGTTTCACCCTGCCACCACCCTGCGCTCGCTGGGCCCCAAACACTGGGCCGCGGCCTATGTGCAGCCCTCGCGCCGTCCCACTGACGGGCGCTATGGCGAAAACCCCAACCGGTTGCAGCATTATTATCAATATCAGGTGCTGATCAAACCCAGCCCCGCCAATCTCCAGGAGCTCTATCTCGGCTCCCTGCGCGCCATCGGCGTCAATATGGACCTGCACGACATCCGTTTTGTTGAGGATGACTGGGAAAGCCCGACGCTGGGTGCCTGGGGGCTGGGCTGGGAAGTCTGGTGCGACGGCATGGAAGTCAGCCAGTTCACCTATTTCCAGCAGGTCGGTGGCCATGACTGCCACCCGGTCTCGGGCGAGCTGACCTACGGTCTGGAACGGCTGGCGATGTATATTCTCGGTGTCGACCACGTGATGGACATGCCGTTTAACGATCCGGACGCTTTGATCCCGCTGAGCTATGGCGATGTGTTCAAACAGACCGAAGAAGAATACGCCCGCTGGAACTTTGACGTCGCCAATACCGACGTGCTGCTGAAGCAGTTTGAAGAAGCCGAAGCGGAATGCGTGAAAATTCTCAGCCTTGAGCCGATCGACCCCAAGACCGGCAAACGTATCATCATGGTGCACCCGGCCTATGACCAGTGCATCAAGGCCAGCCACTTGTTCAACCTGCTCGATGCCCGCGGCGTGATTTCCGTGACCGAGCGCCAGGCCTATATCGGCCGCGTGCGTGCGCTTGCCAAACAATGCGCCGACGCTTTTATTCTAACTGACGCCGGAGGGCATAACGCATGATTGGTAAATATGTTGTGGGGCTGCTCATTGCCCCGGCGATGGTTGTGGGTTCGGCGATCTACTATCTGCAGGTCTACGCCTTTTACGAAGAACTGCCCGCTTCTGCTGCCGCTGACCTGCGCCTGACCACGCTGGACGGCGCGGTTGAGCCGCTGCCGGTCACAGACTTCAAAGGCATCGACTCCACCAGTTCGCCGATCCGCTACCGCGTCTGCGCCACCGCCGAAACACCAGTGGCAGAAATTGCGGCGACCTATGTCCCCTACGCGGCGGCAGAACCACTGCGCGCGCCGGACTGGTTTGACTGTTTTGACGCCAAATCGCTGGAGCTCGATATCGAAGCCGGCAACGCTGTGGCCTATCTCGGCGAAGAAAATAAGCTATACGGCATCGATCAGGTGGTCGCCGTCTACCCGGACGGGCGCACCTATGTCTGGAACCAGATTAACAGCTGCGGCGAAGTGGTGTTTGAGGGCAATGCAGCCCCCGCTGACTGCCCCGAGCCTCCTGAAGGATTGATGACCGATGGCTGATCTGCTGATTGAACTGTTCTCTGAGGAAATCCCGGCCCGTATGCAGGGGCGTGCGGCGGCGGACCTGAAAAAACTGGTGACCAATGGTCTGGTTGAAGCGGGGCTGACCTATGCTTCTGCCGGGGCGTTTTCGACACCCCGCCGGCTCACGCTGTCGGTTGAGGGCCTGCTGGACGCCAGCCCGGACACCCGCGTTGAACGCAAAGGCCCCAAAGTGGGCGCGCCGGAAAAGGCGCTGCAGGGCTTTCTGCGCGGCGCCGGTCTGAGCATGGATGATCTGGAAATCCGCGACGACAAAAAGGGTCAGGTCTATTTTGCTTCGATCGCAAAACCCGGCCGTCCGGCGGCAGATATCATTGCGGGAGTGATGGACAGCACCATCCGCAATTTCCCCTGGCCAAAATCCATGCGCTGGGGCACGGGTTCCCTGCGCTGGGTGCGGCCACTGCACTCGATCCTCTGCATCCTGTCGCGCGAAGAGGGTGCTGAAATCGTGCCCTTTGACATCGACGGCATCAAATCGGGCAACGTGACCCAGGGCCACCGGTTCATGGCGCCAGGCGACATCACTGTCAGCAGCTTTGACGATTATGCGCAAAAGCTGAAATCCGCCTTCGTGATGCTGGAAGCGCAGGAACGCGCCGACCACATCTGGAATGACGCGACAAACCAGGCGTTTGCCCAGGGGTTGGAGCTGGTGGACGACAAAGCGCTTCTGGCGGAAGTTGCCGGCCTGGTGGAATGGCCGGTGGTGCTGATGGGCGCCATTGCGGAAGACTTCTTTGACCTGCCGGGCGAGGTGTTGCAGACTTCGATGCGTGAGCACCAGAAATTCTTCTCGGTCAAAAATCCGAAAACCGGCCGCATTGAAAAATTTGTCACTGTCGCCAACCGCGAAACTGCCGACAACGGCGCCACCATCCTGGCCGGCAACCAGAAGGTGCTGTTCGCGCGGCTGTCAGACGCGAAATTCTTCTGGGAAAACGATCTGCGCATCGCCTCTGCCGGTGCCGCGCCCTGGATTGAATCGCTCGACCACGTCACATTCCACAACAAACTGGGCTCCCAGGCCGCACGCATTGACCGTATCGCGGCGCTGGCGCGCGACATCGCGCCCACTGTTGGCGCTGACGCGGATCTTTCTGAGGCCGCCGCGCGTTTTGCCAAAGCGGACCTGTCATCAGAGATGGTCTATGAATTCCCCGAGTTGCAGGGGCTGATGGGCAAGTATTATGCCAATCACGCCGGCCATCCGGTGGAGGTCGCCAATGCGGCCACAGAACATTATTCTCCACTCGGCCCGGGCGACGATGTGCCCACCGCGCCGGTCTCGGTCGCGGTTGCTCTGGCCGACAAACTCGACACGCTCACCGGTTTTTGGGCGATTGACGAAAAACCCACCGGCTCCAAAGACCCCTTCGCGCTCCGCCGCGCTGCGCTCGGCGTCATCCGGCTGTTGTTGGAAAATGAGGTGCGGGTGCCGCTCAGTGATCTGATTGGCAAAGGGTTGACCCAGCTTGAGGATAAGGCTGCGACGGAACACTCTGCCGCATCGGGCAACCTGCTTGCCTTCTTCCACGACCGGCTCAAAGTCTATCTTAAAGACGCCGGTATCCGCCATGATGTGATCGACGCCTGTCTGGCGATGGCTGGCAATGACGATCTCACCCTGGTGGTGAAACGGGCGCGCGCGCTGTCAGACCTGCTGGGCACGGAAGACGGCACCAACCTGTTGCAGGGCTTTAAACGCGCCAACAACATTTTGTCCCAGGCTGAAGACAAAGACGGGGTGGAATATTCCTTTGGCGCAGACGTGAAATGGGCCCGGGATGACACCGAGATCGCCCTGTTCAATGCATTGAAAACGCAGGGGAAAGCGATCTCCACGGCCATCGAGGCCGAGGATTTCGCCGCCGCCATGGGCGGCATGGCCGCGCTGCGGGCGCCGATTGATGCGTTTTTTGAAGCGGTGCAGGTCAATGCGGAGAGCGACATCGTGCGCCGCAACCGGCTGAACCTGCTGGGGCAGATCCGCAAGATCTGTTCGGAAGTGGCTGATCTGACAAAGGTTGAAGGCTGAACCATTGCTTGCCGGGCGGGGGGCGTCCGGTCTATGCTGCAATGGAAAAAGGAGTGCGGCAGTGCGGCAAGAGGTTGATATAAAAGGGTTTACCCCGGTTACCAAGAGCGCCCCCATTGCCACTGACAGCCATGGCGGCCGGGCGAAATGCCTGCAACGTCTGGTGCGGCTTGACCTGCCGGTGCCACAAACCATCGCGCTGTCCTTTGATGCGGTGCATCATATCGCCGCCGGGCAACGTCCCGATATTGACGCTATGCTGGCGGTGTTCGGTCCGGCGCCGCTGCTTTCCGTGCGCCCCAGTTCTGAAGATCCCGATTGGGGTGGCCCGGGCGCGATGCTGAACATTGGCATCAATGCCACCCGCCACACCCAGCTTTGTGACAGTCATGGCAAACGCGCGGCGGATGCGCTCTATCTTCGATTTGTCCAGGCCTACGCCATTCACGTGGCCCGTCTTGACCCGGATATGTTCGAATCGGACGTGTCTGAGCCGGACGCCCTGGCGGCTGCGCTTGACGCCTACGCGGATGAGACCGACGAAGAATTCCCCCAGGATCCGGCAGTGCAGCTTGGCGAAGTGCTGCGCTCAATGGCCCGGGCCTGGGAGGGCACCACCGCGCGGCTGCTGCGTCAGGCCAAGGGCGCCCCGGCGGATGCCGGGCTCGGGCTGATCGTGCAGCAGATGGCGCTTGGAGTCGGGCCGCAGGAAAGCGGTTCCGGGGTGATCCAGTTCGTCGATTCCGTCTCCGGCAAATCCCAGCTGACCGGGCGCTATCTGAGCCAGAGCCAGGGCCGTGCAGCGCTGCGCGCCGGCGAGGGCGCGCTCTATCTGACGCGCGACAGCCGGGGGCAGTCACTGCAGGATCTGTGCCCGGATGTGTTTGATGCGCTGGTCACCGCCGGAGATCTGCTGCGGCGCAAGCTGCGGGAAGAAATGCAGATCGAATTCACCATCGAAGGTGGCCGCATGTCGATCATTGATTCGGTGCGGGTGACACGTTCTGCCAGTGCCAATGTGCGGGTCGCAGTGGCGCTGGCGCAGGACGGTATCATCAGGCGCAGCGAGGCGATCCTGCGCATCCCGCCCCGCTCGCTGTCGGAACTGTTGCACCCCCAGGTCGATCCGCGGGGCGCGCGCGACCCGTTTGTCAGTGGCATCGCGGCGAGCCCGGGCGGTGCCTGTGGCCGCATCTGTTTCACCTCCGCCGCCGCCCAGGCGAGCCAGTCGCGGGGCGAAGCCGCGATCCTCGTGCGCCGTGAAACCACACCCGAGGACATTCGCGGCATGCATTCCTCCGTGGGTGTTTTGACCCAGCGCGGCGGCATGACCAGCCACGCGGCGGTGATTGCGCGCGGGCTCGGGCTGCCCTGCGTTGTCGGCGCCTCTGCGTTGCGGCTGGACCACAAAGACAAGCAGCTGATTTCGGTGGACGGGCGCATTTTCCGCGAAGGCGATATCATCACCATCGACGGCTCTACCGGCGAAGCGCTGGTGGGGGCGGCGGAAATGCTGGCGCCGACGCTGGACGCGCCCTTCCGCACTCTGATGTCCTGGGCGGATGAGGTGCGTGACATCGGCGTGCGCGCCAATGCCGACACCCCGGCCGACGCCGCCACTGCGCGTAATTTTGATGCCGAGGGCATCGGCCTCTGCCGCACCGAACATATGTTTTTCGAACATGACCGGCTGACAGCGATGCGGGAGATGATTTTTGCCGATGCGGCCAAAGACCGGGCCGAAGCGCTGGCGCGCCTGCTGCCGATGCAGCGCGGCGATTTTACCGAACTGTTCCAGATCATGGGCGGTCAGCCGGTGTGCATTCGTCTGTTTGACCCGCCGCTGCATGAATTCCTGCCCCACACCCGGGGCGGCATGCGCGAGTTGGCCGAGGCGCTGGACCGGCCGCTTTCGGACGTCACCCGCCGCATTGACGCGCTGTCGGAGTTCAATCCGATGCTGGGCATGCGCGGGGTCCGGCTTGGCATCACCATGCCCGAGATCTATGAAATGCAGGCGCGCGCCATCTTTGAGGCCACCATTGAGGCCAGCCGCTCCGGCGACCCGGTGGAACCCGAAATCATGATCCCGCTGGTGTCAGCCATGCGTGAAGTTGAGCTGGTGAAATCGCGCGTCGACGCGGTGGCGGCGGCGGTGCGGGTCGAAACCCAAAGCGATTTTTCCTACAAGCTGGGGGTTATGGTGGAAACACCCCGCGCTGCACTGCGCGCCCATGAGATCGCGCAACATGCGACCTTTCTGTCGTTTGGCACCAATGATCTGACCCAGATGACCTATGGCCTGTCCCGCGATGATGCCGGGCGCTTTATGAACTCCTACGTGCAACAGGGTGTCTATGCAGAAGATCCGTTCCAGATCCTGGATACCGAAGGCGTCGGCGAGCTGCTGACCATCGGGGCGGAACGGGGGCGGGACGCGCGGCCGGATATCACCATTTCGATTTGTGGCGAACATGGCGGAAACCCGGAATCGATTGCCTTCTGCCGCCAGGCAGGTTTTGACTATGTCTCCTGTTCGCCCTACCGGGTGCCGGTCGCCCGGCTGGCTGCGGCGCACCTGGCGCTGCTTGACAAACGCGGCAGCTGATTCGCCTGAACTGGCGCTGTCAGTGGGGCGCTCCCAGGGTGAATTGGCTAAAATTGGTTACTTTTTCGAGCCAAAACCGGGGAAAATGGCGGTATCGCCGCCGCTGACTGGCGGCTATGCGTTTGCGCCACTGGACGGATGGCGAAATTTCGCCTATTCGGGCCGGGTTCTACGCAGGCAACTGCATTCTGGAACGGCTTCGAAAGAGATCTTATGGCTTTTGTTCGTAAATTTGGTTTGGCCCTGGCGCTTGTTCTTGCACTGCCTGTGGGCGCCGGTGCGGATATTTCGACCGCCCCCACTGACAAGTCAAACCTGGTTTTCGATCAGCAACTCAGCTCTCTTCTGGGCCAGGACCGCGCGGCGCTGAATGCGGTGTCGCCATCGACGATCAGGGACCTGTACAGCAACCGCACAGGACGCCGCTCCAAATCCGCCTTAAGCGAGGTGGTCTACACGCGCGACTGGATCGACAGCCAGGACGTGGTCGAGGGTGACAACGATTGGCAGTGCCTGACCCAGGCGCTGTATTTCGAAGCCCGCGGTGAATCGGTCAAGGGCCAGTTCGCAGTGGCTGAGGTGATCCTGAACCGGGTCGACAGCGCCAAATTTCCCGGCACGATCTGCAAGGTTGTGAACCAGGGCACCGGCAAACGCTACAAATGTCAGTTCTCCTATACCTGTGACGGGCGCCGCGAGATTGTGAACGATAAAACCTCCTGGAAACGCGCCGGCAAGATCGCCCGCATTATGCAGCAGGGCGGGGAGCGGGTGTTGACCTCTGGCGCCACCTATTACCACACCAAAGCGGTCAACCCCCGCTGGGCGCGCAAATTCACCCGCACCACCTCTATCGGGGTGCACCTGTTTTACCGCGCCCCGGCCTGATCACCGGAATTTCGGCACCCCCGTGGTAAACCGCTGCAAAGGGCGTCTGTTGGCGCCCTTTTTTGATGGCCGCATGGTGAACTGCGGCAAACCAGGTTAGACCGGAGCTGAAACCAACACCGGAATAGCCATGTCTGACAGCACCGAGACCACCGCCGCCGAAATTTCCAGCGCCTTTGCGCATCCGGTTGAACGCTCCGAGGCTACGGCGCCCGGTCCGCTGGACCGGATCTCCTTGTCCGATTACGATGTTGGGGTCGAAATCGGCGCCTTTCAGGTGGAACGCGATCTGATCCAGAAACTGCGCTTTAATGTGGTGGTGGAAGTGGCGGATGCGACGGCGCCGCTGGGCGATGATGTTGATAATATCCTGTCTTATGACACCATCCGCGAAGCGATCGACTATGAGCTGGCCGCCGAGCGGCTGAACCTGCTGGAAACCCTGGCTGACCGCATCGCCGACCGCATCCTGAGCGAACCCCAGGCAGCACGGGTGTTTCTGCGCATCGAAAAACTGGACCGGGGCCCGTTTAAACTTGGCGTCGAGATCGTGCGCAGTGGCACGGCGGCCCCGGCGGAGACCCCTGGCGCCACGATATCCACTGGGCCCCGCCCGCATGTGGTGCACCTGTGCAATCAGGCGATCGCCTCGGAGCGGCTGAGCGGCTGGCTGGCGCAGCTCGCCGGAACCGGAGACGCCGACAAAAACGGCCAGGGCGCGGTGGTGCTTACCGTCGGTGTTCCGGATTGTGCCCGGCCCGAACCCGGTGGCACGGCGCAACGTCATATCGACCTGCTGGCGATTGAGCAAAACGCCTGGACCCTGGCGGCGCTTGCGCCTGCGTGCGTGGTGGCGGGCACCCGCACAGAACTGGACTGGGCGATGAAAAACGGCCAGATGGTGATCTGGGCCCCGGGTAAATTCGTGCTTGATACTGTGGGCGATCCGGCGCCGGACGCGCGGGACGCCCTGGCGCTGACACACTGGTTCGCCGCCGAAATGAATGCGGTGAAAACCACGGTGATTGACTCCGACACTGCCGGCAACAAAAACCCGTTCTGATCCTTTCTGCCCCTTAGGGCCCCAGTTCTGCCCCCAGCCAAAGGTTGATTTGCCTATGAAACAGTATTTCCGCCCGCTGACCCAGGTTGGCCCGTCCCGTCCCGCATCAGCTGTCACGCTTGCTGCCGGTTGGTCCTGGTTCACCCATGCCGAAGTGCTGTGCCGCGGTGCCGCGCCGGCCATCATTGCAGCGGCCGATCTGCCCGCCGATGTACTTGAACGGTTGAGCGCGCCGCGCGCCGCCATCGCCGGTGTTTCTTTGGAAGCTCCGAGGCTGATGGGGATCCTCAATGTGACACCGGACAGTTTTTCCGACGGAGGTCTGTTTGACGCCCCCCAGGCGGCGCTGAGCTATGCGCGCACCATGGCGGGCACCGGCGCCGACATTCTGGATATCGGCGGTGAAAGCACCCGCCCCGGCGCCACGCTGGTGCCGGCAAGTGAGGAAATCGCCCGCACCGCGCCGGTGATCCGGGCGGTGGCGGGCGGCGTGGCCGTGCCGGTGTCGATTGATACCCGCAAGGCCGAGGTGGCACGTGCGGCGCTGGCGGCCGGTGCCGCAATCGTCAATGACGTCTCCGCTTTCACCTATGATCCCGACCTGGGGGCAGCCGTGGCGGCCAGCACGGCGCCGGTCTGTCTGATGCATGCCCAGGGTGATCCCACCACCATGCAACAGGCACCCCAGTACGAAGACGTGCTGCTGGATGTGTATGATTTCCTTGAAGAGCGTATCTCACATGCCGAAAGCCTTGGCATAGATCGCGCCCGTATCATCATCGACCCCGGCATTGGCTTTGGCAAAACGCTGGAGCATAACCTGGCGCTTCTGGCGCGGCTCAGCCTGTTTCACAGTCTGGGCTGTCCGCTGCTGCTCGGGGTGTCGCGCAAACGCTTTATCGGCGAACTTGGCCAGGCCGCCGAAGCACGCGCCCGTATGCCCGGCTCGCTGGCGGTGGCGCTCGCCGGAATTGCGCAGGGCGCACAGATCACCCGGGTGCATGATGTCGCCGAAACCCGCCAGGCGCTGACGCTCTGGCTTGCCGCCAACGGCCTGGAAGGGTAATTCTGAATTATGACACGTAAATTATTTGGCACCGACGGGGTGCGCGGCACCGCAAATCTTGACCCGATGACCGCTGAAATGGTGCTGCGCCTGGGCGCGGCGGCCGGGCGTTATTTCCGCCGCGACGGCGGCACTGAACACCGGGTGGTGATTGGCAAGGACACCAGGCTGTCCGGCTATATGTTTGAAAACGCGCTGACCGCCGGTTTTACCTCCACGGGGATGAATGTGCTGCTGCTGGGGCCGGTGCCGACGCCCGCTGTGGGCATGCTGACCACCTCGATGCGCGCCGATGTCGGGGTGATGATCTCTGCCTCGCACAATCCGCACCAGGACAATGGCATTAAATTCTTCGGCCCCGACGGGTTTAAACTGTCCGATGAGGCCGAGGCCGAGATTGAGGCGCTGGTATTCAGCACCATTGAGCCGGCCCAGGCCGAAAATATCGGCCGCGCCAAACGCATTGATGACGGTCGTTTCCGCTATAACGAGCGGGTGAAATCTACGCTGCCTGACATTTCGCTGGAGGGGCTGAAAGTGGTGGTGGATTGTGCCAATGGCGCCGCCCACCGCACCGCGCCGGAAGTGCTCTGGGAACTGGGTGCCGAAGTGATCCCGGTCGGGGTCAGCCCGGACGGGGTGAATATCAACAAAGGCTGTGGCTCGACCCATCCGCAAATGGCGGCGGAGACGGTGGTGGCGCATGGCGCGGATGTGGGTATTTGCCTCGATGGTGATGCCGACCGGGTGATGATCATTGATCAGCACGGCTATGTCGCCGACGGCGATCAGCTGATGGCGCTGCTGGCAACCCGCTGGGCAGAAACCGGCCGGCTGAAGGGCGGCGCGCTGGTGGCGACAGTGATGTCCAATCTCGGGCTGGAACGCCACCTGGAGGCCCAGGGGCTGCGGCTGGAACGCACGGCGGTCGGCGACCGCTATGTGGTGGAACGTATGCGCCAGGGCGGCTTTAACCTGGGCGGCGAGCAGTCCGGCCATATCGTGATGACCGATTACGCCACCACCGGCGACGGGCTGCTGGCCGGGGTGCAGCTGCTGGCGGCGATGGTTGAGACCGGCAAAACCGCGTCCGCGCTGACGCGGGTGTTTGAAACCGTACCGCAGATGCTGAAGAATGTGCGCTACCAGCTGGGCCAGACCCCGCTTGAGATGGCGCCGGTGCAGGCGGCGATCAAAGAGGGCGAAGCGCTGCTGCGTGGCAAGGGCCGGCTGTTGATCCGCAAATCCGGCACCGAGCCGCTGATCCGGGTGATGGCGGAATGCGAGGACGATCAACTGTTGGGGCAGGTGGTGAATGCCATCGTTGCCGAGGTCGAAGCTGCCGTCTGATCCTGCGGTCTGAGGTTGCAGGCGCCGTCCGCTGTTGCAAATGCCCCGCCGAGACCGGCGAGGCTTTTGCCTGTTCGCAGATGTTGCTGGTTTTGCACAACCCGGGGCCCGGAATGTGCAAATTGCACATTTGGCCGCGGCGGTTACTCTGGAGTTAAAGCGGTTTTGCGGCGGCTGGCCACCATCCGGCGCAGGGCGCCGAGCTGGCTGAGCACCATGCCGCTCAGGATCAGCGTGAGGGCGAGGAACAGGGTAGACTGCGCTGGCTCGGCCAGAAAAATAATGCCAAAAACCATCGCCCACACCGGCACCATATAACTGACCAGGGTGGCAAAGGTCGGACCTGCATCCCGGATCACCTGCACTTGCAGCAATTGCGCCAGGCCGGTCGGCAGCAGGCCCAGATAAATCAGCGACAGCAGCGGCACCAGGCTTATGTTTTCCGGCAGGCCTTCAAAGTAGAGCGCCAGTGGTAGCGAGATCACCGCGCCTGCCAGCAGGACGGCTGCGGAAAGGGAAATCCGGTCCACGTCAGGGCACAGGCGGATGATGATCATACCCAGGGCATAACAGCCGGCCGCAGCGATAAAGGCGAGCCGTCCCCAAAGCTCCATCTCGCCACCGGCGCTTTGCAGTGCCGCCGGGCCAACCAATACGACAACTCCCAGAAAACCCACGATAAATCCGATGGACCTGCGCAGGGACATGCGTTCTCCCGGCACCAGAAAATGTGCCAGCGGCAGCACCAGAAGCGGCACCGTCGCCATGCTGACGCCGGCAAAACCAGACGCCACGTAATTCTGCCCCCAGTTCAAAAGAGAAAACGGCAGCGCATTGCTGAGAATGCCCAGGGACACAGCGACAGCCCAGATGGTTACGCCGTTTTCAGCGCGCAGTTTTGGCAGCGATTTGCCCATCATTCTGGCTGCAATCAGCAGCGCGAGGGCACCCAGAGAAATCCGCAAGGCGGCAATGGTCATCGGGCCAAAATCACGCAGGGCAATATCAGCAAACATGAAGGAGGCGCCCCAGATGAGACCAAGAGTGAGTAATTTCAGCCAGTTAGCGCGCTGATCCATGGGATTCTCCGATGTTGGTGGATCAAACGAAAAGACCCCGGCGCGGGGCCGGGGTCAATCGCAAAATCAGGGTCTGGAAAAAGACTTAGTTTTTTTCCTGATCCACCAGTTTGCCAGCGGAAATCCATGGCATCATGCCACGCAGTTTTTTGCCAACTTCTTCGATCTGGTGCTCATCATTCAGGCGGCGTGTGGCTTTGAATGAGGGCTGGCCAACGGCGTTTTCCAGCATGAAGTCACGCACAAACTTGCCGGTCTGGATGTCGGTGAGAACATCTTTCATTGCCGCTTTGGTTTCGGCGTAAGGCAGGATCCGTGGGCCAGAAACATACTCGCCATATTCCGCAGTGTTGGAGATCGAGTAGTTCATGTTGGCGATGCCGCCTTCATAGATCAGATCCACGATCAGCTTGGTTTCGTGCAGGCATTCAAAGTATGCCATTTCAGGGGCATAGCCGGCTTCAACCAGGGTTTCAAAACCCATGCGGATCAGTTCAACGATACCACCACAGAGCACAGCCTGCTCGCCGAACAGGTCGGTTTCACATTCTTCGCGGAAGTTGGTTTCGATGATGCCAGAGCGACCGCCACCGATGGCAGAGCAATAGCTTTTGCCGATTTCCAGCGCGTTGCCGGAGGCGTCTTTGTCCACAGCAACGAGGCAGGGAACGCCGCCGCCTTTGACATATTCGCCGCGCACAGTGTGACCGGGGCCTTTGGGCGCCATCATGATCACGTCGACGCCTTCTTTGGCATCAATCAGGCCAAAGTGAATATTCAGACCATGGGCAAAGGCGATTGCCGCGCCGGGTTTGATGTTGTCATGTACGTATTTTTTGTAGGTCTCGGCCTGAAGCTCATCGGGCATGGTGAACATGATGAGGTCACACCAGGCAGCCGCTTCGGCGATGCCCATAACCGTCAGACCTTCGCCTTCAGCTTTTTTCGCGGAAGCAGAGCCTTCACGCAGAGCTACAACGAGGTTTTTCGCGCCTGAATCCCGCAGGTTAAGGGCGTGAGCGTGGCCTTGCGAGCCATAGCCCAGGATGGCCACTTTTTTGTCTTTGATCAGGTTGATATCGCAATCGCGATCGTAATAAACGCGCATGTCAGCGGTCCTTTCGTAAATGTCTGAGGCGATCATAGTGGTCTGCGGGGCAATTGCGAGATCGATCCTGGTGTTTTTTCAGGAAAATTTGCACTGTTCATTCGTCATTTTGCAAATTATGGTAGTTTTCATGCTTGATGATCTCGACAGGCGCATACTCCGCCATCTGCAACAGGATCCCGCCCTCTCGATTCCCGATCTGGCGGATCGTCTGGGGGTGACCGGCTCCCGGCTGTCGCGGCGTCTCGACAAGCTGCAGGCAAACGGTATTCTGCGCGGTCAGCGCGCGGTGATTGACTGGCGCGCGCTTGGGTATGCAGTCGAAGTGTCCCTGCGTGTCACGCTGGACAAAACCCAGAACCGCGCCTTTGATGATTTTATCGAAGCGGCCCGCGGTATTCCAGAAGTGATTGAAATACAAACATTTTTGGGGCGTGTTGATGTGCGCCTGTCAGTCATCGCCCGCGACATGCAGCATTATCAGAATATCTACCGCAGCCAGGTGCTCGCGCTGCCACATATCAGCGATATTGAAGCGTTGATGCATGTGGCCCGCATCAAATCCGAAGAGATTCTGCCGCTGTGATTGATCTGGATAACATTGACCTCCGGTTGCTGAAGGCGCTTGCCCGGGACGCCACCCAATCTGCTGGTGCGCTCGGGCGCGCGTTTGGTCTGTCGCAACCGGCCACCTGGCGGCGGATCAGGCGCCTTGAAACCGCCGGTATCCTTGCCGGGCGCAGACTTGATCTGGATGCCGAAAAGCTCGGCTTTGGTGTCACGGTTTTCCTGGGGGTTAAACTGGCGACCAAGGGGCGGGTCTCGCTGGAAGATTTTGAGCGCGCCGTCACCGCCATTCCGGAGGTGCAGACGGTCGAGCACGTGCTTGGCATGTATGATTACCGCCTGCGGGTTACCGCGCGGGACATTTCCGATTTTGAGCGTGTGCTGCGCCGCCGGATCATGACGCTGCCGGGCATCGGCGATGTCGAAGCCAACGTGCTGCTCTCAGAAGAGCGCCTGGAAGGGCCGCTGGGGTCGCAGTAGCGGTTGGTTCCCGGGGGACCGGCGCAAAAATCTGCGTTGGGACAAAGATTTCGCGCCGCGGTGGCTCTGACGGACGTCGCTGGCTGGCATTATTGAGCGGCAGTTGATGCTGTTGAAATTTTTCTGTCGTTTCAATGGCGTTCCGGATGGCTGAAAACATACGCAGGAACAATAGTTTGCCGGAAAGTGAAAGAAGACTTTTCCAATTGCAGGAAGAGCCGCTAATCTTGCCGGGAAATGAATTCAAGGAGCTTGTCATGGCGCTTTTGCAGGATATCGACCCCACGGGTCTCGACGAATTTTCAGTGGTCTTTACGGATCGTTCCCTTAATCACATGAGCCAGACGTTCCAGCAGGTTATGCGCGACATCTCAGCCATGTTGAAAGACGTCTACAATGCCGAGGCTGTGGCGCTGATACCCGGTGGTGGCACTTACGGGATGGAGGCGGTGGCGCGTCAGTTTGCCAGAGGGGCAAAAACGCTGGTGGTGCGCAATGGCTGGTTCTCCTACCGCTGGAGCCAGATTTTTGAAGCCGGCGCCTTTGCTGCTGAATCTACCGTGCTCAAAGCGCGCCAGTCGGGCAACAGCATCACAGCCCCTTTTGCACCGGCGTCGATTGAGGACGTCGTTGCTGCCATCCGCAAAGAAAAACCAGGGGTGGTTTTTGCCCCGCATGTGGAGACCTCTGCCGGGGTGATCCTGCCGGACGACTATATCGCGGCCATGGCCGCAGCTGCGCATGAGGTCGGTGCGCTGATGGTGCTGGACTGTATCGCGTCGGGCTGCGCGTGGGTGGATATGAAGGCCAGCGGTGTGGACGTGCTGATCTCGGCGCCACAAAAGGGCTGGTCCGCTTCGCCCTCGGCCGGCATTGTGATGATGAGCAGCGCCGCCCTGGCGCGGATGGAAAATACCAGCTCCGACAGTTTCGCCATCGATCTGAAGAAATGGCACTCAATCATGATGGCCTATGAAAATGGCGGCCATGCTTACCACGCCACGCTGCCCACGGACGCGCTGCGTGCGTTCCGGGACACAATGCTGGAAACCAGAGACTACGGGTTTGACAAGCTGCGCGACGCGCAATGGGCTCTGGGCAACGGCGTACGCGATTTGCTGGCTGAAAAAGGCATCACTTCGGTTGCTGTCGAAGGCTTTGGTGCGCCGGGTGTGGTGGTCAGCTACACCTCGGACGTGGCGGTGCAGAACGGGTCTAAATTCGCCGCTGAAGGCATGCAGATCGCAGCCGGTGTGCCTCTGGCCTGTGACGAGCCTGACGGGTTTATGACCTTCCGTCTGGGGTTGTTTGGTCTGGACAAGCTTTACGATGTTGAGGGGACCATAGCGCGTCTGAAAGTGGTTCTGGACAAGGTGCTCTGATCAGAAGGAGCGCCTGCGGCGCGCAGGATGTCTCGGGGTTTTCCCGTTGGAAAACGCCTCGTTGAGCTGACTGGCGTGCGATGCTGAGAGATAAGCTGGTCCGTGTGTTCCGTCATACGGGCCAGTTTGGCTGTGTACAGGGGGCAGGGGCAGGTGACTGGTCCCCGCGCGCGAAAGCGATTTGCGCAATTGCGGTCCGGCACCTGAAACCGCCGCCGTGATGAATCTCCAACGGCGATGCGGATTACATTAACAGGGCGTGGCGCAGAACGCCTGGCGGGGTGTCGCGCAGGTGTGCTCAGGCGCGAGCTTGTTCTTCTGCAAACAAGGGCATCGGCGCCAGCGCAGAGCGGCCCAGTTTAACGCCGGTCGCCACCACCATGCGGCCCAGTTTGGGGGCCTCCGGGTCGGGGCAGGAGAAAGACGAAGCGTCAAACTCAAAATAGGGATAGCCGCGGCCGCGGCCGATCCGGGTGACACCGGCGGAATCCCATTTGCTGTGCGGCGCATAGCGCAGGGCAGCGCGGTTCAATACATAGTCCTGAGGCGAGTTGTAAATCTCAATGGCGATAACCATCGAGGAGGGCGAGACCTCGTCATTGTCACGCGCCCCGACCACATGCAGGCTGATCACCGCGTCATGGGCAAAATGCAACTCACGCGCCGGAAACGACGGCGGCTCAAAGGGGTTCTTTTCGGCAAAACTGAACCCGTTCAACAGTAAAGTTGTATAGGACATGGGACCACTCGAATTTTAGATAAATGCGCTGTATTGCACTCAGAAAACACGAGCGGGCTTAAAATATGGTTAAGAGGCGTTCATCAATTTCAGATCGGTCCCAGACCTGCGCGCATCACACCGCGCCTGATCGGTTTGATGTCATGGACCGCCTTCAGCCCTGCCATGCGGACCGCTTGCAAAACGGTATCTTCTGAACGGGTTACACGGTTGAACAGATCGATCACCCGGGCGCGGGCGGCGATGTCGCCATGGCGGGCCTTGGCGTATTTGTCCAGCATCGCAGCACTGCCAAGCGCGTCAGGTGCCTCCAGCGCAAGTCTTAACAGCACATCGAGGTCATTCAGCGATGTATTCAGCCCCTGGGCGCCGATCGGAGGCAGGACATGGGCCGCTTCCGCCACCAGCGCGACTCGTTCTGCGCTTAACTGGGTGGCGCGCTGGGTGATAATCGGCCAGATCGCCCGGCCTGAGGCCAGCGTCAGCCGGCCATAAAGACCGCAGGAGCGTTCATTCATTGCATCGGTGAAGGACGCGATATCCATGTCATAGAGTTCCTGGGCCCGGGCGGCGCGGTTCATCCAGACGATGGCAGAGGCATGCGCGCCGTCAATGTCAGGCAGCGGCACCATCGTAAACGGGCCGCCATCGCGGTAAATTTCAGTTGAGACCTGGTTGTGGGGCTCGGAATGGGTCACGCTGAAGGCCAGAGTTTTCTGGCCATAACGGGTGATTTTTGTGCCGATGCCAGCGGCCTCGCGCACCGCAGAATGACGTCCGTCGGCGCCGATCACCAGGCGCGCCTGGATGAATGTCCCGTCCGACAGCGTCACCAAAGCGCCGGTGGTGCGTGTCAACATGGATTTGAAGCCGGTGCCGTAACGCAGGGAAACGCCGTCCATATTCGCGACAGCAGCGAGCAATTCCCGCCGGATCAGCCAGTTCATGAAATTCCAGCCGAACGGTTCGTCGCCGACCTCGTCTCCCCGGAAGATGCGCTCTGCACGCAGTTCAGGCGGGTGGCCAAGACTGTCAACAATGCGCAGTGCGTCGAGCGGCATTGCGTGCGGGGCAAGAATGTCCCAGATGCCGATCTGACGAAACAGGTCGCGCGCCGGGCGTAAAAATGCGGTGGAGCGCAGATCGCTGCCCTGGCTGTCACCGTCGGTGACCGGGGGCGTCGGGTCGACCAGTAATGTGGAAAACCCCGAGGCGCCAAAGGCGGCCGCGCTGACAAGGCCGGCAATGCCGCCGCCACATACCAGCACATCTACTTTCGTTCGTTCCATCCGGGCTCCCTGAGGTCGCAGAGACCTTCTGTCCGCTATAAGTCTGTTCCATCACGCCTGCCATGCGGCAAAGGCGCCGGGTGGTGCTTTGATTATTGGGTTAACCGTGTCAGAAACGCGGTCAGGTCATTGGTATGGTGGTGAATATGGGGGGCTGGCACCGCGTCCGGGGCCACATGAACGGTTTGCATACCCATGTCATGGGGCGCTGCCAGGTTGCGCGGATCGTCTTCAAACATCGCAGCACTTTCCGGCGGCAACGAATCCCTGGCAAAAATGCGTTCAAAGGCCGCCCGCTCAGGTTTTGGCATAAAACCAGCATTTTCAACGCCATAGATCGCATCAAACCGGCCCAACAGCCCGCGCGCTTCCAGCACACGTTCGGCATAGGGGGCGGATCCGTTGGTATAGACAATCTTGCGGCCCGGCAGGGCGCTGATCTGTGCCGCCAGCTCTGCGTCGGCCTCCAGATGGCTGAGGTCGATATCATGCACATCGGTCAGATAGGGCGCAGGATCGATGTCGTGCTCCCTCATCAGTCCCGCCAGCGTGGTGCCATAGGTTGCCCAGTATTCACGCCGCATCCGGTCGGCCTGGCTGCGGTCAACTTTGAGCGTTTTCATCACCCAGTTGCTCATGCGCAGCTCAATCTGATCAAACAGGCGCGCGCTTGGGTGATACAGGGTGTTGTCGAGGTCAAAGACCCAGTGATTTATATGCGAAAAGCGAGATTTAATCATGGCGCCAGGGTACTGCCAGGGCGGGGCGGGCGCAATCGGGATTTCTGCAGCCTGTGCTTGATTGCCTGGATTTACGCGCGTAACCTGGCGCGGAGCAGGGATCAGAGGGCCAGCAATGAACGATGAAAAGATAATTCAGAGAGACGCGTATTCTTTGATCCTGGAAGCGATTGATACCGGGGCCTATGGCCCGGGAAACCGGCTGGTGGAAAGCGAGTTGGCCGATCGGTTCGGTGTCTCGCGCACGCCAATCCGCGAAGCGTTGCAACGTCTTGAAACCCAGGGGCTTCTGACCCGGGACGGGCGGTCGTTAATTGTCGCGTCTCTGGATCACAATCAACTGGCGGAACTCTATGTGGTGCGGGCCGAACTGGAAGGGCTTGCGGCGCGGCTGGCGGCGCGCCATGCCACGCCGGAGGAGGTCAAAGTGCTGCGCGACATGGTTGAAGAAGACCAGGCGTTTCTGAATGACCCGGCCGCGCTGTCGCGGGCCAATCGCCGCTTTCACAAGCAGGTGCATCTGGCCTCACACAATCGCTATCTGGTGCAGCAACTGGATCTGGTGCACCGCTCGATGGCTCTGCTGGCGACAACTTCTCTTGCGGTAGAGGGGCGCAGTGAAACCGCGCTTTCCGAGCATGACCGCATCGTCACCGCGATTGGAAAAAGCGATGGGGAGGAAGCCTATACTGCGTTGAAATCCCATATTTCCAAAGCCTTTGTGACCCGCCTGAAAATCGAAGCGGAGCAAAACGGCGACTGATGGCATGGCCGCTAGTGGTGCCGACTCGCGGCGGGCTCTTCGGGCATCGCCACACCATGGGCGGTTTTGTCCCAGTAATAGGGTCTGAAAATCATTGATATCAGGCCCCGCAGCACCGCAAGAACACCCAGAGGGTAGTAAAAATGCATGGTGGGCACCCATTTCCACAGCCCTTGATGTTGCCTGCGCCGCAACGCCAGCACCTGACAACCCAGATTCAGCGCTTCTGCCGTCAGGAATATCCCGGCGAGCCATGCGAAGGCCGTGGGCGAGAGCTGTGCCTGGAGCGGGTGCGGCAGTCCCAAAGGGATTGCCCAGAAACTCCACATCAGCGGGGTTAGCAGCAGTTGCAGCGGTGTGCCGATCAACAACACCTGCACGCCCAAAAAGCGCCAGGGTCCAAGATCACGCATCAGTTTTCGCGGATTGCGCATATGTACGGCCCAGGTCATTGCATAGCCTTTGAGCCAGCGGGACCGCTGCCGGATCCAGGGACCGGCGGCGCAGTTTGCTTCTTCATGGGTGACGGTATTGACGAATTCGGTGTGAAATCCATGGCGTGCCAGCCGGATGCCCAGGTCAGCGTCTTCAGTCACATTATGCGCATCCCAGCACCCGGCGCGTTCCAGCGCCTCGCGGCGGAAAAAAACCGTGGTACCACCAAGCGGAACCACCAGCCCCAGCCGCTGCATTCCGGGCAGAATGAGGCGAAACCAGGCGGCGTATTCGATGGTAAAACAGCGTGACAGCCAATTGGTCCGGCTGTTGTAAAAGTCCAGCACCCCCTGCAGGCAGCCAACTTCGGGCCCGCGGCTGCGGAAACGCCGCACGATTTTGTGGATCTGATCGGGGGCAGGCGCGTCTTCCGCGTCGTAGATGCCAATAATGGAGCCCCGACAGAAATCCAGTGCGTAATTCAGAGCCCGTGGTTTGGTTTTCAACTTTCCGCGCGGCACAATAATCTGGCGCATCCAGTAAGGCAGGGTGGCCCCGGACAGGGTGGCGCGGGTGAGCGTATCGTCTTCTTCAATCACCAGACAAATATCGAGCAATTCCTTCGGGTAGCTCAGATCTAAAAGCCGTGCGAGCAGGTGGTCGGTTATATTCTCTTCACGCAGCAGCGGGATCAGCACAGATACCGTGGGCAACCGGCCAAGCGGCGGCGGCGGCCAGCGTTGCAGGTCCTGATCCTCCAGGCTTTTGCGGACCAGCAACTGGCTGACGGCCGCGGCGATTTTTAAACCCGAGTTCAGGATCAGAACCAAAATTGCGAAGATCGTCAGGGCACTGAATACGGTGGATGCGCTGGTGAGACTGTACACACCGTAAAGCAAGGTCGCGGCTGTCAGGAAAGCGATAAGCGGTACAAGCGCTCTGTCGCGACAGCTTTCATGCGCCGGGATCCGGGTTTCAGCGCGCTGCACAAGCGAGTATGGTCGCAGCCGGATCAGCTCCTGGTGTAATCCGGTCGTGCTGGTGACGGCCATGATGCAGGCGCCGAAACATTGTCGCAGCCGGGGCTGAATTTCGCGGAACATACCGGGGTCGCAGCAGGCGATGACCGTAACCGAGCCAACACGCCGCCAGGGCAGTACATTGTCGCGCAGACAGCGGGCGGCGCCATAGCGCTCTATCAGCGCGCCTTCTGCGGGAAACAAGTTGAAATCGGCGATTTCTGCACTGTATTTGAGCGACAGAGCACAGTCGAGTGCGACCTGGGTCACCATGTCATGGGCCAGAAGAATATCAGCAAAGCTGGTATCCTCGCGCCGGCGCAAGGCCGCTGCAGTGATCATGTCATGGGGGCTGAGCGCGCCGATATCCATCAGGATCTGGCCCAGAGGTTTTCGGTAATTGTCCAGTGCAGAGCCTGGGTGGTCGCGTCGCCGGAGACGGCGCGGAACGATAATTTTATCCGGTCTGCGTGGCAGCGAAGACTGAATAATCATGGTCAGGCGATGACATCAATCATACCTGACCATGGAATTTCGAGGTTAACATCGGGTTAAATTAACCCGGCATTAACCAGACAGCTCAGCTGGCGCGGTCCTCAATGGCCTGAACAAAACGTTCAAACAAGTAATAGCTGTCCTGTGGGCCCGGCGAGGCTTCCGGGTGGTACTGCACTGAAAAGACCGGACGGTCTTCAATCGCGATGCCGCAGTTGGACCCGTCAAACAGCGACACATGGGTTTCTTTCACGCCCTCCGGCAGGGTCTGCGCATCAACCGCAAATCCATGGTTCATCGAGGTGATTTCCACCTTATTGGTGTCTTTGTCTTTGACCGGGTGGTTGGCACCGTGGTGGCCGTGATTCATTTTGATCGTTTTGGCCCCCAGGGCCAGAGCCAGCATCTGGTGGCCAAGGCAGATGCCAAACACCGGCAATTCCGTTTCGAGGATGCCCTTGATCATTGGCACGGCGTAAGCGCCGGTCGCTTCGGGATCGCCCGGGCCGTTGGACAGAAACACACCGGCCGGATTGTGCGACAACACTTCTTCGGCCGTCGCGGTCGCCGGCAGTACGGTCACATCGCAGCCCGCCGAGGCGAGGCAGCGCAGAATGTTGCGTTTGGCACCAAAATCAACGGCAACCACCTTGTGGCCTTTGCCCGCGCGTTTCTTGAAACCGTCAGGCCATGCCCACCGCATTTCGTCCCATTGATAGGATTGTGCGCAGGTGACTTCTTTGGCCAGGTCCAGCCCCACCAGACCGGAGAAACCACGGGCTTTGGCCACCAGGGCCTCAATATCAAAATTGCCGTCAGGGTCATGGGCCAGCGCCACGTGGGGCGCGCCTTGCTGACGGATGGAACGGGCAAGGCGGCGGGTATCAAGACCTCCGATGCCAATACGACCACGTTTTTCAAGCCAGGCGCCCAGTTCATCAGTGGCGCGCCAGTTGGAAGGTTCGGTGGGATCCCATTTCACCACCATGCCACAGGCGACCGGATCAGACGTTTCATCATCTTCGGGCGTAACACCGGTATTGCCAATATGGGGAAAGGTAAACGTCACCACCTGACCCGCGTAGGACGGGTCAGTCATGATTTCCTGATAGCCGGTCATTGCCGTATTGAAACACAGCTCGGCAATGGTTTCGCCGCGGGCACCAAAGCCGATACCGTAAAAGATTGTGCCGTCAGCAAGTGCCAGACAGGCCGTTGGTTTTTCCGATGTATTGGCTGCAGACATTGCGTGACTCCCCAGGGTCCAAAATTGTCGGGAACCTAAGGAAATGGGGCGCTGGGGTCAAGGCATAGGGCCAAAATGACTATCGTGTAATTTCAGCGACTTGACGGTTTTCTACCAGGTTGTGGCTTTGGGCTGGGCGCTGTATGGTCGGTACTTCGGGAAACTCTGGGGGCAGGCTGCCGATGGAAATGCGAACCCGCGTCATGGACGCGTTAAAACAAGCCATGAAAAACAAAGACGCCAGACGTCTTGGAACGCTGCGTCTGATCAATGCTGCCATTAAGGATCGCGAAATTGCGATGCGCGGCGATGGTCGGGACGAGGGGGTGTCGGATGATGATATCCTTGGAATCCTTGGCAAAATGGTCAAGCAACGGTTGGAAAGTGCACGGCTCTATGAAGAGGCGGCCCGTCTGGAACTGGCGGAACAGGAACACTTCGAGATCACCGTGATTGAGGATTTCCTGCCACGTCAGCTTGATGCGGAAGAAACCCGCCAGGCGGTGGAGGATGCCATTGCACAAACCGGTGCCGAATCTATCCGCGACATGGGTAAAGTCATGGGCGCGCTGAAATCGAAGTATACCGGGCAGATGGATTTTGGCTCCGTCGGCGCGATGGTGAAAGCTAAGATCGGCTGATTGCTGCCGATATCAAGCATCAAAAGGCCAGGTTTCGACCTGGCCTTTTTTATTGCCCTGCAGGTCAGCGGGGCAGCCGGCGGAACACGTCCTGCAGCTCTGCATAGAGCGCGACCCGTTCATCCGGCCCCAGAAAGGCGCCGATTTCGACTTCGCGCCCGTCTCCCTTCAGAGTCAGGTATTGTTCTACCGGCCCCTGGTCAGCGTAGAGTTTGACCTGAACCCAATAGGGGTTTGCGCGCCAGATCTTGTCGGGGTGTCCCGGTGCGCGGTGGATCAGTTCTGCGGTGTCGTGGTGGAGCGTGAGCACTTCTTCCAGACCCTCGCGATAGCTGCGTTTTAAAGCAATCCAAAACCCGGCAAGCGTCGCGAGACCAAAAGGCAGCATCACCCACAGTAACGGGGTTCCCAGCAGGGCCAGCAGGGGAAGTGCGGCAAAGATGGCCGTCACGCCGACGGCTTTGGCAAACCCGGGGGGCGTGAGCGGGCGGTGTGGCCAGATCCGCAGTGTCAGCGGCGCAGCCGGGTCCCCCTCCGGGGCAGGTGTCCAGCGGTATGGCATGATTTGTTACCCGGTCTGTCGGAACGAAAACGGGGCGCCAACATGGTTGGCACCCCGTAAATCTTATCACAGTCTGAGCTTAGTGAGAGCGGGAGTGGTCCCAGTCTTCCTGCTTAGGCAGGGTTTCAAACGTGTGCTCTGGTGGTGGGCAAGGCAATGTCCATTCCAGAGTGTCTGCATATTCGTTCCAGTAGTTGTTCTGGGTTACTTTTTTACCCCATTTCAGGGAGTAAATCATGATGCCGAAGAACAGGATGAAGGATGCAAAGGACAGGAACGCGCCATAGGACGAGATCTTGTTCCAGTAGGCAAAGGCTTCGGGATAGTCGATGTAGCGACGTGGCATGCCCTGACGACCCAGGAAGTGCTGTGGGAAGAAGGTCAGGTTGGCGCCGATGAACATCATCCAGAAGTGCAGATGTGCAGCCCATTCAGGATAGTGACGACCGGTCATTTTACCGAAGTAGAAGTAGATGCCTGCAAAGATCGCAAACACCGCACCCAGCGACATCACATAGTGGAAGTGAGCAACCACGTAGTACGTGTCATGGTAGGCGCGGTCGACGCCGGCCTGGGACAGCACGATGCCGGTTACACCACCAACGGTGAACAGGAACAGGAACCCAAAGGCCCAGACCATCGGTGCTTTGAACTCAATCGAGCCGCCCCACATGGTGGCAATCCACGAGAAGATCTTGACGCCGGTCGGCACCGCAATCACCATCGTGGCCATCATGAAGTAGGACTGCTGACTAAGCGACATGCCCACGGTGTACATGTGGTGTGCCCAGACAACAAAACCCAGAGCCCCGATCGCGATCAGCGCCCAGACCATTGGCAGGTAGCCAAACACTGGTTTGCGCGAGAAGGTCGCGATGACGTGGCTGATGATGCCAAAGCCGGGAAGGATGATGATGTAGACTTCCGGGTGGCCAAAGAACCACAGGATGTTCTGATATAGTATCGGATCACCGCCGCCGGCAGGGTCAAAGAACGTGGTGCCAAAGTTGCGGTCCATCAGCAACATGGTGATGGCGCCGGCCAGAACAGGCAGCGACAGAAGAATCAGCCATGCGGTGATGAAGATCGACCATGCAAACAGCGGCACTTTGAACATGGTCATACCAGGGGTACGCATGTTCAGGAATGTGGTGATGATGTTGATTGCACCCAGGATCGAGGAGGCACCGGAAAGGTGCACCGCGAAGATCGCCAGATCCATCGAAAAACCACCTTCACGGGTGGACAGAGGCGGGTACAGAACCCAGCCAACACCGGAACCCAGCTGACCGTTGCCGCCAGGAGCAAGCAGCGAGGCCACACCAAGAGCGGCGCCGGCAACATACATCCAGTAGGACAGGTTGTTCATCCGCGGGAACGCCATATCCGGCGCGCCGATCTGCAACGGCATGAAGTAGTTGCCAAAACCACCGAACAGGGCCGGGATCACAACAAAGAACATCATCAGAACACCGTGATAGGTGATCAGAACATTCCAGAGATGGCCGTTCGGGGTACATGTTGAAGAAGGATCTGCGAAGAATCGCGCGCCTTCCATGCACATGTACTGCACGCCGGGATCCATAAGCTCCATGCGCATGTAAACTGTGAAAAGAACCGAAACGAACCCGACAGCGGCCGCTGTCAGCAGGTACAGAATGCCGATATCTTTGTGGTTGGTGGACATGAACCAGCGGGTAAAGAAGCCCCGGTTGTCCTCGTGTGCGTGGCCGTGGATGGCTGCGTCTGCCATGCTGTGCCTCCTGAAAGTGCGTTAATCCAACCGCGGCGATCCCCAGGGGATATCCGCGAAATTGGAGTTGTTCTAAAGCGCTTGCGCGCGCGGGGCAATGCGCCTGTGTGCTATTGCCGTAAAAAAAGCTGCGCAGGGGAGAAATTGCCCGGCGCAGCCTTGAATTGCGTTCTGTCACATCGCGGAAGCGGTTTGCAACACGCTTCACGGGCGCTGTGGATGTTACTGAGTTGCTGAAGATTCTTCGGCTGCGGCCTCGTCCATCACCGGACCTACGGACGCAAGATAGGCTGCGAGGTCTTCGCCACCTTTTTTCAGTTTGTAGGACATTTTGGACTTGGCTTTGGAATCGCCGTTGTATTCTTTCAGGAACTCTTTCGGGTTGCTGATGAATGTCGCCAGGCTTTCTTCATCCCAGATCAGACCCGCTTCGCCAGCCGCGGCAAGAGAGGGGCCGTATTTGTAGCCGTCGAATGAGCCGGCCTGACGACCAATGACGCCATACAGGTTGGGACCGGTTCTGCCGCCTTTGAAGATCACTTCGTCGCCGTTAGAGATGGTGTGGCAGGCTTTGCATTTTTTAAATGTCTTTTCGCCAAGAGCGATATCGGCATGGCCGTCGGCAAAAGCGCCGGTGCCTGCAATTATGCCCGCAGCCGCTATTACAAAAATCTTTTTCATTTGGATCTCCGATGAGTCTGAATTGGTACCGTGATAATACTGTGTGTAGCGCCAGATGCGACAACAGTTTTGTCGCAGGGGGGGGCCAGAAGGCCGGATCCGCCGATTCTGCCTGGGGCTAAAGCTCCGGAAGGTCGGCAAACACGTCTTTGAAGGTGCGTTTCAGCGCCAGGTCGACGTCATCCATCGTCACCGGCAGGCCAAGATCTACCAGGCTGGTGACGCCGTGTTCGGTGATGCCGCAGGGCACAATGCCGTCAAAGTGGCTCAGGTCCGGTTCCACATTGATCGCCAGGCCATGAAAACTGACCCAGCGGCGGATGCGCAGCCCGATTGCGGCGATCTTGTCTTCCACCGGCTTGCCATCCGGCCCCAGTGGTTTGTCATGGCGCACCACCCAGACGCCCACACGCCCCTCACGCTTTTCGCCTTTGACGTTGAACTCAGCCAGCGTGCGGATCACCCAGTCTTCCATTTTGGCAACAAAGTCGCGTACGTCGCGACCGCGCGCACCCACATCCAGCATCGCATAGGCCACCCGCTGCCCTGGTCCGTGATAGGTGTACTGACCGCCGCGTCTGGTGTCATAGACCGGAAAACGGTCCGGGTCTTTCAGGTCCTCAATACGGGCCGACGTGCCGGCGGTGTAGAGCGGCGGATGTTCCACCAGCCAGATCAGTTCCTCTGCCCGCCCGGCAGAAATGTCAGCGACACGCGCTTCCATCGTTTGCAGCGCGAATTCATAGGGGGTGATCCCTTCAGCCCTCAGCCATTCTACCATGTGATATCCGGTTCATACTTTGTTCGTTGTCCTGCTTGGCCACGGGCCAGCCCAGCGCGCCACAGACGGGTAAATGTGCTATACTATGCTGGTCGTGATTGTGAAGGGGAGAGTGTAAATGTTTTCAAAGCAAATTATAACGGGCGTACTGTCAGCGGCCCTTCTGATTGCACCCGTTGCCCGTGTAACTGCCGATTCAGGGGATCTGGTTGGCGGTATTGTTGGTGGCATCATTGGCGGTGTGATCGTCAATGAAGCGGCGAAAAACCGCGAAAGAAAACAAAGCCAGACGGTCACCCGCACCATCGTGGTTGCCCCCTCAGTCAGCCGCGCCGAAAACCGGGAAGTGCAGACCGCGCTGAATTACTTTGGGTTCGCCGCTGGTGCAGCAGATGGTGTTCTGGGGCGCCGGTCCCGCGGCGCTATATCGCAGTATCAGCAGTCGATGGGATATCGTGTGACCGGGCTGCTGACACCCTATGAGCAGGATTTCCTTGTCACCTCCTACTACCGGGCAGTGTCCGGTGGTGTCGCGACCAGTCAGAGGATCGCAGCTGATCCCCAGGGCACACGCGGGCTGTTGCTTGCCTATCAGGAGGAAATCGCAAACCCAGGTGGCGGGGCTGCGAGCACCACCAGCGTTGTGGACGACCAGGTTGTCGCCGCCGCGCCGGTTCTGCCAAACTTCATGGGGGCTGCAGTGGTGCCGTCTCTGGCCTCTCATTGCAATGCGGTCAGCCTGATGACCAACAGCAACGGCGGCTTTACAACGGTATCAACCATGGTGGACGCCAATGCGGCGCTGAACGAACAATTCTGTCTGGCGCGGACCTATGCCATTGCCAGGGGCGAAGACCTGGTCTCCAGAGTTCAGGGATTCACCCCCCGCCAGATCGCTGAACAATGCGAAGCGTTTGGCCCGGCGATGCGGGAACATATCGCGGCACTGTCGGTGAAATCGGTGTCTGACGTTGTGTCCGGTGTGTCAGGTTTTGTTCTGGCCAGCGGCATTTCCCCGGCGCAAATGAGCGGCACCGCCCGGATCTGCCTGTCGGTTGGCTATCGCACCGACAATATGAACGTCGCTATCGGCTCGGCTCTGATGCTCTACGCGCTGGGCGAAAAACCCTATGGCGAGTTGCTGGGACATCACCTGTTGCAGGGGTTTGGCGCCAGCCGCCGCAGTGACCTCGCGTTCAACTGGTACAGCGCTTCACTGGATGCGCTGGCGGCCGGAGCCCCGGCGGTGTTCGCACCGGGACAACCTGAGCGCAACAACCTGATCCGCCAGGCATCGTTCCGGATTGGTGGTGGAACGTCATCATCCAGGACAGGAACAGGCGCCTCAGTTTCCACCTCTCTGCCCAGCTTTATGGTGGCGCAATAATCACCTGTCGCGAACCGGCGCGGGGGCGGTTCGCGAATATTCAGAGAAATTCAGTTCCGGGTGATTTTCCGCTTCACTTCCCCGAAACGAGTCGTTATGTAGCCCCTCACCAAGCCTGGACAGTGCGGTCGTGGCGGAATTGGTAGACGCGCAGCGTTGAGGTCGCTGTGGGGTAACACCCGTGGAAGTTCGAGTCTTCTCGACCGCACCACTCACTTAGTAAAAGCATTGTTTTTTCAATGACTTAGATTTGTGGGTGTTAGTTATTCCCCTGATATTCCCCGTTTTTAATTTGGTGGGCATTATGGGCGGCAGCTATACGTATCCTTGGGGCGACTGGATCATTTCCGTGTCCCTTTTTGGTCCATAGTTCATGCGCAGATATCCCCATAACCGGTTCAATGGAGTTGGCGGCACGCATAACCGCGTATAAGTCGATATCTGAGATGTTGCCTTTGAAACTCGATAGGTAACTTTCACTACGCGGTTTCACCTCTTTACGCGTTGCTAAGAGATAGGCGGCCATCTCTGCCTCGAGCTCACATATGGCATGCGGTTGACCCCGTTCCCGAACACGCCATCCCTTGTTATCGCCAAGGTGCCCCAAAAACATATGCGCCAATTCATGGGCGAGTGTAGTAAACTGTGTCGTTATGTGGTGGCTGCCGTTGTAGGCGACACGGTATTTGTTTTTGCTGGCCTTTGAAGAGTTTTTCCACTTGAGTTGGATCCAGCCTGCGATGGCACCTCCTGCGTTAAGTCGAACCAACTCGAAGCCAGTTTTCCCTATCCTTTGAAGCACTGCGCATTCCGGCGTATCCGCCCGCCCATTCCGCCAGCATCCGCCAACTCGTACCGGGCTGTCCGCCCACCTGTGGCGTGCTGCGTTGAGGCGTAGGTTTTAGCTATCTGTTGTTCTCAGTTTCGTCACCTGTTTTGAATTTTGCTTTGCGTATGGATTGCCCGTCGAGCCCGATGCGGCAGGCGTTATGGACGAGCCTGTCGAGGATGGCATCTGCAAAGGTGGGTTCACCGATCACATCGTGCCAGGCGCCCATGGGCGCCTGGCTGGTGATGAGAGTTGACCCAGCCTCATACCTATCCTCAACGATTTCCATCAGATCCCTGCGCTGAGCAGCATTTAGCCGGTCCAGCCCCCAGTCATCGAGGATCAGCGGGTTGGTTTTTGTCAGGCTTCGGAACAGGCGAGGAAAGCGACCGTCGCCGTGGGCCAGTTCCAGTTCGTCAAACAACCGCAGCAGGCGTTTGTAGAGTACGGTTGTTCCCGACCGGCAGGCGGATTTTGCCAGCGCACAGGCCAGCCATGTTTTGCCCACACCACAGGGGCCGGCTCTTCTCGGCGACCCCGCGTAAATCAAAGCCACCGCATGCGAACAAGCCTTGGCCCACTGGTTTGAACTCGTGCTCGACTGTCTGACGTCAGCGCCTATGGGTCCAAATAGCGGTAATTGATAAGAGAGTGTTGTTGGCTCAAGACAGCTCGTCTGGAACAGCAGTCTAATTCAATCTGCGTCGTTCCAGATAGCGCTGAACCACCTCGGCCTTTCTAACTTGAGGCTCGCGATGCATGCCCTCACCGCCAAAGAGAACGTGCAGGACCTCCTCCACATATCGGTCGGGCAAGCGATCGAAGATTGCCGCAACCACCTGATCAGCAAGTCCTGCGGCAGGCTCCACGATATCGGCCTCTTCATCGAGGTCGCCATCTGCCTCTGCCCCTGCGGGCGCAAAAAACGTATCTGGCAGGGAAACGATGACTGCGGTGGCCGCTCCTTCTGGGTAAGGCATCAGCGAACAGGCGCGCCTGAGCACGTCCAGCACATCGCTCGGGTTTTCGTGTTCTCCGATCAAACCGACACGGCGCGTCAGCAGCGCTTGTTTCGTCTCGTTGCTAATGCCGTCCATGCCGATATCCATTAACGCGTCCGTAGTTACCCGTGCCATTTCTGCATTGGCGGCGTCTTTGAAAACCGCCTCGGAAAGAAGCGCACAAGAGGCCACGATATTAGGTAAAAAAGCCACTTCTACAGGTGCATCATCGGCCAGAGGCAGCCGTGTACCACCTGTGTCCCAAGCACGCTGTACTTTGCCATGCATGATATTAGGATCATCGCCCGCGCGGTCTTCGTCGCTGAGGATTACAGTCGTCGCGGCGTTGTAGAGGGCCAATTGGCGGCGTAGAAGGTCTGCGGGCGAAAGAGGTATTTCGCGTTCCTCTCCTTTCTCTGCGGGATCAACGTCCAGTTTCAATTCTTTATAGAGCTCCAGCAAATCATCGAGAGTTGGCACCGTAATGACTTTGTGAACAGTGTTTTCTCCCCCCTTTCCTGACGTTAATATGAAATCTTCGCGTTCGATCGTGGCCTCTGGCAACACGCCAGCCTTGGCCAAGATCCGCGCCAGAAAATTCGAAGCCTTAGACCGCGCCCGCATGGCTGCAAGCCCTCCATCATCGTCGGGCGGTCCTTCTGACAGTGGCAAAAGAGCCAAAAGCTGGCCGTCCACCGCATCAAGTGATCTTGGCATCGCTTCTGCAGCGGCGCTGGTGGCAACGGCTTCAACTTCTTTCACAGTCACGCCATGGCGCATATCCTCATCTAGCGCGATGATGCCCGCTTTGACACAGTCGTAGCAGAGCGCTTCGATAGAACTGAAAAATCTTGGCTGCCCTTTGGGATGGTCAGTATACTTGGGGAATTTTTTGGGGAATTTCCCAACAATCGCCGCGGCCACTGACCCTTCGGTTTCTTCCCAAGAAAACCCAGGCCCCCGCAAGTCGGGATTCCCGTCTACGAAACGCTCTACCTGTTCCAGAGCCTTTTGTTTCACTAATTCCCGCCAAAGCGCAGCATCATTAAGCTTTGCTAAATCACCTTCGAACTCATCGACCAATGCGTCGCCCACAAACACTTGTTCCTGTTTCAAATCGGCGACCAAAGTTATCGGCAGAGTGTGCGTATTGAATTCCGGGAGTTCTTTGGTCAACCTGCCCACAGCGTAAAGCAGTTCTACCAAATCTCCTTTGCCTTCCTGACCTAGCGCGATGCGTGTTCCACCGGGCATCGGTAGCGCGGAAGTTGTGTGAAAACCAAAGCTCATTTTCTGCTCAACGCCGACTTCCCACATAATGTGCATCGGGGCCGGTTTGCTGGACGGCTTCGTTTCATTGCCCCAGATGCGTGGTTCTACTTCAAATGTCTTTTCTTTCGCGCCAATGACCAGATAGGGCAGCCCCTCACCAAAGTAGTTTGCTGCGGGCTTGCTCGCTTCATCGTCTTGCATCATGCCAATTTGGGGAAACTCAAAAAAATCTTTCACGAAAGCAGCGTTTTCGGCGGCGGTGGCCAGCAGTGACCGCTCCAGATCGGCTGTTTGGGTCAGGAAATGGCACGCAAGTTGGGTTTCGTCCTTCTCATGGCAGCCGCCCGCAGTCTCATCCGCCCTCAAACCATCACACATGGCATCCATGAAGGGTCCGGTGCCCATAACGGTGGCACCGCCAGAGAGGATTTTGCCCGACCCCATTGAGGGGTATTTCTGATAACTCTTGTTAACAGTCAGGATCAGACTGCCGTCTTTCAAGAATTCTGCTATCGAGCTAAACAGAATTTCCAGTTCTTCGTCTTCCCCACCCGAAGGTGCTTTTTCTACGGTGATGTCGAGGATGGCAATGACAGGGCTTTCCAGGGTGCCCGGCGCGTCGGCAAAGCGTTGCTGGATCTTCCCGATCACATTTGCGACGTCCCAGTTCGGTGGGCCATCCATTTCATCCGTGGTCACAGGCGTTGAAGGGTTGAGCGTTAGAACCATGACATTGCCCTGAGCATTGAACAGCTCAGTGTTTTTCAACAAGCCTCCCTCCACCTCAAAGTAGTCTGCTGTCAGTTTGCGTTTATCATCGTCGTCAAGTTTTTTATCGCCGAGAGTGAGGTGCTTGTCTTCGGGAAAACTGGCCAAGGCGTACACAACCGCGCTCGACATGGCGTCCATGCCACTGGCCAGCAAAAAGCTCTCTGCTTGGCAGGACTTGTCGTTGAGCATACCGTCCAATGTTGCAGATTTTCGCGTCAAACCATCAACGGCTGCAATCTTCACATCCTCTTTGGAATATGGTTTCACAATGGAAAGCAGAAGAAAGACCTCGTCCACAAGAAGGTCATACAGACGTGCGTAACGGGGGGCATCATCAAGGTGCGCCTGCATCAATTCGCTGAGTGTGCCAATTTGGCCGATGGCATTTGCGACAATCGGGTTGCGTTCGACCAGCGAAGCTTTATCGCCTTCCAGCTTGCCCAGAACATCCTTCAAGCCATGGATCATCTGCAAACTGGCGTCTGCGACATTACGCAGCGGGTGGTCGGAATCCGCGGCGCGGGAGAACGTCATGATTGCATCGCTCGCAAGAACGTCGGCGATCAATGCTGCGTTCGAGTGTTCTTCTCCGAGAGGTTCGGGCCCGCTCAACGGATCAACAGTGTTTTCAGTCGTGGATGCGACAATATCATAGGCTGACGGAAAGCCCCCAACCGAATAGAGCTGGTGTTCCATTTCCTTGTGTTTCTCCAGGCGGATTTCTTTGGCAGCGTTCTCCTCATGGTCGGGTGCCACATCGGCCAGAGGTGGATCGAAGACGATGGCCACTATGCCGGTGGCAATTTCATGGAACGTCCATTCATGCCCGCCGATTCCTTTCACACCCAATTCATCACCATAGAGCGCTTGCATTTTTGCCAGCACTGTCCGGTCGGAAACGTAATAGGCTTCTCCCTGACGCGGGGCATGATCGATTTCAGACTCTAACTTTGAATCAAGCGTTGTTTTGTGGATCTCTGCGGGTTCGTCGCGATGGTAGGGAGAGCTGAAAGGGTTCTCAATGCGCATGCCTGCACGCAGATCGGCGTCGCGTTTGGTTTGAATAGTGCGCAGACCATATGCCAGTACAAGCCGGTGATCCGCTCCAAGCAGATTTGCCAGCTCGGCTTGTCGGACCTCGGTCACGGCGACGCTGGTGGCCTGATCCCTGAACGCCATACGATTAGTCTCAATCCGCGCCTCAACGCGGGAATTGAGCGCCTTACCAAAGGCTTCATCCGGGCGGGTCCGGGGCTTAGGTTCAACCGGGTCGTCATCGGGCAGCGGTGAACTCAACGCGGCTTCGGGGATATTGGGCGGTTCACCTTCCTGAAGCAGTGCCTCCGGAAGAAGCGCCAAAGACGCCGCCTCGACCCGCTCTGCGGCGGCGATAAAACGATTCCGCAAGTCTTCTGGTAGTGTTTCAAGCCAGGCCGCCTCCGTCATAGCGTCGATTTCCGCCTGCCTGCGCTCGAGGTGTGTATCGTCGCGGAATTCGGTTTTGGCAAAAATATTCGGCGCAACCTTTCCGCCGGGCCGCCGCCCGCGCCCAAGCCCCCACGAGTTCACCCACGGCTCGTATTCATTGCCCATGCTGTCGGTCTCCTTACTGAGAATGCAGCGCACTAAGCGTGCGTTCGACTTGCTCCAGCGCAATGGAAACTGATGCGCGGATGTTCAATGTGACCCCAAGAGGATTGTCTTCACAGCGCTCAAGAGCGGCATCATTATCCACCAGATATTTGCGCGTTGCACTTATCCCTCCCACTGTCGGTACTTTGCCGTCGAGTCCCGCTGCATTGGCCACGATCTTGTCAAGCTCGCCTATCAGTCCGGTCGGCATCTGACTGGCGATTTTTCCAACAATAAGTGCGATTTCTGCAAGGCCGGGATGGTCTTTGGAGAGAAGGTTGTCGATCAAGCTGGACAAGCCTCGGGATGCTGAATCTGTCGCCGACTGGAAGGCGTCTCGCGCCACTAAGATATCCGACACGTCAGGCGGAAAATCTTCTTGGTCGCCGGAACCATCTTGCAAAGACCGCTCTAAAATGAAGGTTTCCACAAACATTTTCTGTTTTTCTGTAAGCATGCTCAACCACCTCTCACAAGTGGCCAAATCATGGTCGAGACCCGACAACACATCAAGGTTTTTGAACAGTTGTTCTCAAAGGAGACTTTGTTCCAAAGTGAGCCTAGGCCCGTTGGGATACTGTCAGGCAAAGATGCTGTCAGATCGATTGGAGCGCGCCTCAATTTGCCTATGGAGAACCTGATGCTAGAGACCCGCTCAGCCGGCTCAAATTAGTATCTTCTGACAACATCTGAATGGCCGCTTTCGGAAAGCTGCACTGCAGTGACCATATTTTACAACATTCGGTATTCCCGCGCTTTTTTTATCGCTTCCGCAGTGGTTCTGGCTTCTAAATGCTTTCGGGCAGAGCTCAGACGGACTTTTAACGCACTTACTGAAATTTCGAGTTTTTTGGCCGCGGAAGCGTGTCTGAACCCTTCGTCTAAAAGAACTAAAGCTTCGATCTGGCAGATTGTCAGCACAGAAGGGGGCTCGCAAACCTTATGTAGAGCATGGGTCAGAACTTTTAGCTTTTCAATTTCCTCGTCGGTAAATTCCTGGTCTTCCCGTGCAACGACGATAATGCTGCGTGACGTGATAGGTCCACAGGATACAGCTGCTCCAAAGCACATACCGTGCTCTCTCGCCAGCTTGAGGATGTGAAAGGGGTCCGGAAATTTTATTTCGCTCCAGCGGGTTACACCACATATACTCAGCCCCCAGAAAATTCTCGGGTCTCGCATAGCAAATGCATTCTCATCGTATTTGGTTGTCCAGAGCCTACTTTGGGTTGATCTGAATAAAAGCGGCGCTGCAAAGCGAATGTGCAGCCGTGCTGAATAGCCAAATGGTGAAATCAGCTGCAATTCGCTGAAAAGGCTTTCTACTTCATGCTTCCGGGACATGGAAATCAACCTCGCACTCTTCAGAATTGAACCAGAAAACTCAACATACGCTCAATATTGCCCGGCAGATCCACCACACAACGCGGACTGATTTTGCTCCGCCACATTGGCAGGTTTTTGCTCCGCCGTTGACACCACGCTGGTCAGCCGATTTTAGTCACTAAAACAAGGAAATCATCCGATTTAGGCACAAGCTGTGTCCCTTTCTCAAGGCAATCTTGTCTATGGTATACGCCGCCCTAAAACGGTCGTTTTGGCCGCCGGCGGGTATCTGCGCGGTGTCCACTTCTTAGTTCGTCTGGAAAGCAACCGAACCACGCGCCACGCTTGCCACATCATCACGACAGCATTGTATGTTCCTTCCGGGCGAGGTGTCTGTACCGAACTTGCGCTAGGGCAGGAACTGCAACGAGAAGATGTCGGGGGAGGGGGCCGGTCTCATCATGGGCGTGGTCACGGTTTAATCTGCAGGTCAGGTTGGTCCTCAAAGTTCTCGATCCGGCTCCTGAAGCCCGTATAGGTGCGATTGGGTCCTGTGCGCGGCCATTCCAGGCCCCTTTTCCAATATGCTAGTCAAGTAAACTCCGCCGGCACCGCGATGCAGCAGCAAGGGTGGGAGGAAAATATCAATACCAAAGGGTAGCGCAAGCTATGGTGGAATTCAATCTTCCTTCGGTACCGCGTGAAGGGACCGGAGATGCTCCCCAATCGTTGGACAGTATCCGGCGTAATTTAAGCTACTCGCAGCACCTGCTGATCGGGAATGGTTGTTTCATTGCTTCGCCAATAGACTAGGGCAGGCGGTTGGCTGCTAAGGGCGGAACGAGGGTGCTTTCCGTTGTAGAATCCGATCCATGTTCTGTTTCCAGTTCAGGCCTCTGATCCGCTTTTCCGGGCATGCAGGTAGACACATTCGTATTTCATAGAACCCAAAGACACTCAAACATCACCGTTAGGGAAGATGTTGTCGAGGAACCAGCCCTTGCCGTCCATCGAAATCCGTACGGCTGACTGCCTCAGCCGATCCGTCCAGACAAAGGATGTAAATTGGGAACCTTGGTCTGTGTTCATCATCTCGGATGGACCGAACTTGTGGACTGCTTCGTTCTAAGCTTCGATGCAAAATCCGGCTTCAAGGGTATTCAATATGCGCCACGCCAGAAATTTAGGCGTGTGCCCATCCATGATTGCTACCAAATACAGGAACCCACGCCGCATCGGGATAAAGGTGGTGCCCGAGCACCCGTTGCCCGACATGGCATGTTTATATGTCCGAGAGGAGGGCCTGATTGGGACACGTCACCCGCAAACCATGCAGTATATAAGGGTAAATCTTATGACCTTTTTCTGCCTTGTGGCTTTTGGGCTTCTGGTAAATAGGTCTCAATCCCACGAGCCGCATCAAGCGTCGGACGCGCTTCTCGTTCACCAGATGGTCTTTCTTGCGCAAATGGCAGGTCATTTGTCGCACACCATAGATCGGTGTCTCTAGGAACTGTTTGTCGATCAGGCACATCAGAGCGAGATTCAGGTTGGTCACGCCGCTGGCCACATAGTAAAACGACGACCGCGAGAGCGACAGAAGCTTGCACCGCTTGCCCACAGACAAATCAGGGTGATCACGTTCAATCAAACCGCGCCTCACCTTCCGGTCCACGGTTTGAGCTTTCTTTCCAAAAAATCGTCGGCGACAGCGCTCACCCGCTCGCTCGAACACATGGCGTTCGCGGGTTCACCCCACGATCTTTGCATGCAGTTCTTTGATTTGTTTTTCATCAACTTCAGGCCCCTTCCGTCCGCCGCGCTCAAACACGGCGGACGTGCCTTCAAAGGCAGCGAAGTGCATTCTGAGGGTCACAATTGCCCGCCTTTCACACAAAATTCACGCTGTACTTACGTGACGCACGCAATGTGCGTTCACTTACAACAGATTCCCCAACTGCCTGGTCCCTGATGTTCACACACCCAATTTTGCACAAAACCCGATTTTCCGATATTATTGCGGATCTTCCAGTTTCTGGAAGCACGCAATATACACAAGGTATCCAGATGGACCCCGGGCAAGCGCGTGAATTTGGTTTAAACATATTTCTCTTCGGCCCTATTTGCGTGCTGGATGGAGCGGGAACTCGCCTCACACCAAAAAACCAAAAATCCAAGGCAGCGCTTGCCATGCTGGCACTGGCACCGCGTGGATCACGGTCACGTGTCTGGTTGCGGGACAAGCTCTGGAGCGATCGTGGTGAAGATCAGGCCTCAGCCAGCTTGCGTCAGGCCTTGTTGGATATCCGCAAGTCCCTTGGACCTGATCACAAAGACATCCTGCACTCCGATAAATATGCTGTCACACTAAATCTGTCACGCGTCACAGTCGATGCAATCGAATTTTTAGAGCAAGTCGAACACAAAAGTTGTTCTGTCTCTTTTAGTATGGACACGGTTTCCGAGCATTTTCTGGAAGGGTTTGATATCTGTGATCCGGAATTTGAAAGCTGGTTGATGCTCGAGCGTCAAATCTGGGGACGGCGTTTCTCGGATCTGCTGACAAAGAACTCTGGTTCGCAGCAAAGCGGATCCCCCGAAGATGTTCTTGGTCTCTCACGCGCACCTGATCCGGTACAGGAACAAAACCTGCAAGTTAGGTCAGGACTTTCTGAAGCCAATAAATTGGGCGCAGGGCAGAACAATTGGGCGATTGGCCTGCAAGCGATGGATATCGCAAATCCCAGTTGTGCCAGCAGTGCGCGCGCCGCACTTCTGGCTGATAAACTGACCCGTAATCTGTATGAAATGGGCCGTATCAACGTTGTCAGGACAATTGAAAACCATCCGGTCCCGCATTCGGGACTTGGCGGCTCCCGTGTCGAAATACCTCTGTTGGTACGTATCTCTGAAATCCGACACGCAGCCGGTGTGAGGCTGACAATCGAAATCGCGACTGGTTCTGATGGTGTAATAATCTGGTCGGCGGGTCATTCGTTCGAGGATCAGGTCTTTTCCGATCCGGCCTGCCCATTATTGAACGGGTTGGCGTCGCGCACCGTTAATCAGATTGGCGAGCATCTGAAACGTTTTGCAACCAACTTGCAGATGGCCGGTGCCGGCCAGCTGATCGGGTGTATCAATCAGATATTCAGACTTTCAGCCAGTGACCTGAATACTGCTGAGGAAACACTCGCAACGTTGTTGAAGCAACAGCCGAGTGCCCAGATTTATGCCTGGATGGCATTTGCCAAATCCTTTCAGGTGGGCCAACGGTTCACGCCCGACGCAGCCGCGCAGATTTCCGAGGCGCAGTACTATGCAACCCGGGCGCTCGAAGAAGACGAGTTTGATCCTTTGGTTCTGTCGCTTGCCGCACATATCCATTCTTATCTCTTCTGCGAATACGACATGGCAGCTTCGCTGTTTGAGCGCGCCCTGAAAGCAGATCCGGAACAAACCATCGGATGGGATCTGTATGCCATGCTGCACGCCTATACCGGACAGGAGAAAAAATCTCTTGCGATGGCCTCATGGGCACAGCATTTGGGAGCGAATACACCGTTTAGCTATTATTTTGACACAACCAAATGCATAGCCGCAGCGCTTGCAGGAGATCATAAAGGTTCTATTGCAGCGGGTGAACGCGCGATGGTTCAGCGCCCCAAATTCAATTCGATCCTGCGTTATCTGATCTCTTGCCACGCACATCTTGGCAACGTTCAGATGGTCGAGTCGCTCCGACAGCGCCTGATTGATGTTGAGCCGGATTTTTCAACCGATGTTTTGCGCGGCTCGGGTTATCCGGGTCTGACAACCGAAGGTGGACGACGGTTCTTGCTGGGTCTTCGTAAGGCAGGTTTCGGCCGACACTGATTACCTGATTTGCGCCAAGTCATTTTCAACTGGAGGATAATCTCATGAAAGACAGGACAACCACACCGCATTTGTGCAAGAATATTGCCGAATTTTTGAGTAATGGTCAGATCTTTGTTGACAGGGATGGTCTGCAATTTGACAGCGCAACCTATGAGATCGCAGAAGTTCCGGTCGAACATCGCACGGGAACCGGCGGAAGCGGCGGCGTAAGCGCAGTTCGGATGGTGCTGAACAAAAACACGTTCAACAAATCCGTTCTCAACAAAAATAAGAACAAGAACAAAAATAAAAACAAGGTGCAGTCACCAGGTGTCCAGGGCACGAGTGGCGCCCTGATGCCGACAGAAGCGCTGCTCCGGCTTCACCGGGCCGGGACAGGGGACATACAAAAGAAATTGCCGGGCGAATGGACAAATATCGTGATTCCGCCGCCGCCCGGACCGGATCACGGCAGGTTCGAGACCAGCCTTCTCCTGGCAATGCAGCAAAATAGAAAAGAGCGGCGGCTGCGCACGCCGGATATCATACGCGAGGCGACGCTGGATCTGAGTAATTTCACCAGACCGCTCGGCATTGACGGGTTGGCGGGGTTCGTCATCACCGAAGCCTTGTTTCTAGAGTTGCTGACCGTCACCGAATATATCGGTCTGTATTACAAGAACATGTTTGGCCGGCTGCGACCCAATCAGTTCGAGCCGCGCCTGCTGCCGCTATTGCCCAACCCTGCGCATGAGGCCTATCCCAGCAACCACTCCTTTCAGTGTCACACCATTGCTTATGCTTTTAACACCATCCTGCCTGAACACCCGGCGACACAAGTCTTGTCTGAGGCCGCACTCAATGTTGCCCAGAACCGGGAATGGGCGGGTCTTCACTACCCCAGCGATACGGCTGCCGGGAAGACGCTCGCCCGACGCTTTGCGCCGCTTTTAGCCGAAGCATTCTCGGACCGTTATCAGGCGGTTCAGCAAGAATGGATTTGATTTAATGACACAGGAGATGAGTAGGATGAAAATCGTCGACGAAATGCCCGAACAATCAAAATACTATTATCTCTGGCATTTGGTTTCACTTGGGGTGATCTCTTGTGACAGCCAGGGAATAAATGTCTCTGACACTCTTTGGGACCGGATAAACGAGAAGGGCAAGCAACTACCTTCTACCGTTGTGTTAATCGATGTTGGATGCAGCTTTTCTCATCCGAACCTGATCGGTCGCGTTGATGCGGACCGTTCAATTGATTTTACCGGCACACCTTTTGGCGCCCGGCTGGTGCGGGGTGATCAGGAACGGGTATCAGATAAAGCGCAATATTTCGCGGATCTCGACATCAGCGGTATCAGCCTTGAAGAGCTTTCTGCCAGGGACAATGCCCTATTTCAGGAAATTGTCCGGTATCTCATCGCTTCTCGGGGGGAGGCGCGCGGGCACGGTGATGTAGAGGGGCTCTTTGCATCGCACGGGACGGCAGTCAGCGGCCTGATCGTCGGTGGCCCTGAAATATGTAACGACTCAGAAAAACAACCCACTCCCGGAGTGCTCCCTTATTTTGGAGTTGACCCTTTCTCGCGTCTAGTCTCAGTACGTACCGGTTTTGACAATGACCCTCTGCAGTTTGTCGCAGCGCTGCTATACGCTTGGGCTCAGTCGCCAGACGTAATCGTGTTGCCGCGCGGGCTGCCTGATCCTGATGCATCTGCAATCAGTCCCAAAGAAGATTTTAAGGCTGAACTCGAAAGCTGGAGCAATCACGAAGCCGCCGATCTCCTGCACCGTATAGATGTTCTCAGCGAGAACACTTCGGAAATCGATACCGCATCGGCGCAGCACTCCATTACTGGGCAAAGGCTTTGGCGCGTGGTCAGGTCGCTGTTTATTGCGATCAGCAAACACATTCCTATCGTTTGTGCGGCCGGCAATGACGGGGAAAGTCAGCTAAACTATCCGGCCAGCCTGGCGAACCGCGAAAACGGTATTATCGCCGTCGGCGCACTTAGCGCAAATGGGTATCGTGCGGGTTATTCGAACTATGGCGAAGGTCTGACGCTGGTCGCACCATCTGATGATATGGAAGTTTTTAACCGGCACCAGCTTCGCGGCACCAAGTCTCAGCTAAAAAAATCGGACTATCTTATGCCGGTTGACGCGCAGCAGATCAGCTACAGTCAAAAAGCACTTTTGAGCACAGATATTGCGGGTGCTTTTGGATATGATACCGGCGGATTGAGTGCTGATGATCACTGGAACGGCGCCGACAAAACAGAAAAAGTTGGTTTGTATACGCAGTTTGGAGGCACGTCCGGTGCGTGTGCTCTGGTGGGGGGAGTGATTGCGCTAATCCGTCGTGCTGAACGAAGCTCTGCAACCCATGGAACTCTGCGTGATAGCTGTGATATTAAGGGATTGCTGGCGAGCACAGCGCGACGGACAATGCCAACCATGCAGGGTGATATTTCGCTTAAGACCGACAGCATGAATTCAGACGGAGAAGAAGCCGAAACGTTTGAGAATTTCTTCGGCAGCGGGCTTGTCGATGCCGAGGCAGCGATAAGCCAAATTCTGGGCTGATGCGCCAATAGGGACAAAACACCGCCGCACCGCGGGTGCGGCGGTGTTTTGTTGCCGGATTTCGCTCGGTTTTGGCCTCGAAATGAGTGCGCCTGCAAAACTCACGCAACATTCACGCTGCCTTTTCGCACCATTGATGAACCCAGGTCATATTCCTCCTGCGTTCTGAGTTGCCCGGCACGGCAAAGACATTTTCAGCAACAGGTTATTTCAACTCCCAGCGGGTGACTTGGAACGCACCTCCCGGGCGCTCGGTTTTCTCGAGCCCCTGTTTCTTTAAAGTTATGAATAGGAGACCGTCATGGCGTCCAAAAGAACCCCTCGTATTGTTGTCCTTGATGAAGATCTTTCTGCCGCTGAGGCGGGAATGGAGCAGGTCACAAGTGTGCGGAGCGACGTCTCAGCGCATGAATCTGTTTCGACCCTGATGGGAACCGGCGATATCGATGAAACCGCTGCACTGACCACCGAAGAAATTGGCACGGTCACCGTTGACTTGACGGATAAAGAGGCAAGCGATCTAAGCAAACGCAAAGGCGTGGCCGCTGTTGAAGAGGACGTATGGGCACATGTGTCGGAAACCGGCGATGAGGAATCCCACCCCGACGATGTTGCCGATGAAGACCCGGAAGCATCCGAAGAGGTTGATGCTGCGCAGATGGACATCGAAAACGGTGAGATCGCGACGGATGAACAGTTGCTGGTTGCAGCAGACCGTGCCAGTCAGGTGATTCCGGAATTTGACGACGAAATTGATTTCGACGAGGCTGGGCAGGTTTTCGCTCTCTCTGCTGTCAGTGATCCTATCGTCGCATCAACCGGAGACGCGGCCGGAATTCCCAAAGAAAAGCTCGCGGCTCTGATCCGCTGCATAATCAAGTGCGCACTGACAGAATTAACCGACAATCAGGCGACTGATGTCAGTGAAGAGATGATCAATAAGCTGCTTGTGAGGAACGGCGTAGCGCTGGACAGCGAAGCGGCGCGTGCGATCCGCGACTATATCACCTGCGGCCTGCGGATCATTTATGTACCTTATGCCTGGCGCTATTCTACTGGTGCAGGTGCGAGGGTCGCGGTCGTCGACACAGGCATTGCTCCGCGCCATCCTGACCTGCGTGTCTATGGGGGAGCCAGTTTTGTACCTGGCGTGAGGTCCTGGGCTGACGATCACGGCCACGGCACCCATGTCGCGGGTACTATTGCCGCGTTGCGTAACAACCGCGGCGTCGTCGGCGTTGCCCCGCATGCCCGACTCTATGGGGTGAAGGTTTTGAACCGCCAGGGGTCAGGTCGCTCAAGCTGGATTCTCGGCGGCTTGGTCTGGTGCTATCGCGCGCGGATGCATATTGCCAATCTGAGCCTTGGAAGCCGATCAAATACTCATGATCCGCGTCAATACAGCCGCGCTTATGAGCGAGCCGGGCGTTTGATGCGCAGTCGCGGAATTCTTGCAGTTGCAGCGGCTGGAAACAACAATGGCCCGGTTGGTAATCCGGCTCGTTGTCCGTCCTTTATGGCGGTCTCGGCAGTAGATTGTAACCGGCGGCGTGCACCTTTTTCGTGTTTTGGCCCCCAAGTGGAAGTTACCGCACCTGGCGTCAATGTCTGGTCCACTTATCCGCCCAACACTTATCGCCGACTGAGCGGCACCTCGATGGCGTCGCCACATGTGGCAGGCGTCGCTGCTCTGATCAAGCGGCGCCATCCGTCCTGGCATGGTGATCGCATCCGGGTTCATATGTGGCGTACTGCATCAGATCTTGCCCCAACTGGGCGGGACATAGCCTTTGGCTTTGGTCTGGTAAACGCATATCGCGCCGTACGCTGACATGAATATGAAATGACGCCTGCGGGCGTCATTTCGCACTGGAATGTGTTATGATCCACAGCGCGTAGGCGGAGTTCCGGAATGACAATCAAACAGGCAGCTGCTGTCATTACCGTCTCATTTGTGGTGCACGCGAGGATCGGGAATTCTTGATGGAAAAACTAGATAACAAGCTGAAAGAACATATTGGCATCGACCCAACCGGCCTGCATCCGGTTATTGTGATCTTCCAGCCGGAATGCGATGACTTATTCGCGCTCCTGCAGAGTATGGATGTTCGGGTTGCAGAACCAATTCCGGAGCTGAATATGGTAGCGACCGACCTGACAGTAAAATTGATTTACCTACTGTCACAGCGCGACGATGTCGTAAGAATTGAATTGGATGAAGACGTCAGTATTGAATGACGCGCTGTGTTCCTAACCCTGAATATATGACCAATTCCGACCCGCGTTTACGCATGTTTCAAATTTCTGGCGATGCAAATTGCCCTCTTGGATTGATGTGGGAGGTCTATTGATGTCAAATTTTAAACTGATCGCAGCAACATTCGCTGTTTTAGTTTCACATGGCGCGGAAGCTTTCGAATTTCAGATTGGACCAGTCCCACTTTAAAGCCGCTCCTCAGTCCTATTCAACGAAACCACATATAGAGTGTGTCCAGAGCGCAGAAACTGGCGACTCTCCGCCCTTCTCGTCGGAAGGTGTTTGGTGCAGCAGTCAGGTGGACTTGCCGCGCAAAAGTTCCGGTCTCTCATCTCATGTTAGGCGGCCTTTCGTTCGAAGGCCAAGGGGCTTTTTCCACCAAGCGATGAATGCCGCCGTCGAGGGTTATAGAACCCATTGATGTACCGGAA